>NZ_ABIZ01000001.1:6323736-6956109 GCF_000172155.1 Verrucomicrobium spinosum DSM 4136 = JCM 18804 | reverse complement strand
GGCGGGTATGGGGCAGGGTGGGGAGCGGCGGACTGATTCTGAGTGAAGGTGTCGAAGTGGGTGTTGGCACTCCCTGCTGAACCTGGGCTGGTGCCCACACCTGGGCCTGGCTGTGCTGGCCGATAGGAAGCCGCGGGTGGGAAAGGTGCCGGGGCTGGTGCGGTGATCGCCTGTTGAATGAATGTGCCAAATGCCTGGGGGGCCGCTCCGCCTGAATTTGCGGCAGTGTTGGCCTGGGTGGGGGGCGGCGGGGTGCCTTGGGGAGACGGCGGTGGATTTGCCGCGGCGTTCAGGAACTGGTCAAAGTTGTTGTTGGTGCTCATGACGGCGAGGCGGGCTAGGAGGTGGTGGCTACAAGCAGGCGACGGGCAAGGCTGTAGGCGCGCCTCACACGAATGCGGTGTTTTTCCAGGGCTGCCCGGGTGGGCACGGTGGCGGAGGGGGTGGCATCCAGAGGGGCATCCCCGATCTGGCGAATGATGGCATTGAGTGCCTCCCTTGTTTTAAGCGGGAGGGTCTGGCGGAGGTGGTCGGCGATTTGATGCCAGCGCTCGTCCCCAGAGAGGAGGTAGAAGCCTGCAAGGACCTCCGCGACGAGGCCCTCTCCCACGGTGCGAGGGTGGTAGTAGTACTCCATCATGGTCCACTGGAGAGATCCTCCAGTCCCAGACCGGAGTTCCTTGGTGATGGAGCGAATGACCTCCTCCACACAATTGGGGAGTTGGGTGTGGGAGAGCCACTGGAGGATGGTCTGGAGCCGGGTCTCCGGAGTGGGGAGGTCTGGGCATTCGGCAAGCCAGGGAATGGGGATGTCCTGCTCGGCGCACCCGACCTTGGAACAGGCATCGCGATAGTCTTCCCACAGGGAGTAGAGAAAGGCCAGCGTCCAGCGGTGACCTGCGCCAAAACTGAGCTGGGGGTCGGGAGCGGGCAGCCACCGGTACACCTCAGAGATGGTGTCCCAAGCCTGCTGGGGGCCGTGGTGGCCCTGCCGCTCCTTCGCCCGGGAGAGCAGATGCCGGTGGATGCGGGTGCGCAGGCGGGTGTTGGTGGAGTTTAGAAGTCTGAAGTAGTACCTGCCGGGCTCAAAGCCGCTGGTGCCGTCGAGGCGGAAGATGATGTCCAGCGCATCCTCACACTCGGGCTGGGTCTCCTGAATGAGGTCATCCAGAAAGCCGGTGGCGGCGGGCTGGGTGGTGGGGGAGCCGAGGAAACTACGGCAGATGGCGGTGAGCGCAGCCATGAGCTGGCGGTGCTGGGCGCGGTGCGTCTTGCGCAGTGTGGAGAGAAGGCTGCGCAACTCCGGGGCCTGGCTGGCCTGGTCCAGCTGCGATTGGAGGCCGCTGAACCTGGCCCGCTGGTGCTGGATGTCCCGCAGGCGTGCCAGGAGCCAGTGGCGGTTGAAAATGTCATCCCGGTCGCGGGCGGCCTCGGCAGTTATTTCCACGAGGCGGTTGATCAGGGCCCGGGAGAGGGCGGGGTCCAGGAGCATGCCGTCCTGGTGGAGCCGGTTGAGCCAGCGAGTGACGTCCGGGGGGAAGAGGGCGGACCGCACGCCATCGCGCAGGCTCGGAAGGCGGAAGTCCACCACCATGGAGCCGGATTCCTGGCGGTGCTCAAGCTGTAGCTTCTGGTAAAGCTCCTCCTGATGACGCTCCCAGTACACCGGGCCGGGGATGGGGGCGGGGGCATCTCCGCCTGATCGTGAGGCGGCGGGAGGCTGGCAGGTCTCTTCTTTGACGAGGGCCTGGACGAGCGTCTCGAACTCACCCATCTTTGCCCCAGGAAACATGGCGGCGGCAAAGAGGGCACACTTCTCCACCCGGTTGGCCTGGGAGAGTATTTCCCTGCCGGTGGGGATGTGTTCTGGCCGGGTGGTGGCATCCAGGGCACCGGACAATGTGCCATGCCGCAGGTGTGCGTCCAGCCAGTAGGCAAAGTCGCGCGCATCAGCCGGTCCTGCACCGCGTGCGCGTGCTGCCTGGACTCTGGCCAGCCAGTCGTCAGCATCCTGCGGCGTGTGGTGCTGTCGCAGCAGGTGGGGCACAGCATCGATCTCCCACACGGGGAAGCCTGCAGAGTCCATAAGGGGATTGAACCCACGCCCGGCTTCATCGCTGAGCTCGATGATGACAAAGAACTTTTGATCGACCGGGAAACCCTGCCCCCGCCTGCTCTTCAGCAGGTCCCGCACATGGGCGAGGTGCTGGGTGGAGTGGGCGTGAATGAGCAGCACGACCTCCCTCCCGCCTTGAGTCTGCTCGGTATGACCGATGCGCCAGCGGTTCCGTGAGGCGAGGATGTCCGTCAAGGGCCCGGTGCATTCAATCAAGACCCTGGGGCGGGCGTTGCCGAGCGAGGAGTGCGAGGAAACAAAGATGGCGGCGCTGGAGGTGAGGTCCTCATGCGGGGATACAATCACCAGGATGCTGGAGTCACGCAGCCGGGCGGCATAGGGGGCGAACTCTTCGAGCAACGATTCGTACACCGCCCGGTTCTGGTTGGTGAGCTCTTCAGAGGGATCATCCAGGGAGGCGGCCGACGGCGCACCAGGGGGGGCGGCGGAGTCGGGCTCTGGAGTGTCGGTAAAGAAGTTCTCATCCTTGGGGCGGGCGGCAGATTGCTGCGGAGTGGGGGCGGCACCGCTGGCGGCGGGTGCATTGGAGGTGACATCCGGAAGCTGCGCGCCACCGGTGGTACCCGCCGGGGATGCCCCTACTGCTGGAACGGCGGCTCCAACAGGGCCAGGGGACGCAGGAGCCACCGGGGCCGGGCTGGGAGGGGAAACCTGAGGGGGGGCTGAACTTGGGCTGGCCGCAGAAGGTTGCGGAGGCGCGGTTGGCTGCGGCGGAGGGCTGGAGGGTGCTGGAGGGGGGGATGCCGCACCGGCGGCGGGTGGCACCCCGTTGGGTGGTTGAGAGCCGGGGACAGGGGGCACGGGAGGCAGGGTGGACATGAGAGCAGTCGGCTAAAGGGGGCGGGCGAGCGGCTGGCCATCCGGTGTGTGTGCCAAGTAGCCAACGAGCTGGGCCCGGGCGTCAAAAATGGGTGAGCCGTTGGGCACCCGTTCTGGAGGGACGCTCGGGAAATGGAGGGGGCCCGGCTGATTCCAGCCGCCTACGATGACGGGGGTGCCGACAGCGTGGAGGCTGTGCGGGTCCTGCGGCACCAGGGTGGCGAGGGTTCCGTCATCGAAGAAGGTCTCCTCGTCCTGGGGTGCCGGTTGAGTGCACGCGGGCAGACGGCCGCTCAGCAGGACGCGGAAGGTGGCCAGCCCGTCACGCCGTAGCGTCCCCCTTGACGTCTCGATGACCCTCAGGGTGTGTTGTGCCTGAGTCTCATCCAGCCACTGAAACGCCAGGGAGGGACGCGACAGGATGGCGGCTTTCTGTAAAATGTCCGGGTCACACAAAAACTCATTGTGGGCGGAGCGCCAGGCTGGGCCGAGCGGCTCCTGGGAGTTGCGATCGACCAGGGTGCCAATCTTCTGCACGATCTTGCGGGTGGCGGTGTGCAGGTCCAGTGTGGGGTGGGGCAGGTGGGCCGGTTGGGCTGGTGCCGTCCCATGCAGCGGGCGGATGGTGAATTTGTCACTGGGCTTCCTGTGGCAGAGCCAGCTGATGATTTTCTCCACACCGCAATGATACTGATCGGGTTGTGTGAGATCCAGGTGCTTGCGAAAGCGCATGGGCGTCTGGCTCAGCCGGGTGCCGTCCCTCAGGACAAAGAGGGTAGTTTCATAGATATCCCGGTGAAGCCTGGCATCGAGCTCCAGGATGCAGTAGTTGGAGAGGTAGGACTCCTCCGTGAAGATGAAGATGAAACGCTGTGCGGTCTCGGCGTGCTGGATCATCACCCGGTGCCAGTGGTCACCGGGGAGGATGGAGTCTGTGTAGTAGAAGCACTTGAAGGGACGACGGCCCCCGCGCTCCTCCACGACCAGACGGCTCTCCAGATCCCTGGCAAAGACTTCCACCCACGCCGCCTGCGCCTTCTGATAAGAGATAAACAAGTCGAATGGCGACGAGGTCATGACACGACTGAAAAGGCAAATGAGATCGCTGGGACAGCCTGCCGCCGGACGACGACACGGCCATTGCCACTACAGTGCTCAGGCCGTGACCGTGCGCAGACGTCAGGTGATGTACCAGCTTGTGTGTCGCGCAAATGATGGAGAAAGTCGGCGCTTGCAAGGAGTAATTTTTGATTGCAAGCAAGCGTGCATCCTTTTCCGGTAGATGTTTTTGATGATGTTCGGGCAGAAAGGCAGCGGATGTCGTTCGTGTTGAATATGTTGGCAGCGTGTCAGGTGATCGCGTGGAGTAGAAGGGCGGTGTGTGGAACGCTGAGTGCTTTAGGATGCCAGGAGAGTTTTTTGCAGTTTCCAAGAAAACTTTATTCCTTGGGTGTGCTAAATGAGAAAGCATGGAAACTTCAGACATCTCTCCGGCGGCAGGTATGGAGCCGTTGTCTGCACTGGAAGAACTCGTTCACAGAGCTTGAGCACCTGGCCAGCTTCTTAACCGAGGGACCATGGCTGGCCTCCGACCCGGAGGTAAGATCCCGGGGGTGACGAGTCTGGGATCTACGTTGGGGTCGCGTTCCCAGGAAACTTCCAGCACGACATGAGGCAGGCCGTCTGCACGCAGATGCTGAAGATGCTCCATGGCGTGGCCTTCCAGTTGCGCGGCGGTCCACTGGCGCGTTGCGAGCGCGGTATCGAGCCAATGGGAGAGGGCGGTGGCGAGAGCGGGCTGGTCGCTGAGCTGGGCTCGTTTCTTTGCGAGGAGTGCCAGTGTGGCCAGATCCTGCCACTTTGGGCGTGATGCCAGCTCTGCGAACAGATGAAAGTGGGCTTCTTGCGTAGGGGGAATGGGGTGGTCGAGGTCCCCAAGAATGCGGATGGCGGTGGGAACGACGAAGGCCGGGCTAAAAAGGAGGCCTTTCAGGTCTGCCACCTGCTGTTCTGGCCAGGCCTTTGAGCCAGACGGCGAGGATGCCATCTGTGCTGGCTACCAGGCCCACCATGCTCATGCCCAGAAGGGTGATGTCTGGGACTTCGATGGCGCGCTCATTGCCCTGGTGGAGGCGCTGCTTGTGGCGTGCCGTTAGGGTCTGCAACCAGCTCCTTCTTGTTGGAGAACTGGTGGAAGCAGACGTGAATGCAGATGGTACCATTGGGAACGTCGTTGCCGACGACGTTGTGGAAGGGGGGCGCAGGCTCTGACTTGGGCGGTGCTGTGCCTACCAGCCGATCTTGGCGCCGATCTGGTTGTCCGCTCCGATGCGCTTGAGGATGAAGTCATCCTTCAATCCTGCGGCCACCTCGGGATTGACCAGGATGGTGAGGGTGTGTTTGCCGGGTTTGGCCTCATTTGTGGTGAGTTCGAGGTAATGAAATTCCGGCTGGCCTGGGGCAAGTTGCTCGTCATTGATGTAACCCACCGGCCTGGAGAGAGGCTCACCCGGAGTCCAGTCCCAGAGGACGGGGTGCTTTTTACCGTCGAAGATTTCCACTTCCGTCGTTTCCAGGAGGACGCGGATGGGCTCTTTGGCATCCCCTGCCAGGTAGGTGATGGTGACGGGAAGCTGCAGGATCAGTCCGGTGAAGGTAGCGTCGGTGAAGACACCGGGGGTGTCGCCCAAGTTGAGGGCTCCGGTCCAGAAGGTGTAGAAGTTGGCGGGGTCAGGCATGGCGGGGTCAGGCATGGCGGGGTGGGGTCAAGGGGATGAATGGTGGGATGACAGGAGGGTTACTGCCCTGTGGCGTCCGATTTGTTGGGCAGGGTCTTTTCCAGTTTATCGGCTTCTTTGTCCTTGTTCTGCTGGCGGAGGACGTAGATCCAGGCGTCTCTGGTCCAGAGGGTGTCTTTGTCCAGGGGGCCGAGGATCCGGGCCTGTGATCGATAGTTCTGCTCGAGTATTTCCTCGGACTCGGTGTAGCGTTTCAACTGCAGGAGCATGCCGCCCCAACTGCCTGCCAGCCACATAGTGTGAGGATCCTTGGCACCACGGGAGAGAACGGACAGCCTGTGGAGCTCGCGGTAGTTCTTCTCTGCAGGGGCGTATTGTTCCGCTTCGGACTGGCAGTCTGCCAGCTGCTCCAGCGTGTCCAAGGTAAGCGCATGTTCCTTGCCCAGGAGGTCTTTGCGCGTGTCCCAGGCGGACTGGAACTGCACGGCGGCTGCCTTGAACTTCTTTTGCTGTTGCAGGGCATAGCCGAGACGGTGGATGACGGCGGCCAGTTCTGTCTTGGAAATGCCGGGAGTCTTTTTCAGCTCGTCCACGAGAGGGGTGTGCAGGCTTTCCATGTCTGCGAAGCGCTGCAGCCGATCCAGAACGTTACTGTAGTCATCCAGAGCGCGGAAGGTGGGCTCACTGGTCCAGCCACCGTTCTGCCGGCGGATCTCGAAGATGCCTTCAAAGAGGGGGACTGCGTCCGCGTATTGGCCCTGCTTGGTCAGGGAGTCTCCCACGCCTTTGTAGGCCCACAGGGTATCGGGATGAGCCGCGCCCAGAGTGAGGACTCTGGCACGATGCACATCTGAGAAGAGCTCTGCGGCACGGGCGGGTTGCCCGGTGTAGAAGAGGGCGCAGGCCAGACTGCTGAGAATGGAGAGATCGTCAGGGGTGGGTTTCAGTCCTGGCTTGAACTCATCGGCCACCGCCTCCACTTCCTTGGCGAGGGCTTGGGAATCCGGCTTGTTTCCCGCCAGCTCCAGGCATTGGGCGTACTCAGCGAGGGCTTGGTAGGCGGAGTTCAGCCGTTTGTCGCTGAGGGACCGGTAGCCTTCCCAGGCGCGCCGGAACTGGAGGGCTGCTTTGGCGGGCTCATTGAGATTTTTATACGCCAGGCCGACGTGGAAGACGGTGTTGTAGATCCAGTGGTTGGTGGGTGGTCCGGCGGCGTAGAGGGAATCTACCTCGGGCACGATCTTTGCCACGATGGCGGCGAACTCGTTCTGCCATTGCATGGAGGAGGAGAGGTCCACGAGCGCAATCAGGGTGCGGGGGTGGTTCAGTCCGTGTAGTTTTTGGCGGATGTCGAAGACTTTTTGGTAGTTGGACTCAGATTCGGCGTGATGCTTGAGCTCACGCTGGGAGTCGGCCACGGCCTTCAGGGCCCAGAGGGTGTTCTCGTTGGTTTCGCCAAGAGATTTGAGGCGGTTTTCGTAGACGATGTTGAAAGCGGTCTTCGCCTCGGAAAAATATCCGGCGTAGAAGAGGGTGCCGGCGAGCAGGCCCATCTCATCTGTGGCGACATCAGATTCATCCCGGGGCAGGTTCTTGAGCTGGTTGCTGAGGTCGTGGAGGTGGGGGGCTGCCTCTTCGACCTTCCCGGAGAGTTTCAGGGCATAAGCATACTCTGCCAGGGATCGGAGGGACTGGTAGTGCTGTGGAGAGGGTTGTTGCGCCCAGCCCTGCCAAGTTTCCTTGAACCTGGCGGCAGCTTCTGCATGACGGCCCAGTTTCCTTAGGGCGGTCGCATAGGCGAAGGTGACACGCATGACGTCGGGGTGGGTGTCTCCCTGGCGGGCTTTCAGATCGGGGAGGGAGCTTTCGGCCAGGGCGGCAGCGTCGGTATGCTTTCCCAGAACGCCCAGGGTGAGGTCGAGGCTGTTGTAGGCCTCCAGGGTGGCAGGGGCGTGGATGCCCATGGTGGCCCGTCGTTGCAGGAAGGTCTCGCGGAAATGGATCTCTGCTTCGGCATAGCGTTCCTGGGCATAGAGACTGTCACCCAGGCCCTTGCGTGTCCACAGGGTCTCTGGGTGACTGGTGCCGAGGACCTGTGTCCTCTTGTCCAGGAGGGTGGAAAAGGCTTGCTCGGCCTCACGAAGACGGCCGGCGTAGTGAAGGACGCAGGCGAGGGTGGCCTCCGCATAGAGGGTGGTGGGGTGAAGCTCGCCGAGGGTGTGACGGCGGGCTTCCAGCAGGGTGTGGGAGTTTTTTTCTGCTTCGGTATAGGCACCGTGATCGAGCTGGCAGGAGGCGAGCTCGCTCAGGGCCCAGAGAGTGGAGGCGTGATTGGGCCCGAGCGTGTTTTCCCGGCTGGCGTGGGCTTGCTGCAGGAGGGGCAGGGCCTCGGCCCGTCTGGACTGGGCGACCAGGACGGAGGCGAGATTGATCAAGGCGTTGTATGTCTGGAGATGGTCTTCACCCAGTTGCTGCTGGAGGTGGGTGAGCATTTCCCGGCACCGTTGCTCCACCTGGGTGAAGAGGGGGGCGGCTTCTGCGAGGCGACCCAGCTTGTGCAGGGCGAGGGCGAGATGCTGGGTGGCGTTCAGCGCCAGGTCCCCGGTGGGATCAGCGTTGTTGTTGAGCTGAATGGCGAGCTTGGCGACGGGGATGACTTCGAGGTAGCTGCCCGTTTCCGCCAGAATCTGGGTGCGGAAGCTGGCTGCGGCGATGGCGAGGCTGTCACCTGCCGGGGTGGCGAGGGCGCGGGATTCATCCAGAATGTACTGGAGTTCTTGCGCGGCCTGGGTCCGCAATCCCTGGGCTCGCAGGTTCTGTGCGATGTAGTAGCGGTGATTGATCAGGTCCACCGGGGATTCAGGAGGCACGGGGAGGAGCTGGCGAGCCTTCTCCAGGACCTGGGCTGCCTGTCGGCCGTTGCCGTGTCGGCCGAGCATCTGGGCGACCTCTACAAGAGAGTAGCTCGCATTGGTGGAGCGGTTGCTTGGGGAGGCTGAAATAGCGTTGAGTGCCTCAAGCGCGGCGGCGGGCTGGTTCCGCATGGCGTGAATGAGGGCGATGCCGCAGTTTACTAGCACCCACTGGTCGAAGTTTTTCCCGGCGCTGGTGAGGGAATGGGCGGTCTCGAAGTAGGTCTTAGCCCGCTCGTAGTGGGCGGCACTGTCTTTTTCATGAGACTCTCCGGCAAGCTCCCGGGCAGCACGGCCCGCGGTGCGCAGGGCTTCCACGAGTTTGGTGAGATCTTTGCTGGTGTCGCCGAGGGCGGCTCCCCTGGCCTGGAGGGCCACCTTCTCTGCTTCAGCATACTGGCCCTGGGCAATGAGGGCCTGGGCGCGTACGATGAGGTCCACCTCTGGGGAGGTGGTGAGTTCTTTCATATAACGGGGGATGCGGCTGGCGAGGGATCCCTCTGGCAGGCCGAGTTCTTTCTCCCAAACGGGGTACCTGCTCTCCAGGGTGAGTTGTTGCTGGTCGCTGAGACCGGCAGGCGAGCTGTTGGGGGCGGAAGGTGAGGTGGGGCCGGTGGCCCGGGGGGGAATCAGGCCTCTTTCGTAATCGCGTACGAAGAGGTTCTTAAACTCGAGGAATTCTCTTCTGTCCTCCAGTCTGGCTGCTTCTGCCGCGCGACGTTCTTTCTCTGCGGTGACGAGGTGCCAGCCGCTGAGGCCGAGGATGATGACGAGGGCGAGGGTGACGGTGGTCATCCAGGCGCTGAAGCGTCCGCGGAGGCGCTCCAGGTCGTTGCGCAGCTTCAGGACGGTGTTCTCAAGGTCCACGGGGGTCTGGGCCTTGTGGCGGAGGTCGGCGTATTGCTTGATCTTCTCGCGATATTCGGCCTGGCGCTGGATGTGCTCGGGCGGTTCCGGGGTGTAGGGGGTGACGGGGAAGCTGCCTTCAATCTGCAGGTACCAGACCTTGAGCCCGCGCTTGCGGGCGTAGAGGGCCTCGTACTGGGTGTAGCTGACGGGGCCGAACTCGGGGTCGGGTGTTTTGGGCTCGAACCCGTAGGCGTTGCCCACGAGCTGGATGACGCC
The DNA here is from genome assembly GCF_000172155.1 of Verrucomicrobium spinosum DSM 4136 = JCM 18804. Taxonomy (NCBI): domain Bacteria; kingdom Pseudomonadati; phylum Verrucomicrobiota; class Verrucomicrobiia; order Verrucomicrobiales; family Verrucomicrobiaceae; genus Verrucomicrobium; species Verrucomicrobium spinosum. The sequence goes on along the minus strand of NZ_ABIZ01000001.1, from coordinate 6,946,378 downwards.
GCGGGAGCGGTTGATCTTGTTGCGCAGGACTTTTTTGAGGTCCCCGGCCTCCGTGCCAAAGACGTCCTGCCACACGGGCTCGTAGCCGAGGAGGAGGAGCGTATTGGCCACGAGCTGGCGGCTGGGGGCGAGCTCCTTGGAGACGGCGGAGATGAAGATGACGGGCTTCACGGCGTGGAGGAAAGGAGCTGGGTGATGTCGGATGCTGCCTCGTCCATGGTGGTGAAGTGCACGAGTTTGCCCCGGACGGTCGTGCCAGCGCGGCGGATCTGGTAGCGGATGGCGTGCATGAAGCGATCCATCAACTGGTCGCCGAACTGGTGAAGCCGTTGGTCGACAATGCGATCGGTGGCATCATCTGCCTGCGTCCGGTGTCGGTCCTGCAGGGAAAGAAGCCGAGGAGCGAGCTGGAGGGGGTAGATGGTGCGAGGAATGTCCACCACAATGCCGCTGACGTGGTCGAACCACAGGGGCCCGAGTTTGTCGTGGGCGGGAGGGGAGAGCTTCTCCGTGGCTAGGGTGTGGCCTGCGGCGGCCAGAGAGGTTTTTAGCTGATCGAGGTCGGCCTGGTAGGTGCTGTCAACGGAGGTGGGCCGGACGAGGACGACTTTTTTGATGAGGTGGGGATGGGAGCCGAGGAAACTATTCTCTGTGATGAGGCGGGAGAGGAAGTTGAAGTAGTATCCGGTGGCGAGACCGGTGGCGGCGGAGATGTCGATGACGGGCAGGCCGTAGAAGCGGGTGACGCGGTCGTTGAGGTAGTTGTTCTGTGCGTTCTTCCGCATGAGGAAGTCATGCAGCGTGGGGCGGAGGGTCTCCACGAGCGTGGCGTGGTCGAACTTTTTGACGCGCAACTGGTGCATTTCCCTGGCGTAGAAGGGGACTTGCTTGGGGGGCTCGTTGTTCTCTTTTGCAGCGGGATCCACAGGATCTTCTGCTGGCTTGTGATAGAGGAACATGGCGGGGATGCCCAGTGCATGCACGAGCGCGAGCTCGTAGAAGACATTGGCGCTGGCCTCTGCCTTGCCAGGCTTGGGAGTGAGGTTGAAGATGACGAGATCGGCGGTGTCGAGCCGGGACAGAACGCTGTCAAAGATGTTGGCTCCTCGGAAGCTCTCCGGGGCGTGAACCTGCCGGTCTGCGGGGGCGATGTGGTTCTTCGAGAGAAACTCATCGAGGGCGGGCTCATCCAGCAGGGCCTGGACGGCCTTTTGCACGGGGACGCAGGAGGCCGCAGTTGTTTCATCGTCGCTCATGGGGCCGAGGATGAGGATGTCGAGGCGTTGGTCGGAGCTCCAGGAGGGGATCATGGGGTGGAGAGGTGGAGAGGTGGAGAGGTGGAGAGGTGGAGAGGTGGAGAGGTGGAGAGGTGGAGAGGTGGAGAGGTGGAGAGGTGGAGAGGTGGAGAGGTGGAGAGGTGGAGAGGTGGAGAGGTGGAGAGGTGGATGGGTGGAGGGGTGGAGGGGTGGAGTGAGTGATGTCAGGCGGTGGCGGCGGGCTCCCAGAGTCTTCTGCGGAGGGTGTTTAGGAGTTAGGAATGCGTAAGTTTGGGAAATAACGTTGTCAGAGGTCGGGGGTGATGGGCTCGATGCGGCGGGTGCGGCGCATGACGATCCACTCGGCGTTCTCGGCCAACGCCTCTGTCCCCAACGTGTAGAGCAGCTCCTGGATGGAGCGGATGGGATCCTGGCCCGGGGTTGGGGGTTGGGTGCTGCGGAGTTGACCCAAATACCTGTCCAGTCTGACGGCTGCAGCACTGAAGAGTCCGCCTGTAGCAGTGTAGCGACGAATGTCCTCCGCGATGAACTGGCGTTCCCTCCACACTACCGCCAAAGCACTGAGGGTGAGGAGAATGGTTTTGGCGGCGCCAGCCAGGATGCCTGGTGCTGTAGCTGTCGTGGAGGTGTGCAGAATCAACCCCAGCATCAACAGGGCGAGGGACGTCCCAAGCAGGAACGCGCAGAAACGTCGAATGCGCTGGGCGAGATCCTGCGACTGTTGCTGGGTGACGGAAATGCGGTCATGCCAGAGCGGAGGAAAGAAGAATCTCCAGAAATGGAGCACCATGTGTTTACGGGAGTAGGGAGGCTTTGGTCCAGGCCATCGTTCCCGGGTGATGAAATACAGGACGGGATGGAGCCCGCCCCACATGATCCATTCCACCGTCCAAAGAAGTGCGAGGATGCCCAAAACTCCAGTAGCTGTGACGGTGAGGCTACGGGGAGCAGGAAGCTTGGGCAGATGCTGGGGAAACACGGAGGCGAAGAGGCTCATCGCGGCCATGAGTGCACCGGCAGTCAGGAGAGCTGTGGCGATCCCTTTCAGGGAGTCCCCGCGTTGCGTGCACTCGCGGACCTTTTTCTGGAAATAGCCGCTTTGTTCTTTTACCCACCCCTTCTGCACAGCTTCGAGCAGGGCGAGTTTTTCCGCAGGGGGTTCGATTGCTGCGAAGCCTTTGGTGGTCCGGTGATAGGGGAAGCTGACGCTGTTGACGACGCTGCGGATCCAGCTCACCTCGCCGCGAAGGCGTTGAATGTAGCTGGTGGCGACGGAACTGTTGACGCCGGCAAGAGACCAGTAGAACTGAACGCGAAGCCCTTCAGCAATGCCGCGATAGTCGTGCTGACGGTCATCCAGCCGGGCTTTGCGAAACTTCCAATAGATGGGGAACGAGCCAAGGGCGGCTGCCGAAGCCAGGATGAAAAGTGTGGTGCGGATCTGCCAGCTCTGACGTTCCAGGTACGGATGGACATCTTTCCACTCAATACCGGAGGCCATAAAGAAGACCACCGCAAGGAATGTGAGGAAGAAAAACAACGCAGCCCATCGGTTTACCCGCGAGACGTAGAGGGCGTTTAAGTCTGCCACGATGCGACGCAGGCTGGCCATGCCTTCAAAGGGGAAGGAAAGCTGACTGAGAGCTCCTGGAAGCGCTCCATTTCTTGGGAGGCCCAAGTGGCGTTTGAGTGCGATTTGAAGTGACTCTTCATCGGTTTGGTGGGTGCTCTCCTCATTCAGGCGAATGAGGCTGGAGATGCCTTCGCGAAGGAGCCGGTCACCATTCTCCTGCCAGGCGGGGGATGTGTGCTGCTCTTGTGACACTCCTGCGGGGAGCAGTTCGTACGGCTGCAGCAGACGAAGGCTCTGATGGTCTGTAGGAGCTTCATCTTTTCTGCTCGTGCGTAAGATGGGAATGTGCAGGACTGGACCGGCATCCGCCCAGGAGATGGGAGCAGGGATGGGGAGCAGCCGGTTTGTCAGACCGCGACGTTTAACTTCCACAATGACGGGCGTTCCTGCTGCTGTGAGATCTTCGTACTCTCTCAGCGAGTGTGCCAGGAGCTCCTCTGGCGTGGGCTGTTTTCCCTGGCTCTTGATCTTCTCTTCTGCTTTGAAGCGATGATCTTGGTCGTCATAAATGGCGAGTAGAAGGTCGCTATGAGCCGCGACATACTCGCCAGAAGCGCGGTAGCGCATGCGGCGGGTCTTCTCGGCAGATGCCTGATCGGAAGCCCCGACCATGTGGCTTTTGCTGGGATCCAGGGGGATGCAAAAAATGTCCCTCTCCTCTTCAAATCCGGGTTGCTCGTCACGGAGGCGGGCGAGGAGCTTGTCGAACCGTATCCGTTGAAAGTTGTTGGCACCGGGCGCATTGAGTGGATTGGGCTCGCCGTTAGCCAGAACCTTGGGCTCCACATCGAATGTGCTGCTGTTGCGGTATTCCTTCTCAGCAAATGGGAGAGGCGCTCTTACGGAGATCTTCGCATGCGTGTGAGACTTTTTGTATTCCAGCACTGCTTCGGCGACAAGGGTGTCGATGCCAGGTGCAAGAGACGTGAGCACGATGACGGGTGTATCCCGCAGGCCCAGCGGTTCCCAGCAGGAGGCATAGGTCTCGCGGGTGTTTTTGCGTGTGGTTGAGCCCGGCTCATACCGACGTGTATCTGGGTTGAGCCGCCATGTGGGACCTGCCGTGTCTGGGGGAGCTACGGCTAGCAGCCAGTCGAATACGGAATGGACTTCTGAGATGAGTGTCTTGATCTCATCAGCTGCTTCGGCTGCCCTGTCCCCAAAGTGCTCAGGATTGTAGCCCTTGGGGTCGCGATTTCCGCTTACACCCACAATGAATGCTGGCACCAGACCGCAGCGTATTCTGAGAGGGGGGCTTGGTGACGAGTTCGCGGGGGATGAACTTTGGAGGCCTGAACCGGAGGTGCTGGACATAAGGGAGGGCGTTTTTCCACGCAGAATCCATGCCGCGCGATTTTTTTTGCCACGAGATAATGATTGAAACGCCCGGTGTTTGGCAATGCTCCGAATTGCAAATTTTTGGCAGAGGCTGCCAGGATCGGGGGGGGATTGTCGCGATGCTGATACAGGTGAGCGGTCGCCCGATACCGTCCATCGGGACGGCTGCCGGGAGCGTGTGGATCGGGAGGTCCGATGGCATCTTTGTCTCTGAGGCCTCAGCGGACCTGAAGCTGAAGAGCGGATCAAGCAGCGATGCTGAGGCGACCCCATTGGGCGAGTGAGAGTTGACCTGCGTGGAGTAGGGACATTTAGACCCAGGTATTGTTTGCCGGAGGTGGTCTTCTCTGCTGTTTTTAAGAGCAAATAAAGCTTCCACCCTCCTTCGCATGAACCCCCCTCCGAAAATAAGCCCTGATGTGTCGCCTTCTGCGGCCACGGGGCCGTTTATGGCATGGCGGGGTGGACAGCTGGTGTGCCCCCGGGTGGCGGGCCTCTGTCTGGGGATGGCCGTTGCGGTTGGGATGACGGGATGCGCCACCACTGGAAACCCGTATGAAGACACGCTCTTTTTCTCCCCATCAAAGGCCAAAGTTCGCCTCGCGATGCAGAGGCAAAGGATGAAGGACCTGGAGGCGGAGCAATCTGCCCAAGTGAAAGCGCAAAAGGCCACCCAAGAGTTGCTGGCAGAAAAGGGGAGCGAAGTCGCCAGGAAAGAGGCGCAACTGGAGACCTTGCGCACAGAGATCCGAAAGAAGCAGAACGCGATCGCGACGCTGGATGCAAAGATTCTGGATGCGCAAGCCGACCCCGAGAAATCCGTGGCGGCGCTGATGGAGGAACGGCGTGTGTTGAGAGCGGAGCTGGCGAGTTTGCAGAATCTTCGTGAAAAAATGGAGGCCGGGCGCGATCTCTAGACCATGACCTGCGGCACGTCCCCCCTCATTCCAGCCCGCCTTCGGGCAAGGGAGTTCTGGCATCCCTTCCGGCCGGTGACCGCGGTGGCGTTGCTCGCGGTCATGACCTCTTGTGCGCTGTCTCCTCGTCCTGGGGTGGCGGAGGTGAAGCGCGCGCGGAAGGATCTGGAGGCGATCGAGGTGAAGAATACCTACGTGCAAGGTGCGGCCTTGGGAGCTGTCGTCGGCGCTGCGGCTGGGGCGATTATTGGGGCCGCGAGGGGAGATGGCCGCGGGGCTGCGCAAGGGGCGTTGATTGGCGGCGTGTCAGGATCTGCGGCAGGGTTGACGTATGCCGACAGTGTCGTAAAAAAGCGTCGTGAGTATGCCGCGATGGAGAGGGATCTTGAGTTCAGCATTCAGAAAATGCGCTCCAAGAAGGTCTCGGCGGTCAAGTTTAACAAGGTGCTCAAGGCGCAACTGGCCGCAGCGGAGAACGACCTCAAGGCACGGGAGGCCATGGTGGCTGAAGCCAATAGGGTGGTGGCTTCCTTGAACCGGGATCTGGTGCGCCAGGAAAGTGTCGTGGCCGCGGCGAGAGCGGGCGGGATGCCATCGCATCGGCGACGAAACTTAGAGCATGAGGTGCAGATGTTAACGTGGGAACGTAACGCGCTGCAACAACTGGTGGCGGGCGCAACGGCCCCCCTAGACGGGCCGGATCAAGCGAGAGCGGCGGTATCGTTGTCTGCTGCACCCTCGTCTGGAGGAGATAATTCTTCGTCAGCGGTGGGCGCGTCAGCGTCGCCAATCGGGGCGCTGGGAGCTGGGAGGTGAGAAGGGTGACGGGGTGACGCGAGAGAGGTGAGGTAACCCTCCTACCCCTCCAATTTCGATCTACAGAAGTCCCAGTTTTTGCGGAAGTGCCGGGCATTGGGGTGATCAGCGCCCAAAACTTGGTCGGCGGTTTCAGAGGCGCGGCGGTAGAGGGGTTCGGCGGCCCCGTAGTTTCCCTGGTCGCGATAGAGGGCGGCCAGGTTGTTGAGACTGATAAGGGTGTCGGGGTTTTGGCGGCCCAGGATTTTCTCGCGAAGCCGGAGCGTCTTCTGGTAGTACTTGAGCGCGCTGGCATAGTCCCCTTTGCAATGAAGCAAGTGACCGAGGTTGTTGAGGCTGGTGAGTGTCTCGGGGTGTTCTGGGCCCAGGATGCGTTCTGAGGCTTCTACATCCCGGTGGCGTAGCGGCTCGGCAGCAGCGTAGTTGCCCTCATCTTCCAGCAGGAGGGCCAGATTGCTGAGGCTGGTGAGAGTGGCCGGGTGATCTGGCCCCAGAAATGCCTCGTTCCCGGCAAGGGCGCGGCGCAGCAAGGGCAGGGCTTCGTCGTTGTTTCCCAGCTCCCGAAGGACCATCGCGAGGTCGCTGACCGTGTCCAGCGTCTCCAGGGCGTCCTCGCCGAGGATGCGTTCACGAGCGGCCAGCGTATCGCGCAGGAGGGGCAGGGCGGCTGTAAACTCGCCTTTGCCATAGAGGAGCTGAGCGTGGTGGTTGATGCTGGTGAGCGTGTCGGGATGGTCGGGGCCCAGGAGCTGCAGACGTGCTGACCAGGCGCGCAGAGAAAGGGGTTCTGCCTCGGCAAAGTTGTTCTGGTTGGTGAGGAGATCGGCCAGATCTGCCACGCTGGAGAGGGTGTCGGGGTGATCCGGTCCGAGCCGGGCTTCGCGGACTGACAAGGCGCGCCGGTAGAGTCCCTCTGCGGCTGCGTAGTCGCCATCCCGGTGCTGGAGGTAGCTGGCGTAGAGTGCGAGAAGGCGGGGGGCGGGGTCTGGGTCTCCCCAAGGCTCTGTCAGATCGAGCAAGTGCCTGCAGTGGGGGGCAATGAGCTGCCATCGGGACCAGGTCTGGGCGTTGTGGCTGTGGGAGGGGGCCCACTGGACGATGAGAGAGGTGGCCCGCAGGCCGAACTGGCTGGCGGGGGACGTGCACTCTGCGCGATCTCTCACAATTTCCTGAACCAGGCGGTGCATGGAGAAGGTGCCGGGCGGGGTGTCGAGAAAGCGAACCAAGGAGAAGTCTGACAGCTCCACAAGGGCCTCGTCCAGCGGTACGTCTCCGGCCTGTTCCACCAAGGCTCTGGGGATGGGCTCGGGGGCGAGGAAGGAGAGGGTGTCCAGCAGGTGACGGGCAGCGTCCCCCAGTTGTTCAAAGGAGGCAAGCCAGGTGATGGCCACAGGCGCGGGGTACTGCATCTTCTGGGCATGATGCCAGTGGAGCATCTCGGCGCGGCGGGACTCGTAGTGCTGGAGGTACCGGGAAAAGCTGAGGCGCTTCTCTGCGATATAGGCGGCGGCCTGCTCCAGCGCGAGGGCGAGGCCATCAAGCTGTCTGGCGAGGGTGGCGGCATCGGCGTCGTCTGTGGGGGTCCTGAACCTGCGGGTGCCAGTGCGCAGGGTGAGGAACTCCACGGCATCCTCCGCGGGCAGGAGCTGTAGATCGTAGGTGGCGACGGTGCTGGCAAAGTCGCTCAAGCGGGAGGTGATGAGCACGTGGCCGCGATCCAGGTGGGGCAGGAGGGCTTCCACGGCGCGTGCGGAGGCGACGGTATCCACGTTGTCCAGGATCAGGAGCCAACCTTCGTGCTCGCGCAGCCACCGGAGGACGGCGGCAGTGCGGATGGTTTCCTCCGAGGAGTGATGGGCGGGCAGGTCCAGTGCCGTAGGGGCCGTGAGAGCGGCGAGCTGGCGCTCCAGATTTTGCGGGGTGTCTGCGGTGACGAGGATGCGGGTGGAGTACGCGCTGGCGTAGCGGTGACCGTACTCGATGGAGAGGCGGGTCTTGCCGATGCCGCCCAAGCCGTGAATAGCGAGCGGCATGCGCCGGGAGGTGCCGCCAAGGCGTAGATGGAGCTCCTGGAGGGTGCCCTCCCGCCCTCTAAAATAGTCGCCAATGGTGGCGGGCAGGTTGTTGACCTGCGTGGCTGGGAGCGGCGGGATGAGATCCCGGAGGTCACCAATCAACTGGCCGAAGAGGTCGGTGTCATCGACAAAGCGGCTGCCGTGGCGTTGGGGCAGGGCTAGCTTCATGCGCTGGAGATGCTGAGGCTGACTGCCTTCCAAATAGTAGAGCTGGATCCGACGCTGGTGGTGCAGGGCCATGAAGCCCTCCCAGTGGGTGTAGCTCAGGGTGGAGAAGTCACCCAAGAGCGAGCGAAGGGCCGGGGTGGCTGTGAGGAAAGCCTCATTGAGGCGGAGATAGCGCAAAACAGCGGTGGGGTCTGCAATACTGCCTGAGCATGCCCCAATGATGTGAATGATGACATCGCAATCGCGGATGTAGCTGTCGAGCTTTTCCAGCAGACCCGTGGGTTCCTGAGGGAAGTCTTCCTGGGTGAGGACGTGGCACCTGGCCGCTGCAAGGTGGCGACGAAGTTTCTCGCGGAGTTCGCGAAATTCCTCCGAGGCACAGGAGATGAATATCTGGATGGCCATGCAGGAGGCAGGATGCCCGGGATGATGCGTAAGGAAAGTGCGGATTGAGCAACATTGTGCTGAATCCGCATCCAGGTTTGGGAGATGGCGGTGCCGTGGGCGGGAAACGATTTTTCCGCAAGGGGGCGGGGTGGAGTGGTGGAGTGGTGGAGTGGTGGAGTGAGGGAGTGAGGGAGTGAGGGAGTGAGGGAGTGAGGGAGTGAGGGAGTGATGATGCAAACCGCCTTCAATGGGGAGGCGATGGGGCGAGTGGGTTGCGATGAATCTCCCTGAATGAGGCCGAGCCTTCCGCCTTCTTGTACTTGGGGGCGAGGAAACTTATGCTGACTATGAAGACGATGATGGGGGCGGCTTACTTGGGTGGGGCTTTGGGGGCCAGGTCGGGATGTTTGGCCAGGGTGGCGGTGAGGAGGTCGAGCAGGATGGGCCGGAAGTGCTCGATGTCGGAGTTGGATTCGATGTCCTGCCGGGAGGCCCAGGCAGTTCCGTAGTCGCTTCTGCGACCGATCAAGGCGCTGAAGTCGGAGATCGCCTGGCGCTTCGATTCAGGGGTGCCCACTGCCCAGAGAGCGGCTGCATAGCCGGGGTGCGAGAGGTCGTCTTCGTGGAATGCCCTCGGGTTTTGCGTCCTGGCGGCGGCGAAGGCCTCGACTGCTTCAGCGGGATCCTTCAACTCCAGGCAGGCGTGGGCTCTCTGCAGGAGGAGGGGGAATGAGCCGGGGAAACGCCGCTCTCCATCCGCCAGCAAGAGCTGGAAGATGGTACGATTGCCAGCGCGACCCGCTTCTCGCATGGCATCGCCAAAGTCCACCTCCGTGGCATGAGGCGTGGCGCACAGCTGCTGGCGGACGGCCAGGGCCTCTTGGGGTTGCTTCAGCCACCACAAGCCGTTGGCTTTGGCCCGTAGGGCACCGGGAGAGGCGGGATCTAGGGAGAGGGCCTTGTCTGCATACTTGATGGCGCTCTTTCTGCGGGCGTCTCTTTCCTCCCCGGAGGTGGACGAGGAGTCCTCTGAGGGGGAGGCAATTTGGCTGGCATAGTTGGCCAGGAGTCCTGCGGCCAGGCGGTTTGCCAGGGGATGACTGGGATTCAGGAAATAGACTTCTTTGAGGATGTCCTGGTCACCCTCCCCTGAAGAATCGGTGTCGAACGCTCTTTGGGACAAACAGTTCACCTGATCGGCCAGTGAGAGCGGTGAGTGAGGGAAGAGCGGGCGGGAGTTCCTGGGAGTAAGGTGCCAACGCACGATGCTGCGCCATGGCGAGTCTGCCTGAGGGGCTGAGTCGAGCAGTTGAGCCCGCCATTGCAGGCGATCTTCCAGCGGCACGGGCTGTAGGAGTCCTTCGTGGGAGACGCTGACGCCGCCGATCATTTGCAGGTCTTCTGCGGAGGCGAGGACTCCGGTGGTACCCACATCCCAGAGCCGCATGCCGCATTTGCCGCCAGCGGTAGCCAGCCATCTGCCATCCGGACTGTAGCAGACGCTGGGTGTGTCCCTGCTGGCGCTGGTGATGAGGACGCGAGGACCGATCGCCCTGCCATCGGTCGTGCTCCAGAAACTCAACCCTCCCTCCTGCAAGGTGGCGATGGAGGATTCTTTAGGGTGATAGGAGAGGGGGCAAGGTTCACTATGAGGGGCAACGCTGAGGCGATAGTAATAGTCATAGCTGTACGAGTAGTAACTGCCGCTGCCACTGTAGCTCCAACTGTCCCAACCGCCATACCCGAATGACGTGACGTAGTCTCCTCGCCACGTCCCCTTCTCTGGAGTCGTCCATAATGCTGAACGGATTCTTTTCTTCAGAGGCAGGGGTACGAAGCCTCTCCGGGCCTTCTGCGGGAACCATAAGGAGTATTGCGACTCCGCGTTGTTGGCGCTTCCTCCGACAAGGGTGAGCCATGTCTCGCCCCCGGGTGCGAGGCGGACCTTGCGCGTCAGTGAGTGAGTCTCCATCACTGGAGAGGCTGGTTTGCCGGTGAGGGGGTCCCAGAGCCTGAGTGCTCCAGCCTGCTGTACTTTTTCGGATTGTGAAACACCGGAGCCGGTGAGGAGGATCTTGCCTCCGGCATCCAGGCTGAGATCGTTGACGGGATGATCATGGAGCATGATGTCGCCCACGGGATGGCCGTCGGGGACGCTCCATATCCGCGATGTTTTGTCCTGGCTGGCGGTAAGCAGACGGGTGCCGTCCGGTGAAAAGAGGAGCGAGTTGACCGGGCCTTCATGGTGCAGGGTGCGGCCGGTCTGACGGCCGGTGGCGGAGCGCCAGAGCCGCGCTTCACCGCGGAGTGGGTTCGAGGAGACATTTATTTCCGCGTAGCTGGCCGGGCGGGGTCTGACAGGGGCGCTCCCGGTGGCAATGAGATGGCCATCAGGACTGAAGCGGGCGCACCAGATGGGGAGAGGGCTGAAGATGCTGGGGCTGGCGGGCGCGCCAGAAGCTGTCCGGTACACCTGCACGCCACCTCCAGAGACGATGAGGAGCCTTTGGGAGTCTGGACTGAAATCGGCACCGAGGATGGGCGCCCTGCAGACGAGGGGAGGTGCGGCGGGCTGGCGGGTGGCAAGGTCCCACCATCGCGCGGTGCCCACGGTGTTCGGGCGCGCTGAATCGACCGTGTTGTCGATGGCCAGCAGGTAGCGGCCATCGGGGCTGAACTGGACGTGATCGGCCGGGCCGGGGTCCAGGCATTCGCCGGAAGGGGCGCCGGTGTCCGGGTGCCAAAGGAGCAGGCCACCGCCATCGGAGCCAGTCAGCAGTCTCTGGCCATCCGGGCTGAACAAGGTGAGGTAAACGCTGCCCTGATGGTAAAGTGGGCTCCCGATGGCCTTGCCGGTGAAGATGTCTTTCAGAATGGCATGGCGGTTGCCGGAGGCGGTGGCGAATGAAAAACCATCTGGATGGAAGCTGGCGAATCGAGTGGACGATGTATGGGAGAAGACGGGTTGCAGATTGATGGCGGGAGTCACGAGGGTCTGCCGCTCCACATCCCACACCTGGACTTTCTCGGCGCTGACGGAGAGGATGAAGTCCCCATCGGTACTGAGTATGACTTGAGTGACGTTGTCATGCCGCAGGGGGGATCCTTCTGCTTTGCCGGAGAGGCTGTCCCAGATGCGAATGGTGTTGTCGCAGACGGGATCAGAACTGGTTTCTGAGGGGTTGCACCCGCTGGCCGTCAAGACGCGGGTGCCATCCGGGTTGAAGTAGGCGTGGGTGACCGCGCCCTGGTGTGACATGGGCTGGCTGCAGGGCTTGCCAGTGGCGGCGTCAAAAAGGCTGGCCGATTTGGGAGAGCTGCCTGCCAGAATCTTGGTGCCGTCTGGGCTGAACTGCGGCAGAAACTCAGCCTGGTGAGGGACGGTGAGGTTCACCTGGTTCGCGCCTCCCAGAGTCCAGATCCGCGCCAGACCGTCGACGCTGCTGGTGATGAGTCTCGAACCATCCGGGCTGAAGGCGAGATGGCGGACTTTTTCGGGATGGGGCAGTTGCTGGGGCGTCGCGGGGGTGATTCCAGAGGGGTCCCACAGGTACACGGTCTGATCTGCCACGATGGCGATGAGCGTGGTCTTGGCAGGGCTGATGGCGGCGAAGGTGGCCTCCGCAGGGAGCGTGAGAGGAGCTACCAGGGCCTTGAGCGTATGGCCATCCCAGAGGTTCACAGATGATCCGGCACAGGTGAGAATCTGACTACCATCTCTGCTGAACTCTGCGTGACTGATCCATTTTCCCGGCAGCGCTGGTGTGGTGGCGGGGAGGGCATTGACCGTGGGGGCGAGGAGGAGCCGCAAGACGGCATCCTGGTGGAGATTGGCAGTCTGGAGGTCACCGGGGAGTTTTTCATTGAACCGAACGGCGCTGGCCAGGTGGGCAAAGCCTGCGGGCGGATCATCGTTGAGCTCAAAGGCCTCGCGGGCGCTGCCCCAGTGATTGAGTACAGCCTCCTGGAGGTTCGCGTTGGAGAGCTGGAGGTTCTCGTCCGCGAGCTCCCGGGATGTCCGAAGGAGGAGATAGGCAATGACCAGGCCCACAATGACAATGGATGCCAGGGTCCCTACGCCCCATTTCACGATCTGATTCTTTCGAGCCTCCTTCAAAGAGGCTCGAATGTACTTCAAGACAGGCTCGCTGATGAGGCCTTGGGGGGCCTTCAGGAGTCGGCGGCCTTCCTCCAGGGGGAGTCCTTTCTGCAGGAGGAGGCTGGCGTCCTCGGCGGCCCTTTGCCACTGGAGGAAGTTTTGTTCAATGCTGGCCCGGAGCCGCAGCGTTTCTGTGTGGCGGGCGATGGCGTCTGCCAGCTTTTCCCAGCGCCGCAGCAGGGCCTCGTGGGCGAGGGTGACCCCCTCTGCGCTGGAGATGAGCAGCCGATGCTGGATCAGAGCGTTGACGAGTTCCTTTTTGGCCGGTGTATTGGTGATTTCCTCGTGTGGGGCGAGCAGGCGGTGGGCCTGGGATTCGCCGGAGGGAGACACGGTCACGAGGGCAAAGGTGATTTCATCGAACGTGGCTTGCGCCTCCGGGCCGATGGCGTCAAAGGCGGTCTGGGCTCTGCGACCGACGGCCCCTTCAATCTCGCCGAGCTCCTGGTAGGCGGCGAAGGTGAGCTCCCGAGCATCATTCACCCGCTGAGAGAGCTCGCTCAGGGTGTACTGCAGCAGCGGGAGGGCGTCGGGCTGGCGACGGGACGCGGCCAGCAGCTGCTCATCGAGAGCCTGCTGGCTCTCGGGATCCCTCCCGAACGTGAGCCCTGCGAGCCGGGCTGGTTCAGTAATCATCTGCCGCAGGGCTGGGTCGCCTGGCGCGGTGAGGTCAAACTGGCCCGCGCCGACCTTTAGTTTCATAAAGGTCTCGCAGGACTGGGCCAGGTGGTAGCAATCACTCCGCAGGGTGGCGATGATGTCCACAGGATGGTGGGTGCAGAGCCAGTCCAGGATGCGGAAGAAGGTCTCAGGTTCCACCTGGGTGGAGCCGGAGTTGAGCCAGAGCTCTTCGAGCTGGTCGACCACCAGGATGATGCGGACGGGGCCACCGGCCTCTCTTTCGGCTGACTGAAAGGCCAGCGTGAGGAGGATGCTGGCCGCTTCGAAGTTCTGCTGGTCCAGGTTCGAGGAGAGTGCCTCGATGCCGCCTGGCAGCTGGCTCAACGCGGGCAGCGCCGATTCCAGGCCCAAGGCGAGGGTGGTGTGCAGGGAGTGGGGCTGCCGCCCCGGAATGATGATGACGGGGAGCCATTTCTTGATGCCGGCAAGATAGGGCTGTTGGATCAGGAAAGCGGCCACGCCAGCGCGGGCCAGGGAGGACTTGCCCGCACCGCTGGCTCCCAGAATGACCACAAAGGGGCGGCCTGCCTGACGTTGTTCACTCAACTGGTCCAGTACATCACCTGTTTCCTCATCCCGACCGCAGAAGATGAGGGCGTGATCGAGGTCAAAATACTCCAGGCTGCGGTAGGGGCTCCCCTGCCAGAGGGGGGCGGTGGGATTGTGGGCGAGCAAGGAACTGATGGCATCATCCAGATGAAATATAAGGCGCTGGGCAAAGCCTTCTGGATCCCGGTAGGTGTGGCGTGCGTGCAGATTCTGCTTCTGGCCGTTGAAAAACTGCGTTTTGATGAACTGCTCCAACGCTTGTTGCTGGTCCAGCAGCTCGCGGATGGCGTCCCGGTCCAGTTCGGTGCCGGTGAGTTTTTTCCTGAACCCTTCTTCATCTTTGCGGGCATAGACGAGAGTGAGGGGGCGCTGGTTGCCGGATCGCTGGAAGGCCTCCAGCATGAGGTCGAGCTCGCGCTCGGTACCGCTGAGGTAGGGTGAGCCGTCCTGCTTGACGATGCCGGGCTCCAGAGGGGTCCCCATCCTGTGCCAGAGGATGAAGATGGCAATGTCTATTTCCTCTGTCCCGGCCAGTCTGGCATCGACTCCAGCCTGGGCGGAGCTGGAGGCTGGGAGGGGCCAGTGTTCCCACACCAGAGGGTCGAGGCGCACCTGGCTCCGACGGCGCTGCTGAATGGCGGAGACGACTTGAAGCGCGAGCTTTCGCTCCTCGGCCACATCGCCCGGGCTGGAGATGAAGATGCGCAGGGTTCTCATGGAGCGGCCGGTTTTTTTGTCAGGTGGCAGGTGACTTCCTCGTGAGTGCCGCGGGCTGGAAGCGGCGCAGTCCTTTGTTGTGGGTGGGGCGGCTTACTCGGGTGGGGCTTTGGGAGCCAGGTCGGGATGTTTGGCCAGGGTGGCGGTGAGAACCTGGAGGAGGGTGGGCTGGATGAACTGGAGATCGACGACCGTTTCCACATAGGCCTGGGAAGCCCAGTACTGTCGGGTGGGATCGTTGTCGTCGATGAGGGCTTTGTAGAGCGTGACGGCCTGCTGCCGGGAGGCGGTGGTTCCCAGAGCCCACTGGGCGGCGGCCTGGGCGGCGCGTGCTTCGTATTCCTCGCCAAAGACGTCTGGATTCTGGGCTTGGGCGGCTGCGAAGGCGTCGATGGAGGCGGAGGGGGATGGTAGCTCGATGAAGGCGAGGCCTTTGTGGATGAGCATCTCTGAGTTTCCTGGGAACCGTTTCTCACCGGCAGCCATCAGTTCCTGGCAGATCTGGCCCTGGCCAGCCCGGGCGGCGGATCGGAATGCCTGGCTGAAGTCTGCCGCGATGGCCTCCGGGCTGGCGCACAACTGGCGGCGGACGTCCAGGGCTCCCTGGTGGTCTTGCAACCAGGACAAGGAGTAGCCTTTGGCCCGGAGGGCAAGCGGCAGGCCGGGATGGAGGGCGAGGGCCCTATCGGCATGATGGATGGCGCTGTGGCTTTTGGCGTCGATCAGGGGTCTGTGGTAAAACCAGAAAGAGGTGCCTGGTGCGAGGAAATCTGCATGAGCGGCCCAGATGCCGGCCGCCAGGAGCTGTGCTCCCGGGTGGGTGGAATCAAGGAAATAAGCCTCCTTGAGGGGCTGGAGCTCGTAGGTGCCGGCGGGTTCCCTTTGGAAGCCTTTCTGTGTGAGTCTGGTGATTTGTTCTGCAAGCGTGGTCGGGGAGTGGGGGGAGAAGGGGCGTTCATTGCGGGGGCTGAGATGCCAGCGCGTAAGGGATTGCCACGGGGTGAGGCTGGCGGGATCTGCGGCAAGGAGATGATTCTTCCAATGGAGCCTCTCCTCCATGGGCACGGCAAGCCGGAGGCCGTCCTTGTTGATTCTGACGCCACCGATCATCTCGATGTCGCTGTTGGTGGTGTGGATGTCCCGGGTATTGACGTCCCAGATACGAGTGCCGGTGGGGGAGCGGGCGGTGACGAGGGAGGTGCCATCTGGGCTGTAGGCGATGCCGTGGGCGGCACCGGACTGGGGGAGCAGGGGGCCCAAGGGCTTGCCGTCAAGAGGGCTCCAGATGCTGGTCCCCCCACTGACATTGGTGGCAAAGGAGAGGGCTGTGGGGTGATAGGCAGCGGAGCAGACGCCTTGGAAGAGGGACTCTCCGTAGTAGAAGCTCTCTTCCGCCCCGAGGCCGTAGTGGGGGGCACCCCAGAGCAGGGGATGGAGTCTCTTGGCAGGGTGCAGGGGGCCGGCGATCGGGCTGTCTGCGGAGGTGCTCCACAAGTGATGGTGGGTGTCATCCGCCCTGTCCTCCTGGCAGCTTATGGTGAGGAAGTTGTTTCCTTGAGGACTGAACTGGACTTGGCGGACGGTTTTTTCTGTGGCATAGGGTGGAGCCAGGGATCGCCCCGTGGCGGCATCCCAAAGTCTGGCGCTGCCTGCAAAGCGGCCGCCGTCCCTGCGGGGAATGCCGCTGCCTGTGAGAAGCATCCGCCCATCCGCGCTGAAGCTGGCGTGATTGACCGGAGCTTCGTGGAGCATGACCGCGCCCAGGGGCTGGCCAGAGGAGGCATCCCAGAGGCGGGCGGTCCGGTCTTCACAGGCGGTGACGATGCGTTTGCCGTCTGGGGAAAAGGCGGCGGTGCTGACTCTGCCCTGGTGAGGGAAGGAGGCGAGCACCGGGGTGCCAGAGGTGGCGTCCCAGAGCTGTGCCTCGCCGGTGGTGTGGTTCCATGTCACGGAGGTTTTCGCATCGTTCTCGATGAGGGGCATGGGTACGCCACAGCCAGTGAGGATGCGGGCGCCATCTGGACTGAAGTGGGCGCAGGAGACGGGATGGGGAAGTGAGATGGGCGGACTGGCCGGCTCGCCAGACAGCGTGTGATAGGTGCGCACATGATTGTCATCGCAAACGATCAGGAAGCGCCCGCCATCCGGGCTGAACTCACCGGCAAGAATACGTCCATGATGGGTGATGAGCGGTTCTAGGAGTGTGCGGGACGCGTAGTCCCAGCGCTGGACGATGCCTGGGGAGGTGGCGATGCCGTAGTGGATGTCATTGCAGATGGCCAGGAGGTGCCGCCCGTCCGGGCTGAACTGCACGTGGTCGGATCCCCTTCCGGCGAGATATTCCCCGGAAGGGGCGCTGGTATTGCTGTCCCAGAGCAGGAGGCCGTCTCTCTCGCTGTAGGTGAGCAGCCGTGATCCATCGGGGCTGAACACGGCCAGATAGACGCTGTCTTGATGATAAAGGGGACTGCCCAGCGGAGTGCCGCTCAAGGTGTCCCAAAGGACCGCCTTGTAGCCGCTGACGGTGGTGACGTAGGCGAGCCCGTCTGGACGGAATCCGGTGTTGGTGCCCTCTCTCACAAAGGAGGTGGTATCGGAGAGGTCAACGGCGGTGGAGGCGGGCTTTTGAGTGAAGACATCCCAGACCCGGGCGCGGTCTGTGCTGGCGGAGAGGATGAAGCCGCCGTCAGCGCTGAAGCTGACCTGGGTGACGTTGTCGTGCAGCATGGGGTTGCCGATGGGGTCACCGCTTTGGCCGTCCCAGAGGCGCAATGTATTGTCGTAGGCGTAGTCGAAGTCGCTTCTGTCATCGCGGTAGCTTCCGCTTGCCGTGAGGATAAGGTTGCTGGCAGGGCTGAAGGTGGCATGCGTGATGGTGCCCGCATGAGGCATGGCTGGACCGGACGGTTTTGAGGTTGCGAGATCGAACAACTGGGCCTGGTCTTGGATGGGGCAGATGAGCAACTGGCGACCGTCAGGGCTGAATTGCGCGGCGAACTGAATTTCATGGCGGATGGACTGCAAGAGTTTGCCTGTCGCGAGGTCCCAGACTCTTGCCTGATTGTCCTGACCACTGGAGACGAGCTTTGAGCCATCCCGGCTGAAGTTGAGATGACGGACGGTTTCTGGGTGTTTCAGCTCAAGGGATTGTGTGCTGTTTTCCAAATCCCAGTGGAAGACGGACTCTCCGGCGATGGTGGCGATGAAGCGATGGTTGGCCGGGTTGAAGACGGCCAGTTCAACATCTGAGGTATGCGGCAGCGGGGCACCGATGGGCTGGAGCGTGCGGGCGTCCCAGAGCTGCGCCTGCTTGCCGCTGGCTGTCAGGATCAGGCGTCCATCCTTGCTGAAGGCGGCGCTGTTTACCCCGGAGCCGGTGTGGGCGGGGCCCGCCACGGGCAGGGGGTTGGCGGTGGGGGCGTGCAGGAGGCGCAGGGCGACGTCCTGGTGCAGCTCGTTGAGCTGGAGGTGGGGTGGGAGTTTTTCATTGAACCAAACGGCCCGGGCCAGATGGGCAAATCCTGTGGGCGGGTCATCGCGGACTTCAAAGGCCTCCCGGGCGCTGCCCCAGGCGTTGCGGACGGCTTCGTGGATCTGGGCATCGGAGCGCTTCTGGGAGTGCTGGGACTCGATGCTCCGTATGACCATGGCGACGATGGTGAGGCCTGCGATAGCGGCGGCCACCAAGGACTGTCTCAGGTGGCGTTTCCTGCTTTGCTCCCTTTTCAGGGAGGCATTGATGTACGTCTTGACCGGCTCGCTGAGCAGGGTCTGGGGAGCGTCCAGGAGGCGGCGGCCTTCCTCCAGAGGGAGTCCTGTCTGTAGGAGGCGGCTGGGGTCTTGGTTGGCGTTCAGCCATTGGTCATGGCTCTGCTCAACGCTGGAGCGGAGGCGGAGGAGCTCGGCGTTGTTGTCGATGGATTCAGCAAGACGATCCCAGCGCCGGAGGAGGGCTTCATGGGCGAAGGTGACGCCCTCCTTGCTGACGATGGCGAAGCGGCCCCTGACAAGGGCGTCAACGAGCTCCTTCCTGGCCGGGGTATTGGTGATTTCCTCGTACGAGGCGAGGCGGCGGAGGATCTGGGACTCGCCGGAGCCTCTGATGGTGACGAGGGCGGGGGTGATCTCGTCCAGGGCGGCCTGCGCGGCCTGGCTGGTGGCCCTGAATGCTGCCTGGGCCCCACGACCGATGGCACCCTCTATGCCGCCGAGGTCTTTGTAAGCGGCGAAGGTGAGTTTGCGAGTGCCGGCGGCCTTCTCATGAAGCTCGCTCAAGGTGTACTGGAGCAGAGGGAGGGCGTCGGGTTGGTGCCGGACTTCGGCCAGCAGTTTTTCATCGAGCGAGAGCCTGGTCTGGACATCCCGCTCAAAGGTCAACCCAGCGAGCCGGGCGGGCTGGGTGATCATGCGGTGGAGCGCGGCGTCGCCGGGGGCGGTGAGGTCGAACTGGCCCTGTCCGCCCCTCATCTGCATGTAGGCCTCCGAGGCCTGGGCATGGTGATAACAGTCACTGCGCAGGGTGGCGATGATGTCGACGGGATGGTTCTTTCCGCAGAGCCAGGCGAGGGTTCGCAGGAATAACTCTGTCTCCCCGGCCTCGGAGGGGGCGGGCCACAGCTCCTCCATCTGGTCCAGCACCATGACGAGGCGTATGGGGCCGCCAGCAGCGGTCTGGGCGGTGTGGACGGCGAGGCTGAGCAGGATGCCGGCGGCTGTGTGGTTCTCCTCTTGCAGACAGGTGGCGAGCTCTGCGATGCCGCCGGGGCGCTGGTGGTGAAGTGCGGGCAGGGCGGTGCCCAGGCTGTGGGCGAGGGTGGTGAGCAGGGGTTGGGCGGCCCGGCTGGGGACCAGCACGGTGGGGAGCCAGGCTTTGACGCCGTCCTCAAAGGACTGCTGCATGAGGGCGGCGGCGACGCCTGCCCTAGCGAGGGATGACTTGCCGGAGCCGCTGGCACCCAGGATGCAGACGAAGGCGGTTCCTGCCTTGCGCTGGTCCCGCAGCTGTTGGAGGATGTGAAAGGTCTCCTCCTCCCGACCGCAGAAGATGGGGGCATGCTGGATGTCAAAGTACTGGAGGCTGCGGTAGGGGAGGTCTGTCCAGGAGATGGTGGGGGCGTCTTGACCCAGCAGGGTGTCGATGGCGTGGTGCAGGTGGCTGGAGAGGCGCTGGGCGAAGCCGATGGGGTCCTGATAGGAGTGGTAGGCGTGGAGGTTCTGCCCCTGGGGGGAGAGGAAACGCTCCTGGATGAATTTCCGGGCGGCATCGCGTTGCTTCACCAGCTCGAGGATGGCGGGGCTGGCGTCTTTTGCGGCAAGGAGGCTGGTGCCAAATCCGTCGCTATCCCGACGGGTGTAGGTGAGGATGAGGGGGCGTTGGTGGCCAGATTGCTGGAAGGCTTCGAGCATGAGATCGAACTCGCGCTCCGTGCCGCTCAGGTAGGGGGTGCCGTCTGGTTTGGTGATGCCGGACTCCAAAGGGGTGCCGAGCCGGGCCCAGAGGATGAAGACGGCGATGTCGATCTTTTCCGGGCCGGTGAGGACGGCATCAATGCCTTGCTGAAATGAGCTCGTGGCGGGAATGGGGAGTTGCTCCCATACGACTGCCTCCAGGGTGAGGTGGCCGCGGTATCTCTGCTGAAGCGCGGCGATGACCTGCTGCGCCATTTTGCGTTCCTCGGCGACGTCGCCGGGGCTGGAGATGAAGATGCGCAGGGTTTGCATGGAGCAGGCAAGTTTGCTTCATGGGACCATGGCACAGGCGTCAAGGGTGGCGTGGGAAAAAGGGGCGGGGGCTGGAAGCCCGCTCTGTCGGCTCCGGCATGTGGGGGAGATGCGCAGCGTCGCCAGGGGCTTGGGGCCGGGGTGTCTAGCCGGTCGGGCGATGTCTGGGGAGGAACTCGCCGACGGGGCGTCTGGCGAGGATGGTTTCGCGGAGTTTGGTCAGGGCGGGCTCCACGTGGTTGAAGGCGTTGGCGGTGGTGGGCCAGCGGGCGGCCTTCCTGTTGCGGGGGTGGATGGCCTGGTACTTCTTGAGGTTGCAGGTGATGGTCTGGTCGGTGCCGCGGAGCTTGAGCTGGTGGGGATCTTTCCAGCCACAGTCAGGTTCGAGGAGGAGGGTGACAAGCTCGGCCTCGCTGGCCTCTTTGCGCTGGATGGCGCGGGCCATCTCCACGCCGCGGATGTAGTCGGAGGCGAGGAAATTCGTGCTGACCATGAAGACGATGATGTCAGCGTCGTCGAGTTCCCGGCGGATGTCCTGGTCCCATTCGCTGCCGGTCTTGATGAGGCCGTTCATCTGCATGACCTTCAGGTTCTGCTTGAAGACGTCCAGGTGACGGATGTCGCGCTGCGCGTAGCTGATGAAGAGGCGCAGGGGCTCAGGGCTGGGAATCGGAGAGAGTTAGGACACCGCTAGCGTCTGTGCCATCATTGAATCGAAGAAGGCGATAGACACCACTCGTTACCCATTGTGGTTTGAGTACAGTTGTGTCCTTCAGTCTGGCGTCTTCGCCGTAATGGAGGATGATGCCCAAGGCGTGCAGGATGCGGGCCAGGCTGTCTTGTTGAAGGGGATCGGTGAGACCTTTTTCGTCACACAAGGTGCGGAATGCCGTGAACTTGATGTTCGAGGCCCTCACCAATTTTTTTCAGCGATCTCTACCTGCTGAGGCGGGCTCATCATGGGAATGGCTTTTGGGGATGATTTGGTGCGGCTTTCTTGGCCATGGTGCAAGACGAAAGATGCGGAGCCGGGAAGAGAGGTCAGGTTGGCAAATACGCAGGGATGGAGCAGCCTTTTCGTGTATTGGAGCGTGACACGTCAGAAGGGCGTCTTTCCGGTCCGCCGTCCCTCCGGGACGGTAATGCCTGTTACACCCTGAATCCGGTGGTTCCCGGCCTGGTGACAGGCCTCCACCACCGGCTATATTCCGAGGTCCCTCCGGGACCGGGGAGCATGACGTTAGGTCGGCGAGGATGGCATTGTGTCGGGGGAGTCGGTGGCATGGGGTGGTTGAGGTACCTCTGGAAAAGTCATGTCTCGTGGGGAGGTGGGATGATGGCGGATCTCGGTAGGTGGTGAGGTGGTGAGGTGGTGGGGTGGTGGGGTGGTGGGGTGGTGACCGAGGGGCCGGCCGTTAGTCGGTGACTACGCCTCAGTTCGCATGACGGAAGCGGGGCAAGGCTGCGCTGGCCGGGCGTTTGGCGAGGATCTGGTTGCGGAGGTCTTCAAGAGGATCTTCCACGTGGTTGAAGGCATGAGGGGCGATGGGCCAGCGCCTGGCTTGTTTGCTGGCGGGGTAGATGGCCTGGTATTTCTTGAGCTCGCAGGTGATGGTTTCACTGCTGCCGCGGGGCTTGAGCTGGTGGGGCTTGCGCCAGCCGCAGTTGGGTTCGAGGAGCAGGGTGACGATCTCGGCCTCGCCGGCCTCTTTGCGCTGGATGGCTCGGGCCATCTCCACGCCGAGGATGTAGTCGGAGGCGAGGAAATTGGTGCTGACCATGAAGACAATGATGTCTGCCTCTTCCAGCTCCCGACGGATGTCCTGGTCCCACTCGCTGCCCGTCTTGATGAGCCCGTCATACCAGAGGGTGATGAGGCCGTTCATCTGCATGACTTTGAGGTTCTGCTTGAAGACATCCAGGTGGCGGGTGTCGCGCTGGGAGTAGCTGACGAAGACGCGGACGACGGGGGCGTCTGGCTGGCGCTTGAGCGGGGCGGAGATGGTGTTGAGCTGCGGGGTCTGCTCGATGGGGATGCTGCCGTCCACGGTCTCCACGGTGGTGGTGAGGCGGCGGCGCTCGTCACGCTCCAGGGTGGCAACGTCCTTGTAGATGTTGCGGTAGCCGGTGACTTCCATCTCCTCTCTGGGCGTGAGGCCGGGGAGGCTGGCGTGGATGTCCTGGAGGTGGCCGCGGATGAGCTGGACGAGGCGGAGGCGAGGTTCGGGCTCGCCCTGTACGGTGACGGTGATGCGGTTCTCGGTGTGCTCGGCCCTAACGAGGGCCTGGGCGCCTTCGACACTGAGGACGACGCCGTTGCGCCAGCGTTCGGTGTGCTCACTGAGCGGGTGGGTGCGGACGATGAAGCGGGGGAGCAGCCCCTCAGGGATGACCTTGTAAGTGTAGCGGAGACGGGTGGCGGGGGCGGTGGTCCAGTCTGCGGCAAGCTTGGGCTGGTAGCGGGTGAGGACCTGCGGGATGAGCCAGCGGGTCTCGGCCTCGTCCAGGGCGTAGCAGAGCTCGAACCGGCGCATGAGTTCGATGAGGTAACGCACCATCTCCGGCGGCTCGTCCGGCATGGCAGCGGCGGCCTCTTCCAAGGTGAGAATGCCGTTGCCACCCTGCTCGTCTTTGAGTCGGAGGAGGTGGTACACACCGTTGGTGACCCACTGGGGATTGAGCACGGTGGTGTCTTTCAGGCGGGCATCCTCGCCATAGTGAAGGATGATGCCCAGGGCGTGGAGGATGCGGGCCAGGCTGTCCTGCTGGTCAGGCTCTTTCAGGTCTCGCTCCTCGCACAGCGTGCGAAAGCGGGTGAAGGGAAGATAGTTGTGCTTTGCTGCGCCGAAGTACTCCTTCACGTTCCACCAGGAGCTGGGAAAGGGCTCGTGCACCTCTTTGAGATCGCGGAGGATGTCGCAGATCGTTTCTTTGAGGTCGTCGATGCCGTGCTGGGTCTTGCAGTCAGTGGGGATGAAGGCCTTGATCGCGGGGTAGCGCTCCTGGAGGAGGTTGCGGTCCACCTCAAAGGGGCGTACGTCCCACTGGTTCAGCGCGATGATGATGGGGGAGTCCTTGCCGAAGGTGGAGATGAGCCGCAGCCAGTACTCTGCGTCGCGATCCTGGTTGTCGGTGCGGCCCTCCAGGACGAGGAGATAGACGCTGCGCTCGGTGAGGAAGAACTGGTGGGTGGCGTGGGTGATTTCCTGACCCGCGAAGTCCCAGACGTGAAGGCGGAGGTCCTCGCCATGGCAGTGGAGCTCCCAGGGCTGGATGTCGATGCCGGGTGTTTCGGGTTTGTTCTCGTCAAAGGTGTTGTGAACCAGGCGGTCCCGCAGGGAGCTCTTGCCTGCCTTGCCGCGGCCAACGAGGAGGAGTTTGACCTCGTTGAGCGGGCGGGATTGGCCCTCGGCGAGGCGGAAGTAGTAGCGAAGGATGTCGGCGGCTTTAGGCGTGTTGGATGGTTTGGCGGGAGTTCCAGGGCGGAAGTGCGGCCCTAGCACCTCGGCGGGAAGGTTCAGTCTGGGGTTGTTGTGAAGATAGATCTCTGACAAGTCAGGGAGCTCTTGGAGATATCTCGGAAGGCTGGTGAGCCGGTTGTCTGAGATTACGAGCCGCCGTAGCTTTTTGCAGGAGGCGAGGGAGGCGGGCAGTTGGGTGAGTTGGTTGTCCTGCAGATGCAGTGCTTCGAGCTCGGGGAATGCTGAGAAGATCTCTGGGAGAGACGTCAAGCCACAACCGTGCAAGCGAAGCTGTTTCAGTTTGCGCAGATGCTGCAAGCCTTCGAGGGAGCCTGTGAGAAGGTTGATTCCTAGGTCTAGAAATTCGAGAGAGTCGAGATGTTCAAGAACCGGGGGCAGGCTGGTGAACCTGTTATTGCGGAGTATAAGGCCAGCGAGTTGAGAGCACTGGGCAAGTGAGGCTGGCAGAGAACTGAGAGCATTGCCTGAAAGGAAGAGGAAGCTTAGTGCTTGGAGCTGGCCGAAAGACGGGGGGAGGGATTGAATCTGAGTGCCGTCAAGATTAAGATGTTTCAATTGCTTCAGACTCAGGATGCTCTCAGGAAAGCGTTTGAGCGGGTTGTGGGAGAGGGTCAACCACTTCAACCCGGTGCACTTGGCAAGCGCCTCCGGAACTTCTTTCAGACCGAGGCCCTCCAAATCAAGGTGCTGGCCGCCAGATCCTTCCGTTTGCGTGATGCGACGCAAAGCAATCTCATAGGGAGTGCCCTGCTCCTCCACCGGAAGGTTGATCTGCGGGAGCAGGCTCGTCGTGGCAAGGGCCTTTTTGGCTGGTTTTCGTGCTGCTTTCTTGGCCATGGCGGGAGCGACGGGGGCGGGAGGTGAGATGCGGCAGAGCCGGGTCTTGAGGCCATGATGTCCAATGTCCAGGGATGGAGCAACCTTTTCATGCAGCGGGTGGTGAGATCGAAGCGGGATGGAGATGGAGTAAGGGCGTCTTCCGGGTCCGCCGTCCCCTCCGGGACGGGAGGGGGCCTGGGGTGGTGGTCCGGTGGTTCCCGGCCTGAGGACAGGCCTTCACCACCGGCTATGTTTCCGGGGTCCCTCCGGGACCGGGGGCGGGCGGGTGGGCTGCTTGGTGCTTGGTGCTTGGTGCTTGGTTGATGGAGTGGTGGAGTGATGGAGTGATGGAGTGATGTTCCTCCGAGGTCGGAGGCTCTGGGATGGGCGGTCATCCTGGCGCTCCCAGCACCTGGATGCGAAGCATCTTTGGAGTGCGTTCGGGAACCGCCGCTTTGGCGGCGCTGGTGAGGGGCTGGAACCTGAGCGTGGGAGCAGGGGGAACGTGGGGGCTGTTGAGAGTCCGGGTTTGGGGCTGGTGGGCTTCGCTCGGGCGTTATGGTGGTTCTAACCTCAACAGGTCCCCCGAAAGCGGCGCTTCACGCACGCACTCCATAGTTCCGCAAGCGGGACCAGGTGTTGGGGGTGGTGTGGTGGCTTGATTGCTTTGGGCCCTTTGGTGTCGCGGGGACGGCGGGAGGAAGGTGAAGACGTGTGGGGCCGCATGTGATCGAAGCTGGGCTCTGTTCGTAGTTCAAACTTCAGTTTGCCTCAGGGCGCGTTACTCCTGATCGACTGAGGCAAACTGAAGTTTGAACTACGAACCGCCTCGTGAGCTGGTGCGGCGACTATCGTGGGTGGGGTGGGGTGCTTGGTGGGCGCGGAGGAGGCGCTGGGGTGGGAGGAGGTTTTGTCGGTTTCCACGCCTGATCATGATGGCGGAAGTTACCCAGGGTTGACTCGCTTCGGGCTCGTCCAACCCTGGGCTGGGTTAGACATTCCTTTCAGGATTGAGCTTCGAACGGTAATTGCCTTGAACGCAGGGGTGGTTGGGTGACGTTGGTTGCGGAGTCCAGTGCCCGGGTTTGGGACATCCTCGGAGCGATCCGTGTAGGTGATGGAATACTTGCTTCCCACGAGCGTCCACCGGCCTTTTGCTTTGATGAGAGGAGGATGAGATGGGACGTCGGAGTTGCTGGAATCAATGCTCTCTGTGAAGGTGCCGTCCGCGTTGCGAGTGATGACGAACCGCGCGCCCCAGCCCTCCTCCCCTTGCCAGGTGCCGACCAGGTCGGCGCTGGTCAGCGGGGGTCCGCCGGGTTGGCTCCTATATCCCGACAATGGGTGGCGGCGAGGGCCAGGTAGAGTGCGAGGGCGGCCGCCTTGCAGGGACTGGCAGTACTTGTGGGCGTTGTGGTCATCGCGTGATCAGGCATCATCCGTGTGGTGAAACTCTCCGAGCAACTCGCCCGTCGCTGTGGCAATGAATCGTGTTCGGCTCCCGTGAATCTCCAATCGTACTTTGGCGTCTGGGTCCTGGGCGGACAAACTTGTAGTGAGCTGGCGCATCGCGGTGACGATGTCTGGATGCGGCGATGTCACGCCGCGTTCAGCCATGCTCAGGCGCATTTGGTAGAGCTTTAGAAAGTGTTGCACGGGAAGGTTGCTCATTTCGTGGTGCTTGAAAATGGCTGGGAGCGATGGGCTTCTGAGATGAACTGGCTGAGGAAGGCGGGCCGGGGCTTGCGTGTCCCCATGGTGGCGCCTCGTGCCCCGCCTTGCCCCGGGCTGGTATGTTTGACGCCATTGGCGTCAGATCGATATCGATCACTTGTGAAAGAGGTGACGCCACTCAACCTGGTGCGCCAGCGCATGTGCCGTCGCGAGATGGGGATTGGTCTTCACGGGAGCGCGACTGACGCGCGGCGTGGGGCTGGCCTGTCTGCCTGACGTAGCCTATGAGGCGTCGCCCTACTGGTTGCCCCGGGCTTCAGGGATGAACTCTTTGAGGAAATCCAGGTAGCCGCGTGAGTGGCCGGCCATTTCCCGACGGGTCACGAGCGATTCCTCGATGACGTAAAGCACCTTGAGGTATTCTCCGCGCGACAGGTCGTGGGTTTCATGCTCGTGTTGGAAATGCGCCAGGAGTTCACTGGTGAGTGCGCCTTTGATGCGTTCTTCATCATTCTTGGGCGGTGGGAGAGGGCTGGCCCCTTTGAGCTGGCTCATGATTTTCCGCAGGGCGGATTTGACGAGGGAGTCTTTCAGGGTGGCGCTTTCCTGGGCTTGGAGCCGCAGGTCATAGTCGTGGATCCGGCCTTCGACTTCGAAGAGGATCCGGGAGTAGCGGGGGTCTTGCATGATGTCGCCGGCGCGCATGGGGAGTGAGTGGTGGTGGTGGGTGGGGTTGGAGTTGGAGTTGGAGTTGGATTCTGTGAAGGCGGGGCAGCCTGCGATGGCGGGCTGGCTTGAATCAGATCATTGCTTCATGCGGTGGCTCATGCAATCTCGGAACTCTGGGACGGGGGGCGGGTCAGGGTGCATGCGCCGGCGGTTCGCCTGTGAACTGCCTCTGCTGGTCCGGTGGATTCTTGCCGTCGGAGGACATGATGGAGGTGCTTTCTACTTTCTATCTTGTGTTGGTTGGGTGTTTTGGGTCGAGGGGGGTGAGCTAAGGTTCAAGGAATAACATGCAGAGCGTCTGCAGGCGTGCAGCAAAAAACGGGTTTCACGGGGCAGGTGCCTGCCTGGCATGGGCTGGAGCTGGGAGGGAGCTGGGAGGGAGTGTTGGGGAGGACGCGTTGGGGCGGGGAGGGGTTGCTGGGATTCGCGTTCTTACGAACGCAACCACGAGCTTCTGGCTTCTAACTTCGAGCGTCGGGGAGCGAGCTGCGAGCGTTGTGTGAGCTGCGGTGGGGGAAGGTGGAAGAGCCGTCCCGGCTCTTGGTGCGGCTTGTGTGACCAGGGGAGTTGGTGTGGGGGTGGGGGAGGACGCGTTGGGGCGGGGAGGGGCTGCTGGGGATTCGCGTTCTTACGAACGCAACCACGAGCTTCTGGCTTCTAACTTCGAGCGTCGGGGAGCGGGCTTCGATCGTTGTGTGAGCTGCGGTGGGGGAAGGTGGAAGAGCCGTCCCGGCTCTTGGTGCGGCTTGTGTGGCCGGGGGAGTTGGCGTGGGGGTGGGTGAGGACGCGTTGGGGCGGGGAGGGGCTGCTGGGATTCGCGTTCTTACGAACGCAACCACGAGCTTCTGGCTTCTAACTTCTAACTTCTAACTTCTAACTTCGAGCGTCGGGGAGCGGGCTTCTAGGGTCGGGGGGAGTCGAGGTTTTTTTGGGAGTGACTAGCTTCCCACTCGCGCTTGAGCAGTGCGAAGAGGTATTCGCTGCCCCATTGACCCTTGAACCACAGGCTCTCTACCAAATGGGCCTCCTGCCGGAAGCCGAGCCGTCGGAAAAGGGCGGCGGCGCGGTGGTTGAGGGCATCGGTGGAGGCGAGGACGCGATGTTTGTGCAGGGTGCCGAAGAGATAGTGGAGCACGCACTCGACCGCCTCGGTGGCATAGCCGCGGCCCTGGTACTGGGGGGAGAGGGTGATGCCCATTTCCATCTGCCGCCCGTCTTCCTGCAGGCAGTGCAGGCCGCAATCGCCGATGACGCGGCCTGTGGCGGTCTCGACGAAGGCGAGCTGGAACCAGGTGCCGGGAACGTCTGGCTGGGCGGTGCGCTGGGCCTCGATCAAACGGGCTGCGTCGTCCGGGCCGAACGATTCCCAGGACTGATAGCGAGCCACCTCAGGCAGGGAGCGGTAGGC
The DNA here is from genome assembly GCF_000172155.1 of Verrucomicrobium spinosum DSM 4136 = JCM 18804. Taxonomy (NCBI): domain Bacteria; kingdom Pseudomonadati; phylum Verrucomicrobiota; class Verrucomicrobiia; order Verrucomicrobiales; family Verrucomicrobiaceae; genus Verrucomicrobium; species Verrucomicrobium spinosum. The sequence goes on along the minus strand of NZ_ABIZ01000001.1, from coordinate 6,917,828 downwards.
GCACAACGCCTCCGCATCGCCGGGGTGGAGTGGGCGCAGCAGGAGACGCGCGGAGGTCAGGTGGCCTGGGAAGGGTTGTTTCATGGGGTGTAGCAGCCTGTCTTCATGTGATGTGCCTCGCAAAGGCGCGGCCGGGGGATGTCATTGTTTGTGACAGGGGATACGCCTTGTATCTCTTCCTGGCGCAGGTCGCGATGAGTGGTGCCCACTTTGTCGTCCGTTGTCAGCAGCGATCCTTTGCGGCGGCCAAAAAAACTCTTCGCTCGCAATGAGCATGGGGCCAGCCTGACAGTGAGCTTGGAAGGTTCGATTTATCAGCCTGCGCCTGCCCACTGGCGAGCTGGAGGTGCTGGCCACCTCACTGCTTGATGAACAGGCTTTCCTGACGGAGGAGTTCTTGCAAGACTACCACCGACGGTGGGGGATTTGACCTGCTTTAAAGTGCTCAAAGGGCGTCTGGCTTGAAGCCGGGCCGTTGGCCCTGAGCTTCGTTTGCCAAAGGGAGATCATTGGCCTCGCCAGCTTTCCCTGATGGCATTGGCGTAAACGCGGAACTCCAACCCTCTCCGATGTCGCTTCGGGGTTGGAGTTCCGTCCAAGTCTTGCGGGACGGGCAAGGGGGGACTCGGCCCACGGAAGCCCACTCAGGGTGAAGCCTGTGCCCCGTACAATTTCAGCCCCAACACCTTGACGCACTGCCCACTGACGTGCTGACGCACCGCGCACCGGCTCCCCTCCAGACCGTAAAACCGCCATTTGTTGCGTGCGGGACAATCTCATCGTAGGCTCGGCGACCATGAAAAACAAAGGCCTCGGATGTTTGCTTGCTTTCGTGATTGTTGCGCTGCTGGTCAGTCTGGCGCTGAATTTTGTGTCTTTTGCCGCCGTCCTGGGGATGGGGCTGGACAGTGCGTCCATTGGCTATGTGGAGCCGAAGCAGAAGTTCCGGGAGACGCTGGTGGAGGCGGGGGCGGCGGAGACGAAGGACAAGATCGTGCGCATTGACATCGAGGGCATCATCGCCAGCGGCCCAGCCGGGGATCTCTTTTCCGAAGGTGGGATGAATGTGGAGGCGATCCAGCGGGCGCTGGAGCAGGCCTCTGAGGACAAGTCTGTGAAGGCGATCGTGATCCGGGTGAACTCACCGGGGGGCGAGGTGACGGCCTCGGACAATCTCTACAACGCGGTGAAGAAGGCGGCGGCGAGGAAGAAGGTGGTGGTGTATATGGACTCGATCGCGGCCTCGGGCGGGTACTACCTGGCCTGTGGGGCGTCCAAGATCGTGGCCAATGAGACCACGCTGACGGCAAGCATCGGCGTGATCATCCAGAGCCTGAACTACAGCCAGACTTTTGGCAAAGTGGGCCTGGAGACGATGACCTTTGCCAGTGGCAAGTTCAAGGACACGTTGAGCGGCTCCCGCCCTATGCGAGAAGACGAGCGGGAGTACATCCAGAGCCTGGTCTCGGCGATGTATGACAAGTTCGTGGGCATCGTGGCCAAGGCACGTAACATTGATGAGGCGCAACTGCGCACGGGTGTGGCGGATGGCCGTGTGGTGACGGGCAAGCAGGCGCTGGAGTACAAGCTGGTGGACCAACTGGGCTATGTGGAAGATGCGTATGCCCTGGCGAAGGAACTGGGAAGCGCGAAGGATGCCATGGTGGTGAAGTACAGCCTGACGCCCTCTCTGGCGCAGTTGCTGGGCATCATGGGCAAGGCACAGGCCTCTTCTGGGGGCAAGGTGGAGCTTGATGTGAGCGATCGTCTGCTGCCGCGCCTGGAGGCGGGCAAGCCCTACCTGCTGCCGGCGCACATGGTGCGATAAGAGGGGCAACCCTCTGGCTTGACCCCTCTGACGAGACGACCCACGATGAGTGACCTGGCAACACTGGCTGTGATGCGCGACGTGTTCGCCATCGCGGGTCTGTCCCTGGCAATCGCCCTGACGGTGTACGGCGTGCTCCGTGTCACCCAGGACTTGCACTGGAATCTGGAGGGCAATGTGCTGGTGCGGCCCTACAAGACGGTGGATGTGTGTGTGGCCCTGGCACTCCTCTCTCTGATGGTGTGGGGGGGCATGCAGCGGGGTGAGGAGGGCACGCCAAAGGTGGAGGAGCTCTCTGATGCGGCCTCGGCGGCGGGGCTGTTTTTCAGTGCGGTGATCCTGATCTTTCTGAGCCTCATGCTGGTGGGCTATCTCACCATCTACCGGGGGCTGAACCCGGCGGAAATGTTTGGCCTGCGGCAGATGAGCATGGCGCGGGCGTTTGGGGTGTCGATCGGAGCGGTGCTCCTGGTGGTGCTGAGCATGGGACTCATCTTGTACGTCGCGACCTCCCTGGGTCTGGGATGGAAGGATGTGGACAGCTCTCCGCAAGACACGGTGAAAATCTTCAAGAACTCAGGGAATGTGGTGTCGAAGGTGTTGTTGGGCGTGCTGGCGATGGTTGTGGCCCCGCTGAGCGAGGAAATCTTCTTCCGCGGATTTCTGTACGGGGTGGTGAAGCGGTTCACGGACCGGTGGTTCGCGGCGATCTTTTCCGCGCTTGTCTTTGCGGCGGTGCATCATCATGTGGGCAGCCTGGTGCCGCTCTTCCTGCTGGCGATTGGTTTTGCCCTGGCCTATGAGACCACGGGCTGCCTGCTGGTGCCGGTGTTTATGCACGCGCTCTTCAATGCGGGGAACCTGGCGGCCCTGTCGCTTCAGGGATAGAGGAGGCAACGAGTGCACCTGCTATGAACGCGCCGGATTTACGCCTCACCCTGGCCAGCATCGGGGAGGATGAGCTGATCTCCCGCCTGGTGCAACATTTGCCACAGGGGCCGGAGGTGATTGCGGGTCCGGGTGATGACTGCGCGGTGGTGCGTGCGGTGGAGCCAGGTTGGGACCAGTTGCTGAAGACGGACTGCGTGGTGGAAGGTGTGCACTTCCTGCGGGAGGCGGCACCGGAGCAGGTGGGGTGGAAGGCGCTGGCCCGGGTGGTGAGTGATGTGGCCTCCATGGGCGGGGTGCCGCAGCATGCGCTGATCACGCTGGTGCTGCCGCGAGAGCTGGAGGTGAGCTGGGTGGAGCGGCTCTACGCGGGGCTTCGGAGGTGCGCGGAAACTTACGGGGTGAGCATTGTAGGTGGCGAGACGGCGGGAGGTCCGCTGGTGATGGTCTCGGTGAGCCTGACGGGCAAGGTGCGGGAGGGCCGCGTGCTGCGTCGCGATGGGGCCCGCGCGGGCGATGTGATCGCGGTGACGGGTCAGTTGGGGGGCTCCATCACGGGACACCATCTGAGTTTTGAGCCTCGGGTGGCGGAGGCTGGGTGGCTGGTGGAATCGCAGCAGGTGCAGGCGATGATGGATCTCAGTGATGGTTTGGCCAAGGATTTGCCGCGGATGGCTAAGGCCAGCGGGGTGGAGTTTGTGCTGGAGGAGGGGACCCTGCCGGTGAATCCGGGCTGCAGTGCGGCCCAGGCCTGGGGAGATGGGGAGGACTATGAGCTCCTGCTGGCCATCCCGGCGGCGGCTTGGGAGGCGCTGGCGGCGTCGTGGGCGGCGCGATTCCCGGAGGTGCCGCTCACGCGGATTGGCACCTTCGTCCCGATGGGATTGGGGGAGAAGCCGGACTTCGTTGAGACTGGTTGGGAGCACTTTGTGACGGCTCCCCCTGTGCAGGAGCTTGAGTCTGAGCGCTCTCATCGTAGGATACAGGCTGATGATTGAACTGGCCAGCGTTGAGGAGACCTTGCACTGGGGCCGCGAGCTGGCCTGCACCCTGAAGCCGGGTGATGTGGTGGCTCTGGTGGGCACCCTGGGTGCGGGCAAGACCCATGCGACCAAGGGCATTGTGGCCGGTCTGGGGAGCCTGGCGAATGTGAGCAGCCCCACCTTCACACTGGTGCATGAGTACAACGATGGCCGGCTGCCCGCGTTCCACTTTGACTTTTACCGCCTGGATTCCGCAGAGGAGGTGCTGGGCGTGGGCTGGGATGACATTCTGGCGGCCGATGGCGTGGTGATCGTGGAGTGGGCAGATCGTTTCCCGGAACTCCTGCCGGAGGGCACGCGGTGGTTCTACTTCACGATCCGTGAGGATGGGGTCAGGGAAGTGGAAGAGGGGGATGAAATGATAAATGAGGAATGATAAATTATAAATGATGAATGGGGGGGAGCCGGTATAGGGGACTGGTGGTTGCGGGGAACACCGCAGTTCATTTCTAATTTCAAATTTATCATCCCTAATTCTATCTGCACCATGTCTGCCTGTATTCTCGCCCTTGAAACGTCCACCCCGCAGGGGCAGGTGGCGCTGTGGCAGGAAGAGGAGGTGGTGTATGCAAAGGCGTTTTCCTCACAGCGCTCGCATAACTCGCAGCTGTTTGCCCCGTTGGAAGAAGCGCTGGAACTGGCGGGGGATGCGCTCGACCTGATCGTGGTGGGGACGGGGCCGGGCTCGTACACGGGTGTGCGCATTGGGATCGCGGCGGCGCAGGGGCTGGGCTGGGCCAGAGGTGTGCCGGTGATCGGACTGTGCTCGCTGCTGGCCCCGGAGGTGGAGGTGGTGCCGGATCACTATGTGATGTGCGGTGATGCGCGGCGGGGCCTTTTTTACGCCGTGCAGATCCAGCGTGGGGCGCTGAGGGTGGGAGAGATCCCGCTGATGGGTAAGAATGACTTTGTGCGTTTCCAGGAGGCGCATCGTGAGGTGCCCTGGTACACGCTGGATGCAGTGTCACCAGCGGAGCTTGAGGGTGTGGTCCCGGTGAGGCCGTCTGCGGTGGGGCTGGCCCGGCTGGCCGCGGGGTTGAGTGCGGAGAATGTGGCGGAATGGGCGGCGGCGGCGCTGGAGCCGGTGTATTTGAGTGCGCCGTTTATTACGAAGGCGAACCCGCTGCGCGGAGGGCAAGTAGGCAGTAGGCAGTAGGCAGTGCGTCAAGGCATTGGACCCGAAGCTGTACGGAGTACAGGCTAAAGCCCAATGCCATCAGGGAAAACGCATCGTCTTGCTGTTTTGCCTTGGCGCGCCTCGGAGCCGCGATGGTGCAACCGCCACGACTGTAACTAGTGAGCCCCATTCAGAAGGGCCGAAGGTCCGGGTTCATACCAGCCTGGGGCAACGCCCCAGGGATAGATGGCCAAACTACCCTTGAGGGCTGTAGGCCCGGTGTCAACAAGTCTGCCTATGACGAGCATCCCTGAATGACGTCGGGCCTACAGCCCTCAACATCTAAAACGAGCGCCTACCTTGGGCGTTGCCCAAGGCTGCAATGATACCGGACCTTCGGCCCTCAATACTTTCACAAAAGGGAGATGCTCGACCTCTCCACTTTTCCCTGATGGCATTGGGCTTTAGCCTGCCGATGCTCCCGGGCTTCGTGCTGCCCCCAGTGAGCACCCCCGCCCAAAATTACCCCTCCAGCCCTGCTGCGGAGCGGGGGCGGTGATATTGTGATTGGGCCTGCCGGGGAGGAGCCTGATGGGTGGCGGGATGCTGGCGACAGCGTCGCGTGGTGCAGAATGGCAATCGGCATGGGTGGGGGGGGCAGAGAGTGCAGATTTTTCACACGAAGGCACAAAGGCACAAAGGGTTGGCAAGACAGGAACAGGGCGGTGGAGGTCCCCTCTGGTGAGTTGAGGTCAGCGCCGGGGTTGGAGTACCGCTTTTAAGCGGAATCAGGATGCGAGCGTTCCAGGATGGGGCTTGCCCCAACGAGGCTGCCGATGGCTTGGGAATCCTGGGAAGGACTCCCACCTTGGGACGTTTGTGAAGTAATTCCGCTTGAAAGCGGTACTCCAACCCTGCTGCGGAGCGGGGGCGGTGATTTTGATCGGGCCTGCCGGGGAGGAGCCTGATGGGTGCCGTGGGTGCTGGCGATGGCGCCAGCGTAGCGCCGATTGGCAATCGGCATGGGTGGCGTGGTGGCGCTGCTGGGTACGTGGGGTTCGAGGAAGGGGGTGTGCGGCAGCCCTGGGCAAACTGAAGTTTGTACTACAAACAGCTTTCCGGGCGGCCGCATGGCGGGGTGGCAACAACAAAAAACCCGCCTCCGGCCCTTTGTGGGGGGCTGGAGTGCGGGTTCGCGGAAAGGGCAGTGCCCTGGGGTCGGCCTAGGACCAGAGGGGGGCGGGGTATTCGCCTTTTTCAGTGAGCGCGCGGATGCTGCTCACGACCACAGCCTTGTCTTCGGGGTAGGTGACGCCGAACCAGGAGCTGCTGGTTTCGAGCACTTCCACATCGGCCTTGCCCGCCTTGATGAGGAGGTCCACGACCTTGGGCACGTAGCACTCAGACTTGGGATCACTGCCGTGTTCCTTGAGGAAGTCCACAAAGGCTTCCTTGAGCTGGGGGAAGAGCTCGGGGGTGAAGCCCCAGAAGTTCATGCTCACGAGCTCGTTGCCGGTGAGTTCCACGGGTTTGTCAGGGTTTTCGTCGTTGCGGGCGCCGGTCTCCGTCTTGTAGATCTTGGTCATCTCTGTGACGGAGGCGAGCTTGCCGTCCTGGCTGGTGCACACGCCGCGGGCCACGCTGCCGTGCTCGGAGAGGGTGTTCCTAAGCTGGAAGCCGACCATGGAGTACTGGGCCTTGCCGTTCGCAGGTTTCAGGGTCTGCAGATTGGCGGCGAGCTTGGCGAACGCGTCGTGACCGTAGAAGTCGTCCGCGTTAATCATGGCAAAGGGCTCTTTGATGTTCTGCTCGGCGGCCAGCACGGCGTGCGTGGTGCCCCAGGGCTTCACTCGGCCTTCGGGCACGCTGAAGCCTTCTGGCAGGTCGTTGAGGTCCTGGAAGGCGTACTCCACAGGCACTTTCTGGTCGAACTTGCTGCCCACCTTGGACTTGAATTCTTCCTCAAAGTCGCGGCGGATGACGAAGACCACCTTGCCGAAGCCACCACGGAGGGCGTCGAACACGGAATAATCGAGCACGGTCTCGCCATTGGGGCCCATGGGGTCGAGCTGCTTGAGGCCACCGTAGCGGCTGCCCATGCCGGCGGCCAGGATGAGAAGGGTTGGTTTCGAAGACATCGTCTTTTTAGGAGAATCTGCGTGTTTTCGCCAATAGGCGGCTCTGAGAGTCCACAGTCCAGGGGGACTGGTCAACTGGAATCGCTGGTGCGGCGTTGACCGCGCCCTTCACCCCGTGGAGCATGGTGCATGCGCGCGCTGAAGGACTCTTATCTCTATGGCATTGTGGATCTGGGCTATGTGAAGCCGGAAGACGTGCCGAACATGACACAGGCTCTGGTAAAGGGCGGTGTGGATCTGCTGCAACTGCGTGCCAAAAAATTCACGCCAGCAGAGGTGGAACGCCTGGCGCGGCTCATGCACCCGATCACCCGCGACGGCGGGATCCCGCTGATCATCAACGACCACCCGGAGGTGGCAGCGGCGGTGGGGAGTGAGGGCGTGCATGTGGGTCAGGATGACCAGGGGGTGGACGCCACCCGCAGCATCGTGGGGCCAGAGTGCTTCGTGGGCAAGTCCACCCACAGTGTGGCCCAGGCCCGGGCGGCGATGGCGGAGGGGGCGGACTATATCGGGTTCGGTCCCCTGTATGCCACGGGGACAAAACCGGACTATGTGCCGATCGGTCTGCAGGATATTGCAGAGGTGCATGCGTTCGCGACCTGCCCGGTCTTCTGCATTGGCGGGGTGAACCCGGAACGTCTGCCGGAGATCGTGGAGGCGGGGGCGAAGCGGGTGGTGGTGGTTTCCGCGTGGTTGCAGGCGGAGGATGTGAGGGGAGCAGTTGAGGCGCTGCGCTGGTTGAGGGGCCCGCAAGCGGGCTGTTGAGACGCGTTGCTAGTTGAGACGGTGCCGCCGGGGCGGCACCTGGTTGAGACGACGCAAGCGTCTGGTTGAGACGCTACGCTGGTTTAGGGATGAGGCTGGCGATGGGGTATGGCCGAAGGTACATCTGACGCACTGGGATCTGGAGACAGGTGGCGTCCGGGGTAGCGCGGCCTGACCGCTTAAAAGCCAATGCCATCAGGGAAAAATTGGATGGAGCGATCAATACCGTAGCATGATGAAACTGAGGGCCAATGGTCCGGTTTCATACCAGCCTGGGCAGCGCCCCAGGATATGGGTCGGAAGAGAATCAGATGGCTGAAGGCCCGGCCTCATCACTCCTGCCCACGACGAGCATCCCTGAATGACCCCGGGCCTACAGCCCTCAATATCTAAAACCAACGCCAACCTTGGGCGTTGCCCAAGGCTGCCATCACTCCGGGCTTTCAGCCCTCAGCTCGTTCGCCAAAGGGAGCTCATCGCCATCCCTTTTCCCTGATGGCATTGGTCCCGCATGCGGGACGGAACTCCAACCCTTGTGGCGGTGGCGGGAGGGGAGGGCTGAGCCTTCAGCATGGTGACCCCGCGATTCTGACGCACTGACGCACTGACGCACTGCCCACTGACGCACTGGAATCCGGAGAGGGTTGCGACCCAGTGCCAAACGGTATGAGACCGCGCCGCATGCCCAACTGCCCCTGACCCAACTACCCCACGAAAAATACCGATTGCGTAGGCAAGGCCCTGCATTCATGTCTGCCGCCCTCAACCTCATCCCCGTTTCACCTTCTCATGTCCCTGATTATCTCCGGTTCGGTCGCCATCGACAACATCAAGACGCAAGTTCAGTCGCAGGAGGGCCTGCTGGGCGGCTCTGCTCCGTATGCGTCGCTTTCCGCACGGTTGTTCGGCGAGGCGGTGCATCTGGTGGGTGTGGTGGGGCATGACTTCCCGGCGGCGCATCTGGACATGCTGACGAGCCGCGGAATCAACCTGGACAGCCTGGAGCGCAACTCAGGCGAGAGCTTCACCTGGACGGGGGAGTACCATGAGGACATGAACAACCGCAGCACGCTCAAGGTGGGCATCAACGTGTTGGAAAACTGGCTCCCCAAGTTGTCGCCGGAGGCGGCCAAGGCGAAGTTCGCCGTGCTGGCGAACATGAGCCCGGACAACCAGCTCCAGACGCTGGAGCAGTGCACGGAAGTGGAGTTCGTGGCGGCGGACACGATGGACCTCTGGATCAACATCGCCAACGAGCGCCTGCATGACGTGATGAAAAAGCTGGACCTGCTGGTGATCAATGACGGCGAGGCCAAGCAATTTGCGGAAACGACGAATCTCATTGAGGCGGGCCGCCGCCTCCAGGCCAAGGGGCCGAAGTACGTGGTGGTGAAGCGCGGTGAGCACGGGAGTTTCCTCTTCGGAAATGGTCCTTCGGAGTTCTTCGCCTGCTCGGCGTATCCGCTGAGCGCGGTGCATGACCCCACCGGGGCAGGTGACAGTTTTCTTGGCGGCATGATCGGCTGGCTGGCGGCCAATGGGAAGAGCAAACCGACCTTTGCGGATCTGCGCACCGCGGTGGCTCACGGCAGCGTGGCGGCCAGCTTCACCTGCGAGGCCTTCAGCACCCAGCGCCTGCAGACGGTGACGCTGGATGAGGTGAAGGGCCGCCTGGAAGAGCTGCGCGCTTACACGAGCTTCTAAAGCTGGCGAGACGCCAGACAAGAAGACACCAGACGTCAGACTTGAATGCTGGCGCAGGGTTGTACGCGCCCCTTGTGGCTTGGCTTCATAGGACTTGCGCCTGAGCGGGGCTGGGAACCCCCGCCTCCTGTACCAGGAAACAAGCTGCGAGGTGGCTTGGTCGCGGAGCAAAGGAGGCGGGGTCTCCGGCCCCGCGGTCTGTAGGGTGGGCGGAGCGGGGAGGGGATCGTGAGCCGGTTGGGAAAACCGGACCACGCCCGTAGCGACCTCGCAGGGTCTGAGTTCAACTCTTGAGTCTCCCGCGCAGCGGGTTGGCGTTGCTTCCTGATGGGGCGGGGTGGAAAGTTTCAGCTTGGTGCAACCAGGGGCCAATTCTGTGCGAAATCCTTATCCCGTACTTTCCCGCGAGGTTCGCCGCCCGGGGATCCGTTTGCTCCACTCGCCATTCGCGCTCCACCTCCCTGTTTCCTCTCCGATTTGAAAACGATCTTCCGCGTCTTTGCCTATGTCCGCCGCTACCCCTGGATGGCGGGGGCGCAACTCGCCTGTGCCGTGCTGGGCACGTTGCTGGTGCTGGTGTTCCCCAGCCTGACCCGGGAGATCGTGGACGTGGTGATCCCCAACGGTCAGATGGACCGGCTGCCGGGGCTGATCTTCATTGGTCTGGCGGCGTTCTTTGGCCAGGACCTCTTCAACAGTCTGCGCATTCAGTTGAACAACACCTTTGAGCAGAAGGTGATCTTTGACCTGCGCAGTGAGCTGTATGAACGCCTGCAACGGTTGCCGCTGAGGTGGTTCGACAACCGGCCCACGGGGGACATCATGACGACGGTGTCGGAAGACATCCCGGCGGTGGAGCGCGTGTTGATCGATGGTATTGAGCAGGGCCTGATCGCCGTGCTGCAGATCGCGGTGGTGGCGTTTTTGATGTTTCACACCAATGCCACGCTGGGCTGGGTGGCCTGTGCGCCCGTGCCGTTCATCATGATGGGGGCGCTCACGTACACGCTGACCTCCAAGGATCGCGCACGCCGCGTGCGGAAGGCAAGCAGTGGGATGAACTCCCTGCTGCATGATAACGTTGCAGGTATGCGCCAGATCAAGGCCTATGCCATGGAGCAGGAGGAACATGAACGCTTCAACCTGGCGAGTGATGCGCTGCGTCGCGCCAGCCTGCACCTGATGCGGGTATGGTCCATCTACCGGCCCAGCATGCGGTTCCTGAACAATGCGGGCTATCTTCTGGTGCTGTGGTTTGGTGCCACGGAGCTGTTCAAGGGCACGCTCACGAAGGGGGAGTTTGCCCTTTTCATCCTGGTGTTGCGTTATTTCTATGAGCCCATCGAGCAGATCCACTCGCTGAACCAGCTCTTTGTGGGCGGTCGCTCGGCGGGTGAGCGGGTGTTCGACATCCTGGATTCCGAGGAGGAGGCGGATGTGGACGCCGGGCGCAAGCTGGAGGAGATCAAGGGGCATATCGTCTATGACCACGTGCATTTCTCCTACGGCAAGGTGCCCACGGTGAATGACGTAAGCCTGGAGGCGCTGCCGGGCCAGACCATCGCCCTGGTGGGGCCGACCGGCGCGGGCAAGAGCACGCTGATCAACCTGCTCACGCGGTTCTATGAATATGATCGCGGCCAGATCCTGCTGGATGGCAACCCGGTGCATGAGCTGAACAAGTGCTGGCTGCGCCGGAGCATCGGCTATGTGACGCAGGAGAGCTTTCTCTTTAACGGGACGGTGCGGGAGAACCTGCGCATCGGCAAACGCACGGCCACGGATGACGAGCTGTGGAGCGCACTCGAGAGCGCCAATGCGAAGCACTTTGTCGAGGCCCTGCCGGACGGTCTGGACACGAAAGTGGGTGAGCGCGGCATCAAACTCAGTGTGGGCGAGAAACAGCGTGTGTCGATCGCGCGGGCGCTGCTGCGCAACCCGCCCATCCTGCTGCTGGATGAGGCGACGGCGAGTGTGGATACGGAGACGGAGCGGCAGATCCAGCAGGCGCTGGACGCGCTTATGAAGAACCGCACGAGCTTTGTCATTGCCCACCGCCTGAGCACGGTGCGCAATGCGGACCGCATCTATGTGCTGGAGAAAGGCGTGGTCGTGGAAAACGGGACGCACGAGGAGCTGATAGCGCACAATGGCTTGTACGCGGGCCTGTGCCGGACGAGTTTGATGGCGGAGTGAGAGGAAAAATTATGAATTATGAATTATGAATTATGAATGAGGAATTGGGGAGTGTCAGGGGTGGGTGGGGATGAGGTTTAGACGGAATTAACAGAATTTACGGAATTGGGATTTCCTTTAACCTTGTGGGTGAGCAGGGTGGGGTGGCGGTTGCACGACCCCCTGGCATCCAGCGCCGGGTGAGCTTCCAGGGAAATAGTGTGTTTCCAATAACCGTGGGCTGGTCGTCGTTCATTCGCCGGATGGCTGCCTTTTTGGGGCGCTGCGGCGTTGTGGCCAGATAGGGATGGAGGCGGGCCATTTTCCCTGACGCGGGCCGTGCGGCACTCCCGCCTTGCAGAAGGCGCGGGGTTGTGCTTGTAGTCGGAGGTTGCCGTTGATCCCCTCTTATTTGTTCTGATCGTGAGCCGTGCCATCAAAATCGTCGCTGCCGTGGAGGCCTGCAAGGGGCTCGCGGTGTTGCTGGCGGCGACGGCGGTGCTGACGCTGGTGCACAAGGATCTGCATGCCCTCGCGGTTTCGCTGGTGGAGCACCTGCACCTCAACCCGGCTTCCAAATACCCGCAGATCTTGGTGCTGGCGGCGGATGATCTCCAGAATACCCGGATGATGCTGCTCGCCGCCGGGGCGGTGGCGTATGCGGCATTGCGTTTTACGGAGGCCTATGGCCTGCTGCGGGAAAAGACTTGGGCGGAGATCCTGGCGGCGGGGAGCGGGGCGATCTATGTGCCGTTTGAGGTGGTCGCGGTGATGCGCGAGGCGTCGGCTTTTCACTGGGGGCTGTTGGGGGTGAACCTCGTGGTGGTGGCGGTGATGGTGCATGCGCTGATGAGGCGGGGGAGGGAGAGGACATCAGGGGATGAGGGGAGGAGTGCGGTTTAACCACAGAGGCGCAGGGAACACAGAGGAGTGGTGGAGTGGTGGAGTGGTGGAGTGGTGGAGTGGTGGAGTGGTGGAGTGGTGGAGTGGTGGAGTGGTGGAGTGGTGGAGTGGTGGAGTGGTGGAGTGGTGGAGTGGTGGAGTGGTGGAGTGGTGGAGTGGTGGAGTGGTGGAGTGGTGGAAGATTGCGAGTTGGCTCATGAACCCGGAGGGTTCGCCATGAATAGCCATGGGTCGGCCGAGCGGAGCGAGGACTACCCATGGTAGGAGGTTAGGAATTCTACCGCGGAGCGGTAGGCCCATGGCGGCCAAGTGGTGATTGGCATTCTCGCGGGAATGGCGTCAGGAGCTTGCCATGCGATGGGCCTACCGCTGCGCGGTAGATCGGCAGTCGGGCGTGGTCCAGTGGTAGCCCTCGCTCCACTCGGTCGACCACTGGCTATTCATGGTGAACCCTCCGGGTTCGGGTGCGGCGGAGGTTGACGGCTGATTCGTGTGAGCGCGGAGGGCGTAGGCTGGGGCACCTTGCTGGATCGAGGACGGTGGGTTTCGCTGAATGTGTTAAGGTTTCAGGACGTTACAAGATGTGGCGAAAGCGGCGATTCTCGCACGCACTCCAAAGATGCTTCGCATCCAGGGGGAGTGAGTTCTTGGGAGTAAGAGCAATTGCTCGGCTTCCGATGTCGGAGGCCTGAGGTGTGAGCTTGAGCCATGAAGGATACAACACCTGGTCCCGCTTGCGGGACTATGGAGTGCGCGCGGGAACCGCCGCTTTGGTGGAGCTTGTGAGCATCACAAGACGGAGAAGAGGAGCAGGGGGATTGCGTGGGGAAATGAACCCACCCCGGGGCCTGCCCCATCGGCTTTTGCACGCCGCTCGAAGGGGGGGCATTGCGAGCCGTTTTGTCTCGACCTGTTGTTGAGTGTATCCTAACATCAGCGCATTCGACGTATTGTGAAGAAGATCATCACAGTTGGGTTCCAAGGTTGGTGCTCTGCTGCAGGGTGGCTCTTGCCGTTCTGGCCGTTGATCATGATGCCGATAATCTTGGTGTTTTCCGTTCGCTGCCATCAGCCCTGGATGGGCATGGTGCTGTTTGTCGGTATGGCGCTTGCGCACCGTTGGTGGTGGACTTGCATTTTCGGCTTGGTTAACGCGTCGGCGATAATTGGAGGATTTTTGGGATGCTTGGTGGCTCTGCTGAGGATGCTGGACAAATGACTTTCCTGGATGCTCGGGCCGGAATTCCAATCCTAGCACTGAGAAAATGCAGGCAAGAGAGCCATTGATTTCTTCTGGATTCTTGCGGAGCGTCGATGGGTTCGCCTGACTTCATATCATCCCCCGTTCATTCGATACTCCGCCGGCCCCTGCGGTTCTCTCAGCTGGTGCGGCGGGCACAAAAAAAGACCATGAAAACGCTCGTTTCCCCTCATCCTGGCGCTGATGACCTCAGTCGCACTCGCCGACATGCCCGTGGTCTTCCCGGACAACAAGAAGTTTGCGGAGGGGGATGGGAGTGACTTCCTGGTGGTATCCAGCATTCCGGGTGACTTAAAGACGCCGGAGGGTGTGGTGGGAGCGATGATGTGGCTGGGCGACCAAGTTCGAAACACGGACCTCCTGCGCCCTTCTCGCCCGCCGCCTTGAAAGGGACTTCCCACTTTGAGGGCGCGCACCCTCTTGGAGCCTATTATCGTGGCGCACGCATCGACGGGAAAACGTGTGTCGTCGCCTCCAGTGGGATCCCGATCACAGTCCGACTGGAGGTCCGTTGGAGAGGCGGGCGATTCAGTTGGGATTGCGGGGCAACATGATTCGTCGATACGGCAGGGATGAGGTGGTGGCCATCGAGGATATCAGCGAGTTCGTTGCGGAGCAGAGGGCTCTCGCACTGAGCAAATCCGATGAACTGATGATCCCTTCCGAGGAAGTGTACTATCCCCAGCGCGAGGATGCCTGGCGGAGCGTGGGGCTTCAGTCAACCAGGCCGGAAGATACGTGTGGCGAGGCGTGACGGATGGCTGGTGCAGGCATCGCCATGGGCCTGCCGCTGCGCGGTAGATCGGCAGGTCCCTGTGGTCCAGTGATAGCCCTCGCAAGACTCGGTCGACCACTGGCTATTCATGGTGAACCCTCCGGGTACGGGTGCGGCGGATGGGGTAGCTCCGGATGTGAGGCTCCAGCGTCACCTTGGAGCGGACGGGTGCGAGGATCAAAAGTGACACCGGCTTCTAGCCGGTGCGTGGTACCGGCGTCTCGCCGGTTCAGGGGTGGTACCCGGACTGGCATAGGTGTCATCGGGATGAATGCGAAATCAAGAACATGAACTTTTCCGTGGAATGATGGACGGACTTGATGCCAACCTATTGTCACGACTAGAACCCAATCCACGACAACTGGTGAAGATCTTGAAACGCCTTGCTGAGAGCCTGCGGCCGAGCAGGTACTTCAGCCTTCGATTTCCCCAGAAGGTCCTGGGCCCTCTCCGCGCTGCCGGGTGGCACAAGGACCGGAAGTGGGACCCCGAGCTTCTCGAAGCTTTTGTGGCAAAATTTAGCAGGGCCTTTCCGCCTGCTGTCGTCAGCGTGTTGTCGGAGTTTGGCGGGCTGGATGTAGGCGACAGTCGGCTGATTTCATTCGGCTACATTGATGACCGTCTGTGCGCCTCCTTCACGGTGTTGGAGGAGCTTGTTGGTGAGCCGCTCTTCCCCATCGGCAGCACGAACATCTTTGAGGACGATGGCCTTGGAGTGCTGATGGATGAATCGGGGCGGGTGTATGTCGATGGAGCTACCGGGTTCGCCCCACCGTGCGACTACCGCCTTGATCTGATCGAGACGGACATCGACCGTTTCCTTAGCCGCATCTTTTCATCAGGTCGCACCCAGGAGCTCCAATCGTGGTACTACAGCCTGCCCGATGGAGAGTGAAGCCGCGCTGGGAAATTCAAGGGTGCGTTGTTACGGCTGGCAACCCTGCGGGCCGGAGGCGGTCTCTATAGGCTGAATTTGTCTGCACTTTTCGGGCGGCACTTGTACCGTGCCAGACATGCCCCATGTGTTCTGTTCTGCTATGAAGACGAAGACGGAGAAGGAGAAAATGCTGGCGGGGGAGTTGTACGATGCCCTGGATCCTGAGCTTGCCCGGGAGCGGGAGCGTTGTCGTAATCTCTGCAAGAGTTTCAATGATTCGCGTGAGAGTGAGGTAGAAGAGCGGCGACGTCTTGTTGATGCGTTGCTGGGCTATCCGAACGATGCGTGGATCCAGCCGCCCTTCTACTGCGACTACGGCTACAACATCAAGCTCGGCAGCAAGGTGTTCTTCAACTTCAACTGCGTGGTGCTGGATGTGATGCCGGTGACGATCGGCAGCAATGTTCTCTTTGGGCCAGCGGTGCAGATCTATACCGCGACGCATCCACTCAGTGCCATGGAGCGTCGAACGTGGCTGGAGTCGGCGAAGCCGGTGACAATCGGGTCGGATGTCTGGGTGGGAGGCGGGGCCATCATCTGCCCCGGCGTAACGATTGGCGACCGGACAGTGATTGGGGCTGGAAGTGTGGTCACCAAGTCCATTCCTGCGGATGTGGTTGCCGCAGGTAATCCGTGCCGGGTGATTCGGAGTTTGACGGAGCAACTGGAATGAGGGTGGCTGGTGGACGTCGGGGGCGGATGGGACTGAGGTCTGACCACAGAGGGCGCAGAAGTGGGAATGGAGTGGTGGAGTGGTGGAGTGGTGAACCGCCGCGCTGACGGGGTGATGCAAAGGAGTGCCGGGCTTTATCCTGGCTCATCGCGCGTCTCCGCCGTCCGGCTCCTTTGCTCTTTGTCGCGTCTTCAATGTAGAAGAACCGTCCCGGTTCTTGTTCGTGAAATCACCCAGCGCACGCAAGAGCCGAGACGGCTCTTCTACCTGCCTGATCACGACGCGAGTCGGCGGGTTGGGGGCTGGAAGTCTGGGGGTGGTGGCTTTGTCGAGAATCTGAAGGGTGCGGGGCGGTCCGCTGAGTCGGCGTTGGCCGTGACTGCCTCATTCAGTTGACCGGGCTTGGTGTCTGCTACAAGCATATTGCCATCCATGTCCTCGCCGCTTGCCACCCTCTATGACCGTGCCGATGCTCTCTGCAATCTCGCCCCGTGGGGGTGGATGAAAGAGGTTGAGCTGCTCGCGTTTCGACATCCTGCTCTTCCTGAGCTTGCGTACCTGAGCGTGATGGGGGCGCAGGGGGATCATCGCTGTCTGGCGGTGTATCTGGGGGAGGAGTCGCTGCACCGTATCAACCTCATCCACGAGGCTCCGTATCTGGGAATCGACCTGGACGCTGACGATCAGGTGGGTTTGATCCTGGAGTCACGCCAGCTTCAGGTTTCATTCAGCAGCAGGGCCCAGCTTGAGAAATACGATCTCGACCAGATCAAGAGCCTCGACCGCAAGTACCGTGGCAAAGTGTGGCCCCAATTCCGATCCATGCGACCGGGACGTGCCGCTGGCCCGCTGGATGATGTGGAGATCGAGGTCCTTACGGCTGCGATCACACAGGTGCTGGACGTCGCTCCGCGAATTTCAGCAGGATTGGTCACGGATTCCCGAAGGACTCCGCGGTTTCAAATTCTCGGCCGCGAACAAGGGCCTGACGGTCAGTGGCGCGATTTCTGGCACAATTTTGACGACACAGAGTATGTGTTCCCGACAACGGGCTGCGATCCCGAGCTCGCAAGGGAGGTCGCGCGGTTGCGCACTAGTGTGGATGTGCAGGTCGCATTCACTCTGCTGCCAACTCCCGTGGGCCCCCGTTTTGGGGAGCAGAGTTATCCGTACATTTTGATGGCAGTGGATTCCAAGAGTGGAACGGTGATGGGCGTGGAAGTGCTTTCTGTAGAAACCTGCACTCACGAGGCACTGCTGGCTGCGGTGCCCGATGTTCTGCTGCGTCTGCTCAAAAAGGCGGGGGCAAGGCCCGCGCTGATCCGCACCACCAGCTACCGTACCGCCTCGCTTCTGGCGGGGCTGGCAAAGGAATTGAATATTGCGATTCATCGCGAGCGGGAGATTCCTGAACTGGAAGCGGCGCTGCACAGCCTGCGCGGCATGATGATGAGAGGCCCGATGTGAAAGGTGAGTGGCTGTTGGTGGTGTGCGGTGGACCCCTCCGGATTTCGGGGGCGGTGGATGCGGTGGTAGCGTAATAGCCTGTCCTGTGGGGTCCGCGGTCGTGTGGGGTCCGGCGGAGGTCGTGGGCAGCACGGTTCTGACCGCGAACTGATCCTGAGTTCCCCCTGGATGAGTTGTCCGCGCTGCTCATGCGGCGTCGGGCCGCAGGTGATCAAGGTTCCCGCGGTGCCGGGCGTTGAATGCCGAATGCAGCAATCTAAAGATTGAACTACAAACAGCTTCGCCTGAGACGTCGAGGCGTCTGGCCGACATGAGAGCCCTGAGGATCACAGGACGCGGCTGGTGGCGAGCTTCAGGCCACCGAGGAAGAGGGGGACGAATGCGGCGATGATGAAGAGGAATCCGGCCTCGATGCAGATGGGCCAGATGAAGGTGCCGGTGAGGAGGGTGAGGGCACCGGTGATCATGAGCACGCCGGAGAGGCACCAGCTCACGCGAGGTGCGGCCAGTGTGGGGCCGCGTTTCCGACGTTTCAGCAGGACCCAGCCGAGGAGCGCGAAGAAGAGGCCTGACAGGCCCCACTTGCTGAGGCTGGCCTGGCGCATGTGCAGGGGCACGTCCTGACAGGTCTGACGCACTTGCTCCACGATGTAGCCTTGGGGGCTTGTCCGTGGCGTGGCTGGGGCGGTGGCGGGGGCCGATGGGGCCTGGGCGTGGAATGCCTCCTGTAGCTTCTCGCTGCGAGCGGTGGGGCGGTCCCCTTTGATCAAGATGTAGCCGGAGGCTTCCAGGGTCTGCACCTTTTCGTCGGCGGTCTTGGCCTGCACGACGGCGTCATAGACGGTGGCGGGAATGTTCTCGAGTTTGGCGATGGTCTCGATGGCGGCCGGGTCTTTGCCGTCGCCGCTCAGGAGGATGACTTTCTTGTCGTGGAGGGTCTGCCAGACGGGCGGGCTTTCGGGGTTGCGGGTGGCGGCGTTGGCCAGCACGTCCTTGACCCGCTCTGTCACGTCGGACTTGTCTTGTTGGGCCTCCACGACCTCCCGCATGGCCTTGATGAGTGACTGCTCTACCCTGCCGAGCAGGGAAAGGGCGCTGATATTCTCCACCACGTCTGCAGCGGCGATGACGAGCGGCAGACTGGCCAGAAGGACGGCAAAGGCCGTGGGCTGGAGAATCTTTGCCGTGGTGAGATGCCAGATGAGCAACAGCAAGGCGAGGGTGTAAAGCGCGAGAAAGCCGAAGTCGAGCCAGAGGAGCTTTTGCGCGGAGTCGGTGTCCTGCCCGATGTCTTTCGGGGAGCTGCTGTGCTGCCCCAGTTCCGCGGAGGAGCCCGAGGGGCTGGCCTGCTTCGCGGAGATGCCAAGCACGCCGTGAAACTCGCCAGGATCGTCTGCCAGCCCCATGGCGATGACGGGGCTGGTGACGTCGTCTGTGAAGCCCAGCCCGGTGTGCTTCTTCATGGTGGGGCTCCAGCTGGCGGCTCCGGAGAGGTACACGGTGTAGCAAATGAGAACGACCAGCGCCCACCAGAACAACCAGTACCTGCTGCGTCTTGTATTCATGGCGAGGTGGGTGGGGCGGAGGGGCTTTCGGTGATGAGGGTGCGTATTTTTGCGATCAGCTTGCGGGTGCTGTCGGACTTCATCTGCGCTGCGATGTGGGCCTGCTCTGAGGCACGGAGATGCCATGAAAGCGGAGGTGCCTGGGGGAGGTATCCCGAGGTGCTGGCGGGCTCGTTGTTCCAGTCCTCCAAGGGGATCTCCGGGAGAATGCGGGTGTAGTCGAACCGTACGCCTGAGGCGTGCCTGTCCCACCTTGACTTGAAGATCTTGAGGAGGGCATCGGGATAGTACTTCTGGGTGCCCTGGCGCACTCCCACGGCGGCGATGATGGGCGAGACGGCGTCGAAGACGGAACCGGCGGTGGACTTCCCTTCATCCTTGCAGGTGTTGGCCGGCGGTTCAGGAAATCCGCTCATGGCGATGAAGATGATGCGGCTGGGCATCTTGAACTGGTGCTGCGGCGGCGGGAGGTGGAGGGCGGCCCGGTAGTCGGCGATGCTGGAGAGCTGGGTCAGGGCCTCATCGAGCCAGGCCAGGGCTCCCACCACGCCGCTAGTTTCATAGTACCCGCCGTCCACCACGTGGAGGAGGCTGCAGCCGTTGGGAAAGGAGGCCCAGTTCTCCTGGCCGGGGATGATGTTGACCTCCTTCCACTCGTGATCACTGATGGCGGGGCGTGCGGCGGGGCTCACGAGGGGGAAGGTGGCGGAGAGCCGGGCGGCGGTGGGCAGGGCGATGTCGGCATTGTACCGTCGGCTGAACTCAACCCATCCGCCGGAGGTGGGCTCCTGTGAGGTGTGGACGGTGGAGAAGCTGATCCGCTCGCCTGTCTCCACGACGGTGCCGTTGAGAATGAGGGCGGGCCGCTGCCCCTCCAGCGCGTCCTGACCCCAGGAGGAGAGGGAGGCGTCGGCCAGGCGCGGGCCAGCGCCGAAGCGGAGCTCCGCGTTCTCTGAGAAGCTGCGCTCCAGCGCCTCACCCCGATCCTTGAGCACCTGGCCGCCGTTTTCCCGGACGAGGAAGGGGAAGGCGATCTTGCGGAAGTCATCGCGCAGGATGGCGAGGGTGACCTCCGCCAGACTGCTGGACTGGGCGGCCAGGGTGGCGGCCCGGAGGGGGATGCCACCCTGGGAGGTGGTGCCTGGGGAGGTGACACCTCCTTGGGGAGAGGCGAAGCTGTAGGCATGGGCATAGTACATGGCACCGACGCTGCCTCCGGAGACGCCGCTGATCATGCGCACCTGCTGGTGGAAGGGGGTGCTGTGCGGGTCCGCCGTCTGCAGGCTGGTTTCGATCTCCTCCAGCAGGGCGAGGGGCCATGCTGCGGCCTGGATGCCCCCTCCTGCCAGGCTCAGCACGACGAAGGGGGTGTCTGGGTGCTCCCGGCCGTGGCGGCCGAGCATCTGTGCCGGGAGCCCCAGGGATTCGTTCCCGTCCTTGTGAAAGTAGAGGTTCTCTCCTTGAACCACCGTGGGAGGGGCGGCGGCGGATGATCGGCCGGTGTCTGGAGGGGGATCCACTTGGGCGGCGAGTTCTGCAGATTGCACCGCCCGGTGTGGGGTGGTGGTGAGTGCCAGCACGCCCGACTCGGACTCGATGGCCGACTTGGGTCTGGGGTAGATGGCGTAGAAGTGGTCGCTCTCCCGCCACTGCGTCATGAGGGTGCAGTAGGCGACTACGGTGAGGATGAGCGGCACGCGATAGAGGTCCAGCAGGTAGGTCAGGCCGGTGCCGACATAGATGACGACGGTGAAGAGCAGGAAGATGGCGGTCACCGGGGCCAGGGCATGCCTGAGGAAGCCGGTGACGATGACGAGCAGGAGGGCGCCAAGGGTGAGCAGGGCGTAGGCATGGGCGCGGGGCTGGCCTCTCTCAAGCGTCACGGGAGCCCCCGGCACGGCGGGGGTGATGACGCCAGCGCTGGCCCCCATGAACTGATAAAACTTCGCCAGCCGGTTGCCCGCCGCGGTCTTGCCCACCTGGGTGGCCAGCCAGCCGAGCAGGCCACCGCGGACCAGAAAGCCCGCGAGGCCGCCCAACTTCATTTTGCCCAGCCAGGTCAGGATAGGGTGGAAGAGCCGGGCTTTCAGCCACGGGGTGCCGCCCATCAGGGTGGCGACGAGCAGTCCGACGAGGCTTCCGGCCAGGAGCCACCACCAACTGGCACCCGGATCAGCAATGAGCGCGGTGAAGGTGGGATCCACGCTGTGCTGGGAGGCGGCGAGCATCCAGCAGATGTTCCCCAGAACGGCGACACCCACTGCCAGCCGCCACCACCGGAGGGCCCGCCGGGAGGTGTCATAGGCTGCGCCGGGGTAGCGCAGGCCCACGCCCTCTGCAAAGGCGCTGGCGACGGAGTACGCACTGCCCCCGGCAAGGACGAACCCGAGAGTCGCGAGCAAGGCCTGGGCAAAGGACTCCACTTCATAGGCTCCCACCGTGAGCGCCCGCAGCGGCCCGAGCCACGACAGCAACGGGAACAAGATCATGATGCCGAGTGTCAGCACCGGGACCCGCATGATATACAGGTAACAAAGCACTCTCAACGGCCGGGTGAACAGCATGCCCAACGCGGCACGCAGGTCCAGCGCCACAGATTTGACGAGGTCGATCATATCGATGCAGTCAGTTCCGGATTCTCCAGCACGCAGGCTGGTATTGATGAGGATTTGCGACTATGACTTGGCGTAATAACTATGGTGACTAAAGTGGCCGGTGCAAGCAAAAGTTGTTCCGTCGGGTGGGTGAATGGGGCGTGGGGTGGTGGAGTGGTGGAGTGGTGGAGTGGTGGAGTGGTGGAGTGGTGGAGTGGTGGAGTGGTGGAGCGGTGGAGCGGTGGAGCGGTGGAGTGGTGGAGTGGTGGAGTGGTGGAGTGGTGGAGTGGTGGAGTGGTGGAGTGGTGGAGTGGTGGAGTGGTGGAGTGGTGGAGTGGTGGAGTGGTGGAGTGGTGGAGTGGTGGAGTGGTGGAGTGGTGGAGTGGTGGAGTGGTGGAGTGGTGGAGTGGTGGAGCGGTGGAGCGGTGGAGCGGTGGAGCGGTGGAGCGGTGGAGCGGTGGAGCGGTGGAGCGGTGGAGCGGTGGAGCGGTGGAGCGGTGGAGCGGTGGAGCGGTGGAGCGGTGGAGCGGTGGTTTCATTGAACCTTGAAGTGTGGGCAGGGCGGTGGAGGCGTGATGGAGAAGGGGCAGCCGCAGCAGGCAAAGTAGTCCAGCACTTCAGTGCGTCAGCCTCGCGGCTGACGGCATCCAATGCATGGCGAGATTTCCGGGAGATCCGGTGCGTTTCCAATAACCTGGAAGCGGTTCGTCGTTCAAGCTTCAGATGTCTGCCTTTGGGGGTGCTGCGCGGGAGACACAAGACCTGAGCTCAGGGCTCGCGATGCCGCCTCCCTGCCGACGAATCACCGGTTTACTGAATTACCGGATCACCGCCCCACCGATTTACCGAGACTTGAACTCGCCCCATCCTGCGGCAGTATGTCGCCCCTTTTTCCCACCTCGCACCCCACCCAGACCCCCTGTAGCCACTGCCGCCCATGACTGATCCCTTGCAAGACTTCGAACCCGAAACCTGGCTGTGCACTGTGGACCAGGTGCGGGAGTTCCGGGCTCAGCTTGAGGCACTTGGGCAGAAGCTGGTGTTCACGAACGGGTGCTTCGACCTGCTGCATGCGGGGCATGTGCGCTACCTGCGCCAGGCGCGGGCGCTGGGGGATGCCCTGGTGGTGGCGTTGAACTCGGACGCCTCCGTGCGGGAACTGAAGGGGCCGACCCGCCCGGTGAATACGGAGGAGGACCGCGCAGAGATCCTGATGGCGCTGGAGTGCGTGAACGCGGTGGTGAAGTTCGAAGAGCCGCGGGTGACGAAGCTGATCGAGGCCATTGCCCCGCATGTGTACGCCAAAGGGGGCGACTACACGGTGGAGACGCTGAATCCGGAGGAAAAGGCGGCGCTGGACCAGGTGGGGGCGGAGATCAAGATCCTGCCGCTGGTGCCGGGACGCTCCACTACGGCGACGCTGAAACGGGTGAAGGCCGGGGAGCAGGGGCAGGCTCAGGGGGCGCAGAGCCCAGCCGCGCCCGCGGGCAAGAGAGCTGGAGGGGCCGCCACCCAGGACTCCGGCCCATTGCGCATTGGCATCCTGGGTTCGGGCCACGGGAGCAATTTCGAGGCGATCCATCGCGCGGTGGCGGAGGGGCACCTGGAGGCGGACATCCGGGTGGTGATCTCTGACCAAGCGGACTCGCGCATTCTCCGCAAGGCGCGGGAGGCTGGGCTGAGCACGATCCATGTGGATGCCGGGGGCGCAGGCTGGAAGCTGCCAGCCAGTGCGCAGAAGGAGATTTGCGATCACCTGAAGCGCCATGACGTGCAGGTGGTGGTGCTGGCGGGCTTCATGCGGGTGTTGAAAGACCCGCTGCTCTCGGAGTTCGCAGACCGCATTGTCAATGTGCACCCCTCTCTCCTGCCCAAGTACAAGGGCAAGGAGGCCTGGGTGCAGGCGCTGGAGGAGGGGGAGCTGGAAACGGGGGCCACAGTGCACCTGGTGAACGCGGAGATCGATGGTGGCCGCATTCTCGCGCAAGGGAAGGTGCCCATTCACATCGGCGATACCGCAGACGCGGTGCTGGAGCGCATCCATACCGTGGAACATGAGATCTACCCGAAGGTGCTGGCGGACTGGCGCAAGCTCGGCCTGCCAACGGGGTGAGAGGTAAATTAGGAATTAGGAATTAGGAATGCGGAATGCGGAATGCGGAATGCGGAATGCGGAATGGCGCGGATCGAGCGTTCTCTTTTGAGTTTGATGGTTGAAGTTTGAACTTTGGCATTTGAAGTTTTCAGCCTGCTGCCCATTCTTCGCGCCCCCCATTTCCCCCGACTTCTCCGCCCATGTCCTTCGCCTTTGACCAGCTCAACCTGCCGCAACGTGAAGCCGTGAAGACGATTCACGGCCCGGTGCTGATCCTGGCGGGTGCGGGCACGGGCAAGACGCGTACGGTGACCATGCGCATCGCGCACATGGTGGATGAGGGCATTTCGCCATCGAACATCCTCTCCGTAACCTTCACGAACAAGGCGGCCAATGAAATGCGCGAGCGTGTGAAGGACATGCTCGGCCCGGCGAAGGGCAAGGACATCACGCTGGGCACGTTCCACGCGTTCTGCATGAAGCTGCTGCGCGTGCATGCGGAGGCGATTGGCTACAAGACGAACTTCAGCATCTACAGCCAGAGCGAGCAGATCAGTCTGGTGAAGAAGATCCTGGCGCGCCTCATGACGAAGGAGGAGTCCCTGGATGCGAACGTGGCGTTGAGCCGTATCAGCAAGGCCAAGAACTACGGCATCAGTCTGGGAGATGCGGCCCAGAGCCTGGATGCCGCGCTGCTACAGCTCTACACGGATGAGCTGCGCGCCTTGAACGCGATGGACTTTGACGACTTGCTGCTGAAGGCGGTGGAGCTGCTGGAGGAGCATGAGGACGTGCGCAAGCAAGTGCAGCAGAAGTTGCGCTATGCCATGGTGGATGAGTTCCAGGATACCAACACGCTGCAGATGCGTCTGCTGCGGGCCCTGGTGGCCAAGCCCTACAACATCTGCGTGGTGGGCGATGACGACCAGTCCATCTACGGATGGCGCGGGGCGGACATCACGAACATCAACGAGTTCGAGTCCTTCTTCCCCGGGGCGAAGGTCATCAAGCTGGAGGAGAACTACCGCAGTACCACCCCGATCCTGCACACGGCGAACAGCCTGATCAAGAACAACGTGGGCCGTCGTCCGAAGAGCCTGTGGAGCCAGAACCCTGGCTCGCAGCCGGTGCGTCTGGTCCTCGCGGAGGATGACAAGGAGGAGGCGGAGCTCATCTGCGATGAGATGCTGGAGGCGAATCGCAAGGGCGACAAGTTTGACGACATGGCGGTGCTCTTCCGCACCAATGACCAGAGCCGCATCCTGGAGAGTGAGTTCCGCAAGAAGAAGATCCCGTACCGCATTGTGGGCGCGCGCAGCTTCTTCGACCGTCGGGAGGTGAAGGACATCCTGGCGTATCTGCACGTGATGGCGAACCCGGATGACGACGTGAGCCTGCTGCGCATCCTGAATACGCCCACGCGTGGCATTGGCACCAGCACGGCGGATCTGGCGCGGGATCACTCGATCGCGAAGAAGACCAGCATCTACACCGCACTGAAGGATCCTGCTTTTCAGGCGCTCCTCACCCAACGCATGCAGATGCTGGTGGGTAATTTCATCGATTTCATCGATCTTTTCAAGGCGCATGCCGCCCAGCCGATGGTGGAGCTGGCCCCGCTGGCGGAGAAGCTCATCGTGGAGGTGGGGTATCGCGACTACCTGGCCAAGCTGGCGAAGACGCCCACCGATGTGGAGAACTGGGAGATCGGCCTGAAGATGCTCAAGCAGTCCCTCACGTGGTTCGATGAACGGGACAACAAAGGCAGCCTGCAGGACTTCCTGGATGAGACCAGCCTCAATGATGATCGTGAGGAAAAGGACGACATCACGAAGAAGACCGGCGTGTGCCTGATCACCATGCATGCGTCCAAGGGGCTGGAGTTCCCCATCGTGTGGCTGCCGGGTCTGGAGGAGGGCATTCTGCCGCACAAGCGCTCCATTGAAGAGGGCACCAAGGACGAGGAACGCCGCCTTTTCTACGTGGGCATCACCCGCGCCATGCGTCGCCTCACGCTCAGCCACTGCCGCTATCGCATGAAGTGGGGCCAGAAGCAGACGTGCATGCCCAGCAGTTTCCTCAAGGAGCTGGACAAGAAGCACGTGGAGGTCTTCGACCACGCGGCCTATATGAAGGAGGATCTGTCTGCGGAGGATGCGGCGGATTTCTTTGCATCGCTGCGGCGGCAGATGAGTTAGGGGAAAGTAAAAAGTTGAAAGTGAAAAGTGAAAAGTAGAGAGGCTGCCGGAGGCCACGAAGGCAGTTCGAAGCCCGACCTTTCACTTTTTACTTGCCACTTTTCACTTCTCCCTCCCCTCCCAGCGTATCCAAGTTACTGTACCTTGTGTCCCCGCCTTCCATGACCGCGCCCGCCCCTGCCCCCACCTACAAGATTGGCAACGAAAAGCTGATCAAGATCCTGCCGAATGCTTCGGACAGGCTGCTGGGGCTGTTGAAGAAGCAGGGTCGCGCCGAGCACGGGGCGCTGCGCATCGCGGTGGTGGGCGGGGGCTGCTCGGGGTTGCAGTACAAGATGGACCTGGTGGATGGGCCAGCCCATCGGGACATCATGGTGATCTCCAGTGACGTGCGCGTGGTGATCGATCCCAAGAGCGCCTTGTTCGTCTCCGGCAGTGAGTTGGACTACAGCGATGACCTCCAGAGCGGTGGGTTCAAGGTGAAGAACCCGAACGCCGTGGTGACCTGCTCGTGCGGCGAGAGTTTTGCGGCGTAGGGAGCCCGCTGCGCGGGAGACACGAGACTGGAAGACACAAGACACAAGACCTGAGGTCGGGAGTGGGGCGGGATCGGTGAGGCAGGCGGTTGCTGCTAAGGCATCAGCAGGGCGATGTGAGCATTGGTGTCTGTAAAAAGTTCGCACCGGGGTTGGAGTACCGCTTTTAAGCGGAATCACTTCCCGCACGTCCCATGGCTTCCATTCATTCCCGAGGACACCCAAGCCACCCCAAGGTGGCCGAACACTTTTCGCGTAGGCAGCTTCAAGGGCCACGCGCCTCCTGATTCCGCTTGAAAGTGGTACTCCAACCCTGCTGCGGAAAAGGGGGCGGTGGTTTGGCAGGGCCAGTCCGGGAGGTGCCGGATGGACCTCCCGCGCCTCCCCAACGCGTCTCCCACCACTTCGTTCACAATGAGTTGCACATTCTGCTTGCATTCCTTCAAACTCAAAGCATACTCCCCACCCACTGGAAAATAATTGGGTTTGTAGCTCAGTGGTAGAGCAGGAGACTCTTAATCTCTTGGTCGTGGGTTCGACCCCCACCGAACCCACCACATTCTCAACGAGTTATGAATGTGAGTCCGAAAAGTTCCGATGACTTTGCAAATTGTTGCAAATCTCCTTCCTGAGTTTTGAACTCAAGTGCACATCGGAACTGGGCGAGGTTTCTTGCTACGCCAACTGGGGAATTGCCATCTCCTCGACCACCTTGAAAAGGTCGAACCACATTGCTCGGGTGGGATTGCCCTGGTCTCGATCAACCAGGAGCTCAAACCCGTTCCGGCTGTAGAATTTGATCACGTCTCGCTTGTTGTAAGCGTCGACTGTCATGATTCTGCATCCCGTCCTATTTTCGGTGATAAACATGCGCTTCAGCAGGTTTATTGCGTGGCTGCCAAGGTTGTTCCGTTGCAGCTCTCGCAACACTCCGAGTCGAGCGATCTTCACCGCTGGCCAGTCATGACGCTTCCCCTCGGGGATGCTTATGTTGTCTCGCAGATCCTCCAAGCGCACGGCGTCATTGCACACGCTGACGAGCGCCAGCGTTTCTGTATCGCCTTCGTGGAAAAGGGCATACGTTTGCGTCATCAATCGAGCTGTCGACGCAACCACATCCTGGCGGAACCACTCGTTAAGGTCCGCATCACCGCAATCGAAACTGCAAAAGGGCAGATGACTACACTTTTGCAGCGCAAACCCGGTCGCAGGATCTCTGACGGCGAATAGCCGCGGCCCTTCGGTCTCGGATAAGGCGGATTGCATTTGCCAATTTTGGCGTAGGAGCGAAAGCTGGCCCGTCACGACGCTCCAACCGGCTCAAGAACCGGGCTGCATCCTCGCCAGAGAGGATCGGAGTTGGTGAGATTTCAGAAGCCATGGCTGTCGGCGCTTATGGTATCCTTAAATACAGGTTAGCAACTGCTAATTGCACATCCTGCAACTTTTCGCGCACCAGTACACTCTTTGACCCGCGCTCAAGACAATGCGTTGAAACTTCAAATTGAGGTTGATGCCACTTTCTGGCGCTGACTATTCTGGATGCGTTTTTTTGGCTTCCTCGGTTAGCCGAGAATCGGCACCCCCTAAACATTCTCAACGAGTTGCGAATGCGACTTCGAGGAGATTCGATAATTTGCAACTGATTGCAAACTTTGCAAAGAGCTTCAGGTGGATTTGACGTCTCAGTCAACTGAGCGATTTGGACAACAAGTCGCCACGATGCGACTTTTTTGTTGTCATGACATGATGGTGTGGGATAAGAATGAGCCCTATGCTCATTCGATTGATTGCTCCAGAACACAATTTTGGCCGTACTGCCTGCTATCGGGGCTGTCCGCTTGTGTAACCACAATCTGCGGTTGGGCAAGTTCAGTATGGAAGTCGACGGGTACCATGGAACTGATGCGAGACACTCTGCGAGCATCCTGGAAAACGGGTTTGAAGTCCGAGATGGAAAGGATCTCTGGTATGGCCCCGGTGCGTACTTCTACGGTGATGCGATTTCAGATGGCGCAACTTCGGCTGAAAAGTGGGCCATTACTCAATCCAGGAGGGCATCGATTCAATATAGCGAATTTGCGGTGATCAAAGTCCGCATAAGGGCGCGGAAGCCGTTTGACGTTACAACGGAGAATGGAAAAAAGGCGCTTAATGTTACCCGCGAAAAAATCAGGGCTGAGGTTAGCTTAAAAAAAGGCGAAAATGAAGATAATAAAATTATTAAGTTTCTCTCAAAGCAGCTGGGCTTCGATGTGGTGATCAACGATTGCAACGCGAGATTTGAAGTCGAACGCGTATATAATATTAGATCCACCATTCCAAACGTCCGTATTATTGCAGTGCTTAGGCCCGAAACATGCATTGACAAAAGCAGTATTCTGATCGTTAAAACGGGCCCCATTCCCCCTCCTCTCACCGTACCACAGTCATGACAATCGAAGAGTTCACCGCTGAATTGGACGCCAAGCTGGCTTCTATGACGAAGCTTGAACTTGTCAGCGCCCTTGAAGAAGCTGGTTTCGAGTTGGAAGCTCCTATGGATGATTTCTGGCCTGAAGATCCGATGCCTCTTTTTGAGGGCCAGTGGGAGTTTGAGCCACAGTACTGTCATCAACTCGCACTAGCAGCGTAGGCCGATGGTTTTCAGGCTCACTCAGACTCGGGTGCGTGAACTCGAGATCCGGCACGATCCAGCGCCGGACACATTTGTAGAAAAACTACGTTATGCGCCAGTTTTTTTGGACGAGCGCCCGACCTTGTTTGTAGTCGCGTTTAATCTTGAGCAATGCCTTAAGCCTGAGGGAGTCATGCTGCTAAAGTACATGGCATTCTTTGAGACAGAGGAAGCGATCACGGAGGATTTCAAAATAAGTCATTTCGCTAAAGCGAATGCTCCAGCGATCGCTTACCCCTATCTTCGAGCTTTTGTCAGCCAAGTGACTTCACTTGCGGGTTTTGATTGCGTTACCCTCCCAGTTAAAAACTTCGCGAGTGACTTGAAGCCAACTAGGGCGCTCCCCGGGGTGGAG
The DNA here is from genome assembly GCF_000172155.1 of Verrucomicrobium spinosum DSM 4136 = JCM 18804. Lineage (NCBI taxonomy): Bacteria > Pseudomonadati > Verrucomicrobiota > Verrucomicrobiia > Verrucomicrobiales > Verrucomicrobiaceae > Verrucomicrobium > Verrucomicrobium spinosum. Next base: position 6,888,131 of record NZ_ABIZ01000001.1, on the reverse strand, counting down.
GCCCCTCCCCCCCAAATTTCTTCTCCATCAGAGTAGACTTCTGGCATTGGCGCTAAACCCCTCCCCCCGTCCGACTCTTCGCCTCGAAGGAGTGCTTCTTGATCATTACCACGCTGTTGCCCATTTTCAGGGCCACACGTGGCATGTCCTGCGTCTGGGCGGTGCGGCAGGTGTCGTAGGAGTTGGCGCAGGCGTTCTTCTTCCACGGGCCCGGGTGTAGCTTCCGGAGCCACTTCATCGCCGCGGGGAATTCCACGGACATCATCGGGCCTGACTTGGGAGCTGCCAGCTCTTCGAGCCAGGCCTTTAAATTTGGCTGGAGGGGGAGCAGGCGGCCGTCGCCGGTCTTGGCGACGTGGGACGGGACGCGGATGATGTCGCGGCCGCGGTCGACGTTTTCCCCCCTGTGCGCCTTCTTCCTTGGTGTCGGACAGGGGGGCCATCTCCCCGGTCCGGAGGTCGGCGAAGGCTCCCATGACGACCAGCGGGGCCATGGAGGCGGATCCACCTGGGAGGGAGCGCGTGACGGCGATGAGATGCGCCAGCCTCCTCGGGGGTGTAGATCACCACTTCCTTCCTGACGCGTCCTTCTTCGATGTACTCCGTCTGCTCCGGAGCCGTCTTCCCGCACTGGGGCAGGAGCTCCTTGCCTTGGGCCCACCGGATGAGGTGTCACCGCGGACGCCCGGAGGTTCGGGAGGGAGCGCTGTTTTAGTTTGCGGGCCCGGACGGCGTCCAACCACGCTTCAATGTCGGCTGGCACCACCTCGGCGATCTTCTTGTCTTGGGGCAGCGTGGAGAGGCGGCTCTCCAGCGTGTCGTGAACGCCGACGGCCGCCCGCGGCACCGCTCTTCGCCTTGATCATGGCGGCGATAGTCTCGCCAAGGGTAGGGCTGGTGATGACAGCCTTCCGCATGGCCTTCCGGCCGTCGAGTTCAGCGTGCGTGATGCCGAGCTTCAGCACGCGCTTGAGCAGTGCGATCTGATCGGGGGTGAAATCCGTACTCGCGGATCCGTTGTGGACCTTGCGGGCCTTTTCGTGTGCGAGTTCGAGGAGTTCACTCTTGACCTTCCGCGTGACTTGCTTCCACCCGCCCTTGTCGTCTTTCCACGCAGACCGCCAGCCGTCCCCGTGCGGACGCACGGGCAGCGATACACTGCCCACTCGGACGGTCGGACGGCCTGACGGTTTGCCGGGAACTGGACATCAGGCAGCGTCTTTCAGGGCGACAATGACCTTTGCAGGATCTTTGACCCGCTCGAGGATGTGCTCGAGAAGCTGGCCGCGTTCGCCCTTGCCGCGGCGGGTGAGCTTGAGCAGGTGCGCGTCGATCTCGTCCTGCGCATCGGGGGGCTGGTGGGACCAGGGCAGGGAAAGGAGATGGTCTCCTTGAACCAGCAGGTCGTAACGAATGAGGCCCTTGATGTAGGCGTTCCACGAGGCATAGCCAAGAGCCCGGGCGCGGAGTTCAGCGGCGTCGGCGAGGTCAGGAGGGAGTTTCGTGGAGCGAGTCTTGGAAGCCATATTTTAGGTGTGTTGAATGTCGGTGCTACTGGGTAACACCCGGTAATACCCGGTGTTACCGACAAAACATTGCACCCAATCGCTCCAATGGCAAACTGTTCGCATGAACAGTTTAAGAATTTTTCGCATGGGTGGTACTTCGGAGAGACTTGAGGCCGGAGCCCAAGATTAGTTTCACGGCCTCATCGAAAGAAACGCCGTTGTCGGTCGCAATCTGATGGATCTCAGAAATCATGCTAAGGGGTACTTTCAAGTCCACTTCCGCGAGAATCAGGCGCTCGATTTGCGGGGGAATGGGATTTTTGCCCTGTTCCCAAGACTGCACGGCGTGGATGGAGACCTGGAAGTGTTTTGCGGTGTCGGCTTGACTCCAGCCTTTGGCTTTCCGCCAGTCTTTTAACTGCTTCGCGTCCATACGACTTTCATACTAGAGACTCGTATAATATACAACTTTTTCTTGAGATCGTATTTTATACGACTATGATCGGATCCAATATGCATTCCACCACGCTTGAGCCACCCGTCGCGGAAGTGATCCTCCGCGTGCGCATGGCAAACGCGTTGTCGGCCGATGACCTGGGAAACCTCAGCGAAATCGCCAAAGGCTACCCTTCGCTTGACCACGCCATTGTGAAAGCACTCCAAGCAGGGATCAAAGTGCTCAAACGAAGGGGGGGCAAATCCCGATGAGTTCCGCCATCCGCATCGACGGTTGCCCCGGGTTCTGCCGCGCCTGGGCCGCTGCCATGGCAGAGCAGATGAGCGCAGCACCCGCTGGTCACTCCCGGACATCAAGGCGCTCAAGCAAAAAAGACGTGAGGTCCGTGGCCGGGCCTGCTGACTCTCAACCTCTCACACTCTCTCTCCTCCCATGTCTATGACGATGCGTGCACAACGTCGGCAACACCAGGCTCTGCTGGCTGCCCCTCTACGGGAAACTCTGGACCGGACGGAGGCCGAGCGGTTGGGGATGGTATCCGTCACGCGTGCCTTTGACGTGCGACGCTGGGACCGCGGCCAGGAGGCTGTGGCTATGCTCAGCGACCTCAAACACAAAGCGCCGGAACGGCAGCCCCGTTTCGTCAATGTGGGAACTGCCCGTACGACGGTGCGCCTCGTGGAGATATGGGCGATTCCGCCTGCCACCGCAACCCATGCCAATCATGCAGTCTGAGCAAGATCCTGTCGCCTACCTTGTGGCCTCCGCCTGGGAGGCAGTCCATGCCATCCTCCACCTTCCGGCCAATGACTTTCAGCCCCAGTCAGCCCGTCCACCTCTCGCACCCTGGTCGTGTGAAGTGTGCGGGCAGCGCAGGGAGCCTGGGCGGCCGTGGGATGCCCCGCTCCGTGGAACAGGGGAATAGTCGAAATTTGAAAGTTCGAGGAACCAATTTTATCCGCATTCCAGACGTGATCATCGACAAGTCCATGCTCATCCGGCTGACCCATCTGGCCCGGGATCACGCACGGAAAAGCAATGTTCCCCGCGCCAAGGCATCCCTCGGAACGCTTCGCAAAGAGCCCTCTGCCGCGCAGGAGCACAACAACCGCTGCAGGGCCCGGTACTGCGCCGGGTAGAGCTCTGAAAATTCACCCTCAAAGACCGGGCTATGTCCGCGAACCTCAATCGACGCATCCCCCTCCGCGACGCGGATCGCGCACCCCACCGCGGCGACGAGCCTGCGGGCTGTGTCCCGGTCGCCGCCGCCGCTTACCTCGTCTCCCTCATCATCATCGCCATCCTTTGCCTTTTCTGACTATGTGTATCCAGATCCTCGACACCCCGGAACCGCAGCCGTCTATCAAGGCTGCGCAGATCACCCTGGCGAATCCTCCCTTCATCCCGGAGCTGCCCGCCTGCCTCGTGCCGAATGCGCGCCTGGAGCTCGAGACCCAGCGCCTGCTTGAGGCGGAGCTCTGCCTGCGTGCGGCGACGCGTCACAACGAAATGGCGAAGTGGGCGCATCTGGATGCGGCCTTGCAGCTTGCGGAGCAGCAGATCTCTGCACCATTCCAAAAGCTCCTTTGGGCGGACGAGCGTCATACGGAGGAGACGGACGCTGCGATCCTGACTGGCGACGAGGTGGAGGCGATGGATTATTTCATCGGGACGGTGGTGCGTAGCCGGAAGGATCGGCGGCACCCGGCCTTCGATGCGGAGGAGTGCGAGGGCATCCGCCAGCTCCTGCAGAAGTACGCGGCGGCGATCGCGGAAAAGCGGGAGCGCTGTGATGATGCCACCTGCGCTGAGGATCATGACTTCTGGCACGTGCGCCAGCGGATGATGGAGGCGAATGCCGGGCCCGTTCGAGCGGCTGAGTAAGTGGCACCTACGGGACAGGTGCGACAGGCCGGAGAGTGACGGCCAGATGCCGCTATGAGCAACGATGTTTGCATGAGCTATCCCAAAGCACTGGGGTCAGCGTTCCGGGCGTTTGTCGTCAGCAATGGCTACACGTATCAGGAGAAGCCGAGTGCCAAGCGGTTCTTTGATGCCTTCACCTCTGGGGAGTGGAAGCGCAAGCCCAAGAAGTTGCGCCCGGTGGTGAAGTACAAGGAGTTCCCGGGCGGACAAACCGCCGCGGTGGTTTCGGGCTGGGCCTATGCGGTGCTCTCCCTGCGCGGCAGGCACTACAAGACCTTCGGCCACCTCATACAGGACATTCTGGCCGGGAACTGGGAGAAACAACCACAAGACACCTCATCCGAATGAACTTTCCTGAAACCCGAACCCTTGAGGCTCTGCGGGATCTCCCGCATCTGAGCGGTGCGACCCTCGATGCTGCTCACGAGTACCTTGCTGGTCCGGGCGAGTGGCATGCGGATCTCGCTCTGGGGCCTGTGGCCGCGATGAACGGTGTGCCGACCGACGACCCCAGCGAGTACTTACAACGCTACCGCGAGGCGAAAGCCCTCTGCGAAACCCTTAACGGCGCAGTGCAGGCGCACTGGGTGCAACTCATCGAAGCCAAAGCCCTCTGACCATGAACCAACGACTCTCATTCTTCATTCCGGGTGTGCCTGCGCCGGGCGGATCGAAACGCTTCGTCGGGATCGGCAAGAAAACGAAGCGGGCGATCCTTGTTGATGCCGCGGGCCAGAAGAACAAAGACTGGCGGACTGCAGTGGGCTGGGCAGCACACGAGCACTTCAAAGGCGAGGTGCTTACCGGGGCGTTGAGGGTGACGTTCACGTTCTTCATGCCGCGGCCCAAGGGGCACCACGGGAAGCGTGGGCTACTCCCGTCTGCGCCGGCTTTCCCCATCACCAGGCCGGATGCCCTCAAGCTGGCGCGGTCCACCGAAGACGCCCTGACGGGAATCGTCTGGCGCGATGATGCCCAGGTGGTCGATGGCGGGCAAAAGAAGCGCTACGCGGACTCCTGCTCTGCGGGGTGCCTGGTGGAGATCGAGGAGCTCGCCTCCCACCCATTTGACACCGCGCCCAACACGACAAGGGCAAATCCCCACCTCATCTGAATGCACTACTACCAGCACCACGTTGGCGACTATAACCGGGACACCGCGCAGTTGTCCGTCACGGAGCACGGGGCTTACAGGCTTCTGATGGACGCCTACTACGTCTCTGAGCGGCCGCTGCCAGCATCTGCGGACATGCTCTGTCGGATCTGTCGAGCCATCACCAAAGCTGAGCGTGAGGCTGTGAAGACGGTGGCGCGGCTGTTCTTCCGCGAGGAGAATGGGGAACTGCGTCACAAGAGGATCGATGACGAACTGGAAAAGTACGAACGCAAGTCAGAGGCCAACAGGGTGAACGGGGCGAAAGGGGGAAGGCCGCCCAAAAGGAAACCGGATGAAAACCCGGTGGGTTCCGGTTCGATAACCCAACGAGCAACCGAAAGGGATCCCAACCTAAACCCTAACCAAGAACCAGTAACCAAGAACCAACTGATCCCCCCTAACCCCCCTGCCGGGGGGGATGGAGGAGCAGGGGGAATTTCGCCCCCTCCGGGGAAGCCGCTCAAGCCAGACGGCACTTCTGACCCCCGCCATCACGCCATCACCCAGGCTTGGGGGCCGCGGTTTGAGGAGTTCCATGGCTTCCGGTATGACTTCCAGGGGAAAGACGCCGTGAGACTGCGCAACTTCCTCCAACGCAGCAGAGAGGGCGTGGAGACGTTTCTCGAAGTGGCTGAGTCCGCGTGGGCCAGAACCCATGAGGACACCTACGCCTCCGCATCCAAGCGAGCCGCAACCATCGCTGGACTCTGCGATCACTGGAACGCGATCAGGACAGAACTGCAGGCCCGGCCGCTGCCTGTGGGACGCGGGAATCATGCGGCTGAACCCCAACGCGCGAGCTTCAAGCTATGACCCTGCAAGACATCCAGATTCCATTCTCCGACGACGCTGAGCGAGGTGTGCTCTCCTGCATGATCTGCCGGCATGATGTCGCGTTGGAAGCCCAGCTCGAGCTCAAGGATGAGCACTTCTACCACCCGGCCAACCGGCTGATCTTCCAGACGATCAAGACCATGGTGGCTGAGGAGCGGCCGACTGAATTGCCGGCCATGTCCGTGTTCTTCATGGACATGGGGCTCATGGACAAGATCGGCGGGCCGGCGACGCTGGCAGAGCTGTACGCGTTTGTCCCGACGCCTGCGCACTACGACTACTATCGCGACATCCTGAAGCAGAAGCTGAAGCTTCGGAAGGTCATCGAGGCCTGTACCGAGGTGCTGCAGTCAGTGCAGGAGGTGGGCCACGGTGACGCGGATGTGCTGGTGGATGCAGCGGGGGAGAGGTTCTATGAAATCGCGGCCCAGGAGCAGACCTGCCAGGGCACCTTCAAGGAGAAGCTCATGGAATACACGAACGTCTGGGAGGCGCGGGCCCTCGGCCAGGTGGAGACCGGCATCCCCACCCGGTGGCGCAGTTGGAACGCGACCTTCGGAGGGATCACCCCGAGGATGTGGTTGATTGCCGGCTATCCCTCTGACGGCAAGAGCTCACTGGCGCAGGGCCTGGTGGAAGACACGCTGGTGCACGGGGGGGACGTGCTCTGGTTCATGTACGAGATGGATGACACAGAGACCATTGACCGGCTGGTATCTTCCCGCAGCCAGTTGGAGAGCAAGAAGGTGTTCTTTCCTCAACACCATCCGCTCCAGCAGGGGGAGGCAAGGCGGGTGTCCAAGGCGGTGGGGGAGATGATGAACTTCGGCCTGCACCTCCGTTGCGAGCCCACCTGGACTGTAGAGCAGATCGTGGCGGAGACGCGGGCGATGAAGCGCCGCAACGCGAACCTGAAGCTGGTGGTGGTGGACTACTTGCAACTGGTGCCGACGGCCAAGGACTTCGGAGCCAAGCGGTCCGATCAGGTGGCCTACATCTCCCGGACTCTCAAGCGGGATGTCTCGGCGGCCAACGGCATCGCGGTCGTCGTGCTCTCGCAGCTCAATGACGATGGCAAGACATTGGACAGCCGGGCCCCGGGTCAGGATGCCTCCAACGTGCTCTTCATCGAGCAAGCGGGGGAGACGAGGGATCCTGTGACGCGGAAGGCAGTGAAGAAGGAAGGCGGGCTACGGGTGGCGAAGAACCGCAATGGCCCGCGCGGGCACTTGCTGCCCATCAGGCTGGAAGGGGCGAGCTTCTGCTTTGAGGAGCGGGAGATGGGGGTGGTGAGGCAGTAGTGCTTAGATGGGGCAGAGAAACTGCCAAGGCAGAGGTGAACGAGGGCTGAGTCAGGGCACCGGCATCGGGTGAGGGCGCGGTCAGGGGGGCGGCAAATAGAACTGATCCTGCACCTTCTGCCAGTCCTCCTGGCGGATGATGCGGACGGCGGCTTTCTTGCAGGCCAGGATGAAGCGAACATTGCCCAGGTACTGTCTTACCGCATTGCTTTGCAGCGGGGAAAGCTGCAGGTCTTCCAGATGCTGGCGGAGACGATCCTGACGACCGTTCGGATTGGATTCGAGGAGGCGAGTGAGCGTGACCACGTCATTTTGGGCCTTCAATGTGACCTGGCGGGTTGAGCGATTGACGCTGTCGATAAGCCGGACGAGGTCGAGGTCTCGGACGAGGTCGAGGTCGAGGTCGAGGGCGAGGGCGAGGGCGAGGTCGAGGGTGAGGACGAGATCGAGGTCGAGGTCGAGGTCGAGGTCGAGGTCGAGGGCGAGGGCGCGGGCGAGGTCGAGGTCGAGGTCGAGGGCGCGGTCGCGGGCGCGGTCGCGGTCGCGGGCGCGGGCGAGGTCGCGGGCGAGGTCGCGGTCGCGGTCGCGGGCGATGTCAAGGCCGCGGGCGAGGGCAAGGTAAATACTTAGGCCTACCGTTTGCACCGTCAGGAGCGCGTTGCTGCTCCCTACCTCTGCCGTTTTCTAAGACTGCAGGTGTCTGCACCATGACGCCCAGCCTGGATTGGCAGAGTGGACACGTAAATTGGCGATGCGGACCATCGCCCGCAGCAGGCGTGCCGGTCGCATGCCGGCCAGGATGAGGAACACCTCCAGCCACCGATCCTCGCCCAGATGGCACTCTACCGTCTCCTCGATGAGGTCGGCCTGATCGATATGAAAGGCGGCCAGGTACTCCTGCAGGGTGAGGTGGGAGAAGGACCAGTCAAGGTGGGTGCGCTGCACCACCAATCCCTGGCTCACCGCGATGCCATTTAGGAGGTCGGCGGGAGAGACCCCCTTGGGCTTCTCGACGAGGCCAGAAACGTAGCCCTGGATGGCATTCATCCATTCATCCTTGGTGAGGAAGAATTTCTCCTGCTTGAGGGCGTGGTAGGCGATGTGGGCCAGCATGCGGAGCTCCGTCTCATGGGGCAGCATGGCATGCACACGACCGGCGTGGGCTTTTTTGAGCTCGCGGGCATTCCATTCCTCCAGGTAGATATCCAGAGCACGGCGGTAGATCTCTGCCCGATTGGTGAAGGGGGTGAGCGTGCGGTCATAGACCATGCACAGGTAGCCCAGGAGGACGGGGCTGCGTGCCAGCTCCAGCGTGGCGGCGTGTTCCTGATCATGCAGTTGCCGGATGAATCTCTCCGCAATTTTTTCCGCCCTTTGCTCCGCGCTGGAGAACCAGTTGGTGATGAAGTGGTCGATTTGACCATCCGTGAAGTCCAGCAGGGTCACATCCTGGAAGTTGCTGAAGTAGTCGTGCTGGAACGCGACCCGGCAGGAGATGATGAAGCGGCACTCGGGGTAGCGCCTCACCAGCTCCAGCGCCTGCTCTACGGTGGACTCCACCCGATCCTGGGCCACCTCATCCAGAGCATCCAGCAGGATGAGGAGTTTGCCTGCTTCCAAGAGGCCCTCCACCATGGCCTCGCTCTCTGGGAAGCCGCAATTCACCAGCTCGTTTGTCAGCAGTTCGATCAGCGTGGTGCTTTCTCCACTACGGAAGCGTTTCATCTCCAGCAGCACAGGCAGCAAGGCATGCTCATAGCGAGCCTTGCCTGAATGCCTCTCTTTCAGGATGCCGTGGCTGCGCAGGCACTCCCAGCCTACCCGGCGCAGGTAGGTGCTTTTCCCCCCGCCCGGATGCCCCACCACCAGGAGGCGCTGAAAGCGATTGGCGGCGTCGATCCCATGCAGCGTCTCGATTTTGCTTTTATCGATCAGATGACGCAAGTCGCGCAGCGCGGACCTTTCCAGCGCCCCTTCGCAGAAGTGGCGGCGCAGATCCTCCGTGGTGAACTGGACCTCCGTATAGATTTTCTCCAACGGAATGGGGGAGGTCATGCCGATGGGTTTGATGCTCCCATAGGCGTCCTGGTAGCGGCTCAGGTACGTGTGGATGGCGCTCCTTAGCTTGACCTCCTCCCCGATTTTCTTGTACAGCAGAGGCACATACTTCTCCAACTGCGTCCAGACGAAGTTGGTCAAGGCGACAGTTGCCGTGGTGAGGAGTTCAGCCATGCTCTATCGTTGACCAGGGTTCAGCCCGATGGCAAGCGCAAGGAGAAAAAAAGTAAATTGCCCGGGCAGGGCCTACAGCCCTCCGATTCTCCTTGAGCCCATATCCTGGGGCGCTGCCCCAGGCTGGTATGACACCGGACCGTTGGTCCTCAGTTACATCATGCCACGGAGTTGATCGCTCGGACCAATCTTTTCCCCTGATGGCATTGGTCTTTAGGCGGGTCAGTCGAGAAATCCTATCGCGTCATCTTTGTCCCCGGCTCACAATACCCCGCCTAAAGGCCAATGCCATCAGGGAAAACGCATCGTCTTGCTGTTTTGCCTTGGCGCGCCTCGGAGCCGCGATGGTGCAACCGGCACGACTGTAACTGGTGAGCCCCATTCAGAAGGGCCGAAGGTCCGGGTTCATACCAGCCTGGGGCAACGCCCCAGGGATAGATGGCCAAACTACCCTTGAGGGCTGTAGGCCCGGGGGCATTCAGGGATGCTCGTCGTGGGCAGGCTTGATGAGGCCGGGCCTACAGCCCTCCGATTCTCTTTGAACCCAGCACCTGGGGCGCTGCCCCAGGCTGGTATGACGCCGGACCGTTGGTCCTCAGTTTCATCATGCAACAGAGTTGATCGCTCGGACCAATCTTTTCCCCTGATGGCATTGGTCCTTAGGCGGGTCAGTCGAGAATCCTATCACGTCATCTTTGTCCCGGGCTCACAATACCCCGCCTAAAGGCGGAACTCCAACCCTGCTGCGATCTCGTTTAGAGGACTTGTTCACTCCATCTCGCTGTTCGCATCTTGCCCAGCGCGCTGGGTGGATGGTCCCGCTCCCTGCATCCAACCCCACAGAAGCTTCTGCAACGTCTCCACACCCACCCGCATCCATCTACCCCTGGCACCTCCAACGCCACCAGCGCGATAGCCTCATCTAACCCTCTCACAACTTTCGCGACGTGGTTGGAGTTCCGTCCCGCATGCGGGACCAATGCCATCAGGGAAAAAGCTGGTGAGGCGTCACCGATGATCTCCCTCTGGCGAGCGAGCTGAGGGCTGAAAGCCCGGCGTGATGGCAGCCTTGGGCAACGCCCAAGGTTGGCATTGGGTTTAGATGTTGAGGGCTGTAGGCCCGGGGTCATTCAGGGATGTTCGTCGTGGGCAGGCTTGATGAGGTCCGGCCTACAGCCCTCCGAGCCGCGGGCAAGCACACTAGTCCCCAGGTGTGAGTCTAACGCCGCGTCCCCCGGCATCAGGATCGCCTACGGAGCGGGTCTCGCTAGTTCCAGAGTTTCTGCCCGCTCCCTCGCCCCCCGATGATCTGCGGTCCGCTTGTGACCGATCCGCGCTGGACGGCCTGGATGCCATAGATGGCTTTTCACCACCTGATTGCCGTGAGCCACTATTGGTTCTAGGACCCTCAGATGCACGAAGGGCTCGAGGTTCTACAGGAGGGCTGTCCTTTTTGGCAGGAGCTTGTTTGTCAGGTGCCTTTGAAGCAGAGCCGCTGTTTGCAAGTTTATCGTCCGCCGCCTTTTGCGCGGCTTCAAGCTTCTGCCGTTCCTTCGCAACGTTGTCCGGGTTGGGGAGCTAGAAGGTTGTTTCTCGACATTTCCGTCCTTCAATCTATACACGTACACTGCCTGTTTTTCCGGGCTATGGCCATCGGGTGGACTCGCGCCAATGGTGCCATGCTGTTGGGCGTTGTGCTGGCGTTCAGCTTCGATCTTGTCAATGGATTCACCCTTCTCAACAACGGGTTCACGCGATGAATATTGGGTCGTGCCACCTCCCTTTTTGTCAGAATCAACCTGAACAGTCACACGGACCACGTGGTCAGGATTGGATTTGAGGTAAGCTTCCGCTTCCGGCTTGACTTGATCTACCTTGTGTTCAACGACTTTGTCATTTCCCATTCGACGCACACCTTCAAAAACATTGAGCACTTGTTGTGCAGCGCCACCCATGACCTTCGCTTTCGGGTCTGGCGGAACAACTTCGATCGGAGAACCTTGGGCGGGCAGATGATCAACCGAGACCAAGGTTGAAAAAGATACGATGACCAGGCCAAAGGTATTTTTGATGTTCATAGAGCAAAGTTAATGTGAGCACCTTGGCTTTGTGACATCACGACTCGGGACTTTGTGCAAAACTTCTGTGATATGCTAGAATAGAGCCAAGGTTTCATTCTCCCCAAGTTGTACTCCGCGCTCCTATGCCAACCCTCACCAACATCCGTCATGAAACCTTCGCCCTGCGGGTGGCCGCGGGGGCGATGGCTGCCGCTGCCTACAGGGAGTTGTACCCTCGCTGCTCGGTGGCAGTCTCCAGTGGGAGTGCATCGGAGCTCCTGTCCACGCCCAAGGTTGCCGCCCGGGTGAAAGAGATCCGGGAGGAGATGGCGCAACGAATGCAGGCGGAGGCTTACCTGAGCCTGCATGAGAAGCGGCGGATGCTGGCGGACATCGCCCGGGTGAACGTGGTGACTCTGATGGATGAAAAGGGCGCGCTGGACATCGCCAAGGTGAGGCAACTGCCGCCCTGGTGCATGCAGGAGCTCACCATCACGGAGAACGAGCGTACGGACAAGAGCGGGAACACCACGACGACCCGGCAGATCCGGGTGAAGATGGTGGACAAGCTCCGGGCGATCAAGCTGGACAGCGACCTCGAGGGCACGGAGAAGCCGCCCGCGAACACGAATGCCCGCATGGGGGCGACCAAGCGGGCGAGGGACCTGCTCAAGAGGCTGCCGGGGCATGGGGGACACCTGATAGAGGCCACCGAAGTTGGCCAGGCAGCCGCCAGGTAAATGGCCAAAGTGCGCAGAGTCGTTCAAGTCGTGGCCCAACAGCCATGCGGGCAGGCCCGGCTCTGCGGGTTCGGGCGGGATGCCATAAGCCAGGCTCACGCTGGTATCTCCGCGAACCGTCAGAAGAAACGTCACGGAGGGGAGGCTGAACCCTGCGGATCTGGGGAGCGTGGTCTCGTAGGTGAATCAATCTGTGAAAGTCGATGGCGAGTTGGCTCCAAGTCGGGGCAGGCAGGCTACCATTCCCATGCCGTGAGGGTAAAACCCATGCATGGAATCAACTCCCTCTGCAGCAGGTGAAGAACCGCTGCCGTATCCGTATTCGTCACCTTCGTCTGAAGTCACAGCCGCCACGCCAGCCCCCGATGCCGCGATCACGCCTTCGGAGGTCATGCAAGCTGCTGCGTCGGCAGAAGTGAAGTCTGACACCCCTCCTGCAGACAGCCGCCCTGCGATCAAGCTCCCCGAGAACGCCAGCCTGGACGAGATCATCGCCAGCATTCCGGATGAGGTCGTGGCCCGTATGTCGAACGCGGAGATCGAAGCGCTAGCTTCCGGCGACCTTCAAGCCGTGGCCAAGGTCCTCAACCTGCCGGAGCCAGCACCGAACCCTCAGACGCCTGCGTCTGCCCGACAAGCAGCGCTCACACCTCCCAAGTCTGACCTTGAGAGCGACGAAGACGGTCCCACGCGCATTTCTCTGCGGGCTCTGCCCCCGAAGGAACGCAAGGCCGTTGCCGACGCCATCCAGGCGGTCAAGGAAGGCAGGTTCAACACCTTTGAAGAAGCCCGTGCTTCCCAGACCCCCAAGTCTGCTGAAGCGGCGTCCGCGGAAGCGAAGGTGGAGCCAAGCCCTGAGTCATCGCCGAAGGTCAAGGAGATCCAGCAACGCATTGCCGACATCGAGGCCAAGCAAGAGGCTGCCGCAACCGCTTTTGATAGCGTAGGGCTCCTCAGAGCGAACCGCGACCTGTTGGATGCGAAGCTTGAGCTCAGAGACGCCGAGGCGGAGTTCAAGGCCGAACAGTCCCACCATCTCAATTGGTCCCAACAAGAGGCCCACCACGTCACCGAAGCCACCAGGCGGTACCCTGAGCAATTCGCCAACCCCGAATTCCTCGAGGCACTGCAAGACGCTCGCGACCTGGCGGAGCATCGGAGGGATCCCATCTTGGAAGGGTCGGACTGGCCGCTCAAGCTCACTGAACGTGTGGCCGCCAGATTCAAGGCAGCAGCTCACTCTGCCACTGCAACCCCGTTCCCCAGGCCTCCTGCACAGGAGTCCAGGGTTCGAGGAGCGTTGTCCTCCCCGACTCCTCCTGGCACACCGGCCATGAGCGTTGAGGAGGCTCTCTCAGCAATGGACGCCTTGTCTGAGGATCAGGTGGACGAAGTGCTTGCCGGGATCAAAGCCCGTGAGCGCGCCGGTCTCCTGCGTCGGTAATTCAATGGCTTCGGACGTGCCCCTCTGTGCCGCGGTTTGACCTTAATTTCTAAATATCATGCCTGGAACTTACAACGCCAATGCCAGCGTCGAGACGCTCTCTGATGTGCTGGCAACGGCAAGCGATGCCAAAGGGAAACTGTATGCGAAGAAGTTGGAAAGCGGTGCTGCCGCCTACGATGACTTCAAGATGTTCGAGGGGCCCGAGGATTCGGAGTCTGTCTTCTATGTCAAACGCGACCTGACCAAGTTTGGCGGGCAGCAGATGACCTTTACCGTGCAATCTGACCTGGCAGGCCCTGGTGTGCGCGGTGAGGAGGAGCTGACTGGGAACACCAGCACGGCCAAGTACAGCAACTACCATCTCACCGTCGATTATTTCCGCGATGCTCATGAGATTACCAAGAAGGAGCGCAAGTTCCTGGCGGCTGGGGCGGATCTGGACGAGCACTGCATCAACAAGCTGAAGGTCAAGCTGGGCCGCCATCGCATGTACGACATGAAGATGGCGCTGATCCGCCTGGCCAATGGCAACGTGGTGCGGCCGAATGGGCGCAAGACCCGTGACGCGATCACGGCGGCGGACACGATGTCGCCCTCGTTCCTGATCACGACGAAGCCGCAGGTGCAGCGTCTGGGAGCACGACCGATCAATGTCTCCAAGAACAAGGTGGGGTCACCGGTGCACCGGCACATCGCCTACATGCCGGATGTGGCGATGACGGAGATCCGCAACTCGACGAGCTACCAGAATGCTCTGGGAAACTCCATCGAGCGCGGGGATCAGAATCCGCTCTTTACCGGGCGCCTGGTGGACTGGATGAACATTGCTCTCTTCGAGCATGTGTTGATCATCCCTGATGTGGACGACCACATCAGCGATCCGACGGCACCGCTGGCGATCCTGGGAACGGCGTTCAGTGTGGACAGCGCCCAGTCGAGCTGCAAGCTGATCGTGAACAGCTCGAACACGCGGCACCGCTACTTTGAGTGGTTCCCCGGCTATGACTACCAGTGGTACGAGGGCCAACAGGCGAATCCGGACGCTGGTGTGTACTATGCGTGGCTGGTGAACCCTGATGGCAGCGTTGGCTTTGTGCGGTACACGGGCACGGGCAACAATGGCAACCAGATCACTCTGACGGGGATCCTGTCGCCTGATGGAGCGGGTACCTCGACCATTGGCAGCGCCACGCTGGGGAACCTCGATGCGACGGGGGACACGTGGGACCATGTGCCGGCTCCTGGAGGTGTGGGTGGTGGTGCCAATACCAATGGTGACTTCAACTACACTGACAGCTTCCAGGTGGGTGCCTACATCATCCCGGCGAACGCCAACGGCATGCCGATCGGGCATGGCTTCTTCTTCGGCAAGGGGGCTGCCCTCCGTGGATACGGCCAGACGGATACGATGATCAGCCAGTCGCGGGACTATGAATTCGTTCATGGTCGCGGGTTTGAGTCGATCTTCGGTCAGGCGCCGACCAAGCGCACCGATGGGAAGACGTACGGCTACGGCCTGATGGAAGTCGGCATCCAGCACCCGGGTCTGGAAGTGCCTGCACTGTAAGTAAGACGTTCACCAGACTGGCCGCGCCTTTCCGAGAGGCGCGGCCTTTCTCCCAATCTTCTGAGCTATGATCACCCGATTCGCGCAGCTTCCCCTGGAAATCAGTACGAAAACCCTCCTGCCGTATGCAAAGCCTGGTGAGCCCATCGTCACGATGCGAATGTTGGCTGTGGGCAACCTGTCTGCCTTCCGCATGGGGGGCAGAACGAACCGGGTGTTCCGGTTTGAGTACAGCAGGGCGCTCTCGTGCCATGTGCTGAGCATTCCGCTTTCTCTGTGGCAGATGGACAAGCTCGCCCTGGCCCGTGAGGTGTTGGACCAGCGTCTCATGCATTCGATCATCGTCGATGTGGAGGTGGGAGGGTCTGCCGCTGGGCAGCCCGAACCATCGGCGCTGGAGCTCCGACCGGCTCCGAGAGTGCCTGGTGCGCCTGGTGCGCCGGAACGGGAGGGCAATGGCAGCCAGGTTGTTTCCAAGGACTCCACGGTCCCGGAGGTGCCTCTGGACGAGGGCAAGGTGGCCGTGGTGCCTGACATCGCCAAGGTGCGCGCGGTATTCAAAAGCATCCGGCCCACAAGGCTCAAGCGCCTGGCCGACGAGCTCCACGTGGACCCCGAAGTGGTGCGCAGCCTCATCGAAACCGAGGGGTCGGGCCTTGTCATCAAGAGCGGAAGCTGGGTGGACTGTGCCGAATCTCCGGCACCGGACTCAGCGTCTGACGAGTAATCTGCCCATCCACGCAATCATCAAAGTTCCCATCATGAAATCACTGTTTCCCATTCTCGCACTCGCGTCCTTTGCCTCCGTCATCTCTGCGCAGGCCGTTCCCCAAGTGGAAGCTGCCGCCAAAGAGGTGAAAGAGAAGGGAGGTGTAGAACCGCCCATCTCGTCCCTGGCCCGTGGCCTGCTGGATGCCTCCGGTGACCTGGTGGTGAAGGCGAAGGACGGCAAGCTCGAGTTCGAGGGCTCGAAGAAGGATGCCTTCAGCGCCTCCTTTATCATCACCAACCCGACGGCGCGCCGCAGTTGGACGTTCCCGGACGGTACTGGCACGGTGGGCCTCCAATCCACGGCCACGCTGGCGGCGGCTGCCACGGTGTCGTTTGCGCCGGCCTCAAGTGTCTCGTGCTACCTGCTGACACCGGCCCAGAACGAGACCATCAATGCGGTGAAGACGGGGGCGGTGCCGGGCCGAAGTTATTTCATCCGGATCCTCACTTCGGGGATCTCCAGCCATACCTTGACGTTTGGCACGAACTTCAAGGCCACAGGCACCCTGGCCACTGGTACTGCGGATGCGAAGGTCTTCGTGGTGCAGTTCATCTACGATGGCACCAACTTCAACGAAGTGAGCCGGACGGCCGCAATGTAAACCCCCTGTGGCCATGACCGTCCGCCAGTCCGTCAACGATCTGCTCGGGTACCTGACGCCGGAGCAGCGCACGATTCCCGCCGCCAACGGGGAAGATGATCCGCTGCCTGCTTGCCTGGCGGCGATCAATGGCGCGTTGACGGAGCTGGCGACGCTGGGGCCGCTGTGGCAGTTCAGGGCCCGCCGCGGGGCGCGGATCTATGCGCCGACGACGGTGACCATCCCAACCCTGACAGCGGGGCTATCGACCTTCACTCTTGATGCGCCCTGGCAGGACTGGATGCTCGGCTGCTCCATCCAGCTACCGGGAGATCCCTGGAATGAGATCGTGAGCCGGTCTGGCACCACGGTGACGCTGCTGCACCCAATCGTGCACAGTGCGGGCTCCAACGTCTCTGCGATCATCTATTGCGATTGCGTGACGGCAGGGAGTGATGTGCTGCAGGTGTTGCGGCCGGTGTCTGTTGCGGATGGGCATGAATTGGCTCCGGTGAACAACCTGTCTGACCTGCAGGCCTCCGTCTATGAGTACTGGCCCCAGGAAGACTATGGCCGTATGACCAACCGAAGCGCGGCCGTGAGAAGGACGGGGACTGAACCTGCGCCCCGGTTCTACTGGGCAGATACCAACTATGTGGTCTCGGCAGTGGCCGCTGCTTCCCGGATCCGTCTGGGGCCGATGCCGAACGCGGAGATGATCCTGCACTACCGGGCGCGCATCTCCCCACCGCGATACACACTGGCGGATGTACACGGCGGCTCGCCAGGGTATGCAGATCCCGGTACGAATATTCCGCTACGCCCTGACCTGGTGCAGACGATCTTCCAACCGATTGCCCGGCAACGCTTCACTGGCAGTCCTCTCTTCCGCAATGACAACGCCGTAGGTGAGATCAAGCGACAGTATGAGGCGGCCTATGCCATCGCCAGGCAGATGAAGCCACAGGGAGCCTCTGGCGTGTTTCTCCAGCCCGGACACTGATTCATGGCCAGATCTTACAAGGACATTGCCCAAGAGCTGCGTGACAGCGCGGCGGTGGAGCTCTCCAGCAAGGGCACCCCCTTTGACCGTCTCTACACTGAGCAGGAGACGATCCCACGGACGAAGGCGAGCCCGAAGTATCCGGCGGCTGCCAGTCACACGGTGCCGCCCAAGTGTGTGCCTGGCGCGGTGCACCCCAAGTGTGCCTATCTCATCCTGGTGGATGCGTACAGCACCGGTGGCGATGATTCCCACGATAACTGGGTGCTGCTTTATCGGCTCGACCTCCAAGCCTTCTGTCTGGCGTTCCCCGAGGTGGGGACTTGGCCGAATCTGCTGGCCAAGGATGGTGCCGTGATCAGTGACGAGTACTCCAGCGTGGAGCCTCTGATCGAGTGGCGCTTCGATGTGGTGAACCCGGACAGCTACACGAAGCCGCCCAAGGGCACGGCACATCCGCTCATCACGCAGGCCAAGCTTACCAAAGAGGTGATGACAAGGAGGGGACCGATCGCCTCCATCGTGCGGGTCTATGAAACACTGTCGGTGGCGGTGGACTACGAGTACGACCCGGAGACGCTGGACCGGGTCTCCATCTCCCGGCAGATCATCCCGTACGTGACACCGTCCGCAAACCAGCCTGCAGGCCACGAGATCACTTACAAGGAACTGGGCAGCGACTTCCAGCTCAAGGTGGACCGCAACATTGGCACGTCCCCCTCAGGATATAGCTTCCCCACGTGGGTGACCTTTATGTTCCCTGCAATCGTGCTCGCGCACAACTTCGCCAGCGGGGTTTTGATCGGGGACCGGTGGGTCTATCATCCACGGATCCGGACGGGTTTTCGAAAGCGGGCCCGCGGGAAGGTGGAGGTGACGTTTCACTCGTCCCAGCCGAGCCCGGCCAGCATCTACCAGATCGTCCCGGAGGACATTGTTTACAATGGGGTGCTCTTCGATGTGGAGTTCCGCAGTGTCCTGGTGGACGGGGCCACGCTTTCCTCCTCCGGGGGCCTTGGGACGGAGTCGGTCACCTTTGCGAACACCACTCCGAGTGCCTCTGCCTATCTGGCGGCGATCGGCTCGGAGGTGGTCATCGGAGAGCAGATCAGCCGCTGGCGCTATGGCTTGTGGAGGCGGGAAATCCTGAAAATCACTCTTGAGTAAATGGACGAATCCCTGCCCCAGATCCCGAGCCGTGCAAAGATAGCCCAGGCGATCGCCGAGGAGCGGGAGGACCATGCGCGGCGGCAGGAGCTGGTTGCCAGCGGGAGGGCTCCGCTCTATGAAGCGGACCAGTTGTTGTCTGAACCGTTCCTGCAGATCGAGCCCAGCCCGCAGCGGTCGCGGCAACGACAGGCCTCCACCGTCACGGAGCAATGCCCGTTTAACTGGGCGGCGCGGGACAACGGCGGCGGGGTATGGGTGTTGTATCAGCGATCCCCCCTGGGGACCATCAACGGCTGGCTGCCCAGCAACACTTTCGCCGGTGCAGAAACGAAGAGCTTCGCCATTCCTTCAGGAGTGACCTACCTGGTGCTTTCCTGCACCGCTTCTGGCGCGGATGTGACCAACGCCGTGTATGCCCTGGTCTCCACGGCCCCCGACCCCATTCCCGTGAACGAAGGCACGCCGCCATCGTCGTGCGACATCCTGGTGGCGGTGGTGGTGAGGGGTACGACGGGATCTGGCGAGTACGTGAAGGTGCATCGGGCCACCGGTTGCGGGCAACTGAGCGTGGTGCCGAAGCAGACGCTGGCCACGAGCCGCCCGGCTGGGGAGCTTACCTGTGGGTCTGACCCCTACCTGAGGCACTGGACGTGGCTGGTGACGTTTAACTAGGACTAGCCATGCTACAGTGGATCACCCCGTCTGAAACCGGCTATGGCCCGATCGGCTATAGCTCCTCAGAGTTCACAACCTCGACGGAGCTTAATTCCACAACCTACTTCAGGGGGATTGCCCGCACAGCCACGGGCACGCCCAAGGAGACAGAACGGTGTACAGACAGCCAGGACTTCACGAAGAGTTTCGAGTTTAGCGAATCGCGCACTTACTATCAGGACCAGAGCCAGACCTCGCGGGAGATGTCTTCATCGTTCGCGTCCACGTATTATGGCAGCGCGGCTTTTACCTATCTGTTAACCGTGTCTAGCAACTTCATGATCTCGGATGATGTCACCCGTTCCAGCACCATGACCGACGAGGAGGGCGAGACCAAGACGGGTTCCTACTCCAGCAAGGAGATTGTTTCTGACGATGGCGAAGGCGGTCGCACGACGTGGCGCACCACAGAATACAGCTATGAAACCCAGTCTATGGATCTGCACTCTTGGGGCGAGACCGGCACCCGCAGGCGCTTAGATACAAGTTCCCTCACGTACTCGACCACGGACGGCCATTCCTACAACTATGAAACCACTCTAACCAATGCCACCTCCACCACGCAAATGCTCACGGCGACATACTCCGTTGACGTGTGCACCATGGAAACCACGGCCGTCACGACGGATTTCACCACGCTGACGTCGTGGCGAACCTATGCGGGGACGGGCACGGTGGTGACGGGCGCCGATGCGAGCACCTACTCCATGGGCACCACCACCTGCTTGATCCACGTGGACTGGACCACCTCCACGTACGAGGACCTGGGTGAGATGTTCACAGAAACCATCCAGATGACTTATCAGACAATCACGCAGGTGGGCAGTGTGGTTGAGGGGGGCACCTTTGCGTGCGGTGACCTGGATGTGTACGACACCCACTATGCCCCGCAACTGTGCCACAAGCTCTACACGGCCGGCCCGCATGGCGGGGGCCTGTCCGCCTTTGATGAGGTGTGGAGCACCGTGGCGGAAACGGTGTTTTCCGCTTACATCGGGGAGCCGTACACGGACTCGTTCGCACACGGCACCGTCTCAACCTACGATTCCCAGACCACGGCAAGGTCCGTCACCGGCACGTATCAGACGCGGGTGGTCACCACTGTTCGCCAGTTCCGTTCGGAAAGCTCAATGGAGTTCGCGGAATTCAACTACTCCGGCACGGAACTGACCGGCACAGACGCACCGGTCCTGCTGTGGGGGGGCGGGTACAACACCTGGGAAATCAATCTGCGGCGCCTGGAGAACGGTTACATGCCCGCATCGGCGCTGGCCACGAGTGACAACATCTACCACACGTACACGATTCAGGTGGCCGCTTCCGTGACCAACGTGGATGAGCAAGCCTTGCGGGCCGAGGGTACGACCTATCCCTGGCTGAACGTAACGCAGGT
The DNA here is from genome assembly GCF_000172155.1 of Verrucomicrobium spinosum DSM 4136 = JCM 18804. Taxonomy (NCBI): domain Bacteria; kingdom Pseudomonadati; phylum Verrucomicrobiota; class Verrucomicrobiia; order Verrucomicrobiales; family Verrucomicrobiaceae; genus Verrucomicrobium; species Verrucomicrobium spinosum. The sequence continues at coordinate 6,867,271 of NZ_ABIZ01000001.1, read as the reverse complement.
GAATACGATTCACTCGGATGACACCCTGAACATGGGCGGGGCGGTTTCCCCCAAGACGTTCGCCTGGGGTGATTTAAAAGGGGGCTACGGGCAGGCCGGAGGCGGCGTCACCGTTGTGCGTTACCCTGGGGTGTATCTGTACACCCTGCAGGGTGCAGACAATGAGACGCTGGACGGCAGGGTGACGATCACGACGGAAACGTCCTTCACCGCCAGCCGCGGCGTGATGTACGCCCATGACGCCCTCAGCGCGTACACGGACGGGGGCAGCTGGCCATTTCATCAAAAGGTGCTGCTCCTGGAAAGCTCCTGCGGCGGCGACTTTGTAGCGCAGTTCTAATGACGATATCCAAACGACACATGAAGCTTGTTATCTGCACATACGCAACGGAGACATTCTGCTACGCCCTGCAGGCGCAGGAGCCCCTGCTGGTGGCCAACCTAAAGACGGCGGGCGTAGGGGCCCATGAGGTTGCGTTTCTGATGTCTGGTGACGGCAGCGCAACGAGCCGGACGGCCTTTGAGGGGGTGCGGACGGCGCTGAACCGCTGGGCCTCCGGGGCTGCGGGCAAGGAGTGCTGCGTGCCGTGCGAGTACATCGCGTGTGCCGCGGGCGAAGCGCGATCCGCGGGACATGGGCATGAGACCGGGAGCAATCTGAACATTGCCAGGATGCAGGATGCCTGTTTTGCCCGGGCGAGAGAGATCGGCGCGGACTACCTGTGGAGTCTGGAAAGCGATGTGCTGCCCTCCAACAACTGCCTCCGTGCGCTGCTCTCTGCCCTTCAGTTTGACGGCGGGTACTACTCGGTGGCAATGGCGGCGTACCCGAATGAGGAGTTCCTGGGTGGGCACGGTTCCCCGACCCACTGGATCAACCCGAACGTGTACGATGAAGAGCGGATGGCAGACGGGGAGCTGCAGACCAGGCTTGCCGCGGCCAAAGAGGCTCTGAACTCCGCCGCCGAGAGCGAGGCCGGGGAGCGCCGCAAGGTGGTGGATGAACTGCTGACGGAACTCCGGCAATGCCCGGCCAAGGCGAACGCTTACGGGCTGAATGCGGCCCGCTGGCGTCGGCGTGGCTGGCTGAGCCATGCGTACCCAGGCATCGGCCTGGGGGCCATGGTGCCGACGGACTGGGTGGGGATGGGGTGCACCCTGTTCACCGCGGATGTCGTGAACTGCACGAACTGGCTGGGCTACGAGGGGCATGGCACCCAGGACCTGTGGGCCTGCTGGAAGATCTGGCAGCCCAGGGGCTTCCGCCTGTGCGTGGTGCCGCACGTCACGTGCTCCCACGCCAAGGTGCGATGGGAGGACGAGAAGCCCACGGCCACCCTGCTGCACGCCTACCACGAAGCGGGCGGGGAATACCACGGCCACCTGCGTGTGCAGAAGCAGCCGTTCAAGCTGCCTGACTCGTGGGGGGGAAGGGGGCAGGGGGAGGTGACTTCGTGATGGCCGCGCAACTGAGTCAGCGGACATGTGTCCGCTGGCTTCCGGGGAGGTCTAGGGGAGGTGGGGGATGTTTAGCGGTTGTGGGACCCATCGAAGTCTGAGTTTCTAAGGAGCGGGAAAACATGATTGACATGGTCTCCGATTTGTATACTATTCGATTTGTATACTGGTTTTGCTATGAAACTGCCATCACCAACCGAGTGGGCTCTACTCAACGCGCTTCCTGCGAGGGAAGTCAGCGGGCGAGAGCTTGCGAAGATCTATGAAAAGGAGACTGGGAGCGCCATCTCCTATGGAACCTTGTACACGACTATGCGCCGCCTGAAGGAAGCTGAGTGGGTCGAGTCGAGGGATGAAGATGAAGGTGATCGCCGCGTACGCCTTTTCAAACTATCAGGCAAAGGGGCTGAGTGGATGCCCAAGGCGCGCGCGCTTCACGTTTTCTATGGGAAGGAGGCTCTTTCATGAGCAAACGATACGAGTTTGTCGCCACTGGAATTGCAAGTGCGATTTGGTACTGGAGCGTCTACCATTCTGGTTTGAGCAACTTGCAGTTGGTTGCCTCATGCGTGTGCGTGATTTTTATCGTGGCGTTGAGCGTTTGGATCTTCAATTTACGCTATGAAAGGGAGATCAAAAAGAAGCTTGTTAAGCGTAGGGGGATTGCCACCCAGGACCTGAGGGGAACGTATTATGCATATGAGGAAAATAACTCCCTGCTCCTAACATTTGAGGCCAAAAAGCGCTATGTGATCAGAGTGGCAAAATCAGTCGTAGCACATCTCAGATCCACTCGAAGGGTGTCGCCATCATTGCTTTTGGCGTTGAGGATGTTCCTCCCTCGAAAGCAGCGTGAAGAGATCGACCTGATAATTTCAGACCTTGTTGAAGACATCAAGGAGATGAAGGCTGCGCGGCGTGGCGGCATCTACATTCGATGCGTCGTAGGGTGGCATACAGTCCGCACGATCATAGCCTATTTGTGGGACGGTTCGCTGCGTATATTTAGAAAGATCATTCCGCTCGCAGCCCTCTTTAGAAAGCTCGGGTTCTGAGCGCATGCCTCTCACAATCATCTCGGGTGGACCGACCGGGTTGTGGATTCCACATGGTGGATGGTGCCTCGATGGCACGAAGGGCCGCTAAGGTGTGCAGTTTACGCGCTCTCCGTTTACAGGAGGGCGCGTGGCTTAAAATTTTGCTGGCGCGATTCGACCCATATACTCTACAAAAATAGGGAATCCTTTGAGTTCCTTGGGGAGTTTTTTAGAAGCGCTTGCGGGTATCGCGCTTCTTGTATACAGAACTAAACCCACTCTACCGGCAATCTCCGTGATGCCCACACTAGAATACCACCACTCGCCTTGGCACTGCTGAGCCAATGCAAGCGCGGCTTCTCTAGCTGACGGTTCAAATACCATGGTTACCAACAAGACTAAACGCTGTTCGAGGGATAAGCGACTCCAGAACTGTTGAGATGGGGCTAAAAATCGCCCTCTCTGATCTGCCTCCCACAGCAAAAAGCAAACCAACGGCAGCCTTCCCATCTTCTGTTACGATGAGACTTCCAGAATCCCCTGGAAGAGCGAAGGGGTCCCCATCCTGGCTGCGCACAGTCCAGGTGTCTTGGAACCAAACATCAGAAGTGAATTTGCTTGACTTGTACGGAAGAGTCCAGGGTGTTGGGACAAAAGCTTCCACCACTCCAAAAGTAAGACCAGTGGTCCTTCCAAATTTTTTTACGTGCATGCCCGCAACTGGGGCAATAATCGCAGTAGGTGTGTCATAGCCATCGTCCTCATCACCTTGCCATGAGCTAAGAAGGGCAGCATTCTCGACAATTGCGTGCGCAGCGTCAACGGTCATGGGTTGAACGAGGGTGGGATTGGCACTTCTCAATTCCACCATATTGGTGAATCGGCAAACTTCTCCCGGAGCCCGCTTACCAGCTTTCGCATCCATCGGTGCCGGCCCCAGGATGGGGATGCCAACTTGGGTGTGATTGCAGGCAGCAAAGACGTGGTTATTTGATAAGGCATAGGTGCTAACCCCTTCAGTAATAAGTGCCCCCAGTGTGCCCGCATATCTTTCGCCGCTAGGCGCACACGAGCCACCGCAGGCCGCGCGAAGTCCCTTGGTGTAAAAGTGTCCTGACGTCGTCCTTGAGCTTGCCGGAGCGGGACCAGCTTTTGGTTTCCCCATAACTTCAGCACGGACCCGAACCCCTTCCAATTCGTTGGGAATTTCGCTCAGCGCCTTCTTCGATCCGCGCGTGACGTAGATTAGGACCTCTTCTTCCTTTGCTCCCGATGTGTACCCTACAGATTGTACGAATAAACCGGCGAAACCCTCTTCAGGTTCAAAGTAGGGCTCAATGTCATCGAAAGCAGCGGGGCTAAATGCGGGCCCTTTTGCCTTGAATAAGCCACCCTGGATTGCGTCATAGTTCCCATTCTCAAAGAACTTCTGAGCGAGTATTTGCGTCAGTTTCTTTACATTCATGCACCATAAAAAAAGCGTTCTGCGCTAACTTGCAACAAAAAGTGGAACGCTGTGGCGCAATTTGTACCTGACCGCCTTCTGCGCGCGCCCTCATTTCCCGTTCATCGACGGATGCGCAGGCCTGCAAGGCGGGCAGCTAAGCGATCTGCTTCTTCCACTCGCCCCCGGTGAACTTGCGCCAGTCGCGGCCGAGGAACATCTCGCGTTCGGCGTAGCGGCGGCGGGTGAGGCCGTCAACGGTCTTGCCGTTGTCCTTGTTCCACTTCAAAAACTCCTGGGCGGCACCGGCGGTGTCTCCGGCGTTGAGCTTGCGCAGGAGCGTGGAGGGCTTGCGGCCGCGCAGGGTCAGGCCGCCGGTGTTGAAGTCAAAGGACACCAGGCTGTCGAACTGCGCCTGGTTGAGCGGGACGGTGACGAGGGCCTTCACGCGGCTCTCGAACTGGTTCATGTCGTAGGCAAGGAGCTGGACGGCCTCCTGCTCCGTGATGCGGCGACCGGGGTACACCGTGCCATCCTTGTGCTGAAGGCCCGTGTGGCCGTAGCCGATCGTGAGCACGCCGCCGCCGTCGTAGTAGGCGGTGAGGAACAGGCTCTCGAAGTGCTTCACCATCTCGAGGCCCTGCGGACTGATGTCCGTGGGCTTGGAGCTGGCAGAGGCCAGCGGAACGGGCGACGGGACGGTCAGTGCCGCGGGCGCAGGGACGGCCGGGGGCTGCTCCCGGGAGAACGACAGGAGGTGGAACAGCCGGGAAAACAGCGAAGGGGCGGTGGTGGTGGTGGTGTCCATGGCAGGGGTGGGTTATTCGGTGGTTTCCTCGGCCTCCCAAGCGAGGCGATCATGCCGGAAGTGGTCGGCGTCTGAGGTCACATAGATGACGGGTGCGCCGAGGGCGGCGCGCCACGCGACCGCCTGCTTCACGACGAGGGCCGGAAGGACCACCAGAAGGACGAAGGACAGGAGGAGCCGGAAGGGCATGGAGAGGGGAGAGGGGAGAGGCGAATAGCTGGTCAGGGGTCTAGCGACTGAGCCGACTAAAGTCGGTACTCCAACACTGAGGCCGTGGGTGTATTGACCACGAACCACGAACCAAGCACCAAGCACCAGGCACCCCTCCCCCTGAGGCAAACTAAAGTTTGAACTACGAACCGCTTCCAACACCCCGCCCACTGCCCACTGACGCACCGGCTCACACTTTCCCCAGGCGGCGGAGATAGCCGAAGACGATGCCGACAAGGGCGTTGATGAGGTAGGGGGCAAGTTCGCGGAACAACTCTTGCAGGCCGGCGCGCACGAAGCCGTCCTTCAGTTCACCGGCCTTTTCCACGCCAGCGAAGCGCTCCTCGGCCGCAACGATGAGCTGGCGAGTGGCCTCGACCTGCTCCTTGGTCCCACCAAGATCGGCGACGGTATCCAGGATGCGGGTTTCCAGAACGGTCTGCCAGGCGGACTGGAACCAGGACTTGATGGTGTCGAAGATTTTCATGTGGTTGTAGCTACTGATTTGCTGTCAGGCTGTCCCCCATGGGTCATTCGCGGTCAGCACTCGAGGCACAGCTGATCCAGCAGCTGCTCTTGACGGTGAATGGCCTGCTCCAGTTCCGTCCGAGCGTCCGGGGTGACGATGGTCAACTGGGCTCGTTGCCGGGCAAGGGTGTGGAGGAGTTCGGTGATGGCGTTCATGGCTTGTGCTTGCTCAAGGTGATGCTCTTGATGTCCCGTTTGATGTGAGTGGTTCCGCTCGCGAGCAGGTCCACGACAGCAGCGGCCGCTCTGGCGACCGCATAAAATGGGGCGAGGAGAAGCTTCATGCCGGGAGCGCGGTAGGCGGCGCAGTGCGGATGAAGGCCACCGTCTGCAGGGTGTCCACGATCCAGGTCAGAATCGCCTCCGTAATGTCCTGGATGCGGTGCGTGACGCCCACTTTCGCCAGCCCGACTTTGATCTGGGCGCGGAGGTAGGCGTGGGCCTCCTCATCAGCCTTGAGCAGTTCACCGGGGATCTGCGGGGCTCCGGAGATTGCCGTGGCCACCGTCTTGAGATCGGCCAGGTATCCGGCACCCTCGAACACCGAAATGCGGCCGTCGTCGGAGAGGCTGTTAAAGGTGCGAACCGCGAGGGCGGACAAGGCGTCGAGGAATTCCTTGGTTTCTTTGACTGGGGTCATGGGGTGTGGGGTGTGTTGTTTCTTGAGGTGTCGCCGCGGCGGCGTGGTCCGAGGCCGCGCTCGACAAGATCCTGGTTGATGCCCTTCCAGTACTCGGTCTGGATCTTGGTTTCGGACGTCAGACCATCGAGGGCGTCTGCGACTCGTGTCAGGGCTTGGGCCGATCGCGCATCGCGGGCTTCGTTTGCGGCGTCCAGGGCAATGATCTGGTCGTCCTTGGCCTTGATGGCGTTCTCGTGCTTGGCTTCGCGCTTGCGCCCTTCACGGGCCAGGTAGAGGACGGCGATGATGAGGACACCCTTGAGTGTAAGGTCCTCCCATCCCTTGGCCATGCCAGCGAGGTCGAGCGCGATCTGGCCGAGCCAGCTTGCGATCATCACAAGTCCGGCCACCACAGGCTTCCAGTGGTGCAGGAGCAGGTCCAGATGGTGGTGCAGGTGGTTGAGCATGGCTACCATGTGCGGCTGTAGAGGGTGATCTTAATGAAGGGAATGTTCCCGGGGATCTGGTTGACGGCCGGGCAGGGGATGCTGGCGCAGGAGGTCAGGAAGAGGCAGGTGGAGAGGAGGATCGTTCTCATGTTGCGGTGAGGGCATCCCAGAGTCCCTTGTAGTGGAGGCCGTAGGCGACCATGATCTGCCGGAAGCGCAGGGTTGTTACCTCGTGCCGCGTCCCAGCACTGTCGGCGATCAGTTGGGGTGTCGCGTCGGTGATCATGCCGAGGTCCAGCGCCTCTTTCACGAGAGCCAGCATTTGGGCGAAGGCGGCGCGGTCGGCATCCTCAAGACGGAGGGTGAAGCCCTCGGGAGCGACGGCAAAGCCAGCGACGACGCCATCGGAGAAGGCGAGTTGCCGCTGTTCCTCGTCACTCAGGGCCTCGATGGCCCAGCCGTGCACCACGTCATCCGTGCCGACGGCGTAAGCTCGCATGAGCCGTTGGGTGGCCGCATCATAGGCGGGGGGCTCACCTTCGGTCACCGGCAGCCAGCGCCAGCCAGCCTTGGTGAGGGGGAGGCTGTCCGGGTCCTGCAGTCCGGTGACCGCTATTTCCCCTTCTGGGGAGACGAGGGCGTGGGAGGTTTGCATGGTTTAGTAAATGACGCGCAGATGGTCGGAAGCACTGGTGCCGGTGGCGGACAAAGCTCCGCCCTTGAGGTCCATCAAATCGCGAACGAGTGGCGCGTAAAACACAAGGCTCTGTGGCCGCACCAAGGCTGGTGAAAATCCCTTTGCCAGTGCTGCCGCTTCAGCGGCTGTGAGAGCGTCGCTCCACATGGCCGGTTCGGCAATTTGGCCATTAAAGAAGGTGCCCCATGCAGACGGCTCCCACCTGGAACCGATGGCCATCCTGTCAAAGGTCGAGATGGTGGAGGAAGTTGTATCCGTACCGACAAATGCGCCGTCAACGTACAACGTGCGGGAAGTGGAGGACGTGAACGCGCCTACAATGTGAAACCATGTCCCAGTGGACAATCCGCCAGTCTGTTGTGGGCCTGAGGTGGTGCCAGAGGCAGTGACACTGCCAGCCCTCGGGTTTCCTGCGCTGGTGATGGTGATAGCAAGCCTGGAACCGTCTGCATTTCCAATGGAAACGATGACCTGGGATACGGATAGCGTTGTGGTTTTGAACCACGCGGCCAGCGTGACCGGCACGGCTGTAACCGGAGGTGTGCCGCCTCGTTCAATGCGACCTGAGGAGCCGTCGAATGTGCGTGCCATGGTTTATTGCAGCTGGATTTCAATAAATAACAGCTCCGCGTCACCCGTGGCGGTGTCGTTGGTGACATCACGACGGATGCGGACGCGGTAGACGTCCCCAGCGGCCAGGCTGGCGGGAAGCTGTGCTTGGGTAAATGTCACACTTGTGACCTTGGTCACACCGCTTGTGCCCGGGACTGTTGCGGCTGTTACCGTTTGAGCCGTACCGAAGCTGTCGGAGTCAATGTCTATTCCTCCGTCAGCGATGCGTTCGAAGGCGACATCCCAACCCACAGTGCCGCTGGTGGCGCTGGTGGCCGCCCAGTGTACGATCACCGTCACTCCAGCCGCCAGACTGGTGTTTTGAGGGATCTTGGCGCTGAAGACGGCGGCCTCCTGCGTGGTGGTGTCGAAATCGAGGACAGGGTGACTGTTGCGGGTGTCCAGGGTGGCGAAGTTGGAGGCCGGGGGCTCATTGTCTGTAGCGCGGAAGGTGGCCAGAGTTTTGGTTCCGCTGAGCCTGGTTTCCCAGGACGGGTTGGCCCCGGTGCCATTTGTTTCCAAAACCTGACCGTCAGTGCCGGCAGGCAGTCGTGCCCAGCCTGAGGCTCCCCGGTAAAGAAGGTCGCCTTGTGCCGCGCTTCCGATGAAGTCGAGAATCTCTGAGAGCGTGCAGTCTTCCGGGTCTCCGGTACTGCCCGTCTTCCGGCCCTTGATCGTGCTTGCCGCCATGTTGGCGAGCTTGGCATTGGTCACGGCGTCATCGGCGATGTAGGCCGTGGCGAGGGGGCTGGCGTTCCAGGTGCCGGTGGTGACGGTGCCCAGCGTGGTGACATTTGCGCTGCCCGTCCAGGTGCTGAGGGCGGTGTTCTCCACACTGCCGAGGCCGACGGCGGCCGCGCCCAGGCTGTGCCAGCCCTTGGTGCCGCCAGCGTCTGTGCCGTAGTATCTTGAACCGCCCGGCGAGACGTTGTCCCCGGAGAGCACAATATAGCCGCCCACGGCCCCGAGGCTGCCGCCGAGGGCGATGCTGGAGGGCGGGAGCACGCCGGTGACCTCGTTGTAGGCGGGGTCCAGGTTCACCCTGCCGGAGGGGTCCGAGACGAGGGCGACCTGGCCGGACTTGTCTGGAAAGACGGCGGTGCGGGGGGCGGTGGCGGCGCTGGTTGTTTCATGATACGTGGAGCCGCCCACGCCGGAATGCAGGCCCAGGGCACCGGGGGCGAAGTCCTCCCCGAGGTGGAGGTTCCCCAGAACCGACACGGCGCTGAAGAAGGCAATCTGCGTGCCGGTGTTGAGCTGGAGGGTGGCCCAGGCCGCGGCGAGGTCCGGGTCATCCAGCAAGGTGCGTGCGTATGCCGTGAGCGCCGTGTTGCCCACAGTGTCTGTGCCCGTCCAGTAGGTCATGGTGTTGGCTCCAGTGGTGGCCCCGGCCAAGGCGGCAAGGGTTGCATCCAGCGCGATGTTTACCTCGGTATCCGGGCTTTCTGTGAGTGAGAAGCCAAGGCCGAAGTCGAGCGTGACAATGTCCGCCCCACCCACCTGGGTGCCGCTTGATTTGAGCGTGGTGAGCGTGCCGGAACCGCTGCCTCCGCTGGCCGCAATGGTGATGCTTCCGTTGCCATGGGTGATGCTGATATTGCTGCCGGCAGTGAGCGTGGCCTTGGACAGGCCGCCGGTGGCGGTGTTGCCAATGAGGAGCTGGCCGTCAAGGTAGGACGTCTGTCCGGTGCCTCCCCGGAGCACGGCGATGGTGCCTGCGTTCCATGTGCCGGTGGTGACGGTCCCCAGGGTGGTGATGCCCGGGGAACCTGCCCAAGAGGCGAGTTCTGAGTCCAGAACGAAGTCGCTGATGACCTTTGCCAGCGGGTCGCCGCTGGCGTCCAGGGTGACGACGGAGCTGGCCGTGGCGGAGAGGGATTTTTCCTCATACCCTGTGCCGGACGCCTTGCGCCGGGCTAGGCTGTAGGAGCCGGCCGGAACCTGGGCGGTGACCGGGATGGCGCAGGACAGCGCCCAGAGCACCAGCAAACGGAACACCAGGGGCGGAGCAACACGAGGAGAAAAAGACAACATCCTGGAACGGGGAAAGGGGTTGGATCAGTCAAGGAGGAGGAGCCTCTTCGTCCCGGCGGGGGTCTGCACCTCGAGCTCACCCGTGGATTCATTGTAGCGGGCGAAAGGGAGCTCGCGGGTCTGGCCGTCCGGGCAGACGAAACGCGCGACAACATTGGTGACCTGGAGGGCGAGGACGCCACGCAACACCCAGGCCTCGGGGGCTGTCTTTTCATAGAACCAGCCATTGAGCCGGTCCAGATAGGAGTCTCCCATATTGCCCAGGCTGACATTGGGTGCGCCGTTGCCGTGGCGGAGGGGGACGATAAACTCCGGATCGAAGAGGGTGCCGTCCCCCCGAATGAGCTGACGCGCGTAGCGGGCGATGCCGGCGGTGGGGACAGCAAGATCTGAGCCGTTGGGCACCCACTCGTCCACCAGGCGGAGGAGCGGCAGCTCCCTCACCCGCGGTGGCCGTACCGGCTCGGCGGGGCGGGGGATGATGGGCAGTTCGGTCATGCTCCAATGGTGCTGACTTCTATGCGGCTTGCATCTGAGCGGATCACGACTCGGCTCCAAGTTCGCTGTTTGATTGCAGAGGTTGAAGCAGTGCGCCGGGTTGAGCTTGCAGTTCGGGCGGGAGTTGAACCTCTCCGATCTCTTCACGCAGTGCGTAGCGATCGGTCTCGCATTTCACCTGCTTCACCCACAGGAGCGAAAGACGTGGACGAAGCCAGAGGTGCCGCAGTCAGGGCGGCGGGGAGTGCGTTTTTCGAGGGTCAAGGGGGAAAAGCCAAGGTGGCAAAGCGCCTGGATCATGGCCCCCAGGGCGGGGGGGCGCAGAGGAACTCCCACCAGCGGTAGGTGAGGGTGGGTGCGAGAGCGATGAGCAGGGATGTCTTCATGGCGTTTGCACGGTGACGGTGCCATCGCTATGGAGCTGGGGTTGATTCCACTGATGATCACTTCCGCCTGAATCTGGGCAGGAGTTTTTCAGCAACAATTGGAGGAATGATGTTCAAGCTCATGGTCAGATAGATATTTTGAGGTCGGGGCCGCTTCTCCATATGGCCCCAGGAACTCCTGGGTCAGTGGTGGGAAGGTTGGTGAGAGTTAAGCCGCCGGCTAACAGATTGCCGTTGAGCGTTTGGGCCGCATTGGTAAATTGAAAAACACCATCTGTTGGCGTGCTTATTCGTGAGCCGTTGCTAGAAGCTAAAACACCGTACCCAATGATCGCTGCTCCGATAATCTGAGCATCAAAAATATCTGTAAGAACTACTCTGCCATTTTTTAGGACCGCAAACTTTTGAACGCCGTCTACTCGACATTCTATAATTGGTGATAATATATCACTCGCAGTGTCGGTAACATCAATTTTCAATGCAGATGGTGTGCCAGTGGTATCCCATGTGGTCTCCACCTCCAGTGCACTGGTGGAGGCTGATCCTGAGACGAGTTGACCAGCAATCTGGAGCTGCAAGCACTCCATGTCCGCATTTGCGCTGTCGTCTGCCAGACGGGCAATGAGGGTGGTTCCAGACATCTTTAAAGCAGGAACAGATGGGGACGATCCACCAAATCGAAGCAATGCGAGAGGACCGTAATACCCGCCGTACAACTCCATCACCTGGGAGTCGCCCCCGCTGATTGCCCCGCCATCAGCGAATCTTATTGAGGAATAATTACCAATGACAACTTCGTTTCCTTCGGCTGTTCGGATCGCACCACCTCTGTCAATGCGGAATCGAGAGATGCCATCCTTCCTCAGATCGAGAAGATTTGCGCTGGCATCACTTGAAACATCTGTCACGTCCAGATAGATGGCCGAAGGTGCCCCAGAAGTGTTCCAGGTTGGAGTCAGATTGAGTGTCGAGTCGCTGGCAGAGCCGGAGACAGTTTGTCCATCCAGATTGGCACGAGATGCTTCCACTTCCGAATTCCCGCTGTCGTCCGCGAGACGGGCGACAAGAGTGGTGTCATTCCGCTGCCAGGCCGGGTAGCTGCTGGTGATTCCGCCAAAACAAAGGCGATTGAAGCTGTTGAAGGTAGCAGGGTCAGTCAGTAGGAGGATTCCAGACCCTTCCCCGCTCATGGCCACCTGACCCTTCGTCATGACGGCCCCATACAAAGACCGGACATGATTGAAGGCATCGATGTTCCCAGAGCTCATAATGCTCTGACGAAAAACTCCATCCTTGCCGATCACGAAAACCGGACTGCCTCCAACCCTGGCGTCAATCAGGTTGGCGTTTGATCCGCTCGATGTGTTCAATACGTCGATCAAAAATGCAGACACATCCCCCGAGGTGTTCCACTCCGGGCGAAGATAGAGGGTCGCATCCACGCTGCTCCCTGTGACTGGGTGGCTGGGAGCGATGAATCTCAATCCCTGGACAAATGAAGCGCAGGAAACAGGCTCGAAAAAGTTGCTGAAACCATTTTCGTTCACGGTCAAAACGCTGCGGCTGTAAAGCCCGGCGTAAACCTTGAAGACATCCCCGGAAGCTACGCCAACGGGCGAAGAGATGTCCAGGGTGGTGAAGTGACCTTCATCCGGCGTGCCAGCACCAATAGGGCCAGGTGAAGAGGGGTCGAAGAAGCTGTACAGCGTGTCGAAGTAGGCCTTGAGAGTGGACTTGACGTTTGCCCAGGTGACCTTCTTGAGAACGTTGGAGGCGCCACTATCAATCAGCGGGACGCTGTCTCCATTCACAGGTGTGGCCTTGCTGGAGGAGCCATTGATGGAACTTCCGACATTGGCCGCGTCAGTGACGTCTGCAGATGCCTCAATGCCGTCCAACTTGGCAGCGTATTCCGCAGTCATGAGCCCGTCTTGCGATGAGGTGGCATCGCGGATTTTGTCAGAACCCAGGCCCACATGGGTTCCTGCATGTGAGGCCGGACCCGCTTCAGCGAACGCTACGGACCGTGTCTGGCCGTCAGGGCAATAGAATGTAGCCAGGGAGTTGCTGATGGACTGCGCGAGGATGCCGCGCACTGTCCAGGTGGTCTCACCTGTCTTTTGGTAGAACCATCCCGTGGCGGTGTTGACATAAGCATCTCCGATGTAGCCCAGGCTGTTGTCCGGGACGCCTGCGCCGTATCGAAGCCGGGTGCTGAACTCTGGGTCGTACAGAGTGCCATCACCCAGGATCAACTGGCGGGCATACCGGGCAATACCAGCCGTTGGCGTAGAGAGATCGGCTCCGTCCGGCACCCACTCATCCACGAGCCGATTCAGCGGCAGCTCCCGCACCCGCGGTGGCCGCACTGGCTCGGCGGGGCGGGGGATGATGGGCAGTTCGGTCATGCTCCAATGGTGCTGGCTTCTATGCGGCTTGCATCAATCCGGGACCCGACTTGGAGTCAACTCCGCTTGCAGATTGCGGATGCTGCATCAATGCACCCAGTTGAGCTTGCAGTTCAGGGGGCAGTTGTGTCAGCAAGGTTTGCAGGTCCTGGATGGGCGCTCTGATGATGGAATCAGCGTCCTGGAAGTCCAAAGCCCGCAGGGCCTGAAGGAAGAGCGAGCGCGCCGCCGTCTTCTCGTGTTCTGGCAGTTGGATGTACCGGCCGAGAAGGTCGATCGCCGCCTTCGCATTCTCCAGCTTGAACTGGTTCTGTGCCTGGGTCAGGAGCAAGGAAATATTGAGCTCCAGCCCGCGGACGGCATCCGCTTTGAGTTCAATGAGTTCCGTGTTTTCACCTTCCCCGAACGCGAAGGTCTCGTCCTCATCGAGGTTTGTGTAGAGAAGCAGCAGGGAGTACTCCAGGTCACAGGTGAAGCTGCGTTTGAGCTGATCGATGGGGGATTTGAGCAGCACTGCAGCACGGCTCATCAGCTGCTTGATGCCGGTGGCCGTGCTCGCTTCAGGAAGCCCGGCAACATCGCCCTGGTTCGCCGCGGTGATGCCCGTACGCAGCTGCACCATCTGAACCATCATCTGCAGCATTTCCTTGGTGCGGTCATTGAGGTCGGGCAGTGCTTTGAACTGGATCGCCTCATCAAGCTTCGAGTCCGGCTTGAGGTTGAGGGGCTTCTCTGAGTTGAAAGGTTCGTCTTCTTCCTCGTCTTCCTGGGCGAGCTTTGATTTGTCAAAGCCGGTGATGGGATCGCTCGACTTGCGATCATGCCAGTTGATGCGGTTGAACAGGTCGTCCACGAAGGTTTGCACCTTGTCAAAGCGCTCAAAGAATCCGCGCCCCACAATCCGCCAGGGGAGTCTGTTGATGGTGTGGGCGTGAACGGGGAGTTTGCCCTTGGGGGTGATGTTGCCAAGGTAGTCCAGCTTCAGGCACATCTCGCACTGAGGGGCGAATACCATGTAGATGTTGGATGCCTGACCTTTGCCGAGGGCATCCACACGCATGAACCCCTCGATGAGTCGAACTGGAAGGTTGGGGATGGAGCCATTGGGATCATCCTGATCCGGGTCCGCAGGGGCCGATTCGCTACGGGCTGATTCGGGCTTGAGGCTCTCGGACCTTTCCTTGGCTGCGTGGTACAGCTCTCGGGTCTCTGCATCGGTGAGGCCGTACTCTTTGGCGATGTCGAGTACGCCTTTGGTGAAGGAGTGGAAGAAGTCAGTGTGATGGAGGTCAAGATCCGGTGCGGTCGGGTCGAAGGCGATGTCCCGAAAGTGAAGGTTGTGAGTCTTGATGTTGCGGTACGTCACCACATCCTGTTTCAGGAAGGCCTTGCCGTATTCGTAGGTGCCTCGGGAGAGGTCGGTCTGGGGATCCTTTTTGGGGAAGCGTGCGAGGACGGGAGCTCCTGCCTCGCCATCGCCCGGGCGCTCTTCTTCGAGGATGGGATCATCGTCAAAGATGGCTTCGCCACTGCTGGTCAGCACTGGCTTCTTCGTCTTCGCGTCATAGAGCGCAGTGCGTGGCTCTTCATAGGAGTCCGTGTTTACCAGCCAGGTGGTGCGTGTGAACTGCGTGCCCAGGATGGCGGTGAGCATGGTGGTCTCACAGTAGGTCTCTGTCAGCCCGGCCTGACTGGTCTTCCACATGGCGTGCTTGGTGACCTGGTCCGCAAGCGTGGCGTCTGCCTTGCCAAGAGGGCGGGCGGCAAACCATGGTTGTGCGCCGAAGAGATCGTTCTGGGCCTGGGCCGCGAAGAACTCGGTGAACGCTCCAATGAGATTGAGGGAGTCGTTCTGCTTGTCGAAGATGCTCTTCTTACCCTCGTTGCGGTTGGGCGCGGCCCTTCGGAACTCGAAGTAGTCCTCAGACTGCAGGAGGTACTTGTCCAGCTTGTTGCGCCACCCAGACAGGGCTGAGTAGTAAGAGTCATGCCGCGACTTGGCATGGCGTACCAAAAAGGCGATGCGGTCCGCTTTGATGGCGTTCTCCAGCGGGCTCTGACGGGCGCCGCGCTGTTTGACCAGCGTGGCCTTCAGGACCATCCGGTTGCGGACGGTGGTCAGAGACTCCGCTCGAGGTTGGGCGAGGATTTGCATCGTGATCAGTGTTGGGGTTGGGCAGCTTTCTGGAACTCCGCGGAGGGATGAGATTTCATGGTGTTGAGGGGGAGCCGACGGGACTGCTCCAAGGTATCCTGAATCGGCAGCTTGCCTTGCTCAGTGGGGCTGTTTGCCTCCCAGTTGGAGCCGAGTGCCTTCAAAGGTGCCTGTCCGGCGGCTCGTGCGCCTCTGCCAGGCGGGAATCAGAGAGGCGGAGCGACCTCCTTCTTCCCGCCGGAATGACGCATCTCATTGAGCGTGGTGATGGCTGGGATTGAGCCTCTGACAGAGGTGGAGTGGCTCCGCCGCTGGGGCGCCGCCTCGCCAATGTGGGGGCATCTTTGAACTCGGTGGTCTCTGAGCTCGGGTTGGAGCGCCTGGGACTGGAGTGCCTGCAGCGCGGTGAGGTGCCGCGTCGGCATCTCCGCGTGCAATGGACAGGGGATGCTGCGTCCCCAATTATATCGGTTACCAGCATTTTGTTTCACCGTGTCAACGCCCTGCAACGGGACTCTGCATCCAGCAACTGCATCACTTCACGGCGGTCTTGATCGCTGTCGGAAAGTAGTTTCCTCCACCACCGCGAGCGGGCCTGCCCTGTGTTCGATCTAGGAGGTGTTGGTCTGTATATCTTCCTCGAACTCATCCGCCGTCTCGTCCAGTATCGCGCGCGCCGCCCTCGCCTCGGCAGGTGATGGTGATGCATCAAGCGCTGCCAAGGTTCAAGGCAATATCATGCGTCTGCGGCGGTGGTTGTTTGGCACGGCGATGGCGAGCAAAGAAAATCCCCTCCCTTGGTGTCAGCCGGGAGAGGGGTGGGGCGATCCGGGAGCAGAGACTCAATCAAACTCCAGATCGTCTGGATCAGGCGGCTCACCATCGTGTTTTGTGGTGACCTGCAGGCCGAGTTATTCCACGGCGCTATAACATAAGGCTAAGAGGCCGTCATACGTGCCTGAGGTCTCTTCGAGATGAGCCTGCAGCGCATCCCGGAAGCTTGCATCGCCCCTGATTTCCTGGGACAAGACCCCTCCCAGCGGGCCCGTCTCAAGAACCAGAATTAGGTGCTCATTATTCTTGGTGTAGGTCAGCGAGGTGGTCATGGATTTGTTGAAGGAGGTAAGAAGAGATTCAGGCAGGTCAAGAAGGCCTCCCGCCATGCGAGCCTCCCGGTGATCACGCTCCGGTGGTTGAGATGGGACATAAGCTCTTCGGGACTGTCGGCTAGTTTTTCCAGATGTACAGCAGGCACCTCAACGGCATCGGAAACGCCCCCCTTGGGATAAATTCTCCCTGCATATTCATTGCCACTAAGATCAGCCCAGTCGTCCCGCATGCCCCGCACTTTAGGGCCATAGAGCTTTCCGGTGCTCGAGTAGAGGATAAGTTGCGGTTCCTCAAAGCCTCCAGTACGTCGTGAAGTCAGGGCGGTTACCCGGTCTCTGAAGGACGACGGACCTTTGAGGTGTGCCCAGTGTACCAACTCATGGAAGAGAGTGCGGCGCAATGTCGGCAGATCAGGTGCCAGGGGATTCACCGCATTACTGTTGTCTTCAGGGCGATAAACTGCGACTTTCTTGGCCAATTTCTGGTCAAAGGCGATGGCCACAGGATGTTTGGCAAGCTGTCTGGCCAGCGCCGGGGGCAGGAAGCTGGCGAACTCCTCCACGATCGTCCGGATCTGCTCACTGCTGTGAGTATTGTCACCCGTGATACCTCGCACCAGAGTGTCCAGCTTCGGAGGGGCATCTTGCTTGAGCAGGGTCACTAACTGCTGCGCCTGTTCCTTGGTGAAGACGTGGGTGTCCAGATCACCTGCCCCCCGCCTGTCCAGAAGGCTTCGCAACGGCGTGCCGGGGGTTCCCAGCGTCTCGTTCAGACTGGGTTGTGGCGGAGGCTCTTCCGCAGATGCCTGCGCCCCGGCAGGCAGGAACGGGACGGGGCCGGACGCCCGGCTGCAGTTTTCCTAGAGCGCGGATGCTGGCGGAGACTCTCCTGAAGGTGGGGCTGGTGCGGCGAATCGCGAGAGCGAAGTGGATCCTAGAATCTTGAAGGCCTTTGGCGCAGACGTGACGCTGGACAAACGCGGTCTCCCTGTGCCGCCACGCACGCCGCCCGATGGGTATCCCCTTCTGCAACCCACTCGTGAAAAGAAAACTGCGATTTTGGATGAAGGCCATGTACTGGTGCGCGCTGGATTGCTTCCAGTTGGCCTGGAATTTCCACGAAGAGAATTGAGACAAGTCATTGTGAACTATTTCCTAGGCACGGGTGCGCCGGTGCAGGAAGGAGCCCTGCCCACCGTAACGGCAGCGGCAGGAGGGGGTGCCTCAGGCAAGAGCACCGTCCTGGATGCCCTCCGCAAGTCGGGTCTGACTACCGTGGAAGGTGCCGTGACGGTAAATCCAGATGACATCGCAGAGCTCATCCCTGAATTTGATCGAATCGTGCAAGCTGGAGACAGTGGGGCTTCGGAGTTGGTGCACCAGGAGGCCAGTCAGATTTCTGGTGCTCTGATGGATGCAGTGCTCGCGTTACCAGTCGGGCAGCGCCCCCATATCATCTATGACAGCACATTGAGCCGTCGTGAAAGTGCCTTGCGTCATTTCAACCGATGGCACCAGGCAGGGTTTCAAGTGCAGCTCCTCGGCGTTACAATTGATGTTCATGAAGCCGAAACCCGCGCTGCCGTTCGGGCAAAGAAGTCAGGCCGCTGGATTCCTTCCAACAGACTCCTCGAAGCCCACCAGGGGTTCAACCAGCCCATCAAGGACTATGTGAGCCTTGTTGATAGAGCCCATTTGTACGATACAAGTACCCATGAGGTGAAGCTTGTTGTCAGCAAGGAGTCTCGGGATGGACAAATTGAAATTGCAAATCGCGATATCTGGGATATCATCACCAAGAGAGGAGCAACACCATTAGCTTTGAGTTCCGGGACATTTCCAAATACCTCGCCCCTGAAGTGATCAGAGAACAGATGGCTGTCAATGATGCACTTGGCGCACTCAAGTACGGTAAGTTCAACGAAAATGCGGGTGAAGTGGAGGCCCAGGTCCGCGCCGAGTTTCAGGCCAGACTCAAACTGGAGAAAGAGCAGAATCAGTCGCAGGCTCAGGAGCCTGCGGGAGCGTAGCACTTAAACCTGGAAGGCTCCTCCTAACAGACTTGCGCTAACTAGGCGAGCATAGAGGCAACAACGCTTCATCGCCCGATGCTATGACGCGGAAGTGGGTGATTAAATTCGCCAGCCAGCTAACGGCAGACCTCGACCGGAGAGCACTGGGTCTGGAGGTGCGCGGTGAGATTTCGGCACCGGAAGCTGGACCAGCAAAGCGGCTCAAGTTTTCTCAAGCATCGAACGAGAGCGCATCGGGATCAGGTTCGCAAAAGAAACGGGCGGATGCGCCTGCTAACGATAGCAACACACTGCACCTCAACGACGACAGCTTCTTGACTCAAGCCAAACAACCCGTAGCTTTTACCTGAATGGACCCAGCTCCAAAGAACGAGCCGTCGAAGCATCCCAGCGAGACGGTGGCCGAGTACTTTTCCAGAGCACGACGCAGCATGTTGAGCAAGCAACCGCATCTCACCCTGGAACAAGTGGAAACACGTATGAAGAAACCGAGCTCGGCAAGCTCGAAGCCGCTGTCCTCCAGCAGCGGGCAGAGCGGGCAGGACTGATGATGGATGGGGCATCGGTGGCCGCGTGGATCAAGGCCAATCGTCCCCCTTAACGTCAAGCAGGGGGGCGAGCATCAAGTGGCCTACGATGCGGCGACGCAGCGGGGTGTGAAGGTGGTATCGATCCCCATGCTGGCGACATCAACCGTGTATGAGTATCTCACGGATCATATGCTGGCCAATCGCTTCCTGGGTGATCAGGTGGAACTGGAAGGATTTTTCATGGCACCGTCACGTGCCCGGCCAGAGGAGAACGTGCTGCACATTGTTGTGTCGCAGCCCTGGGTGAAAGGATCCCATCCTGACTACGATGACATCGTCAGGCATGCGAGCGATCTTGGCATGAGGGAAGATCTTCCCAATTCGCGGAGCGCAAGCTTTGAGTTTGATGATCCGGTGGCGGGCACGTTGATCATCATGGATGCCAAGTCCGAAAACTGGATTGAGGCGGAAGATGGCACCATGGTGCCCATCGACATCCATTTTCTCTTCAACAGCGAGCAAGAGCGCCGTGAAGTGATGAAGTTGCTGGATGCGGAGTCCCGTTGAAGGGCGTTGTCGCTGGTGTCTTTCCCACGGCGCGTCAGGTGAACGCGTCCACGTGGCGTATGGAGGAACGTGACGACAAGGGGGCTTAGGACTCGAAGGCAGTGGGATCCGGCAGACGATGGCCGATGTGCTCCGCTCCAGGATAGCTTGGCTGTGAATCTGGCTAAGGCAACAGCTGCCGACCAGAGGTTCGCGGAAAGTGCGGATTCTGCCGCCCGGTCGAATGTTGCCGCCACCCCGGCAGGCACTCAGGCGCAGCCTGCCACCCAGCCAGCGGCGCAGGAAATGATGGGGGCGTTCCCCCTGGACCCGGTTGACAATTCAAACCTTGAAAACGAAAATGAACATCATGGCTCTACCCGCCCATCTGAAGAAGGCGCTCGATCAGGGCGAAGCGGTCAGCCTCGCCTTCGACCCCAAGACTGGCAGCGTGAGCGGCCGGGTGTTGACGCCAGAGGAGCTGGAGAAGCAGCATCAAGAAGCTTCCGGGAAGTTTACGCAGGGCTTCCGGCCGAAGTTTCTTCCCCCGTTGCCGAAGCCTGGCGGCAGCGCATAGCGCCGGCAGAGATCGCGGCGGTGGCCGCGGGGCGCAAGCCGGCGTTTCACGAGTACCTGGGGGACGAGGCTGCGCCGCTGGCGCAGGCTCTGGGCAGGGAGTTTCCCGGTCTGCATGTGGAGGCGTTCGACGGCCATCTGGTGGTGGCAGATCTGGATCTGGTGGGCACCATCGCTGGCACCGCAGATCCTGCCGCGGCGTCGGCTGCGCTGCGTGAGGCTGCGCTCTCGGACAACATCGGTGAGTATCTGGGGTACGGTGTGCCGCATTGGAATGAGGCGGATGCCATCGTCACCCTGCGGGATGCTTCCGGTGAGATGCTGGCCGGATTCCACACCCTGAACGAAGGGGTGGAGGACTTTGCACGGGATCGTGCGCAGGACTACGCGGCCTACCTCGGGCCGGGAGTGACGGCAGAGATCGAGCTCAAGCGCAAGCCGCAGCCACAATCTCAGCCGAAATCTCAGCCGCAAGGGCAGTCGGGGGAGCAGGGGCAGAGTCAGGATCAAGTTCTGTCTGCCTCACAGGGGCTGTCTGGAGCGCCGTCGCAGGCAGAGGATCCGCTGGGGGCGGCTCCGGCACCAGCGGGCACCGGCAACACGGGGCTGGCGGCTCCAGCCTCGCGGGAGAGGGCGGCCCAGTACTTTGAGGAGGCTTTCGCGGCCTCCTCCGCGCTCTTCCAGCACCTGGGGCTGGGGATCGAGGAAATTCACACGGAGGCAGAGGCCGCAGCGCGCGGCATCCCCGGGCACATCTCTGTGGGTGTTTCACGCGATGGCCGGCGCCTGGTGGTGGTGCGCCCGCGGCTGGAGCCGGGCACCACGGCCGCGCTGGCGGCAGCCATCACGCGGGAGGAGCTCATCCATGCCGCGTGGATTGCGGCCCTGCGGGAGCAGTGGCGGCGCGATCCCCAGGGGCGCACCTTTCAGGACCATCTGCGGCATGAGGAGGGACGCATCCTGGAGGAACTGGAGCTTACCGAGGCAGGGCGGGAGGCGCTGCTCAATACGGTGAACATCTATCACGGCCAGGGGCGTACGCAGACCGGGCCGCTCTACACCAGCTATGACCAGGCGCGGGCCGCGGTGGACGGTGGCCTGAGCGGCATGGTCACCGAACTGGCGCGTCAGCTCATCCAGATGCGGGAGGGCGGTCGCCTCTCTGAGCACGTCTTTGCCCGCACCATGCGCCGCCTGCGGGACTGGATGCGCAAGGCCCTGCGTGGGCTGAAGAAGCTGGCCGCCCGGCCAGAGAACGCCAGCCCGCTGCTGAACCAGGCCATCCGGGATACGGAGGCCATTCTGGAGGGGCGCGATATCTCTCCCTCCCCGTGGGATGCGGAGGCCACGGAGTACTACGGCGCCCCCTCCTGGGGAGATGGCCCACCGCCCGCCATGCTGCGCCTGGAGGTGCCGGAGACTGCGCCAGACATGACCGGGCTCTTCACCCCCACCGGGGAGGGGGTGCGTGGTTTCCAGGGCCAGGTGGCGCAGGCTGCCGTGCCGGCGCTGCCTGTGGTCCTCACTGGCGTACAGCCCACGGTGCTCACTGCTGCGGGGGCACCGGGCGGGGCACCGCTGGCCGTGCTGCCCAAGGTCTTTGCAGACATGGACCGTTTGAAGCTCAACCCGGAGGAGAAACAGGCGCTGGTGGATCACCTGCTGCGGCCGATCGCCGTGTTTGGACCTCGAACCCCGCCCTACAGCGTGCGCGTGCTCACGCCGTATCTGGAGGAGGGCCGACCCGTGCTGGCAGAGGTGCTGTTGCATCGATCCCGCTCAGGCGCGGTGGAGCATCAGGTGAGTGGGCTGGTGGGGATGGAGTTGGAGGATGTACGGCGAATGTTTAGTGGAGAAGTGCTCTATGAGAGCAAACTAAGGTCGGCGCGTTGGGAACACCATCTAGGCAAAAAACTACCACCGCAGCGCGGAATGATCTACAGCAGTGCGCAGAGCTACATCCTGAGTCCCGAGAAGGTGACGGAGTGGCATCAGAACCAGAAGACACCGCTGCCACCGGAATTGAAGGCAGGGGCGGTGTTTGACAAGGTGAAGAAGCATCTGCCCAGGGCCAAGGACTCGCTGCCCGTGCTGGATGCGAATCTCGCAGACGAGGCCCTGATCGATCAGGCAGAGCAGTTCCTGCGGGATCATCCCGTGGTGGATGCCCCTGGGACGGGGCGCATCCTGCTGGCGCATCCGGAGGGGCAGAAGAAGGACGGCTTGAGAACGAGGGCGAAGCATCTGGTGGCTTCTCATGCTGTGACAGACAGCTACAAGACGGGCCCCAGAATATTGAAGCCGGAGAAATCCCTGTCTCTGCCGGCGATGGTGCAGACCGTAGCGGACTACGATCTTATCCTGGAGCACAAAGGGGCGCGGATCTATGTCAGATGTTATGTCAATGGCGACATCCACGCCGTGTTCACCTCCGCGAATGCAATAAACACCCCCCATGGCCCGGTGCAGGAAACGCTCTCCAGTCAGCGAATCCTCAAAGACGGGCTTGATGGCGCCAAGATCATCAAGGTCCGGGAATAACATGCATCTGCCTGTGGTCTGTGTTTGACAGATGGGGGTTTGAGCCGCAATTTGTGCGATGACAGAGGGGAACAGAAGGCCCGGGATGCCCTGGTGGTGGACGCCAGTGTACAACGAGCAGGAGAGGGGGCAGAAGCTGCTGCGTCAGGCAGAGCCATTCCTGAAGAAGCTCGGGGTGGAGCTGGCCGAGTACCTCACTGAGGAGGAGGCGGAGGCGGGCGGAGTGCCTGCGCACATCACTCTGGGGGTGGATGCGGTGCGGATGCGCCTCATGGTGGTTTATCCGCGGTGGGATGGGCGTTATACGGATGAAAAGATGGCGCAGCGGGTGGGAGTGGAGTTGATCGATGCAGCGTGGGCCTCGATCATGCACCGGCGCTGGGAGCTCAAAGGGCAGAAGACAACTTTTGCTGAGTACATCCAATTTCAGGAGCGACTGCTGCTGGCCGCGCTGGATCGTTGCAAGCCCGCGTCGCCGGTTTTTTTAGAGGCAGCAAACATCTGGTGTGGTTGCGGAAAGGAGGATGAGTATCCACCCTTCGCCCGCAAGGCCGAGGCCCGGGAGAAGGTAAAGAACTGGCTTCCGGGCATGATGACGGAAATAGGGGTCGTGATGGCGAGATTGAGGAATCGCAAGCGAATCCATCAGAGAGAGTACAATCCGGCGATGCATCGGATAGGGGCGTGGCTGCGCCAATGCTTGCAGATACTCAGGACGGCGGTTGCCGATCCGGGCATGGCATGTGAGCCCCTGAAAGAGGCTCTTAGATTAGGCCGGATCATTCAAAATCGCGAGTTTTTACTCGATTCGTATCGGTGTTCCTTTTTCAGATATGGAGGAGGAGGCTGGGCCTCGGTGGACGAGACCAGCAAGTTTTTCGAGTTTTACCGCCAACATTATCTAAAGCAGTCGGCAGCAGAGTCTGCCAAGAGCGAAGGTGGCATCGAGGAAACGAGTGAATCATCAGTACAGGAAGTAACGACTACTCAACCCATTGCCTGAAGGGGAGGGATTGCTCCGTCGTTTGACAAATCCGGGTTTGAGTCGCAATTTATGCGATGACAGAGGGGAACAGAAGGCCCGGGATGCCCTGGTGGTGGACGCCGGTGTACAACCAGCAGGAGCCTGGGCAGAAGCTGCTGCGTCAGACAGAGTCGTTGCTGAAGGAGCTAGGGGTGGAGCTGGCCGAGTACTTTACTGAGGAGGAGGCGGAGGCGGGCGGTGTGCCCGCGCACATCACCCTGGGGGTGGATGCGGCGCGGATGCGTCTCATGGTGGTGTATCCTCGGTGGGATGGACGCTTTACCGAAGAGCGGCTGGCCAAGAGAGTGGGGGTGGAGTTGATCGATGCAGCATGGGCCTCGATCATGCACCGGCGCTGGGAGCTCAAAGGGCAGAAGACGTCCTTTGCCGAGTATCTGCAGCATCAGGAGCGGCTGCTGCTGGCCGCGCTGGATCGTTGCAAGCCCGCGGCGTTGGTCTTTCTCCAGGCGGCCAACATCTGGTGTGGAAAGGGAAAGGAGGATGAGTATCCCCCCTTCACCCGCAAGGCCGAGGCACGGGAGAAGGTTCATAATTGGTTACCGGGGATGATGTTGGAAATTGGTCTTGAGATGGTAGAGGTGAGGCGGTCCAAAAAAATTGAGCAGCGAGAGTACAATGCAGCAATGCACCGTCTTCTTGGTTGGCTGAGTAAATGCCTGCAACTACTGAGAGCTGCGGCAGCGGATCCCGCTACGACATGCAAACCGATAACCGAGGCTCTCAAGCTGGGGCGGGTGATCCAAAATCGCGAATACACATACTATTCGTATCGCAGCAGTATGTTTAGGTACGGCGAAGATGGCTGTGCGCGGGGCTGGGCCTCCGTGGATGAGAACAGCTACCTGTTTGAAATTTACCGGCGTGACCGTCTTAGAGAGCAGGAGCGGATGGCCGCCAATGGGGCACGAGCTAGCGAGGCGAACAATGCGGAGGAAACGGAAATAACAAATACACAACTCAATTCCTGAAAGGGGAAGGGTTGCTTCGCTGTTTGACAAATCTGGGTTTAAGCCGCAGTTTATGCGATGACAGAGGGGAACAGAAGGCCCGGGATGCCCTGGTGGTGGACGCCGGTGTACAACCAGCAGGAGCCTGGGCAGAAGCTGCTGCGTCAGGCGGAGCCGCTCCTGAAGAAGCTCGGGGTGGAGCTGGCCGAGTACTTTACTGAGGAGGAGGCGGAGTCTGACGGTGTGCCCGCGCACATCACCCTGGGGGTGGATGCGGCGCGGATGCGTCTCATGGTGGTGTATCCACGGTGGGATGGACGCTTTACCGAAGAGCAGCTGGCCAAGAGAGTGGGGGTGGAGTTGATCGATGCAGCATGGGCCTCGATCATGCACCGGCGCTGGGAGCTCAAAGGGCAGAAGACGTCCTTTGCCGAGTATCTCCAGCTTCAGGAGCGACTGCTGCTGGCCGCGCTGGATCGATGCAAGCCCGCGGCGTTGGTCTTTCTCCAGGCGGCAAATGTTTGGTGTGGTTGCGGGAAAGAAGATGAGTATCCACCCTTCGCTCGCAAGGCCGAGGCGCGGGAGAAGGTAAAGAACTGGCTGCCGGGCATGATGTTGGAAATTGGTCTTGAGATGGTAGAGGTGAGGCGGTCCGAAAAAATTGAGCAGCGAGAGTACAATGCAGCAATGCACCGTCTTCTTGGTTGGCTGAGTAAATGCCTGCAACTGTTGAGAGCGGCAGTGGCGGCGGATCCGGTGATGACATGCGAGCCGGTGATGGAATCCCTAAAGCTAGGGCGGTTGATTCAAAACCGAGAAAAGTTCAGATACTCTTTTCGAAGCTCCTTCTTCAGATATGGAGGGGGAGGTTGGGCTTCCGTGGACGAGAACAGCTACCTGTTTGAAGTTTACCGGCGTGACCGTCTTAGAGAGCAGGAGCGTATGGCCGCCAGTGAGGCACGAGCTAGCGAGGCGAACAATGCGAAGGAAACGGAAATAACAAATACACAACTCAATTCCTGAAAGGGGAAGGGTTGCTCCGCCGTTTGACAAATCCGGGTTTAAGCCGCAATTTATGCGATGACAGAGGGGAACAGAAGGCCCGGGATGCCCTGGTGGTGGACGCCGGTGTACAACCAGCAGGAGCCTGGGCAGAAGCTGCTGCGGCAGGCGGAGCCGCTCCTGAAGAAGCTCGGGGTGGAGCTGGCCGAGTACTTCACTGAGGAGGAGGCGGAGGCGGGTGGAGTGCCCGCGCACATCACCCTGGGGGTGGATGCGGCGCGGATGCGCCTCATGGTGGTGTATCCTCGGTGGGATGGACGCTTTACCGAAGAGCGGCTGGCCAAGAGAGTGGGGGTGGAGCTCATTGATGCCGCGTGGGCCTCGATCATGCACCGGCGCTGGGAGCTCAAAGGGCAGAAGACGTCCTTTGCCAAGTATCTCCAGCATCAGGAGCGGCTGCTGCTGGCCGCGCTGGATCGATGCAAGCCCGCGGCGTTGGTCTTTCTCCAGGCGGCCAACATCTGGTGTGGAAAGGGGAAGGAAGATGAGTATCCACCCTTCGCCCGCAAGGCCGAGGCCCGGGAGAAGGTAAAGAACTGGCTTCCGGGCATGATGACGGAAATTGGTGTGGAAATGGCCCAGTTAAGAGATCGCAAGAGAATTCAACAGCGCGAATACAACGCGGCGATGCACCGGCTGCTAGGGTGGTTGTGCAAGTGTTTGCAACTTTTGCGGGTGAATGTGGCGCACCTAGGTTTGGTGCAGGAGTCGGTGATCGAGGCATTGAAGCTAGGGCGAGCAATTCAAAATCGTGAATATGTGCGTTACTCATATCGCAGTTCTTTCTTCCGGTACGGCGGGGGGGGCTGGGCGTCGGTAGATGAGAATAGCAAGTTTTTTGAGTTCTACCGCCAACACTATCTCAATCAGCCACCTAGAGAGACTGCTAGGACCGAGGGAGATACCAAGGAAGCGACGGAATCATCAGCGCGGGAAATAACAAATACCTAACCCAGTTCATGAAGAGGAAGGGTTGCTCTGCCGATTGACAAATCCGGGTTTGAGTCGCAGTTTATGCGATGACAGAGGGGAACAGAAGGCCCGGGATGCCCTGGTGGTGGACGCCGGTGTACAACCAGCAGGAGCCTGGGCAGAAGCTGCTGCGGCAGGCGGAGCCGCTCCTGAAGAGCATGGCGAGTTCCTCTTGACCAGGCACCCTACAAGGGAATTCGCACCCCTGACCTCGAACCCGAAAGCCCAAAGCCAGGAGTGCAGGTTGCCAGCAAGCCAGCCACCTTTTGGCCCATACTGCACGGTCTCTCACGCACGAGCTTGCATCTAAAGCTCCAGGGCTGCTCACGCATAGGGTCATAAGAAAGATGCACTTCACCTATGAGGCAGAGGGAAGCTAGTTCAGGTAGCGAACATGTCAATCGATTTTGGTGCGCGGATGGAGTGAGTTCCTCATCGAAAACAAGGGTGCTTCAAACAGAGCCAGACGGCCACGGACCACTGTGGAAGAGATTGGCCCCATGGTGACCCAGCCGGACGAGAGCATTCTGCGCCTGCCGGACGTGTACATGCGGGTGATGCAGAGTGATGAGATGGGCCTCATGCCCGGGCGTGAGGCGGAGTTCCAGCGTCTGCGTGCGGATCTGGCCATGCTGCCGGATCCGGTGGGGAGCCTGCTTTCCTCCCGTCTGGACTCCGTGAGCCAGCAGCCTCCGGGCACCAGCGGATCCCTGCACCTGGGCATGCGGCAGATCTATCTCATGCATGAGAGCGGTTTCCTGAACCTCGCGCCCCATGCTGATGCGGAGGAGCTGGGTGGAGGCACCTCACTGGACCCGGGCAAGCACCAACCAGGGAGCTTCCAGTCCGGGGGCGAGTCCCTCGCGCCGAGGGCGAGACCGGCGGCGGGCAAGCTGGAGTCCTCCTGGCAGGCCTTCAACCTCATGCGCGGGCTGGACCACTATGCCTCCACCCTGGGGCGGCCCATCACCACGAAGGAGGTGGAGAAATGGATCGATGAAATGACAGTGGTGGAGCAGCGGTATGCCGGGGCTAGGGCGGTGCTGGCGGCGGCAGGGCGCTCGTCGGGTGGAAGTGGTACGAAATGGGGCTGAGGTAAAGCTGTTACCAACCCTGCGTAGGGAGCCTTCCGGGCGGGTGAACAGGCTGCGAGCCAGCAGGCAAAATGCAATTGCATCAAGGATGACAACTATGGCAGAGAATCTTGTATTGGGCGAAGGAAGGATGGCAGAGCGTGACGACGCGTACGGTAGCGGAAAGGCAGACGAGTACCGGGGAATCTTGGAGCACCTCTTGCCCTGGAACTGGGGCGCAGGAAGTAAAAGTGGTGCCACCCCCGGCACTCCCGGAAGCACTCCCACGGCCCTTCCCGCCACAGCACGGCCACTTTCAAAAGCCGAGTTGGAGAACGAACAGCACTGGGAAATAGAGATGGAGCAGGCGAAACGCGCCTTCCGCCTCTCCACTTACGAAGAGCCGGGCACAGATCTTTTGGGTGCACCGGGCAGACTTTTCAGCAGCGCTGCCTGGCAGCCAGATCTACTCACCCAGTCGCTCAATCTGGTCTACATCGCCGCCGACCAGAAAATTGGCCTTGAACATGCCGCATCCATTTATCCCGCGCTTCGGCGTAAGTGGGCTCTGGAGAACATGGGGAGCAGCACCGCGACCGACCAGGAAGTGCGGTCCTACATCACTCAGCATATCTGGCAACAGGACCGATACGCACATGAACAGAAGACCGTGGAGGATGCCGTGCGTGGAGACGGGTCACTGGCCCTGCAAAATCCATCACCCCCGCCTCTGGAGATCAATGGAGAGCTCAACCTGTCAAATGACTGGGGAGGAGGAGACCCGGCTGAAGACAGAAACACGAATCTTACTGACTGGCAGTCTGTCACCACTCGGACCTATGATGCACCTGCGGAGCCGCCCTCGAAAACTATCAGTCAAACGGGTGTCGTTCAGAATGCGAACGGACCGCAATACAGTCAGGCAACCATGAAGAAGCTTCAGGAGCTGCGGCCCTATGTCGAGGAACACAGTAAAACATGGGAGGTGGATCCGTTTGAAGTCATGCTCAGCATTGCTGAGGAGCACAATACAAGGAAGGGGCACAAGGCTGTTATCGACTACTTTCAGGACGCGTTTGCCAGGGAGGGATACAATTCGAATTATGTGTCTAAAGGTGACGACGGAAAACCCGACGAACACAAAGCAGCCGATATTGGAAATGGGAATTTTGCGGTCCACAATGCAGTCTTCCTGCTAAAGCATTATGAGAAGGATCCCAGGATTAGGTATCGTGAAACGGCGCCCTCTATTCCGGAAGGGAATGTCGCCAACTGGCTGGCAACAGACCACGGCACGTCTTATGCTTCAGCAATGCATTTTAGATTCTATCACGACAGGTATGATCCATTGATATCGTCAAAACTGACTCAGGAGCAGCGACTGCGCATGGGTGTGATGTTTTTCAGGCAGGGGGAAAACTTTGACCATAGGTATAAAAAGCAGAGAATTGATCTGGGTGGTAAGGAGGTGACGGGAAAAGTTGTCGAAGACACGATGTGGGGAAAACACGAGATACCCCCATCCCTTGAGGGAAAGACTACGCCCAACATTCCTCAGCGTGGACACGATTCGTTTGTGGATGGCTACGAAAACAAAATTTTGCAACTCCGATGGGTGTTTGGTAGGAGTGGGTTGTGAGCCGCAGATACCCAAGCACACTTTCCATGTCCATGCCCGCTGAGAAAACAAACTACAGGTGGAGATCGAGCATCGCTTGCATTGCCCTCACCTTTGCACTTGGTCTGGCCTGCGGCTGCGACAAGCGGGCGGAAGAACCGGGCACGCGTCTTCGCTCCTGGACCAACCGCGGTGACATGCAGGGTGATGGCAGGCGCGGCTATGTACGGCAGGATGGATCATGGCAGATCCGGCCCCGGTTTGATGTTGCCCATGAGTTCTCCGAGGAACTCGCTCTGGTGCGCATGTATGGGACATCCAGTCCCTTCAGCTATATCTCGCCGTCAGGCAAAACGGTCATAGATGCGATTCACTTTGATTCGGGCAAGGTTGTGAAGTCTGATCGATGGCTTGCAGCGGGTAATTTTTCCAATAATGTCGCATTGGTGGCGCTTGAGGGCAGGTACGTCATCATTGACAGGGCAGGCAGGGCCCTGGCGAAGGTGGCAGCCGATGTAGGCGTGGATGTGGCCTATGGCAGCAAGGGGCTCCTGCAAAGCGAGTTCGAAGGCGGCTTGGCTGCGCTTGAGGTCGATGGGGAATACGGGGCGATCGATCCATCGGGGAAATGGGTCATCAAGCCTTCCTATTATCTTTTGTCGGGTTTTCGGGACGGCATGGCCGTCGCCACCAGGAGGCGGGACAAGTCATCTAAACGCGGGGTGATTGATGCTGGCGGTCGGGTGGTCCTGCCCATTGAGCATGACTGGGTGTCCATCGCAGACAAATCACACTTCGTGGTGACGGAAGGCAAACTGTCCGGCATCTTGCGTGATGACGGCGTGTGGACTGTTCCCCTCGCAGAAGTAGATATCGGCGGGTTCTCAGATGGCATCAGTACTATCAAGCTCAAAAACGGTGAATGTAAGCTCATCGAGCCCAGCGGAAAGGTGGTCGCGAATCTCCCCTGGGCCCAATGCGGCTATTTTTCTGAAGGATTGTGCTGGGTGCGGTCCCCCGGTGAGGCTGGATACATCGACAAGTCTGGTGTCATGCGTTTCACTGTGCCGCCCAACTACACCTACCTGCGACCGTTCTTGCACGGACTGACGGAGATCATCGACAAAGAGTCAGGAGATGTCTGCCTCATTGACACCTCAGGAAAAGTCCTCTGGAAGGAGAGAATCGAAAAAATGAGCTGGCCTTGAACGGCGTGCGGATCTCCAGGCCAAGCTGGTGCAGTGAAGCTGGCGCGTGAAGGAGCTGTTAGGTTCGAACCATGACTCTTTTGGATAAGTCGCTTGACGCCGGCAGTGGTATTCGAGCGATCTGAAGGAGGCGTTTTCGGCAGTTGGGGTGGGCATGTTCATGGATGAAGCCTCCGCAGGCAATGAACGGCTCAAGACCAATGCCCGCTGGCTGAGTGAGGAGCAGCGGCGGCTGGTTGGGAACACCCGGTTGGGCCTGGTGTATGATGCCTTTGCGCGGAAGATGCAGGCGGCCTTCCGGCGTGCGGAGGGGCTTGGGAAACTGCGTCGAGACGGTCAGTTGGATTCGCGTCTGGAGGAGGAACTGGCGAAGGCGCTGGGGATAGACCCAAAGGTGGTGGAAGGTGGCAAGGAAGGAGTGGCCGATGGCACCGACCTCACTACGGATGCTGAAGCGCAAGCGATGCAAAGCGCGGACGCCGTCGCCGACGGAGGTGATGCCGATGCGGCAGTGGGTCCATCCGCTGAGGGTGATCTCGGAGAAGCCAGCTTCTCATTGAAGCCTCACAACCGCACCGACTTGGACAGTCTGGTGAAGGAGGCGGCGCAGCCAGGGAACGCTCCCAGTTGGGCAGAGACCAGCCTGCCTGATGCGCAGCGTACCCTGCTGGAGAAGGTGGTGGGCCATAGTCTGGACGGGTACATCCGTGCGGTGGATCTCTCCGGTGTGCGGCATGTGGACAAGCGGCATGGTTCGCGGTCTAACGATCCGCACCCCGTGACGGAGGCGGACCTGGCGGCGCTGCCTGAGATTGTGGCTGCGCCCGGGGCAGTGAGCCTGGCGCCGCGTGATGGGAAGAACGTGACTTCCATCCAGCACGTCCGCTTCTACAACGGCTCATGGTATTACTACACCGAAGAAGTACGTACCGGTAAAAATGGCAGCAAAGCCCTGGTTCTGGCAGGGTTGCGCAAAGCGCCGGAAAAGAAGGTGGCTTCCAGCCAAACGAGCTCTGCCGAGGCGGGCTCTATTACGTCCGAAACGCTTCTGGCGGAAGCCAGAGCAAGACTACTGCGATCAAACGAGGATTTCAACAGCAAACGCAGGTCTGAATACGATGTGCAGTCCGAGACGGGCGGCCCAACACAGGAAGCATCCGACGTGTTCCTGGATGAAGGGGTGGTGGGTGTGGAGCAGAAGTCTTCCGTCTCGATGGACGACTTGGGAGAAGTCAGTGGAACTGGAAGACATCCCACGGTGAAATGGGAGGACAACTCTGATGGCTCCGTGAGAGAAATTGATGAGGTGAGGGCATTGGCGGTAAAGTGGGGCGTAACCATACCGGATGATATCGATTTCGCGCCGGCGGATCCTGGTTCCCTTGGGGAAGACATCTACGCGAGATATGGCGTCATATCCAAGAAGCAGTTGCCCCCAAGTAAACAGATGGTAACTTGGAAACAGTTTTACAACGTGCACGATAAGATTATGATTCAACTGGACACTTCACTTCTAAAAAGTGATGAGGGGATAGTCGGAATCGTCGCCCATGAGATGCATGAACTAAACAATCTCCGCCGGTTGTTTGCTGAAACAGCTGATCAAAAAATGACACTTGAGAGACTAGCTAAATTGATTAGCGCCGACCACGATGGGCAGTTGCATCTTGAAGCTTGGGGTGTCAGCGATAAGATCATTACTGAAATGAAGAAAAGCAAAAAGCAATGACAGAATATTCCAAAGATCCAAAAGAGTGGTATGCTACATGGCGGGCCGGTAGTCTCTCCAGGCTCGATGTATGGCAAGGATTGCTTTATTCTGCCCATTTTCATGATTCCGAAACCGTGGTGTCCGTTTTGGATGATAAGGAACTGGCTGAATTCAAAGACTTTCTATCGCGACTCACCAGTGATATCGACCCCGACAGCAACTTGGACGAAGTCGAGATGATGACCATCGGTGATCCGCCCATTTGGAAAATGAGTGATGCTTTCAAGTTGAGAACTCATCTTGAGGAGCGAGATCACGAAAAGGCGGAAGACTGGTTGGAGGACTGATTGGCCGGGTGGCTGTGCTTCAGGTGTGGGAGGGGCAGTCGAAGCACCCAGGGTTCGATGATGCAACGAAAACATTGGGGGAGGCAGTGTGCCTGCGCCTGGAGCAGTAATGCTTTCGTCAGATTCTGGCAAGAACGTTGCCACGATGTAACACGTGCGCTTCCACAACGGCTCCTGGTATTACTACACCGAGGAAATACGCACCGGTAAAAATGGCATCAAGGCCCTGGTGCTGGTGGGATTGCGCAAATCCCCAGGTGAAAAAGTGGCTTCCGACCAGACGAGCTCTGCCGAGGCGGGCTCCGTACGTCCGAAACGTCTTCTGGCGGAAGCCGAAGAAAGGCTACGTCGATCCAATGAAGATTTCAAGAGCAAACATGGGGAGAGGCATGGGGAACAGAATGCAAATGGCGATGTGTCTGCTGAAGCGACCCAAGTGTTTCTTGATGATGAGTCCGGTGAAGTAACTCAGTCAGCCGGGACTGATCTTACAGAAGGTTCTGAGGCTGTGGGAGACTCTGCGTCCAAGGGTAATGCCGCAACGGATGAAGGCGCCGATGTTCCCGAGGTCAGCTTCTCCATCGAGCCTGCTGCGGTGGGGCGCTGGGTGAACAAACAACAGGCTGTGGAGCCGCCTGTGGTAAGGCTGCCTCATGGTGGTGAATCTCAACTCATCAACTTCGCAAAAGGTCTGTGGGCAAAGTTGCCATCGACCGTCCAGTCACGTGATGGGCGTACGGTGACGCTGAAGCACAATTTGCAGGGGACCGAGGAAGTGCTCTTTGAGCACCTGACGACTTCGCATGACAAGACGGGACGCACCTGGGTGGATCGCGCAAGGGTGAAGTCTATCTTGCGGATCACTTCAACGATTGAAAATGCGCGACCGCGATTCATTGCCGGGAACGGCAACCACATTTACATTCAGCGGTACGCAGATGGATTCAACCACTATGTGGTGACCAAGCCCGATGGACTCGTGGTGGAGCACGGGCTTTCGGAGACGCTCCAAACGCAATGGCTTAGAGATGCAGCGGGCGACGCCTACCTGCCGGCCAAGAAGCTGGATTTTGGAAGCCCCTCCTCTGCGCGATCGGAACAGGGAGGGGCTGCAGGAACGACGAAAACATCTCCGAGCCAGTCAAACATCGCCCCCGGCATGCCCGGCGAAGCCGGACCCGTGAGGGAAGGTGCTGGACAAGGTGACGCAGGTCAAGGTGAAAATGGCCAGCAGCAGGGGGGAAGTTCCAGCATCGAATCAACCGCGCTCACAGAAAAATCTGCAGGTGCGTCTCAGTCCTCAACGGAGAAAGGTGCTCCCGTGAATGGCGTCATGGAGCCGAGCTTCTCGGTGGGGGGGGCAGCAAACCCTCGGCCAAGGCAGGAATGATGCAATCAACGGAACAGCGAAAAATCCAACTGTGAGATGGAGAGACAACGTTGACGGCAGGGAACGAAGCGTGGAAGAGGCAATTGTGCTGGCCAAACGGTATGACGTGCTCATTCCGGATGACATAGATTTTTACGGAGCAGAGGCTGGTTCGCTTGGAAAAGACATAAATGCCAGTTATTGGGCTTGGCCGAGATCAGAGGCCTGGGCCAAGGTAAGGTGGGTGTCGTGGAAGGACTTCTATAACGTCCATGGAAAGATTATGATCCAACTGGATTCATCAATTCTAAAAAGTGACGAGGGAATCGTCGGCTTCATTGCCCATGAAATGCATGAACTCAACAAACTTCGAAAACTGTTCGAAGAGACGCCTGGACAACGGATGACTGTGGAGCGACTGGCAAAGTTGATCAACGCCGAGCACGACGGACAGTTGCATCTTGAGGCGTGGGACGTTAGTGATCAGATTATCACAAGAATGCGCAACGAAGGAAAGCCATGAATGAATATCCCAAGGATCCCCAAAAATGGTATGAGATGTGGCAAAGTGGGTTGCTGCGCGCAGGTGCACTTGGCGAAGGTTTGATCTACACTGCCCAGTTCCATGAACCCGATGCAGTCGTATCCGGTCTCGGCGAAACGGAGCTAGTTTGGTTCAAGGACTTTCTGCTGCGATGCACAGCGGACACGGAGCCGAAAGATGCACTTGAAGAAGTTGAGTTGTACACTCTCGGTAATCCACCCGACTGGAAAATTCGTGACGCTTTCAGATTGATTGATTTCCTGGAGAAACGCGACCATGAAAAGCGCGCCGACTGGCGTATGAATGAATAACCAAGCTGCCCTATTTGCAGTGGCTGTGGGAGGCTGCTACTGAGCGGCAGGCCTGGCAGGGCGTGATGGGGAGAGCGTCGCTCCATCTCAGCGGGTCCGCTTCTCCAATGGTTCCTGGTATGGCTACACGAGGAAATGCGTGCCGGGAAAAGGTGGCTTCCAACCAAACGAGCTCTGCCGGGGCGGGCTCTGTTACGTCCGAAACGCTTCTGGTGGAAGCCGCAAAATGATCGTGCCGATAGACGAGGTCTTCAAGGGGAAATGCGGGTTCGAGTACGATGAGTGGTCCAAGACGGAAGACTCGACACAGGATGCCTTCGAGGTGATGCCGGAGGAAGGGCGGCAGGGCGGAGGCGGAGTGTGTCGGGCGAAATTGAATGATTCCAAGTTCGATAGGCACCTCCACCTTGAAGCGTGAGATTGGCATGGTATGCTGACCGCAAAGGTGCAGGAGCAAAAAGTTGGGAAACGGAAATGAGCGAACATTCAAGAGACCCCCAATATTGGCATTCTGTTTGGAACGCCGGTGAGATTTCGGCCCTTGAATATTGGCAGGGCTTATTCTATTCAGCCGGGACATCTGAGCCCGAGGCTGTAGTTGGCAGGCTGGCAGATAAGGATCTGGCCCGTTTCAAGGATTTTATTCTCAGGTGCACGGAGGATATAGATCCAGAAGGCGACCTTGATGAGGTCGAAATGTATCAACGAGGGAATCCGCCGGACTGGAAACTGCGTGATGCGTTTAAGTTGCGCAGTTTCCTCGAAATGCGGGATCACGAGAAGGCGGAGGATTGGCGGCAAGACGACTGAGGGGGGAATTTCAATAGGCGTGCCGGTGCCTCAGCCTGTCGAAATGAGGCTTGTGCCAAACGCGGCATCACAAGGGGGATCTCTTTGCAACGATATTGCTGAAACTTAATATGAAAGAGCATCCTGAAGATCCGAAGGAATGGTATGCGATCTGGCGATCTGGCACGCTTGCCGGGTTGCAATTTTGGCAAGGATTGCTCTATACGGCCAACTTTCATGATGCCGAAGCTGTGGTGTCTGTACTAGATGACAAGGAGTTGGGAAGGTTCAAAGATTTTCTATGGCGAATCACAAGAGAATTCGACCCCGACAGCAACTTGGACGAAGTCGAGATGATGACCATCGGTGATCCGCCCATTTGGAAAATGAGTGATGCTTTCAAGTTGAGAACTCATCTTGAGGAGCGAGATTACGAAAAGGCGGAAGACTGGTTGGAGGACTGATTGGCCGGGTGGCTGTGCTTCAGGTGTGGGAGGGGCAGTCGAAGCACCCAGGGTTCGATGATGCAACGATCACATTTGGGGGAGCCAGTGTTCCTGCACCTGGAGCAGTAATGCTTTCGTCAGATTCTGGCAAGAACGTTGCCACGATGCAACACGTGCGCTTCCACAACGGCTCCTGGTATTACTACACCGAGGAAGTACGCACCGGTAAAAAATGGCATCAAGGCCCCGGTGCTAGTGACGCTGCGAAAAGCCCCGGGGAAAATAGTGGCTCCCGACCAGACGAGCTCTGCCGAGGCGGGCTCAGTAACGTCCGAAACGCTTCTGGCGGATGCCGCAGAAAGGTTACGCCGGTCCAACGAGAACTTCAAGGGCAATCGTGAACCTCGCGCAGGCGAGAATGGAGCAAATGGAGACGTGGCTGCGGAACCAACTCAAGTGTTTCTTGACGAGGGTGGTAGTGGAGCAGCTCAAGATGCCCGGTCTGGTGTTGCGGATCGTGAGCAAGCGCTTGGGACTTCTGATGCAGCACGTAGTTCAGCAACAAATGAGAGCACCGATGTCCCGGAGTAAGCTTCTCGATCGAACCTGCCGCAGTGGGACGTTGGGTGAGCAAACAAAAGGCTGTGGAGCCACCTGTGGTAAAGCTGCCTCATGGTGGTGAAACTCAGCTCATCAACTTCGCAAAAGGGCTGTGGGCCAAGTTGCCATCGACCGTCCAGTCTCGTGATGGGCGTACGGTGACGCTGAAGCACCATGCGCAGGGGACCGAGGAAGTGCTCTTTGAGCACCTGACGACTTCGCATGACAAGACGGGACGCACCTGGGTGGATCGCGCAAGGGTGAAGTCTATCTTGCGGATCACTTCAACGATTGAAAATGCGCGACCGCGATTCATTGCCGGGAACGGCAACCACATTTACATTCAGCGGTACGCAGATGGATTCAACCACTATGTGGTGACCAAGCCCGATGGACTCGTGGTGGAACACGGGCTTTCGGACACGCTCCAAACGCAATGGCTTAGAGATGCAGCGGGCGACGCCTACCTGCCGGCCAAGAAGCTGGATTTTGGAAGCCCCTCCTCTGCGCGATCGGAACAGGGAGGGGCTGCAGGAACGACGAAAACATCTCCGAGCCAGTCAAACATCGCCCCCGGCATGCCCGGCGAAGCCGGACCCGTGAGGGAAGGTGCTGGACAAGGTGACGCAGGTCAAGGTGAAAATGGCCAGCAGCAGGGGGGAAGTTCCAGCATCGAATCAACCGCGCTCACAGAAAAATCTGCAGGTGCGTCTCAGTCCTCAACGGAGAAACAGGCTCCCGTGAATGACGCAATGGAGCCGAGCTTCTCAGTGGGTCTTCAGGACAAATCTGGCGGGCTTGACGTCCAGAAGTTTAAGGCCATCTTACAGAATGGAGACACAGCCCCCCTCCCAGCCGGTCTGCAAGAGCGAGCAGGAGAAGCTATTGAGCGTCATACCGCAGGAGGAATCAGTAGAAGTGAGTTGCGAGTGGAAGTTCTTCCCCCAGTACTCGGAGGACGAAACTCGGATGGCTTTGGGATTGCCAGTGCTGTCGCCGCCTTGTTCGGACGACGAGTTGTAAGATTTGACGTAGCTCCGAAGGCATTCTCCAGAGGCTGGACTACGAGCGGTATTCCCGAATTCATATTTGTTAACAAAGCATCTAGCAAGCCTGCGCTGGTCGTGTCCGGACACGAGCTCTGGCATCACCTTCAGATCGAGCAGCAGGACATTACGGACCAGATAAAGAAAAAACTTGGTCCTGACTTCATACGGCTAAATCAAGCCTCCAAGAGCTATCGCAAATTCAGTGAGAAGGAATATGTGGACGAGATGATGGGGGACTTTATGACCGAATCGTTGATTGAACCCGCTTTTTGGGACAAGCTCTCGGAGCGCGATCCTGAATTCTTTGGTCGTGCAGCGATCGTGATCAAAGAATGGATCGATGGGCTCATAAACTCCCTCCGTGTGCACCTTGAAGGCAGTCAGTATATTCGAGACTTGGAGCGTGCTCAGAATGTGCTCGCGGACGCTGCATGAGACGCTCATCGAGATGGGGCGTCCCAACACCTGGCTGGCCGCGACGCTGGACATGGCGGCGGAGTCTGCCTCCATCGGCATCGAGATGCTGACCACCGCCGGGGTGGCCACGGCGACGCGCAAGGCCGTGACCAAGCTGGGGAAGGAGGCGGTCTATGTCTATTTGAAGAAGTTTGCCCGCGGGGCGGAACGCGATGCCCTGTTGCGTTTGGCAGAGCGGAAGGCGGGCAAGAGCCTGGTGGTGCGTGGGCTGGCCGGGGCGGCGAGCGTGGCCGCGCAGACGGCGACGGGCACGCTCTCCCGCGTGCTGGACCGCACGGTGACGGATCTGGGCACCCAAGGGGTGCAAGTGACGCAGAATGACCTGGACCAGTATGTGGCGCACATCGATGCCACGGAGCGGCCGGGTTCGGTGTGGTCGGCGTTTGGGAAGGCGTTCCGGTATCAGTTCATGGAAAATACTTCCGAGAAGCTCGGGAGTGTCTTCAGCGCCCTGGGTGGGGAGCAGGCTGTGAAACAGGCCATGCGGGGCCTCTCTGAGCCGATGAAGGCCCAGCTGGGCAAGCACGCGCTGTTCCTGGCCATTGCGAAGGCGAACCCCGGCAAGAAGCTGGAGGCGGTGCAGAAGATGCTGGCACGGGCCAATGTGGACGGCCTGCATGCGGAGGTGCTGGAGGAAGGGGGCTCGGCTGCGCTGCACTACCTCTTTGACGGGGAGGAGTTTCATCTGCCCTCGGTGGAGGATGTGGCGTCGCTGTTTGTGACCATGCTGATGACGGGCACGGTGATGAAGGTGGCGAACTGGCGGGATGGGAAAGGTAAGACGGAATCACACGGTACGCCGCTGGGACAGGCCCTGCGTGAGCCGGGGGAAACGGCAGCATCGCCGCAGCAGGCGACGCTGGCGGCGGGAGCCAGTGCGCAAGCCCCCGTGCAGGCCGGGGCAGGGGGCATCACCGCGGAGGGGACGCTCCAGGGGTCGGGCGGGCTGGGTGCGGCAGCCGAAGGGCAAGCTGCGGCCGGTGTGGAGGCCACGGCGGTGACGGGCGGGGCGGTGCAACCGCGCTTGAGCTTCAGTCAGGGGAGCGGAGGGCACCGGTTGGTGGATCGGTTCGTGAATCTTGCGGCGCTGGAAGGGCGCTTCCGGCGAGGTCCAAAAACGGATGCGAAGGGCCTGGAAGAGGTGTTGGCTCATTACTCCTTGAAACCGGGAGAAGCGCGCCTGGATAAGGCTGATCGCGTGCGCCCCGGTGTTAGTAAGGCCCACACGATTGTTCTGGCCTCAGGAGGAGAAGCCGTCCTCAACGTGGAGGGCAACAAGGTGTGGGTGGACACCCAGGGAGTCCAGGGCAAGGCTGCAACGGGCGAAGGCAACAATCAGGAGCAGGAGCTCAAAGGGGGAGATCTGGTCTATCAGGCTGCGATGACCTACGCACTCAACAATGGTCTGCAGTTCTCGCCCGATCCACGTTCAGTGACCAAAAAGGCCTTGCGCCGAAGGGTGAGTCACATGCTCTCCAGTGCGCTACGTCATGGCACCACCAAGCATCTTTCACCGGTGAGCCCTGCGTATTCCGCAACTACCCCTGATAAGGTCACGAAGGACCTGGTGGCAGATCAATGGCGCGAGGAGCAGACTCCTGAGGACTATCAGCACAACCTTGAGCTGCTGATCCGGGAGGAGTTGAAGTGGGTGGGGGAACAGATGGCGGCAGTGCCCAGTCTGCGGGAGGCACGGCAAAAGAAAGCGGAGAAGGATGCCAAACGGAATGGCGAGACGCTCCCGCCCTGGCCGGAGCCGCCCCCGTTGGTGCTGCTGGAGGACTTGCAATATGACCCTGCCAGCGATACGGTGCTGCAACGAAAGAAAGGTGCCGATGGGACAGTTCAGTGGCAAAGGTTATCCGAAGGAGATTTTAGAGCTCTCGTGGCGGGATTGGACCCCGGAGACAGCGGAGTTAGTGCGGCAACACTTTCTCGGGCCCTTGTCGCAAAATCCGAGGTGGAAGGATATGGATCTGGACTGGGTAGTTCGTCAGATCTGGCGAATCAGGAGCGTAACGGAGGAGGAGTGGCATCTGATCGAGGAGGCGTTAAGCTATTCCGCCTACTTGGACCAGATGCGAAGCCAAACTACCTCTTCTACAGCCAGCAACAAGGAAACAACTTAGAGGATTCCGCCCCAGGGGCACATCTGGTGCAGCGCACCGGGGTGACCCAGGCGGAGGTGGATGAGGCGCTGAAGCGGCTGCGCACGCTGCCTGAGGCGGCCGGGCTCACGGACAGCCTGCTCATCGTGGGCAACCGCCAGGAGCTGGATGGCAAGGACGGCCGTCCGGGTGAGGCGGACTATCAGCCGGATGAATGGGCGGGCATCGAGACGGCCGAGGGCTTCATTGATACCAAGACGGGCGGGGCGGTGGTGTTGCGCGACCAGGTGGAGGTGCGCGAGGGTGAGACGCCGGCCATGGCGGTGGCCCGTGTGGTGATGCATGAGCGGGTGGGGCACGGCGGGGTGAATGCGCTGCTGGGAACGGAGCCCAAGTTCCAGAAGAAATGGGACAGAGCCAGTGCCCTGATCCCTGCGGCAGAACTGCAGTCCCTGCGCCAGAAGTACCCTGCGCTGACGGACCGTCCGGCGGATCTGGCGCTGGAGTGGCTGGCGCATCAGACCGGGGACCGGATGAGTTCCCAGAGCTTCAAGCCTGGGAGCGCGGCGGCAGAGATGTGGCAGACGCTGAAGGACTATGTGGCGAAGATCATGCACACGGCCAGCGGCGGCAAGATGATGAGCGATGCGGCGCTGGATGCGTACGTGCGCGACATGATCTCCGGGGCGCGCCGCATGGTGAAGAACGGGCAGGCCGGCGGGGGCAATGCTTCCGTGAACGGAGCTACGGTTGGTTCAGTGAATGGGGTGAACGGGACAGCTTCCGCTGGTCGCCTGTCGTTCTCCAATCCGACAGGAAGCACAGGGGCGGGCGCGTCTGCCTCCACAGAAAACACGGATCCAGCGTCGAAGGCTGAAGACCCGCCGCCAAAAGCGCCGTATGTGCCCAAAGGCGCGCAATTGGACCTCTCATATTTCCCTGCGAGCGGGCAAGTGAAGACGGACGAGGAAATTGACCATGACTACGATGCGGACATGGCCGACTCAGCGGACCGACGGAGGCGCAAGCATGCGGGTGAAACGGGTCTTGTGCTATCCCATTACATTGAGCGTCACGGCGAGCAGGTGACGGATCAGCAGCTGAAGGACCGGTGCATGCTCGGGAACGATCCGATCACGGGAACTCGGACAGATGGCGATCATGGCGGCAATCATGGATTTGGTAAACATGCCAGCAAATTCGCGACCCGTAGGAGCTTGATCGCTGCACGTGATGCTGTCCTGAATTCACCAGAATATTCTCAGGCAATAAATGATGCCACGGTTCAATTGGAAGGGCACTTCATTGTTGAGATTCCACTGACCAAAGTCTTTGGTCAAGACTATGCCAAACATGTGATGGGCTACTCACGAATCGGTCCACCCATTAAGCCGATCAAACCTGGGGCTTCAGCAAAGCCGACTGTCACGACATCCGCGCTCACCGCATTTACAAACACCGGCTTTGTCTTTGCTAAGATTAAACGAGACAATGCGGGGAAATGGCGCATGATTACACTTTACCCGAACCCGAGTTAGAATATGAAATTCGAATCAGTTTTGGAAACCGTCATTCGCAACGCTCTTGATGTAGAGGACTACGATCTCGATTCTGTGAGCAGCTGGGTGCGTCGTCAGGATCTCCCAGCCCCGTCTCGTGAAAAGCGCGATGCATTGAAGATGGAATTGGGGCGTGCGCTAAAGGAACCCTCTACCGTGACGCCGGAGCTTTTCGAAAGATGGACGAGGGTGGACCTCGAGACTCAGGAAGAGGTACAAGAACGTTTGCAGGAACTCTGGAATGTCTGCTTTGGTGAAACTGAGCCGCCGAAGTGATTCGAGAGAGAAAAGGCGGCCACCCGCAAAGGCGAGCCGCCAACGCTGCCGCCCGTGCCGCCTGCGCAGGCAGATCCAGATATGGTGCTGCTGGAGGACTTGCAATATGACCCGGCAAGCGATACGGTGCTGCAACGAAAGAAAGGTGCCGATGGGACAGTTCAGTGGCAAAGGTTATCCGAAGGAGATTTTAGAGCTCTCGTGGCGGGAATGGACCCCGGAGACAGCGGAGTTAGTGCGGCAACACTTTCTCGGGCCCTTGTCGCAAAATCCGAGGTGGAAGGATATGAGGTTGGATGGGGTGGTGCGCAACATCAAACACATCCGGAGTCTGACGCAGGAGGAGGGGTATCTGGTGCAGCAGGCACTGATCTATTCCACCTACTGGGGCCAGATGCGAACCCCAACCAACTCTTCTACAGCCAGCAGCAAGGAAACAACCTAGAGGGTTCGCCCCAGGGGCACATCTGGTGCAGCGCACCGGGGTGACCCAGGCGGAGGTGGATGAGGCGCTGAAGCGGCTGCGCACGCTGCCTGAGGCGGCCGGGCTCACGGACAGCCTGCTCATCGTGGGCAACCGCCAGGAGTTGGATGGCAAGGACGGCCGTCCCGGTGAGGCGGACTATCAGCCGGATGAATGGGCAGGCATCGAGACGGCCGAGGGCTTCATTGATACCAAGACGGGCGGGGCGGTGGTGTTGCGCGACCAGGTGGAGGTGCGCGAGGGTGAGACGCCGGCCATGGCGGTGGCCCGTGTGGTGATGCATGAGCGGGTGGGTCACGGTGGCGTGAATGCGCTGCTGGGAACGGAGCCCAAGTTCCAGAAGAAATGGGACAAGGCCAGTGCCCTGATCCCTGCGGCAGAGCTGCAGTCCCTGCGCCAGAAGTACCCTGAGCTGACGGACCGTCCGGCGGATCTGGCGCTGGAGTGGCTGGCGCATCAGACCGGGGACCGGATGAGTTCCCAGAGCTTCAAGCCTGGGAGCGCGGCAGCAGAGATGTGGCAGACGCTGAAGGACTATGTGGCGAAGATCATGCACACGGTCAGCGGCGGCAAGATGATGAGCGATGCGGCGCTGGATGCGTATGTGCGCGACATGATCTCCGGGGCGCGCCGCATGGTGAAGAACGGGCAGGCTAGCGGGGGGAATCGAATGTCAGCCGAGGGCCAAACTCAGAACGTTCTCTCCGAGGGTGCCGACCATCACCAAGACAGGCTGCAGTTTTCGAAACCAAACACTCCTCATGAGAATCAATCAAATGGCACCCCATCCAAGCTTGACCAAATCCGAGGGATCCCGTACGTTAACCGGCATGGAGATTCTCCCACCCGAAGAGATGCTGAAGCTGCGCTTGGAGAGCTCCGCGCGCGCTCGCGAGAAGGGGTTGACGCAGGAGGAAGCTCACGCACAGATGAGGCGGAACGGCTCCATTCCGAGACCGAATCGTTGGTATCGTGGGCCAAAGAAAGAGGATGGTTCATCGACAGCTCAAGATTCGAAGAGTTAACGTCCAAGCTCGAGCAGCTGGAAGGAGGAGTTGAGCGGGACGTATTCTATCAGAAGGAAAGCGGAAGAGTGATCAAAACGACCATTCCTCCATTTTTCGGACAACAGGGTACTGTAAAGGACTATGTGAACAATATTGCTTGGTCTAACGCTCTCTTCGGTGACGATATTCGATTCGAAGGCGTGGTGGAGACGAGTGAGGGGCCTGCAATCGTGGTATCGCAACCTTTCGTAGAAGGGAAAAAGGCAAGCAAACGGCGTGTTCGACGTTGGTTCGAATCGCAGGGATACGTATCCATTGGATACAATCGATGGAGAAACCCTGACACGGGGGTAGTCTTGGCGGATGCCCATCAGGGGAATTTCATTGTAGCAGGCGGGAAGTTGGTCTTCCCGATCGATTTGCAGGTGCTCAATCCGGGTAACAAAATCCATGAGGAAGAACGTTCCCGAGACTCGAGTGAGTAGCGATAGCAGAGCATCCTTCATTCTCCAGGTTTCTTGATTGGGGCATGTAATGGCCCCAATGTAGGTGACTTCGTTTATCTGAAAGCCATGGGACAATATATGTTTACACGTGAAGAAGTGAAAGCCTCCCGCCAACGCCGCATGGAGAAGCTCAGCCCGACTCCTGAGGAGGTGGAACTCTTTGAGCGTCTGTGGGCCGACTACTCAAAGAACTACAGCCAAGAAACTGCGTGGACA
This sequence comes from Verrucomicrobium spinosum DSM 4136 = JCM 18804, assembly GCF_000172155.1. Classification (NCBI taxonomy): domain Bacteria; kingdom Pseudomonadati; phylum Verrucomicrobiota; class Verrucomicrobiia; order Verrucomicrobiales; family Verrucomicrobiaceae; genus Verrucomicrobium; species Verrucomicrobium spinosum. Next base: position 6,822,866 of record NZ_ABIZ01000001.1, on the reverse strand, counting down.
GCCCCGGAGTTGGAAGGCAATGACCCCCTTCATAGGAGATATTGGGAATGGGCGCAGCTTGCAAAGATAGGCCCTGAAGAAGACTGGACGCAAGAGCAGGAAGAGCTGGAATACGCGCAAGAGCAGGAAGCCAGGAAGAAAACCGCTGAGCAGGCGGCTGCTGGGGAGAATGCAGAGGGAGATCCCTGAGGCCCCGCTCGGGAGCGTTTTGGACAGATTCTTCCCGCCCCCCCCCATGGTAACTGCCACGGGAGGGCTTTTTGATGAAGACCGATGCTTGTGATCGGTCGAGGTGTTTCCTTAAACTCTTGGGTTCAATACGTAGGACGTTCACCACGTCCACGCACCACGGTGGAGCCAGAGATCGTGCTGCTGGAGGACTTGCGCTATGAGCCGGAGTCGGATACGGTGCTGCAACGAAAGAAAGGTGCCGATGGGACAGTTCAGTGGCAAAGGTTATCCGAAGGAGATTTTAGAGCTCTCGTGGCGGGATTGGACCCCGGAGACAGCGGAGTTAGTGCGGCAACACTTTCTCGGGCCCTTGTCGCAAAATCCGAGGTGGAAGGACATGGATCTGGACTGGGTAGTTCGGAACATTTGGCCACTGAGGGATCTGACGAAGGAGGAGTGGCATCTGGTGGAGGAGGCGTTGAGTTATTCCGCCTACTTGGACCAGATGCGAAGCCAAACTACCTCTTCTACAGCCAGCAACAAGGAAACAACCTAGAGGGTTCCGCCCCAGGGGCACATCCGGTGCAGCGCACCGGGGTGACCCAGGCGGAGGTGGATGAGGCGCTGGAGCGCCTCCGCACATTGCCTGAGGCGGCCGGGCTCACGGACAGCCTGCTCATCGTGGGCAACCGCCAGGAGCTGGATGGCAAGGACGGCCGTCCCGGTGAGGCGGACTATCACGCAGACGAATGGGCGGGCATCGAGACGGCCGAGGGCTTCATCGATACCAAGACCGGTGGGGCGGTGGTGTTGCGCGACCAGGTGGAGGTACGCGAGGGTGAGACGCCGGCCATGGCGGTGGCCCGTGTGGTGATGCATGAGCGGGTGGGTCACGGTGGCGTGAATGCGCTGCTGAAGACGGAGCCGGAGTATCAGAAGAAATGGGACAGAGCCAGTGCCCTGATCCCTGCGGCAGAACTGCAGTCTCTGCGCCAGAAGTACCCTGAGCTGACGGACCGTCCGGCGGATCTGGCGCTGGAGTGGCTGGCGCATCAGACCGGGGACCGGATGAGTTCCCAGAGCTTCAAGCCTGGGAGCGCGGCAGCAGAGATGTGGCAGACGCTGAAGGACTATGTGGCGAAGATCATGCACACGGCCAGCGGCGGCAAGATGATGAGCGACGCTGCGCTGGATGCGTACGTGCGGGACATGATCTCCGGGGCGCGCCGCAAGGTGAAGAACGGGGAGGCTGGGGGGGTAGTGCTTCCGTGAACGGAGCTACGGTTGGTTCAGTGAATGGGGTGAACGGGACAGCTTCCGCTGGCAGAAGTGAAACGAGTGCTCAGAGCCTTGGTGAAGGCAGCGTCGAACCTCGGCTACAGTTTGCCAAGCCGAGAAATCCGAGGGTGACCCCCATCAGCACCGGTACGATCCAAGCATCTCTGGACGATGTCACCGACCCTGTGTTGCTTGAAAAGCTGGAGAAGGAGAATCAGGGCAAGTTTGATGAGGTGCGAGAAGCGAAGGGCAGCCTTGGATCGCCTGACGATGTGGGGGCTCGCAATCATGGGCAAAAGGCGTTTGTGGACCAGTTCTACAAGAAGGCTGCCTATGAGGCGATCATGAAGGACCTGCGGGGGGATGTGGTGTTCCTCGCCATGCCGAGCAGTTCTGAGAGAAATCGCATTCCCGTGTATCTGGCGCAAAGGCTCAAGGAAGATTTCGGCGGAATTGTCGTCAATGGAAGTGCACATTTTTACCGAGCCAATCGAGAAGAATCCAAGAAGAACACTACCTATCTGGCGAAGATGGCCATGCAGGACTTCGAAGTGAGTGACCCTTCCTGGAAGGACCAACTCAAAGGGAAGCGTGTGGTTCTAGTGGATGACATCATCACCACCGGAGACAGCCTGGACAGCATCGCGCAAAAGTTGAAATCAGAAGGGGTGGAAGTGGAGAAGGTGGTCTCCCTGGTCGCCCACAACAGTGGTCGCGGCATTCATCAGGATACCGTAGAGAAACTCATGAAGCAGATCAATTCTAAGCTCGCAGATCAACCCGTTCAGAAAAATCCGATTTTTAACAAGGGGCTTGGAGAATCTGACGAGCAACAAAAAACCCTCTTGGGCTGGATCATCGGTGCACACGGTAAAAGTCGCGACGCTCTCTTGAAAAAGGCCATAGCTGATGCTAATAGTGCAGAGGGAGCCCTTGCGGTGCTGAGAGCCATTCGTAAACGCTACCTTAAACTAAAAGACAAGGAATAACTATGGGTCTCTACCTTGATAGCGTTGAGCGAATTCGAGCTGACCGTTTGCTCAGATTGGAAAAGTTCAAGTCTACACCTGAGGAGGTGGAGTTGTTCCAGCGTCTTCTGGCAGACCACTCCAAGAACTATAACCAGGAGACCGTCTGGACTGCGCCTGAGTTGGAAAATGACGCACGGCTTAAAAGGAGGTTCTGGGAATGGGCACGGTTGGTCAAATCTGGTCCAGAGGAAGAATGGTCGATGGAGCAAGACGAGCTGGAGTACGCTCAAAGGCAGGAAGCCAAGAAGAAAGCCGCTGAGCAAGCGGCTGCTGCGGAGAATGCAGAGGGGGCTCGCTGAGGCCCCGCTCGGGAGCGTTTGAGACTATTTTAAAGCCCTCCACGCGAGATTAGCTGGAGGGTTTTTTGTTGGGGCAATGGCCAATGTATTCCAGCGTGCTGTTTCCTGAATCCGTTTCTGGCTAGGTGCGCTGAAGGCGTGAAGAGATCGCCTGATCGGAGCGGGGGCCGGGAGGGTGGAGGACTTCCGCCAGGCGCGGGAGCTGGTGTCCAACCGCCTGTTGCTGGAGGCCGCAGGCTTCAATGATGCGCAGGTGGCTGAGGTGCGTGCCTTTGCGGGCAGGGGTGATCTGGAGGGGGCCTTTGGCGCAGTGCGGCAGGCCTATTCATCGATCGATTTCAAGAGCGCGGAGGTGCTGGCCCAGAGGGAGCGGGCGGGCAAGGCATTCCTGGCCGACCAGGAGAACCGCTCGGCCAGCGAGCGGATGCTGGAGGACAAGGGAGTGCTCCCGCCCCTGGCGAACACGGCAGAGGGCTGGCGCGTGCGTTATCGCGATGGGTCCAACCGTGTGTACCAGAGCAAGACACAGGCAGATGCCGCCCGGTGGCAGTGGGCGCGGGATCGTGAGATCGCGATCTCGCAGAAGTTTCGTGAGGCGGTGGAGCGGGTGGAGAGCACCGCGGAGCTGGACTCCGAGTTCATCCTGCGGCTGCGGAACGAGGGAATGACCATCGAGCGCTTCCGCAGGGATAATCCCCATTTGAATGACCAGGTGGATGTGCGCATCCAGCAGGGGAAGGCACTGGCTCCCGGCGGGCAGGCGGAGGCCACGGCGGGTCCCCAGCAGATCCGTGAGGAGGAGACGCTGGCCTTTGAGGAATCCACCGCAATGTCCACCGCCACCGCCTCAAGTGCGGAGGCGCAGGAGGCGGCGGGCGTCATTTTGGGCACCTCGGTCAGCGAGTATCTGGACGGGATGCACACCACCACCATGACCTTTTACAAGGGGCACACGGCCTTCACGGCCATGGAGGAGATGGTGGAGGGCAAGGCCAAGAAGCTGCTGGCGCTGCCCGGCAAGCGGGAGTGGATGCGGCGCGCCCTGCGGGAGGTGGAGGAGCGCACGGGGCAGCAGATCTTCCGCACGCGGGATGACGCGCAGCTCAAGGACAGCGACCTGGTGGAGGCATGGTCACACCTTTCGCTGTCGCTGTACGTGGGGCGCAGCGCACGCGGGGAGGAGCTGGCGCAAGGGTTCGATGAAAAAGGCTACCGGCGGACCATGATGGAACTGCTGGGCACGGAGGCGGGCCCGGCACTGAGGAGCCAGCGGACGCTGCTGGAGGGCGTGTACCGCCGTGCGGCGGCGCTCAACGGACTGAAGAAGCAGGGGGTGCTGGATGCGGAGCTGGAGAGCACGCTGGCGTGGCAGCTGGGGCTGGAAGGGCGCACTCAAGCGGCGGTGGAGGCGGATGCAGAAGCGGGCGCTGAGTTTGATGCTGGCAATGCAGAAACTCAGCTAAGTGAACCCACTTTCAGCGTTATTCCTGGCGATCCCAGGGGGCCAAGACAGGACAAGCCTTCCTCGTGGGACGATGTAAAGCCACGTCACCTTTGGGCCTCAGCCAAGCAATATTTGCCCAAGCTGGATGATCCGCGCCCTGCCTTTGGGATAAAGCGTGGCACATGGGATCATCTGGTGCGGAGCCTCGCCAACTGGCTGAGGATCATGCCTCCGGTAAAGGATCCATGGGGCACATCTGTAAAGCTCGATAATCCACAGGAGCGCGGCGGATTCCAAGACCCGATGGAAAATCGGGCGGCGCATCTGCTGGGGGCCGACACGAATAAGGGCACGGAATCGAGGGTGCTAGACCAAGAGAAGCTCGATTGGGTGGGTGCCGTCAGAAAGACCATCTCGGATGCACAAGTGAGGGTAAGAGCTGGAGCTGAAACGCTGTACTTCCGCAGCTACAAAGACGGTGTCCATATGGTGGTGACTGCCGACGGGGCGGTGCAGGAGCAGCGAGTGCTCATTACACAATACGCCCCGGAACTTTCGAAAGGAAAATTCCAGGGCGCAGTGGTCGAGAAAACTCGAAACCCCCGCCTTGCTCCTCAAGGGAGTCCCGGTGCTGTCGGGATTCGGGCGCAGCCCCAGCCTCAAACGGTACAGACCCCTCAGCCAGGCACGCAAGGAGATCTTACTTCAGAAGAGGGCGTTGGTCAAGCTGAGAACGTGGTGGCTCCGGTGCCTGAAAGTAAGGCCGGTGCTGCGGCACTGCCGCCGGTAGAAGTTGTGCCGGCTAACGTCACTCCAGTGACTGCGAGCGCTCCGGCAGACGGTCGATTAGAACAAGGTCCTGGAGTGGCTGGGGACAGCAACATGACCCTGTCCCTCGTGCAGAATGACAGCCGGAATCTGCCAGATTTGATCGGACTGGCGGGACGTCCCGGAAAAGGGAAGGAGTGGGCGGAAACCGCTCCTCTGACTACGAAGCAGCGCCAGATGCTGGAGGAGGCGACTGGCCAGAGTCTGGACCAATACACACGTGCGGTGGACCGGGGGGGCTTGCGCCAGGTGTACACACAGCATGGTCCTGGTTCAGGAGATGCGCACCCGATCACAGAGGAGGATCTCCAGTCGCTGCCTGAGATCGTGACCGCCCCGGGAGCGGTCACCGTGGATCCCGACGATGGTCTGGGGTACACAACGCTCCGGCATGTGAGGTTCCACAACGGCTGGTGGTATCAATACACCGAGGAAGTTCGAGGAGGCAAATCCGGCCAGAAAGCCCTGGTGTTGACGGATCTCTCGAAGGTGCCGGGGGAACTGATGGCGAACGACGGGATGGCTGCTGGTGGAGCGGGTGCGGCGACGTCTCAGACGATGATGGCCGAAGCCCGAGAGAGACTGCGCGAGGTAAACCGGCAATTGCGCGATGATCCTACAGAGGAAGACGGGCAGGGTGAACAAGGAGACGGAGTGCATTTGGATGAAGGCGGGCGAGAAGAGGGTGCGGCCCATGCGCCGGAGGAGGATATCGCCAAGGCGCAGGAAAAGGAGCGAGACCATCAGCGGACGGTCCGGCTCTCGGATCTGCTCAACCGCGTCCTGAGTCCTGAGCGGCGAATTGCGCTGCGTGAGCGGGCGGCGTTCGGCTTGCATCCCAATAACGTCGCCAGTCTGGAGACAAAATTTCAGAATAGCGCCCGGAAACACATTCTCGCCGAAGGACAAAGTGAGCCGACGGATCTTGAGGCCGAAGTGGAGAAGATTTACCAGGAGATCTTTGGAAAACATGCTGTGCCCCAAGGAGAGGCAACCGAAGCAAGTCAGAAAAGACGGGCGGTGCAGAGTCAGGTCGATAAGACGCTGGAGAAATATCACGCCGCCATCGCGGCTGCTGGCCTGAGCGGCGACGTGAACCTAGCCGTAGTGGCCCGCAATACATTCATTGAGGAGGCGACTGCGATCGAGGGAGGACCTCCCAACTTGAACTGGAGAGATCCGCATAGCGAGCCAACTTTCAAACACGCCTTTTCGGATAAACACGGGCACGGTCAGGGTCTGGAGGATAAACGGATGATTGACCGCGCTAGGGGTGAAGGAGTCCAGATTGGACGCTATCGAGACGACCAACTGGCTGCGGCCTACGCGGGAGCCATCTCCAAACAAGGTCCTGGCATCTATGACGTCATGTTGCCCAGAGGGCTGGAAGCTGTTGTTGCATTGCCAGACGGCAAGATTACCTTTGGGGATATGATGAGAGTCGTTGTTGGCAACAAGGGCGAAATCCACAGCACCTATCCATTTAACAGCCGCTACTCAACGACTCCAACAAAAAGGAAGGATAACGAGAAAGCCGATGACGGAAAAATCGATTAGTCTGGATGTAAAGGAGTCTCTGACAGAGAAGTTCGACCTGGTCTCTCCGTACCAGTGCGGCCAAGATTGGGAGTACATCAATGTTCTGGATACAAATGAACTGATCGATCCCCTTGTCGATGCACTCGAAGGTGCGGAATTATCGGAGGAAGAACGCTATGCCACCATGTTGATCGTGGTGAATTCCATCGACTCGCTCATCGAGCCAGAGAAACCCCTGCCTGAAGTGTGGAAGAAAACCGCAGCCCTTCTGCGCAGCAACTTTCAAGCCTTTGAGCCTGTCGTTAGACAATATATCTCGCTTGATAAGAAGCCGGAGGACCGCTTTCGTATTTGCAAGCATCTGCTGGCCGAGTTCCCGGAGCTTGATTCCGACGAAGAACCTGCCGCCAACCCGGAAGGCTAGGCCAACCCGCTTTCCAAGACAGACGATAGTATCCTTGTTTTGCCGGTGGCATAGTGAGAGGCTCTTCTGTCCCCGCCTTGTGCTGCGGGATGGAGGGCAAGGCCAAGAAGCTGCTGGCGCTGCCCGGGAAGCGGGAGTGGATGCGGCGCGCCCTGCGGGAGGTGGAGGAGCGCACGGGGCAGCAGATCTTCCGCACGCGGGATGACGCGCAGCTCAAGGACAGCGACCTGGTGGAGGCATGGTCACACCTTTCGCTGTCGCTGTACGTGGGGCGCAGCGCACGCGGGGAGGAGCTGGCGCAAGGGTTCGATGAAAAAGGCTACCGGCGGACCATGATGGAACTGCTGGGCACGGAGGCGGGCCCGGCACTGAGGAGCCAGCGGACGCTGCTGGAGGGCGTGTACCGCCGTGCGGCGGCGCTCAATGGTCTAAAGAAGCAGGGGGTGCTGGATGCGGAGCTGGAGAGCACGCTGGCGTGGCAGCTGGGGCTGGAAGGGCGCACTCAAGCGGCGGTGGAGGCGGATGCAGAAGCGGGCGCTGAGTTTGATGCTGGCAATGCAGAAACTCAGCTAAGTGAACCCACTTTCAGCGTTATTCCTGGCGATCCCAGGGGGCCAAGACAGGACAAGCCTTCCTCGTGGGACGATGTAAAGCCACGCCACCTTTGGGCCTCAGCCAAGCAACACTTGCCCAAGCTGGATGATCCGCGTCCTGCCTTTGGGATCAAGCGTGGCACATGGGATCACCTTGTGCGGAGCCTCGCCAACTGGCTGAGGATCATGCCTCCGGTAAAGGATCCTTGGGGTACATCTGTAAAACTCGATAATCCACAGGAGAGCGGCGGATTCCAAGACCCGATGGAAAATCGAGCGGCGCATCTGCTGGGGGCCGACACGAAAAAGGGCACGGAATCAAGGGTGCTAGACCAAGAGAAGCTCGATTGGGTGGGTGCCGTCAGAAAGACCATCTCGGACGCACAAGTGAGGGTAAGAGCTGGAGCTGAAACGCTGTACTTCCGCAGCTACAAAGACGGTGTCCATATGGTGGTGACTGCCGACGGGGCGGTGCAGGAGCAGCGAGTGCTCATTACACAATACGCCCCGGGACTTTCGAAAGGAAAATTCCAGGGCGCAGTGGTCGAGAAAACTCGAAACCCCCGCCTTGCTCCTCAAGGGAGTCCCGGTGCTGTCGGGATTCGGGCGCAGCCCCAGCCTCAAACGGTACAGACCCCTCAGCCAGGCACGCAAGGAGATCTTACTTCAGAAGAGGGCGTTGGTCAAGCTGAGAACGTGGTGGCTCCGGTGCCTGAAAGTGAGGCCGGTGCTGCGGCACTGCCGCCGGTAGAAGGTGCGCTAGGCAAGGTTACTCCCGTGACCGAGAGCGCTCCGGCAGACGGTCGATTAGAACAAGGTCCTGGAGTGGCTGGGGACAGCAACATGACCCTGTCCCTCGTGCAGAATGACAGCCGGAATCTGCCAGATTTGATCGAACTGGCGGGACGTCCCGGAAAAGGGAAGGAGTGGGCGGAAACCGCTCCTCTGACTACGAAGCAGCGCCAGATGCTGGAGGAGGCGACTGGCCAGAGTCTGGACCAATACACACGTGCGGTGGACCGGGGGGGCTTGCGCCAGGTGTACACACAGCATGGTCCTGGTTCAGGAGATGCGCACCCGATCAAAGAGGAGGATCTCCAGTCGCTGCCTGAGATCGTGACCGCCCCGGGAGCGGTCACCGTGGATCCCGACGATGGTCTGGGGTACACAACGCTCCGGCATGTGAGGTTCCACAACGGCTGGTGGTATCAATACACCGAGGAAGTTCGAGGAGGCAAATCCGGCCAGAAAGCCCTGGTGTTGACGGATCTCTCGAAGGTGCCGGGGGAACTGATGGCGAACGACGGGATGGCTGCTGGTGGAGCGGGTGCGGCGACGTCTCAGACGATGATGGCCGAAGCCCGAGAGAGACTGCGCGAGGTAAACCGGCAATTGCGCGATGATCCTACAGAGGAAGACGGGCAGGGTGAACAAGGAGACGGAGTGCATTTGGATGAAGGCGGGCGAGAAGAGGGTGCGGCCCCTGCGCCGGAGGAGGATATCGCCAAGGCGCAGGAAAAGGAGCGAGACCATCAGCGGACGGTCCGGCTTTCGGATCTGCTCAACAGCATTCTGAGTCCTGAGCGGCGAATTGCGCTGCGTGAGCGGGCGGCGTTCGGTCTGCGTCCTAGTGATGTCTGCCGCTTGGAGACGGATTTCCAAGACGGCGCCCGCAAGCTCTTTCTCTCAGAAGCTCAAAACGAGTCAGCCGATATCGAGGCCCAGGTGGAGCAATTGTATCAAAAGATCTTTGGAGAGCATGCTGTGCCACAGGGAGAGCCAACTGAAACAAGCCTGAAACGTCGCGGTATTCAGAAGAAGGTTGGTGACACATTGACGAAATACCATGAGGCGCTTTCCATTGCTGATGAGAAGGGTGACACCGATATGGCCGCGGCCGCCCGCAACGCCTTTATTGCAGACTCGATTGCGATAGAAGGCGGTCCTCCCGGCCTGAACTGGGGTGATCCGTACAGTCAACCGACCTTCAAACATGCGTTTCTACATCAACACGGGCATGGCCAACGCCTGGAAGACAAGCGCATGATTGATCGAGCCAGGGGAGATGGGGTGCAAATCGGCCGTTATCATGACGACGAACTGGCTGCTGCCTATGCGGGTGCGATTTCCAAGCAAGGCCCCGGCATCTATGACGTCATGCTCCCCAAAGGCCTCGGAGCAGATGCTGCTTTGCCGGATGGGAAAATTGTTGCTGGAGATATGATGCGTGTTGTGGTAAATGAAAGGGGTAAGATTAACACTTCCTGTCCCTTCAATAGTCGATACCCCACAAGGAAACCTAAAAACAACAAATCAGATGGCGGATAGAATTATTGGCTTGGCTGTCATGGAGTCTCTGACGGAGAGATTCAATCTGGTTTCTCCAACGCAAGACTGGGAGTACATCAATGCTCAGGAGACCAATGAAGATATTGAGGTCTTGGTAGAAGCGCTTGAAGGCGCGGAGTTGTCGGAGGATGAGGATTATGCGACGATGCTTATTGTGGTGAATTCAATTGATGCGCTCATTGAGCCAGGCGAGCCTTTGCCGAAAGTGTGGGATAGAACCGTGAGTCTCCTGAGACGCAACGTCAAGGCGTATGAGCCCATCATCGATCAGTTCATTTCGTTGGAGAGCAAGCCTGAGAATCGGTACTATATTTCCAAGCATCTGCTGGCCGAGTTCCCTGAGTTTGACCCAGACGCAAAACCTGCCGCCGAGCAGGGCTAGGCCTCAACGCTGTCTATCCGCCGGATCGTTCGGAGCCCTATCCGGCAGACGTCATAAGGGTGGTGGTGCGTTCAGACGGCAAGTGTAGAACGGCATATCCTTCTTTCGCTGTCGCTGTACGTGGGGCGCAGCGCACGCGGGGAGGAGCTGGCGCAGGGGTTCGATGAAAAAGGGTGCCGGCGGAGCATGATGGTGCTGCTGGGCACGGAGGAGCCGGACCGGCAAAGCGGCTCCAGTTTTCTATACCCGCGGACAATTCATTTGCGGAAGGTGCTCTAACAACTATTTTACAAAAATCAGATGCAATACGAAACGGATCCAGAACTGATCAGGAAAGCTTGGAGAGCATCGTCGAAAGTTTCCGAAGAGAGCTTCAAAGAGCAGGTCCAGGCTGGGATCGTCGCACGCACCGATCCTTTGCTTTGGATCGACAAATCCGATTCCTCGAAAAGCTCGGCGACCCAATCCAGCTCCAAGGAAGAGCCCTAGGACAAGGTGGTGAGCATCATGTCTATCATGATGCTGGGGCTGGCGAGGTGAACAAGCATACACATGGTCATCGCTATGGATTTGTGGTGGATCAAGGGGCGGATGCCGCCAAGGGTAAGCTTGAGTTGCGTGATGCCTTGCCTTCCGACTATCTGGTGCGTCTTGACCTGCAAAATGCGATTTTTGGAGACGAAATTGTCCTGGTTGGAACGACCAAGACTCGCTATTCTCCCTATCCTGCAATTGTAACCAGACAGCCGATTGCTTCAGGGGTTCACCCTTCGCTGACAGAGTTGCGTAACTACATGAAACAAAAGGGATTTGTAGTTCTTCCCAGCGAAATTCAGATGCCAGGCACCTTTAGAGGAGACGTGTGGTATCATGCTGAAAGGGGTGGATGTTCTCCCGGCTGCGCTCTTATGAGGCGATATCTGGAGACAGGATCTTTCGCACGCCGGACGATGCGCAGCTGCTGGATGAGGATGTGCAGGAGGCGTGGTCCCATTTCGCGATCTCCTACTGGGCAGGCAGGTCCAAGATGGACGCGGCGCTGCCCGAAAGCTGGAAGGCGCGGGGATCCCGCCAGGTCATGACCGATGTGCTCCGCTCCAGGATGGGCGCGGTGATGACGGGGTATGCCACGTTTTTCAATGCCGTGTTTCGTCGTGCGGCCCGGATCAAGAAACTCCAGCGTGAAGGGCGTCTGGAGGGGGATATGGAAGTGGCCATATCGCAGTCCCTGGGGTTGGAGCAGAGCCCCTCCGAGGCTGGAACCCTCGCCGAAACTCCGACGTCGGAGGCCGGACTTTCCAATGAAGGGCGGGGGCAGAATTCCCCCACAACCTCATTCAGCGTCATCCCCAGCAACATCCGCCCCCTTGACACCCATGCAGCCCATGCGACCTTTAATCCCGATGAAGTCCGAAACCCCGCCGCCATCCTCCAAGCCATCACCACCGAAGGTGACGCGCGAACAGGCGAGGGCTCAAGCCCTGGCCTGCGCCGGAAACATGGGCGAAGCCTCGTCAGTCTTGCCAGAGTCGTGGCGTGGGCGGACGCACATGGCCGGACTCTCGACCCGCAAGAATTCGGGGTAGAAGAATTTGAGGCCACCGGTGGTGAGCATCTGGTGTTCTTTGACGAAAGCAGCGGACGTGCCGTCAAGCTGACGAAACCGGGCTTCGTGGGTGCCTAGGCAGAGGATGCAGGAGCCTACCTTGAGCGGTGGGCGCTGACCAACCGGGCCTTTGGTGATGACGTCGCCTTTGAAGGCATTGTCACGCTGCCTGGTGAGCATGCTCCACGGGTGGTTATTTCCCAATCCTGGCGGGTGGGGCGTGATTCCACCCAGGAGGAGATCACGGATTTCCCGCAGTCGAAGGGCTTTCACCCGCACGAAGGGCGATGGGTTCATCCCATCCGTGAGCTGGCCGTGTGGGACACCTTTACTGAGGGAAATGCCATCACGAGCGAGGATGGCACGGTGATGCCCATCGACCTGCAGTTGGAGCCAGCGCGGGCGGAGGAGCTGCGGGCGGTCCGGGAGGGTTCCGGTTTTGGGCGCGGCACCTCCTTCGCAGTGATTTCAGGGAACCCCGCGGCTGCCGGTGTGGCTTCGCGGGAGGGTGTGGACACGCCGGTGGAGCAGGGCCGTTTTGTGCTCCCATCCCGCAGGCGATCTGATGGATTGGCCCAGTCTCGTGCGCAAGGCACGGGGGCGCTTGTTGCCGCTCCGGAAGCCCGTGGGGCGCTGGACACCATCCGCCAGCACCTGCCTGCGCTGCTGCACCAGCGGGTTCTAGCCTTTGACACTCCCGCGGACCTGGCGGCCTCCTCCTATGGGGAGGACTACAGCGATGCGGAGATAGCAAGCATGGAGGGGGCGGAGGCGCTCTTTGACCGGCACACGAAGCGCACGCTGCTGTTCCTGGGGCAGGTGGAGCAGCGTCCTGGTGAGACGCCGCTGGCGGCGGTGGGAAGGGTGCTGGTGCACGAGCGCATGGGCCACGAGGGCGTGAACTTCCTGCTTGAGACGGATGCGGACTTTGCCGCCCGCTGGAACAAACTGATGGGGGCCATCCCGCAGGCGGAACTGGACGCCATCCTTGACGAGCCAGGGTACGCGCACCTGGAGGAGCAGCCGCCGGAGCTGGCACTGGAGTGGATGGCGCGGCAGATCGAAGCCGGTGAGGCACCTGCCGTGGTGGCCCAGCTCAACGGGCAGGAGCCGGGCCTGGCGCAGCGGATGTGGCAGGCCATGAGAGATGCCCTGACCCGCCTTCTGAGCCTGTACTCTGGCGAGGCCAAGTTTGACCTTGAACTCAATGACCTGATCGCGCCAGGCGCGCGAGGCGGCGCTGGACGGCCGCACCGCCAGCCAGCTCACGGCAGAGCTCGACCGGCGCGCCGCGGAGCTGGAGGTACGCAGCCCCCTGCCCGAGGTGATCCGTCTTGCCTCCCCCCACAACCCTGATATACTTCTTAGTCATGAAGATAATACCGGCCGTGCCCATCAAGATCGGAACCCTGGACGAGCACTTGAAAGAGTCCGCCGCAGTGCCCTGGGAGCGCAAGCTCGCCGCCATGAAGAAGCAGGCCGGGTACCTGGAGGACCAGAGCGACGATCCCGCCACGAGAGCCCTGGCTTACCGCGAGTCCATGCGGAAACTCTCGAAGGAGGCATAGCCTCGCTCAGGAAGTTCCGGGGGGCTGAGCACGATGTGTATCACCACCGGCCTTCCAACCTCGCCATCAAGCTCACCAGGCCGGGTGAATTTGGCTGGGGTGGGAACATCCAGACCTATCTGCGCCGTCTGGCCTGGACCAACATCCTCTTTGATGACGACGTCGCTGTCGCAGGCCTGACCCAGCTTCCTGGGGAAAGCCTGCCGCGCCTGGTGACAACCCAGCCGTGGTATGATGCACAGGAAGCGTCTCCCCACCCGAATGCAGCGGAGATCCAGACGTACATGCGGGCGAAGGGGTTCCTCAAGGTGGCGGATGAAGGGTATGTGCACGAGCACCTGGACATCTATGCCAGCGATGCCAAGCCGGACAACTTCATCCGGACAATCTCGGGCATGATTCGGCCCATTGACCTGATTCTTGGGCAGACCGATGAGCAGGAGTACCGGAGGCTGCGAGATCTTGCGGAGGATCTTCCGCAGATGCCTGGTCCAGACAGGAGATCGGAAGAGACGGGGCTGGGCGACCGGTTGCAGTTTTCTCAAACCGAACTCGAAACACAGCATACCTCAGATGGCTCCCGCGCGCCCAAATCTGCGCGTCGTGCCAGTTCTTCGCAGCAGACCACTCCACCACAACCCAGTCTGAATGAGACGCTGGGCGCCCCCGGTACGCCGTTGCGAAGCCTTCTGGACAAGCTGGGAGTAAGAGATCTGGACACCCACGTCTTTACGGAGGTGCAGGCGCAACAGTTGGTGACCCTGCTCAAACAAGACACGCCTCCGAAGCTGGACACTCTGGTGCGAGGTATCACGGGTGACAATACTCACAGCAGTGAGCAGATCCGGACGATCGTGGAGGAGTTCGCCAGCTTCATGCCCCCGGCGCTGGCCAGACAGCTTGCCAAACATCCTGTGGCCATCGCCTTTGACCAGAAATTGGCCAAGAAAGTCGCAGTTTATCGCCCTGAAGACAACAGTATTGCGGTGAATCCCAAGATTACCGACCTGTCGAAATTGCGACGTACGCTCTTTCATGAGTTGGTGCACTGGGCGCACCTCAAAGGTCCGTCCTCCTTCAGGGAGCGGGTAACCGCACTGGCCTCTCGACGCACGAGCGGGTTCACCGAGCCGCAACTCATTCTGTACAAGGCCCCTGGCCTGCTCTACGACCTCGAGGTGCGGGGCATGCGGGATGATTGGGCAGATATCAATGGCGACGAGTACGCCGGCCGGGTCTACCGCAGAGCGGCAGCCTCTCTTGCAGTCGAGGTGCCTACTGTACATTTGGAAAAACTGACATACCATTCCTCTGAGTTGGCAGACTATCTTAATCACCGCAGCAACCGCACCGGTCACCGATCCTGGCGCGAGGCTTTCCTTACCTGTCTGGATCCTTTCCTACCTTCAAATCCTCAACCATGATCACAACCCTGACTTTCACCAAAGACAACGAGCAACTGGTTTTAACTCTGGATTGCGATTCCATGGAACAATTGTTGTCCAAAGAATTGAAGGGTCAGGCGAAGTTCAGGGAAGCGCTAGAGGAACATCTTTCACAAACATCTGGGCTCTACGATGGCCTGTTGACTCGTTGCAACAGTGGTGCGAGGAAATTTGGGCTTCAACTTGCCGTGAAATACGAAGGAAAGGCAGAGCTCGATCCTGACGATCTCGAGTTTGATTGAATCTCTGCTCCCGGATCGCCTCACCCCTCTCCCGGCTCACGCTGTGCAAGCGGTTTTTCTTTGCTCGCTCTCGCCATGCCTAACCACCGCCGCCGCTGATGCACGATATTGCCTTGAACCTCAGCAACGCGCGCCACCGCACCATCACCTGCTCACAGAGCCCGGCAAAGGCCCCATCGTTGCAGCCATTCACTTGGACAGGACAGCTGAACGTGGGCTGGTTGTAAACCAGATCCAGTCTCTCTACGGCAGACCTCCAGGTGACATCGCCATGATGTTCGGAGAGAGCCCGATCTACGAGAACAAAACAAAGTGCCTTTCGATGGCACGACTATTTGGGCTGCAATTGCCCAAACGTGGGACGCCACCGAAAAGCTTCTCAAAGATACTCGGCCCGGATGACATCGTCAACCCCCAAAGCGGGTCAGGCACTCTCAACGCCGCCCCCTCCGGGAGTTCCGCCAGCCAGGAAACCCTGCGCCTCCTCCTGGAGCGAGCCCGCACCCTGGGCCTTGCCCACCAGCTCTCCGGCATCAGCTCGCGAGCCAGCGCCCTCATCAGACTCGCCTCCCAGAAACCGCAATACCACATCGCCCCCGCCCTCCGCGCCGCCCTCCGCGCCTTGATCGGGTTCAAGGAAAAAGGCGGCAAGGGTACTGTCGAGGAGTATCTCCAGCAGCAGGACAGGCTCACTCCAGGCACTGCCCCAGAGATGGCACAACTCGCCGCCGCCCTGGGGAAAGCAACTTCGCCAGAGTCCGTTCGTGCCATCCTCGATGAGTACTTGCGCCTCGCCCATGCGGTCACCACCACCACCGGCGAGCCGCTGCCCACCAACGCAGACCTCATCCGTCGTGCCATTGATCAGAGCAGCATCCCATCCGGCAGCTCGGCAACCCAGCGGCTCAACACATCCCCCATTCGGCAGGAAGACCTTCGATTTGCGGCCCAGGCCTCTGCCGAGCTGGCGAAACACGACGAAGTCTTCCGCCACCCTGTCAGTAAGAGCGGTTTGTTGGAAGATGTGATGGCGGATGTCGTGGATTTTGCCACTTACTTGGGCGAAGACACCCGGCCGGATGAACGTCAGGAATCCGAGGCCGACAGGCGTTTTGTGTTCCGCACCGATAATGGCAAACTCTTCTACGTGTACGAACGCGGTCAGCGTGGCCGTGGTGAGGTCTGGATTGATGTGAGTCGATTGGAGGAGGGGGATGGTGGATCGGCCATCTATGCCGCTGTCGGCAACTATGCGAAAAACAGCCGCCGCAAGTTCATTGGCGATCCCAAAGGGCTGTCCGAATCCGCAATCGTGCGGAGAACCTCAGCCATGCTTTCCCTGGCTCTGCGACATGGCAGAACAGACTTCATGGAGCCAGCCGCAGAGCAACTTAAAGGCGTTCCCGAAAAAGGCATTGCACCGCTCAAATGGGAAGGCGATGATGTAGCCAAGATCGCTTCGCTCATCGAGACGTTCCTTTCGCATCTCCACCAGAAGATCCCGGCCCTTCGCAACTACCGTTATGACTTCGAGCGACAACAGTTCATTTACAGAGACGGAAGACCCGTTGGCCGAGAACGCTTTGACGCCGGAGCAGAAACGAATCTGGTTCGCGCATCTCGAGCGGGTCAGGCAACACTACGTCGCGCTATATTCCTCCAATCCCTTGCATCAAGCCAGGGCAGCGAAAGACCCCAACTACTGGAAGCACTTCTCCATGGGAATCGTGAACATGCCGGGAGTGGAGACCCCTCAGTTTCATTAAACGAGGGCGGCCCCCTCCATCAGCTCTTTGCCGCCCCCCTCCAGCCCCCTTCAGGAGGCCCCTCCCTCCACGAGCGGGCCCTGCGGGCCATCCTGGCCCCTGTCCCGCAGAAGATCCGCCTGATCTTCGCCGAGTTCCTCAAGGACCGCCCCATCGCCGGGATTGCGCAGGAATCCGGCCTGCCTGAGGTGGCGGTGCAGAACATCGTCAACCAGATGCGGGCCCGGTATCTCACTGCGCTCAAGTTGCTGCAGGCGGACGCTCTGGCACTGCAGGCCGCCGGGCCCATGACCTCCGCGAGCACCCGGCCGCGGTTGAGCTTCAGCCGGGGACAAGGAAACAACAGGCACAACAGAACCCTCGCCTCCCGGCGCAGCAGCGCGAGCCCCTCCGTGTACCGCGAGGCGCTGGCAGCCATCCGGCGACGCCTCCCCGGGCTGGTGCACCAGCGCGTCCTGGTCTTTGACTCGCCAGCGGATCTCGCCGCCTCCTCCTATGGGGAGGACTACAGCGATGCGGAGATCGCAAGCATGGAGGAGGCAGAAGCGCTCTTTGACCGGCACACGGGGCGCACCCTCATCTTTGCCAGCCAGATCGAGCTGCGCGTGGGCGAAACGCCGCTGCACGCCCTCGCCCGCCTTCTGCTGCATGACCGCGTGGGCCATGAGGGGGTGAACTTCCTGCTGGCCACGGATGAAGCCATTGGGTGTTCGTGGAACCAGCTCGCCTCGCGCATCCCCCGCGGCGAGCTGCAGGCCATCCTGAATGAGCCAGGCTACCAGCATCTGGCCGGTCACCCCGCAGACCTGGCCCTGGAGTGGCTCGCCCGCAAGGTGGAGCAGGTGGAAGGGGCCCGCACCGTGGCAGAGCTGGAGAACAAGCTGCCTTCCCTGGCCCGCCGCATGTGGCAGGCCCTGCAGGAGGCGGTCGCGAAGCTCATGGACATGTTGTCCAGAAATGGGAAGGCCGCCTTCGAGCGCGATGTGCGTGACCTCATCTCCCTGGCCCGCCAGGCCGCCCTGGACGGCCGCAGTGCCGCCCATCCCACCGACGACCTGCTGCGCCGCTCCTCGGAGCGTGAGCCCCGCAGCCAGCCCCCTGATTTCATCCGTCTTGCCCTGCCCCACAACCCTGATACACTGGACCCAAATGGAAACCAAACCGGCCGTTCCCATCAAGATCGCAACCCTGGACGAGCGCTTGAAAGCCTCCGCCGCAGTGCCCTGGGAGCGAAAGCTCGCCGCCATGAAAAAGCAGGCCGGGTACAAGACGGACCGGAACGACGATCCGGCCGTGAGAGCCCTGGCTTATCTCGAGTCCATGGAGAAACGCTCACACGGGGAATAGCACCTCTCCAAAAGCTCGGTGGAGCGGAGCACGATGTCTATCCACACCAGCCTTCCAACCTGGCCGTCAAGCTCACCAAGCCGGGCGAGTTTGGCTGGGACGGCAACTTGCAGACCTACCTGCGCCGTCTGGCCTGGGGCAACCTTCTTTTCGACGATGACGTTGCTGTTGAAGGCCTGACCCAGCTTCCTGGCGAAAGCCTTCCACGCCTGGTCACCACCCAGCCGTGGTACCGCGCAGACAAAGTGCGTCCGCATCCAGATGCGAGCGAGGTGGAGGCCTACATGCGCGCCAGGGGCTTCCTCAAGGTGGCAGACGGAGCGTACGTACACAAGCATCTGGACATCTCGGCCAGCGATGCCAAGGCAGCCAGCTTGATCCGGACGGAGGCCGGGGTCATCCACCCCATTGATATCATCCTCGACCACACTCCGGAGCAGGACTACCGGCGCATGCGAGACTTGGCGGAGCGGACTCCGCAGATGCCTGCGCCCCGGCAGGCAAGGAACGGGACGGGGCCGGACTCCCGGCTGCAGTTTTCTTCTGTAAAACACAACGGCGGCAGATCTGCTGGCAGAAACCTCATTCCCAAGAAACCAAATGAAACCCCATCCAAGATTGACGGAGTCAGAGACATCCCGTACATTAACAGGCATGGAGATCCTCCGACCCGAAGAGATGCTGAAGCTGCGCTTGGAGAGCTCATTGCACGCGCAGAGACTGACTCGGGAAGAAATGCACGCGCAGATGCGGCGGAACGGCTCCGTGCCGAGGCCGAATCCTTGGTATCGTGGAGTCGACAAAAAGGATGGCTCATCCACCCAGAAGGATTCGAACGACTAGTCGAGGATCTGCCAATTTTCGAAGGGGGTGTCGAGAGAAATGTCTTTGGTCATCCACCTTCGGGGCGTGTTATAAAGGTAACACTTCCACCAAATTTTGGCGCCAGAGGCGAACTGAGTGCCTATCTGAAAAACATCGCTTGGTCCAACCTGCTTTATGGGGATGACATTCGTTTGGAAGGCGTCATCGAAACCAAAGCTGGGCCCGCTGTTGTGGTGTCTCAACCTTTCATTGAAGGGCGTCAGCCAAGTTTAAGGCGTATTCGCCGGTGGTTCGAGGCGCAGGGATATGTGCCTGATGGATACAACAAGTGGCGACACCCCAAGACTGGAGCCGTGATTGCGGATACCCATCAAGGGAACTTTGTCGTTGTTGGGCGCAAGTACGTGGTTCCCATAGATCTGCAAGTGCTGAACCCCGGGGAAAAGGGTCTAGAGTAAGTGCGAGCCAAAGTGCCGGAACAGAGGTAAGTGGCAAAGCCGCCTGAGTTGATCGAGTACACGGAGACCTGGGGGGGGGCGCGAGGCAGCAGATCTTCCGCACGCGGGATGATGCGCAGCTCAAGAACAGCGATCCGGTGGAGGCATGGTCGCGCCCCCGGCACGCCGTTGCGAAGCCTTCTGGACAAGCTGGGAGTACGTGATCTGGACACCCACGTCTTCACCAAGGAACAGGCGCAGCAGTTGGTGACCCTGCTCAAGCAAGTTACCCCTCCGAAGCTGGACACTCTGGTGCGAGGTATCACGGGTGACAATACTCACAGCAGTGAGCAGATCCGGACGATCGTGGAGGAGTTCGCCAGCTTCATGCCCCCGGCGCTGGCCGGACAGCTTGCCCGGCAGCCCGTTGTAATTGCCGTGGACCCCAGGCACACCACCAGCCCTGCGGCCTATCGTCCCGAAGGCGACTCGATTGTAATCAATCCCAAGACTCCTGATTTTCCGACATTGCGGCGCAACCTCTTCCATGAGTTGGTACACTGGGCACACCTCAAAGGTCCGTCATCCTTCAGGGACCGGGTCACTGCCCTGGCCTCACGACGCACGGGCGGGTTCCAGGGGCGTCCCCTGATTCTCTATTCCAAAACGGGCGTCCTCTACGGCCTCGACGTAAAAGGATTTCCAGATGACTGGGCCGACCATGCCGGGAACCAGGCTGCTGGCCGAGTTTACCCCGGAGTGGAAGATGCCCTGGCGGTAGAGGTGCCGACTGTACATCTGGAAAAACTGACCTATCCTGCCAAAGAACTAACCGCTCATCTAAATTTCAGAAGCGATCGCACTGGCCGCTATGCATGGCGGGAATCATTCCTCACCTGTCTGGACATATTCTTGTCGCCTTAACCATTTCCATGATCACGACGCTCACTCTCAAAAGACTAAACGAGCAGCTTACTCTCACCATGGAATGTGGTCCCTTTGAAGAGTTGAGGTCCCTGCAATTGCTGGGCAATGCAGAGTTTAGGGAGCCACTTGAGGCGCATCTCGCCACCGCCTCACGACATTTCGATGGTATCATGAGTACTTGCCAATATGCAGCGACGGAACTTGGTCTTCACCTCACAGCCAAACACGAAGGCGAGCCGCCTGACTTGCCTCAAGATGTGATCTTTGACTGAACCGGCCAAGACTTTCTTCTTTGCGGTCATCGTTTTCTGGCTTGGGCCCTGGCGGCGGAGGTGCTTGCTCTGCATTTGGAATAACAGACCGAAAGTCCGGAAGGGTTGATCGCCCGTCTCAACCACCGGAGCGTAAACACCGGGGGCTCGCCTCACTCCTTTCCCGGCCAACGCTGAGGGAGGATTTCTTGGTTGTTCACTATCGCGATGCCAAAATCACCGTCGTTGCAGGCGCATGTTGTTGCATTGCACCTCGGTAGTACGGGCCACCTCACAATCACCTGCTGAGGCGAGGACATTGCTGGGATGCATCTGCTCTACGCAGGTCCAGATATCAAGGAGGGAGTGCAGAATAGCTTGCCTGCACTCCCGCCAGTAACGACGGGCAACTGGCAAGCACAGGACCCCGCTGTCTGGGCAAGGGAATATCCCACTCTGGACCTCAAAGTCAAGGAAAGTCTGGATGGCCGGGGCCGCCCCAGCTATTCATTGGGACCTCTGCCAGAAGGTCATCGCGAGGAGTTTGCCACATTCGCAGGCAATGCTGTGGGTGACGCTCAATTTCAGGGGGTGTTTGAAATCAGGGCTGCATCGGACGCGGAGGCCGCGGAGATTCTCAAGCAGGGCGGGCCCGATGTGACAGGAATGCAGCATGAAGTGACGGCGCTGAAGATTCGCCATGCCTTCAACAAACATGGCGATGCTGAGGTGGAGCATCGCATGGGGCAGCGGGCGCTGACCGCGCAGGACATTCCGCGTCTGCTGGAAACGCTGGATGATCCCGATAGCATCAAGGTCACTCCATCGACCAAGGCCAACCGCACGAAGGTGAACTACTCCAAGAAGTTCCCCGATGGAACCGTGGTGGTGGCGGAGCGGATCTTTGAATCCTCCAAAAGGAACAAACCCAGGCTATCCTTTCGAACAGCCTGGGTGACATCGCCTGCTGGCGTCGAGTCCAACACAGCGCAGGTTTATACTCCTGGGCGACAGGGAGAAGGTGCCACCAGAGAGGGTGCAAGTCAAGCCACGAGCTTCTCGCTGGGGCCGTCGGAAGGGGTGGACACGCCGGTGGAGCAGGGCCGTTTTGTGCTCCCATCCCGCAGGCGATCTGATGGATTGGCCCAGTCTCGTGCGCAAGGCACGGGGGCGCTTGTTGCCGCTCCGGAAGCCCGTGGGGCGCTGGATACCATCCGCCAGCACCTGCCTGCGCTGCTGCACCAGCGGGTTCTAGCCTTTGACACTCCCGCGGACCTGGCGGCCTCCTCCTATGGGGAGGACTACAGCGATGCGGAGATAGCAAGCATGGAGGGGGCGGAGGCGCTCTTTGACCGGCACACGAAGCGCACGCTGCTGTTCCTGGGGCAGGTGGAGCAGCGTCCTGGTGAGACGCCGCTGGCGGCGGTGGGAAGGGTGCTGGTGCACGAGCGCATGGGCCACGAGGGCGTGAACTTCCTGCTTGAGACGGATGCGGACTTTGCCGCCCGCTGGAACAAACTGATGGGGGCCATCCCGCAGGCGGAACTGGACGCCATCCTTGACGAGCCAGGGTACGCGCACCTGGAGGAGCAGCCGCCGGAGCTGGCACTGGAGTGGATGGCGCGGCAGATCGAAGCCGGTGAGGCACCTGCCGTGGTGGCCCAGCTCAACGGGCAGGAGCCGGGCCTGGCGCAGCGGATGTGGCAGGCCATGAGAGATGCCCTGACCCGCCTTCTGAGCCTGTACTCTGGCGAGGCCAAGTTTGACCTTGAACTCAATGACCTGATCGCGCCAGGCGCGCGAGGCGGCGCTGGACGGCCGCACCGCCAGCCAGCTCACGGCAGAGCTCGACCGGCGCGCCGCGGAGCTGGAGGTACGCAGCCCCCTGCCCGAGGTGATCCGTCTTGCCTCCCCCCATAATCCTGATATACTTCTTACTCATGGAAATGATACCGCCCGTGCCCATCAAGATCGCAACCCTGGACGAGCGCTTGAGAGCGTCCGCCGCAGTGCCGTGGGAGCGCAAGCTCGCCGCCATGAAGAAGCAGGCCGGGTACCTGGAGGACCAGAGCGACGATCCCGCCACGAGAGCCCTGGCTTACCGCGAGTCCATGCGGAAACTCTCGAAGGAGGCATAGCCTCGCTCAGGAAGTTCCGGGGGGCTGAGCACGATGTGTATCACCACCGGCCTTCCAACCTCGCCATCAAGCTCACCAGGCCGGGTGAATTTGGCTGGGGTGGGAACATCCAGACCTATCTGCGCCGTCTGGCCTGGACCAACATCCTCTTTGATGACGACGTCGCTGTCGCAGGCCTGACCCAGCTTCCTGGGGAAAGCCTGCCGCGCCTGGTGACAACCCAGCCGTGGTATGATGTACAGGAAGCGTCTCCCCACCCGAATGCAGCGGAGATCCAGACTTACATGCGGGCGAAGGGGTTTCTCAAGGTGGCGGATGAAGGGTATGTGCACGAGCACCTGGACATCTATGCCAGCGATGCCAAGCCGGACAACTTCATCCGAACGGAAGCCGGCGTCATCCACCCCATCGACCTTATTCTTGGTCAGACCGATGAGCAGGAGTACCGACGGCTGCGAGACCTGGTGGAGAAGATGCCGCAGATGCCTGGTCCAGCCAGGCGTCAGGAAAAGGATGGGCGGGATGCCCGGCTCCAGTTTTCTATACCCGCGGACAATTCATTTGCGGAAGGTGCTCTAACAACTATTTTACAAAAATCAGATGCAATACGAAACGGATCCAGAACTGATCAGGAAAGCTTGGAGAGCATCGTCGAAAGTTTCCGAAGAGAGCTTCAAAGAGCAGGTCCAGGCTGGGATCGTCGCACGCACCGATCCTTTGCTTTGGATCGACAAATCCGATTCCTCGAAAAGCTCGGCGACCCAATCCAGCTCCAAGGAAGAGCCCTAGGACAAGGTGGTGAGCATCATGTCTATCATGATGCTGGGGCTGGCGAGGTGAACAAGCATACACATGGTCATCGCTATGGATTTGTGGTGGATCAAGGGGCGGATGCCGCCAAGGGTAAGCTTGAGTTGCGTGATGCCTTGCCTTCCGACTATCTGGTGCGTCTTGACCTGCAAAATGCGATTTTTGGAGACGAAATTGTCCTGGTTGGAGCGACCAAGACTCGCTATTCTCCCTATCCTGCGATTGTAACCAGACAGCCGATTGCTTCAGGTGTTCACCCTTCGCTGACAGAGTTGCGTAACTACATGAAACAAAAGGGATTTGTAGTTCTTCCCAGCGAAATTCAGATGCCAGGCACCTTTAGAGGAGACGTGTGGTATCATGCTGAAAGGGGTGGATGTTCTCCCGGCTGCGCTCTTATGAGGCGATATCTGGAGACAGGATCTTTCGCACGCCGGACGATGCGCAGCTGCTGGATGAGGATGTGCAGGAGGCGTGGTCCCACTTTGCGATCTCCTACTGGGCAGGCAAGCCCAAGATGGACCAGGCGCTGCCCGAAAGCTGGAAGGCACGGGGATCCCGCCAGGTCATGACCGATGTGATCCGCTCCAAGATGGGCGGGGTGATGACGGGGTATGCCACGTTTTTCAATGCCGTGTTTCGTCGCACGGCCCGGAATGACAAGCTCCAACGTGAAGGACGTGTGGGCGGGGTGATCCAGCCAGCGGCGCAGGAAATGATGGGGGCGTTCCCCCTGGACCCGGTTGACAATTCAAACCTTGAAAACGAAAATGAACATCATGGCTCTACCCGCCCATCTGAAGAAGGCGCTCGATCAGGGCGAAGCGGTCAGCCTCGCCTTCGACCCCAAGACTGGCAGCGTGAGCGGCCGGGTGTTGACGCCCGAGGAGCTGGAGATGCAGCATCAAGAAGCTTCCAGGAAGTTTACGCAGGGCTTCCGGCCGAAGTTTCTTCCCCCGTTGCCGAAGCCTGGCGGCAGCGCATAGCGCCGGCAGAGATCGCGGCGGTGGCCGCGGGGCGCAAGCCGGCGTTTCACGAGTACCTGGGGGACGAGGCTGCGCCGCTGGCGCAGGCTCTGGGCAGGGAGTTTCCCAGTCTGCATGTGGAGGCGTTCGACGGCCATCTGGTGGTGGCAGATCTGGATCTGGTGGGCACCATCGCTGGCACCGCAGATCCTGCCGCGGCGTCGGCTGCGCTGCGTGAGGCTGCACTCTCGGACAACATCGGTGAGTATCTGGGGTACGGTGTGCCGCATTGGAATGAGGCGGATGCCATCGTGACCCTGCGGGATGCTTCCGGTGAGATGCTGGCCGGATTCCACACCCTGAACGAAGGGGTGGAGGACTTTGCACGGGATCGTGCGCAGGACTACGCGGCCTACCTCGGGCCGGGAGTGACGGCAGAGATCGAGCTCAAGCGCAAGCCGCAGCCGCAGTCGCAGCCGGATGGTCAGCCGGGGAATCAGGGGCAGAATCAGAATCAGGGGCAAGCTCAGTCTGTTGTTTCGCAAGAGATGTCCGGAGCGCCATCCCAGGCAGGGGATCCGCAGGGGGCGGCTCCGGCCCCAGAGGGGGCTGGCAGCACGGGGCAGGCGGCTCCGGCCTCGCGGGAGAAGGCGGCCCAGTACTTTGAGCAGGCCTTCGAGGCCTCCTCCGCGCTCTTCCAGCACCTGGGGCTGGGGATCGAGGAAATTCACACGGAGGCGGAGGCCGCCGCGCGCGGCATCCCCGGGCACATCTCCGTGGGCGTCTCACGGGATGGCCGGCGCCTGGTGGTGGTGCGCCCGCGGCTGGAGCCCGGCACCACGGCCGCGCTGGCGGCAGCCATCACGCGGGAGGAGCTCATCCATGCCGCGTGGATTGCGGCCCTGCGGGAGCAGTGGCGGCGCGATCCCCAGGGGCGCAGCTTCCAGGAGCATCTGAGGCATGAGGAGGGGCGCATCCTGGAGGAGCTGGAGCTCACCGAGGCAGGGCGGGAGGCGCTGCTCAATACGGTGAACATCTATCACGGCCAGGGGCGCACGCAGACCGGGCCGCTCTACACCAGCTATGAGCAGGCACGGGCCGCGGTGGACGGTGGCCTGAGCGGCATGGTCACCGAACTGGCGCGTCAGCTCATCCAGATGCGGGAGGGCGGGCGCATCTCTGAGCATGTCTTTGCCCGCACCATGCGCCGCCTGCGGGACTGGATGCGCAAGGCCCTGCGGGGGCTGAAGAAGCTGGCCGCGCGGCCGGAGAACGCCAGCCCGCTGCTGAACCAAGCCATCCGGGATACGGAGGCCATTCTGGAGGGGCGCGATATCTCCCCCTCCCCGTGGGATGCAGAGGCCACAGAGTACTACGGAGCCCCTTCCTGGGGAGACGGTCCCCCGCCAGCCATGCTGCGCCTGGAGGTGCCGGAGAGTGCGCCAGACATGGCCGGGCTCTTCACCCCCACCGGGGAGGGCGTGCGTGGTTTCCAGGATCAGGTGGCCCAGGCTGCCGTGCCGGATGGGCCTGTGGTCCTCACTGGCGTACAGCCCACCGTGCTCACCGCTGCGGGGGCACCGGGCGGGGCGCCGCTGGCCGTGCTGCCCAAGGTCTTTGCCGACATGGACCGGCTGAAGCTCAACCCGGAGGAGAAACAGGCGCTGCTGGATCACCTGCTGCGGCCGATCGCCGTGTTTGGACCTCGAACCCCGCCCTACAGCGTGCGCGTGCTCACGCCGTATCTGGAGGATGGGCGGCCCGTGCTGGCGGAGGTGTTGTTGCATCGTACCCGCTCAGGGGCGGTGGAGCATCAGGTGAGTGGGCTGGTGGGGATGGAGAAGGAGGATGTACGACGCTTGTTTACCACAGAACTGCTCTATGAGAGCAATGTGAGGTCGGCTTTGTGGATCAACAAGTTCGGTGCGAAGTTACCGCCCCAGCGCGGGATGCTCTACAGCAGTGCGCAGAGCTACATCCTCAGTCCCGAGAAGGTGACGGAGTGGCATCAGAACCAGAAGACACCGCTGCCACCGGAATTGAAGGCAGGGGCCGTGTTCGACAAGGTGAAGAAGCATCTGCCCAGGGCCAAGGACTCGCTGCCCGTGCTGGATGCGAATCTCGCAGACCAGGCCCTGATCGATCAGGCAGAGCAGTTCCTGCGGGATCATCCCGTGGTAGATGCCCCTGGGACGGGGCGCATCCTGCTGGCGCATCCGGAGGGGCGGGAGAAGGACGGCTTGAGAACGAGGGCGAAGCATCTGGTGGCTTCTCATGCGGTGACAGACAGCTACAAGACGGGCCCCAGAATATTGAAGCCGGAGAAATCCCTGTCTCTGCCGGCGATGGTGTAGACCGTAGCGGACTACGATCTTATCCTGGAGCACAAAGGGGCGCGGATCTATGTCAGATGTTATGTCAATGGCGACATCCACGCCGTGTTCACCTCCGCGAATGCAATAAACACCCCCCATGGCCCGGTGCAGGAAACGCTCTCCAGTCAGAGAATCCTCAAAGACGGGCTCGATGGTGCCAAGATCATCAAGGTCCGGGAGTAACATGCATCTGTCTGTGGTCCCTGTTTGACGGACGGGGGTTTAAGCCGCAGTTTATGCGATGACAGAGGGGAACAGAAGGCCCGGGATGCCCTGGTGGTGGACGCCGGTGTACAACCAGCAGGAGCCTGGGCAGAAGCTGCTGCGTCAGGCGGAGCCGCTCCTGAAGAAGCTCGGGGTGGAGTTGGCCGAGTACTTCACTGAGGAGGAGGCGGAGGCTGACGGTGTGCCCGCGCACATCACCCTGGGGGTGGATGCGGCGCGGATGCGCCTCATGGTGGTGTATCCACGGTGGGATGGACGCTTTACCGAAGAGCGGCTGGCCAAGAGAGTGGGGGTGGAGTTGATCGATGCAGCATGGGCCTCGATCATGCACCGGCGCTGGGAGATCAAAGGGAAGAAGACGTCCTTTGCCGAGTATCTGCAGCATCAGGAGCGACTGCTGCTGGCCGCGCTGGATCGTTGCAAGCCAGCATCGTTGGTCTTTCTCCAGGCGGCCAACATCTGGTGTGGAAAGGGGAAGGAGGATGAGTATCCCCCCTTCGCCCGCAAGGCCGAGGCACGGGAGAAGGTTCATAATTGGTTACCGGGGATGATGTTGGAAATTGGTCTTGAGATGGTAGAGGTGAGGCGGTCCGAAAAAATTGAGCAGCGAGAGTACAATGCAGCAATGCACCGTCTTCTTGGTTGGCTGAGTAAATGCCTGCAACTACTGAGAGCTGTGGCCGCGGATCCCGCTACGACATGCAAACCGATAACCGAGGCTCTCAAGCTGGGGCGGGTGATCCAAAATCGCGAATACACATACTATTCGTATCGCAGCAGTATGTTTAGGTACGGCGAAGATGGCTGTGCGCGGGGCTGGGCCTCCGTGGATGAGAACAGCTATTTGTTCCAAAACTACCGACGGAAAAAGCTGAGAGAGCAGGAGCGGATGGCCGCCAATGAAGCAAAGACCAGCGAGACGAACAATGCGGAGAAAAGGGAAATAACAAATGCGACAACCAGTTCCTGAAGGGGAGGAGTTGTTCCGCCGTTTGACAAATCCGGGATTGGGTCGCAATTTATGCGATGACAGAGGGGAACAGAAGGCCCGGGATGCCCTGGTGGTGGACGCCGGTGTACAACCAGCAGGAGCCTGGGCAGAAGCTGCTGCGGCAGGCGGAGCCGCTCCTGAAGAAGCTCGGGGTGGAGTTGGCCGAGTACTTCACTGAGGAGGAGGCGGAGGCTGACGGTGTGCCCGCGCACATCACCCTGGGGGTGGATGCGGCGCGGATGCGCCTCATGGTGGTGTATCCACGGTGGGATGGACGCTTTACCGAAGAGCGGCTGGCCAAGAGAGTGGGGGTGGAGTTGATCGATGCGGCATGGGCCTCGATCATGCACCGGCGCTGGGAGCTCAAAGGGCAGAAGACGTCCTTTGCCGAGTATCTGCAGCTTCAGGAGCGGCTGCTGCTGGCCGCGCTGGATCGATGCAAGCCCGCGGCGTTGGTCTTTCTCCAGGCGGCCAACATCTGGTGTGGAAAGGGGAAGGAAGATGAGTATCCCCCCTTCGCCCGCAAGGCCGAGGCACGGGAGAAGGTAAAGAATTGGTTGCCGGGGATGATGTTGGAAATTGCACGGGAGATGGTGGATGTGAAGAGATTTAAGAAGATAGAGCAGCGGGACTTCAACGCGGTGATGAATCGTTTGCGAGCTTGGCTGCGCAAATGCCTGCAACTGCTGAGAGTTGCAGCGGCAAATCCGGTCATGGCATGTGAACCAATAGCAGAGGCTCTAAGACTGGGAAGAATGATTCAGAATGGAGAATACATTCTCGATCCGTATCGCAGCAGTATGTTTAGGTACGGCGAAGATGGCTGTGGGAGAGGCTGGGCCTCCGTGGACGAGAACAGCTACCTGTTTGAAATTTATCGGCGTGATCGTCTGAGAGAGCAGGAGCGGATGGCCGCCAATGAAGCAAAGACCAGCGAGACGAACAATGCGGAGAAAAGGGAAATAACAAATGCGCCAACCGGTTCCTGAACGGGAAGGGTTGTTCCGCCGTTTGACAGACGGGGGTTTAAGCCGCAGTTTATGCGATGACATAGGGGAACAGAAGGCCCGGGATGCCCTGGTGGTGGACGCCAGTGTACAACGAGCAAGAGCGAGGGCAGAAGCTGCTGCGTCAGGCGGAGCCTCTCCTGAAGAAGCTCGGGGTGGAGCTGGCCGAGTACTTTACTGAGGAGGAGGCGGAGGCTGACGGAGTGCCTGCGCACATCACTCTGGGGGTGGATGCGGTGCGGATGCGCCTCATGGTGGTGTATCCACGGTGGGATGGGCGGTTTACTGAAGAGCGGCTGGCCAAGAGAGTGGGGGTGGAGCTCATTGATGCCGCGTGGGCCTCGATCATGCACCGGCGCTGGCAGCTCAAAGGGCGGAAGACAACTTTTGCCGAGTACATTCAACTTCAGGAGCGATTGCTGCTGGCAGCGCTGGATCGTTGCAAGCCCGCGTCGTTGGTCTTTCTCCAGGCAGCAAACATCTGGTGTGGTTGCGGGAAAGAAGATGAGTATCCACCCTTCGCCCGCAAGGCCGAGGCACGGGAGAAGGTAAAGAACTGGCTGCCGGGCATGATGACGGAAATTGCACGGGAGATGGTGGATGTGAGGAGATTCAAGAAGATAGAGCAGCGGGACTTCAACGCGGTGATGCATCGTTTGCGAGCTTGGCTGCGCAAATGCCTGCAACTGCTGAGAGTTGCAGCGGCAGATCCTGTCATGGCATGTGAACCCATAACAGAGGCGCTAAGACTGGGAAGAATGATTCAGAATGGAGAATACATTCTCGATCCGTATCGCAGCAGCATGTTTAGGTACGGCGACGACAACGGCGGGCGAGGCTGGGCCTCTGTGGATGAGAATAGCTACCTGTTTGAAGTTTATCGGCGCGACCGTCTGAGAGAGCAGGAGCGGATGGCCGCCAATGAGGCAAGAGCTAGCGAGGCGAACAATCCAGAGGAAAGGGAAATAACAAATGCGCAAGCCAGTTCCTGAAGAGGAAGGGTTGCTCTGCCGATTGACAAAATCGGAATTGAGTCGCAATTTATGCGATGACAGAGGGGAACAGAAGGCCCGGGATGCCCTGGTGGTGGACGCCGGTGTACAACCAGCAGGAGCCTGGGCAGAAGCTGCTGCGTCAGGCGGAGCCGCTCCTGAAGAAGCTCGGGGTGGAGCTGGCCGAGTACTTCACTGAGGAGGAGGCGGAGGCGGGCGGTGTGCCCGCGCACATCACCCTGGGGGTGGATGCGGCGCGGATGCGTCTCATGGTGGTGTATCCACGGTGGGATGGACGCTTTACCGAAGAGCGGCTGGCCAAGAGAGTGGGGGTGGAGTTGATCGATGCAGCATGGGCCTCGATCATGCACCGGCGCTGGGAGCTCAAAGGGCAGAAGACGTCCTTTGCCGAGTATCTGCAGCTTCAGGAGCGACTGCTGCTGGCCGCGCTGGATCGTTGCAAGCCCGCATCGTTGGTCTTTCTCCAGGCGGCCAACATCTGGTGTGGAAAGGGGAAGGAGGATGAGTATCCCCCCTTCGCCCGCAAGGCCGAGGCACGGGAGAAGGTTCATAATTGGTTACCGGGGATGATGTTGGAAATTGGTCTTGAGATGGTAGAGGTGAGGCGGTCCAAAAAAATTGAGCAGCGAGAGTATGATGCAGCAATGCACCGTCTTCTTGGTTGGCTGAGTAAATGCCTGCAACTACTGAGAGCTGTGGCCGCGGATCCCGCTACGACATGCAAACCGATAACCGAGGCTCTCAAGCTAGGGCGGGTGATCCAAAATCGCGAATACACATACTATTCGTATCGCAGCAGTATGTTTAGGTACGGCGAAGATGGCTGTGCGCGGGGCTGGGCCTCCGTGGACGAGAACAGCTACCTGTTTGAAATTTACCGGCGTGATCGTCTGAGAGAGCAGGAGCGTATGGCCGCCAGTGAGGCACGAGCTAGCGAGGCGAACAATGCGAAGGAAACGGAAATAACAAATACACAACTCAATTCCTGAAAGGGGAAGGGTTGCTTCGCTGTTTGACAAATCTGGGTTTAAGCCGCAGTTTATGCGATGACAGAGGGGAACAGAAGGCCCGGGATGCCCTGGTGGTGGACGCCGGTGTACAACCAGCAGGAGCCTGGGCAGAAGCTGCTGCGTCAGGCGGAGCCGCTCCTGAAGAAGCTCGGGGTGGGGCTGGCCGAGTACTTCACTGAGGAGGAGGCGGAGGCGGGCGGTGTGCCCGCGCACATCACGCTGGGGGTGGATGCGGTGCGGATGCGCCTCATGGTGGTGTATCCACGGTGGGATGGGCGGTTTACTGAAGAGCGGCTGGCCAAGAGAGTGGGGGTGGAGCTCATTGACGCAGCATGGGCCTCGATCATGCACCGGCGCTGGCAGCTCAAAGGGCAGAAGACGTCCTTTGCCGAGTGTCTGCAGCTTCAGGAGCGACTGCTCCTGGCCGCGCTGGATCGATGCAAGCCCGCGTCGTTGGTCTTTCTCCAGGCGGCCAACATCTGGTGTGGAAAGGGGAAGGAAGATGAGTATCCGCCCTTCGCCCGCAAGGCCGAGGCACGGGAGAAGGTAAAGAATTGGTTGCCGGGGATGATGACGGAAATTGGTGTGGAAATGGCCCAGTTAAGAGATCGCAAGAGAATTCAACAGCGCGAATACAACGCGGCGATGCACCGGCTGCTAGGGTGGTTGCGTAAAAGCTTGCAGATACTCAGGTCGGCGGCTGCCGATCCAGCCATGGCATGTGAGCCCTTGAACGAGGCTCTTAAGTTGGGCCGGATCATTCAAAATCGCGAGTGCATATCCTACTCGTATCGTAGCTCAATGTTTAGGTACGGCGATGATAGGTGGGGGCGGGGCTGGGCCTCCGTGGACGAGAACAGCTACCTGTTTGAAATTTATCGGCGTGATCGTCTGAGAGAGCAGGAGCGTATGGCCGCCAATGAAGCGGGAGCTAGCGAGACGAACAATGCGGAGAAAAGGGAAATAACTAATACACAACTCAATTCCTGAAAGGGGAAGGGTTGCTTCGCCGTTTGACAAATCCGGGTTTGAGTCGCAATTTATGCGATGACAGAGGGGAACAGAAGGCCCGGGATGCCCTGGTGGTGGACGCCAGTGTACAACGAGCAGAAGCTGCTGAGGCAGGCGGAGCCGCTCCTGAAGAGCATGGCGAGTTCCTCTTGACCAGGCACCCTACAAGGGAATTCGCACCCCTGACCTCGAACCCGAAAGCCCAAAGCCAGGAGTGCAGGTTGCCAGCAAGCCAGCCACCTTTTGGCCCATACTGCACGGTCTCTCACGCGCGAGCTTGCATCTAAAGCTCCAGGGCTGCTCACACATAGGGTCTTAAGAAAGATGCACTTCACCTATGAGGCAGAGGGAACATAGTTCGGGTAGTGCGCATGTCAATCATTTTGGCGCGCGGATGAAGTGAGTTCCCCGTCGAAAACCCGTCTGCCTACAAACAGAGCCAGACGGCCACGGACCACTGTGGAAGAGATTGGCCCCATGGTGACCCAGCCGGACGAGAGCATTCTGCGCCTGCCGGACGTGTACATGCGGGTGATGCAGAGTGATGAGATGGGCCTCATGCCCGGGCGTGAGGCGGAGTTCCAGCGTCTGCGTGCGGATCTGGCCATGCTGCCGGATCCGGTGGGGAGCCTGCTTTCCTCCCGTCTGGACTCCGTGAGCCAGCAGCCTCCGGGTACGGGCGGATCCCTGCACCTGGGCATGCGGCAGATCCACCTCATGCATGAGAGTGGTTTCCTGAATCTAGCGCCTCATGCTGCTGCGGAGGAGCTGGGTGGAGGCACCTCACTGGACCCGGGCAAGTACCAACCAGGGAGCTTCCAGTCCGGGGGCGAGTCCCTCGCGCCGAGGGCGAGACCGGCGGCGGGCAAGCTGGAGTCCTCCTGGCAGGCCTTCAACCTCATGCGCGGGCTGGACCACTATGCCTCCACCCTGGGGCGGCCCATCACCACGAAGGAGGTGGAGAAATGGATCGATGAAATGACAGTGGTGGAGCAGCGGCATGCCGGGGCGCAGGCGGTGCTGGCAGCGGGGGCGAGGCTGCTCAGGGACAGAGCGGAGACCTGGGCATGACGTCCGAGCTTGCGGGCATGACTGGAGTTTCAGGAAAAATTGGCGTCGAATTGTGCCCGTGGTGGGCCTGGCCGGGAAGGCTCTCCGGCGGTGCAGGATGCGACAGAGAAATATCAAACCTGAATTGACATGACGGAAGCAAAAGAGGTGGTAGCCAGCCAGACCAAACCTGTGGCGGAAGCCGGACCGGAGAAGGAGGAGCGGTCCTTCTTGTCACCACCCCCGACAGGGAATAGGGCCCAGGAGAACGACGAAGCCCTCCACACTGATGAGACCAGTGCCAATGACAGCCCGCCAGGCGTTGCAGGTGCTGACGAGCTCCAGGGAGGAAGGCCAAAGTCGGGGGCCGAGGCCCAGCGGCAACAACAGAGGGAGGAAATAAGTAAGGTGCTTCTTGCTCTGGGGGCAGTCAGCGAGCCAGCAGGTGGTCCGGGGAACGTCGCGCCTCCGACTTCCTCAGAGAGGGATGCGAAATATTATCAGAGCCTCAACATCGCGTACCTCGCCGTGGATCTGGGTCAGGATGTGGGGATGGTTGCGAAAGACTACCCAGCGCTGAAGCCAGCCTGGGTGCAAAAGCGCATGGGGCGCTCCGATGTCTCGGAGAAGGAAATGCTTGACTTCATCATCCAAGAAGTGCGACATCAGGACCTGCTCCGCAAGGCCCTGGAGAGAGACCAAGATCGTCGCTCAGTGATCAAAGGCATCAATGATAAAAAAGGGGGGGTTGTCATCAGTCCGGGCGGTGACATGGTTGCGGGAACCAACAAGATCGCTGAGCGGGGGACAGGGGGGGAGTTTATGCTCCGAGATGCTGCGATGTTGCGCCCTGCTCTGCATCATGCCGGGAATAGTGAGGTATATTTAGAGAGTCCGGATATAATGATGGCCCGGAAGAAGGATGCGAGTGGAAGCTTTACGGCCAGTGTGCATGATGGCATTGCGTTCGCGTCTTCGCCGACGGGGGACTATGTGCCGCAGAGTCGCGATGCCAATGAATCTGCGGCCTGGGTGGAACTTCGGAAAAAACGGCTTGCCACCGAAGCGAAGTATCAAACTTGGGCGCAGGAGTCGCTGAGGCGTAGGGAGGCATTCTCTGAGCTTGTTGCTGCCCGCAGAGATCAGATAGTGGGCTCAACCAAGTCAAATGATGAGATGGAGGCTTTGCTACTGGAGTTGGCGCAGACCTCGCGAGATTGGGGGGAGCGGGAGCAGGAGAGGCTGCGTGAACAGGCGACTGAGGCGGACCACGACGTGCAGAATAGCCTGCTCTCCGTGAGGCGGTTCGATTCGTTTCTCGAGACAGCTGGCTACCGTGGCGGAGCTGCGGCGCTTGTGGAGCAGAAGGAACAGGAGGCGATTGAGCAGGACGCAGAGGCAGTCCTCGTGGACCGGATGCTGGGTGCCAAGGGAATCTGGAACAGTGGAGAGGGCGGGGATCCGCGGGCCCTGCCTGCCACACGGAAGTATTTGCGTAAAATGCTGCTACCAGCGGCTGAGATTGTGTTAGAGAACGGGACACGGCAGATTGTCTATGACAAACGCTTTGCCGACCCAGCGGAGGTGAGAAAAGCCCGCTACAGTGGTGGCAATCACTCACCCAAATCAGTGAGGGTACTCAGCCAAGAGGAGAAGGAGGCGGATCAACACGAGGACAAGGAGTATCAGGCTCTGCAGGCGCAGATTGCCGAGATCGACAAGCAGGAGGATGACCTGCTGGAGCCCTACGGGTTCGATGACGCAACCAAGACGCTGGTGAAGCACCGTGCGCTGTTGCAGGCGGCGAGCAAGTTGCCGCGGCCTATCAAAGAACTGGCGAGCAATCCAGACACCTGGTTGAGCAAGACGCCGATCCTGGGTGGGCTGTACTCTGTGCGCATCATGGCGCCCATGGTGCTGATTGCGCGCCGCCTGGAGAGAGGGGAGGAGGTGAGCCAGGAGGAGCTGCAGATGCTGCATGAGACGCTCATCGAGATGGGGCGTCCCAACACCTGGCTGGCTACGACGCTGGACATGGCGGCGGAGTCTGCCTCCATCGGCATCGAGATGCTGACCACCGCCGGGGTGGCCACGGCGACGCGCAAGGCCGTGACCAAGCTGGGGAAGGAGGCGGTCTATGTCTATTTGAAGAAGTTTGCCCGCGGGGCGGAACGCGATGCCCTGTTGCGTTTGGCAGAGCGGAAGGCGGGCAAGAGCCTGGTGGTGCGTGGTCTGGCCGGGGCGGCGAGCGTGGCCGCGCAGACGGCGACGGGCACGCTCTCCCGCGTGCTGGACCGCACGGTGACGGATCTGGGCACCCAAGGGGTGCAAGTGACGCAGAATGACCTGGACCAGTATGTTGCGCACATCGATGCCACGGAGCGGCCGGGTTCGGTGTGGTCGGCGTTTGGGAAGGCGTTCCGGTACCAGTTCATGGAAAATACTTCCGAGAAACTGGGGAGTGTCTTCAGCGCCCTGGGTGGGGAGCAGGCTGTGAAACAGGCCATGCGGGGACTCTCTGAGCCGATGAAGGCCCAGCTGGGCAAGCACGCGCTGTTCCTGGCCATTGCGAAGGCGAACCCCGGCAAGAAGCTGGAGGCGGTGCAGAAGATGCTGGCACGGGCCAATGTGGACGGCCTGCATGCGGAGGTGCTGGAGGAAGGGGGCTCGGCTGCGCTGCACTACCTCTTTGACGGGGAGGAGTTTCATCTGCCCTCGGTGGAGGATGTGGCGTCGCTGTTTGTGACCATGCTGATGACGGGCACGGTGATGAAGGTGGCGAACTGGCGGGATGGGAAAGGTAAGACGGAATCACACGGTACGCCGCTGGGACAGGCCCTGCGTGAGCCGGGGGAAACGGCAGCATCGCCGCAGCAGGCGACGCTGGCGGCGGGAGCCAGTGCGCAAGCCCCCGTGCAGGCCGGGGCAGGGGGCATCACCGCGGAGGGGACGCTCCAGGGGTCGGGCGGGCTGGGTGCGGCAGCCGAAGGGCAAGCTGCGGCCGGTGTGGAGGCCACGGCGGTGACGGGCGGGGCGGTGCAGCCGCGCTTGAGCTTCAGTCAGGGGAGCGGAGGGCACCGGTTGGTGGATCGGTTCGTGAATCTTGCGGCGCTGGAAGGGCGCTTCCGGCGAGGTTCAAAAACGGATGCGAAGGGCCTGGAAGAGGTGTTGGCTCATTACTCCTTGAAACCGGGAGAAGCGCGCCTGGATAAGGCTGTTCGCGTGCGCCCCGGTGTTAGTAAGGCCCACACGATTGTTCTGGCCTCAGGAGGAGAAGCCGTCCTCAACGTGGAAGGCAACAAGGTGTGGGTGGACACCCAGGGAGTCCAGGGCAAGGCTGCAACGGGCGAAGGCAACAATCAGGAGCAGGAGCTCAAAGGGGGAGATCTGGTCTATCAAGCTGCGATGACCTACGCACTCAACAATGGTCTGCAGTTCTCGCCCGATCCACGTTCAGTGACCAAAAAGGCCTTGCGCCGAAGGGTGAGTCACATGCTCTCCAGTGCGCTGCGTCACGGCACCACCAAGCATCTTTCACCGGTGAGCCCTGCGTATTCCGCAACCACCCCTGATAAGGTCACGAAGGACCTGGTGGCAGATCAATGGCGCGAGGAGCAGACTCCTGAGGACTATCAGCACAACCTTGAGCTGCTGATCCGGGAGGAGTTGAAGTGGGTGGGGGAACAGATGGCGGCAGTGCCCAGTCTGCGGGAGGCACGGCAAAAGAAAGCGGAGAAGGATGCCAAACGGAATGGCGAGACGCTCCCGCCCTGGCCGGAGCCGCCCCCGTTGGTGCTGCTGGAGGACTTGCAATATGACCCTGCCAGCGATACGGTGCTGCAACGAAAGAAAGGTGCCGATGGGACAGTTCAGTGGCAAAGGTTATCCGAAGGAGATTTTAGAGCTCTCGTGGCGGGATTGGACCCCGGAGACAGCGGAGTTAGTGCGGCAACACTTTCTCGGGCCCTTGTCGCAAAATCCGAGGTGGAAGGATCGGCCACTATTGGGAGTGGTGTGGAACATAGGATTCATCAGGAGTCTAACGGAGCAGGAAAACTATCTGGTGACCCAAGCAGTACTTTATACAGAGTATTGGGAACAGAAGGAAACCCAAAGGAAATCTTCTACAGCCAGCAACAAGGAAACAACCTAGAGAGTTCCACCGAGGCGGCACATCCGGTGCAGCGCACCGGGGTGACCCAGGCGGAGGTGGATGAGGCGCTGAAGCGGCTGCGCACGCTGCCTGAGGCGGCCGGGCTCACGGACAGCCTGCTCATCGTGGGCAACCGCCAGGAGCTGGATGGCAAGGACGGCCGTCCCGGTGAGGCGGACTATCAGCCGGATGAATGGGCGGGCATCGAGACGGCCGAGGGCTTCATTGATACCAAGACGGGCGGGGCGGTGGTGTTGCGCGACCAGGTGGAGGTGCGCGAGGGTGAGACGCCGGCCATGGCGGTGGCCCGCGTGGTGATGCATGAGCGGGTGGGACACGGCGGGGTGAATGCGCTGCTGAAGACGGAGCCGGAGTATCAGAAGAAATGGGACAGAGCCAGTGCCCTGATCCCTGCGGCAGAACTGCAGTCCCTGCGCCAGAAGTACCCTGAGCTGACGGACCGTCCGGCGGATCTGGCGCTGGAGTGGCTGGCGCATCAGACCGGGGACCGGATGAGTTCCCAGAGCTTCAAGCCCGGCAGCGCGGCGGCAGAGATGTGGCAGACGCTGAAGGACTATGTGGCGAAGATCATGCACACGGCCAGCGGCGGCAAGATGATGAGCGATGCGGCGCTGGATGCGTATGTGCGCGACATGATCTCCGGGGCGCGCCGCATGGTGAAGAACGGGCAGGCTAGCGGGGGCAATGCTTCCGTGAACGGAGCTACGGTTGGTTCAGTGAATGGGGTGAACGGGACAGCTTCCGCTGGTCGCCTGTCGTTCTCAACCGGTGATGGGGCGAGTGCCGAACATAACAGCTCACCTCGCAAAAATATCCAACAAGAGTCTTCCGATGATCATGAGGATCAAAATGATTCTGGGCTCAGTATAAATGATGCGCGCGAGTCCGCCACGATCGCTCAAGAAAAGGAAGGGAATGGAAACAACCTCGAAGTTGAGTATAAAAGTTCCATTATTGAGATCGTTGAAAGGGAGGGAAATGAAATCTCAGGCAGGATTCCTGTGCGGAGAGGGGAGGCGAGATTCATTTTTACTGCCAAGTTGGAAGGGGACTCATTTGTGATGGCCGGGGCACACATCGAAGGCGATGGCAGCATGTCTGAGGTAATGGAGGTGGCAAAGGCTCTAGGTAGAGAAGCCGGGAAAAAGTTTGTTGTGATTCAAGGTGGAAAACGTACTACAGGTGCCAAGGCCGGGAGAGGGCTGGCGCACATTCCGCGACCGATCAAACTCGAGACAGGACTATGAACAAAATCCAAATAACTGGCGTTAGATATGGTGCCAAAGTAGTATCCTTGGTGTCTGAAGTGAAGAGGCTTGCGGGGGTCTCGCTTACGGAGGCGAAAAGCATCGTTGAGCGGGTCATCGATGGGGAGGCTGTTGTCGTGGAATTCAAAAATGAGGAGACCCTGCGCGAGTTCAGAGTGGCGGCGGAAAATTTGGGTGCAGAGACCGGGCCTGAAGAGGGAAACACCGTGGCAGGTGGCAGTTGAGAGGCATTGAGATCAGGATCGCCATGCCTATGAGCTTTGTGAGCATCTGATGCGCAGTGGCAATTCGGGTCCGTCTTCTGCCCGATATTGCGGAAACGGCTTTTGATTGGAGGCGGTCTATGTCTATTTGAAGAAGTTTGCCCGCGGGGCGGAACGCGATGCCCTGTTGCGTTTGGCAGAGCGGAAGGCGGGCAAGAGCCTGGTGGTGCGTGGGCTGGCCGGGGCGGCGAGCGTGGCCGCGCAGACGGCGACGGGCACGCTCTCCCGCGTGCTGGACCGCACGGTGACGGATCTGGGCACCCAAGGG
Organism: Verrucomicrobium spinosum DSM 4136 = JCM 18804; assembly: GCF_000172155.1. Lineage (NCBI taxonomy): Bacteria > Pseudomonadati > Verrucomicrobiota > Verrucomicrobiia > Verrucomicrobiales > Verrucomicrobiaceae > Verrucomicrobium > Verrucomicrobium spinosum. Next base: position 6,783,546 of record NZ_ABIZ01000001.1, on the reverse strand, counting down.
GTGCAAGTGACGCAGAATGACCTGGACCAGTATGTGGCGCACATCGATGCCACGGAGCGGCCGGGTTCGGTGTGGTCGGCGTTTGGGAAGGCGTTCCGGTATCAGTTCATGGAAAATACTTCCGAGAAACTGGGGAGTGTCTTCAGCGCCCTGGGTGGGGAGCAGGCTGTGAAACAGGCCATGCGGGGCCTCTCTGAGCCGATGAAGGCCCAGCTGGGCAAGCACGCGCTGTTCCTGGCCATTGCGAAGGCGAACCCCGGCAAGAAGCTGGAGGCGGTGCAGAAGATGCTGGCACGGGCCAATGTGGACGGCCTGCATGCGGAGGTGCTGGAGGAAGGGGGCTCGGCTGCGCTGCACTACCTCTTTGACGGGGAGGAGTTTCATCTGCCCTCGGTGGAGGATGTGGCGTCGCTGTTTGTGACCATGCTGATGACGGGCACGGTGATGAAGGTGGCGAACTGGCGGGATGGGAAAGGTAAGACGGAATCACACGGTACGCCGCTGGGACAGGCCCTGCGTGAGCCGGGGGAAACGGCAGCATCGCCGCAGCAGGCGACGCTGGCGGCGGGAGCCAGTGCGCAAGCCCCCGTGCAGGCCGGGGCAGGGGGCATCACCGCGGAGGGGACGCTCCAGGGGTCGGGCGGGCTGGGTGCGGCAGGCGAAGGGCAAGCTGCGGCCGGTGTGGAGGCCACGGCGGTGACGGGCGGGGCGGTGCAACCGCGCTTGAGCTTCAGTCAGGGGAGCCGGACTCCGGGGAGTTGGTTCATGGAGTTGGCGCAGGACTGGAGGCGGTTCTTGCGCAAGGGACCAACAGAGAGCAAGGATCTTGGTCAGATTGTTGCCCATCATCAGGTCACCCCCAACGAAGCCACCGTCAAGGAGTTGGGATATGGAGTCATGGGACACAGCGGTATCACCTTTGCCATCCAAGCGGAAGCAGGGGGTGAGGCTTACGTGCTTGTGCAAAGGGGCAAAGTCTGGGTGGACACATCAAGCATGAGGGCAGACGACCCGAGTCAGCCCCGGCAGGGGGGAGATCTTGTCTACCAGTCTGCCATGACTTATGCCCGGAACAACGGGCTTCAGTTTGTGCCAGACCCCATGGGTGTAAAGCCGATTGCACGGCGGCGGCGCATTTCACAGATGCTGAGCAGTGCACTGCGCTACAGATCTACCCAACACCTCTCCCCTCAGGGTTATGATCCAGACACGCAGACCGCCTACGATGAGGTGCCGGGCTGGCGCAGTGACAACTCGGAGGGGGCCTACAAACACAATGTGGAGCTCATGGCCAAGGCGGAGCTTGAGTATGTGAGCGAAGAAATGAAGCAGCGTGGGCTGGATATCGACGACTTGCACTATGACCAGACAACGGATACAGTCTGGCGTGATTCTACCCGGCAAAGGCTATCCCAAGGAGATTTTGACGCTCTCGTGGCGCGACTGGACCCCCGAAACAGCGGAGTTGGTGCGACAACACTTTCTCGGGCCCTTGTTACAAGATCCGCACTGGAAGGACATGACCGTGGGCGGGATAGCCAGGAACATCGGCAGGCTGCGGAGGTTGACGGAGGAGGAGAAGTATCTGAGGACCCAGGCCGTGAACTATTCAGACTACTGGGACCAGATGCAGACCCCAACGAAATCTTCTACAGTCGACAGCAAGGAAACAACTTAGAGGATTCCGCCCCAGGGGCACATCCGGTGCAGCGCACCGGGGTGACCCAGGCGGAGGTGGATGAGGCGCTGAAGCGGCTGCGCACGCTGCCTGAGGCGGCCGGGCTCACGGACAGCCTGCTCATCGTGGGCAACCGCCAGGAGCTGGATGGCAAGGACGGCCGTCCGGGTGAGGCGGACTATCAGCCGGATGAATGGGCAGGCATCGAGACGGCCGAGGGCTTCATTGATACCAAGACGGGCGGGGCGGTGGTGTTGCGCGACCAGGTGGAGGTGCGCGAGGGTGAGACGCCGGCCATGGCGGTGGCCCGTGTGGTGATGCATGAACGGGTAGGTCACGGTGGCGTGAATGCGCTGCTGGGAACGGAGCCCAAGTTCCAGAAGAAATGGGACAAGGCCAGTGCCCTGATCCCTGCGGCAGAACTGCAGTCTCTGCGCCAGAAGTACCCTGAGCTGACGGACCGTCCGGCGGATCTGGCGCTGGAGTGGCTGGCGCATCAGACCGGGGACCGGATGAGTTCCCAGAGCTTCAAGCCCGGCAGCGCGGCAGCAGAGATGTGGCAGACGCTGAAGGACTATGTGGCGAAGATCATGCACACGGTCAGCGGCGGCAAGATGATGAGCGATGCGGCGCTGGATGCGTATGTGCGCGACATGATCTCCGGGGCGCGCCGCATGGTGAAGAACGGGCAGGCTAGCGGGGGCAATGCTTCCGTGAACGGAGCTACGGTTGGTTCAGTGAATGGGACGAACGGGACAGCTTCCGCTGGTCGCCTGTCGTTCTCCAATCCGAAAGGAAGCACAGGGGCGGGCGCGTCTGCCTCCACAGAAAGCACGGATCCAGCGTCGAAGGCTGAAGACCCGCCGCCAAAAGCGCCGTATGTGCCCAAAGGCGCGCAATTGGACCTCTCATATTTCCCTGCGAGCGGGCAAGTGAAGACGGACGAGGAAATTGACCATGACTACGATGCGGACATGGCCGACTCAGCGGACCGACGGAGGCGCAAGCATGCGGGTGAAACGGGTCTTGTGCTATCCCATTACATTGAGCGTCACGGCGAGCAGGTGACGGATCAGCAGCTGAAGGATCGGTGTATTCTTGGGCACGATCCGATCACGGGAACTGATACTGATGGCGATCATGGTGCGACACACAAATTTAGCCGTCATGCTACGAAGTTTGCGACGAGGCGAAGTTTGATTGCTGCTCGAAATGCTATTTTGAATTCACAAGAATACGCTGACGCGTTGGCGGACCCTGTAGTTGAACGTATGCAGTTCAGCAATCCCGTGGCATAGCTTCAGGTTCGAGCCCTGACGCAGGTTTGGGCTTCCAGCGGCTGGGCAGCAGTTCCCCGATGCGCGTGATGTTGAACCCCTCACCGTCACACAGGGTCTCCAGCGCCTCCCCAAGATACTCCCGCACGTTGAGCCCCAGCCGCTGAGCACTGGCCAGCACCGTCAGGATCGCCGCTACTTTGGGCCCGCTCTCGTGGCTTCCTAGATGCAGCCAGTTCTTGCGCCCCAGCGCCACCGGCCTCATGGCATTCTCACACCAGTTGTTGTCTATCTCCACCTCCCCGTGGCTGGCATACACCTCCAGCTTCTCCCACTGGTTGAGCGCATAGTCACAGGCCTTGGCCAGCAGGCTCTGCGGCAGGAGGGCCTTGGCCCGCACCTCCAGGATCTGCGCCTTGAGGCTGGAGAGCTTTTGCGCCACACCCTGCTCCTGCCGGTAGTCCAGACGGGCCTGCCCCTTCAACTGCTTTTCCCGCGCCCGCTCTTCAACTCCATACAACGCGCCGATGCTGGCCACCACCGCCAGCCCCGGTTCGCACGGCACTTCCTTGGGGGCGGCCTGGCACGCCTCCACGAACTTGCGTCGCACGTGGGCAAAACATCCCGCATGCCGCTGCACCTGCCCCTCCAGACAGTCATAGACCACATAGCCGTCGCTTTGCAGGATGCCTCCGTAGTCCTTCAAATAGGCCCTCGCCCCCGCCTGGGCACGGTTGTCCTGGTACTCGAAGTACACCAGCCCTCCGGGGATGGAGTACTGCCACAACCACGCCACATCGTTGCGGCCTTTACCCAGATCTTGCAGCACCGGCAGCCTCGTCTCATCGGCCTGAATGAGCGGCCCCTGCCGCAGCTCCTGGCCGATGGCCCGCGCCAGAGGTTGCAGCAACGCTCCTGCGGCCATCACCGCCCGCGTCGCCGTGGCCTGACGCACGGTCACACTGTGATCGCGCTCCCACCCCTGTAGCTGACGGTACACCGGCAGATAATCGGCGTACTTGCGCACCACCAGCTCCACCACCGTCTCGTTGGCCAGCTGCCCTTTGTCGACGATGCGCCCAGGGGAGGCGGCTGTGGCCACCGTGCGACGGTCCCCCAGCTGGATGACTCGCTTCTCGCGCTTGAGCACCCGCACAAAGAACTCCGCAGGCTTGATGACGAGCTCTTCCTTGATCTCATAGCCCACCAGTTCGCCTTGCGCCGCTTCCAAGCATGGTAGGATGACTTCCACCCGCGGCAGATGCGCGGGCAGTTCGTGCCGCCCAGGATGCACTTGGGCGTAGCGCGGGGTGCCGGGCTTTTTCTTTTTGAGCCGGGCGGCCTGCTCCTGTTCCAGGCGTCCAGCCTCGGGCAGGGTCTTGTCCGCCAGGGCCAGGCCCACTTCAAGGGCCACCTCGGCCTCCTGCACGCCGGGCTCCAGATCCAGCAGCAGGGCCTGGTCTTTGCCGAGGCCCTCGCCTTTGGGACCGTACTTCTTGATGAGGGCCAGCCGCAACTGCTCCTCACGCAGGCGCACTTCCAGTTCCAGGGTGGCAATACGCTCATCGCGCTGACGCAGGATCTCCTCCAGGGCAAGACGCTCCCGGGGTCCCAAAGAAAGCAACAGGGCTTCAGGCAGATCCGGGGTGGCAGGAGTGGCGGGCATGAGCAGCGGGAGCTGCATGATGCCCAGCAGCGGGCTCGTTGCAACAAGTTGTTACCGCGAACCCTAAAAAACACCTCTTCCCGCACCCTCACCCGACCCGGTGCCAGGCCCTCCGTTGGGTGCCTTCCAGGTCAATGCCCGCCAGCAGCAAAGTGAGCTCCGCCTGGGTGAGCACCACCTTGCGTGAAGCTCCTTGCGCTGGGGGCTGCGGCCAGTGGAAGCGCCCCTTCTCCAGCCGCTTGGCGCACACCCACAAGCCCGAGCCGTCCCAGTAGAGGGCCTTGAGACGGGTGCGGTGCTTGTTGCAAAAGACAAAGAGGTGACCGCTCAAAGGATCCTCGCGCAACAGACCAGAAGCCAGGGCGAGCAGCCCCTCAAACCCAAGGCGCATGTCGGTGGCGCCTGCCAGCAAATGGACTTTGGTGGCAGGACCCAGGCTTAGCATGGGGCACCTCCCTGCCTGGCATGGAGAAGTTCAAGGAGGGCGGCCACTTCATCGCGGCCAAAGCCTGAAGGGACGTGCAGACGCCAGAGACCCGCTTCGATGAGATAATCCAAGCCGGGAAGTCCCGCAGCAGTGCTCCCCGGAGGTGAGGAAACTTCCACCGGCAGCCATGGAGGCGGCGCAGGATCAGAGGAGCGCTTCTGAAGTTCAACATGGCGACGCCAGGCACAAAGGCTTGAGACACTCAAAGAATGAAGCCGGCAAAAAGTTGCCAGGGTCAGGCCGCTGGATTGAAACTGGCGCACTAGACGACGACGTTGCAGGGCTGTATATCGAGGCATACGCGCAAACTTGCCCGGCTGCGCTCCGCGCACCAGACGGCCTTGCTGATCTGCTTACAGTTGAACAGCAGGGTTCCTTTAGGATCAAAATCCCCATAACTCGGGTTTTTGGTCCGCATTTTGAGAAACATGTGGCAGGTTTTACACGCGTTGGACCAGCGCAGCCAGGCGGGACTGCCAATCCAACCCTGTTCACAAACTCGGGTGTCGTACTCGCGATTGTAAGACGAGACATTCATGGAAAATGGTGTTTACTGACTCTCTACCCCAACCCAACCTAAATCATGATGAAAGAAACAGCCTTGGAATCCATAGTAAGCACTTTCCTCAATGCGGATGCCACCTATCTACAGGGAGCACGCGACTGGGCTCGCAGCAAAGAGCTTTCCGAGCCATCCCGGGAGAAACGTGATGCATTCAAAGTGGAGCTTGAGCAGGCGCTGGTAGAACCTTACCCCGTTAGCCCACAACTTTTCGAAAGGTGGACTGATGAGAGTGTAGAGACTCAGGAAGAGGTACAAGAACGTTTGCAGGAACTCTGGAATGTCTGCTTTGGTGAGCCGGAGTCTCCAAAGTGATTCGAGAGAGAAAAGGCGGCCACCCGCAAAGGCGAGCCGCCAACGCTGCCGCCCGTGCGCCCCGACGTGGAGCCGGAGATCGTGCTGCTGGAGGACTTGCGCTATGAGCCGGAGTCGGATACGGTGCTGCAACGAAAGAAAGGTGCCGATGGGACAGTTCAGTGGCAAAGGTTATCCGAAGGAGATTTTAGAGCTCTCGTGGCGGGATTGGACCCCGGAGACAGCGGAGTTAGTGCGGCAACACTTTCTCGGGCCCTTGTCGCAAAATCCGAGGTGGAAGGATATGGATCTGGACTGGGTAGTTCGTCAGATCTGGCGGATCAGGAGCGTAACGGAGGAGGAGTGGCATCTGATCGAGGAGGCGTTGAGTTATTCCGCCTACTTGGACCAGATGCGAAGCCAAACTACCTCTTCTACAGCCAGCAACAAGGAAACAACCTAGAGGGTTCCGCCCCAGGGGCGCGCCCGGTGCAGCGCACCGGGGTGACCCAGGCTGAGGTGGATGAGACTATGAAGCGAACTGACGTGTTGGCGAAATTGATCAAAGGCCACTTTGACGTGGAATACTATCCGCTGGAAGAGTTTGGTGCCTGGATGAGATCACGCGATCTGCCTGCTGATCATAAAGAAGTCCAGAGGCTTTTTCGGGAACAACTTCAAGCTGCGATTGAGGATGTGGGCCTGGTTTCTCCAAGAGATTTTGAACGATGGACTAATGTGGATGCTGAAGATCAGTCGGCTGTGCAACATCACCTGCAAGAGCTGTGGGATGTCTGCTTTGGGGAACCCAAGAAATCAAAGTGAACGGATGGTGTCGTTTGCAGAGCTGCCGCTGGTAAATAGCGCCGAAGGGCGGCATCACTGCAGGCCTCTTGATTTCTGACAATCGGGCGTGACTGGGGCGGCGAATGGCTCATGGCTTCTCCTTGCCCTCATCTAAATCAACATATGAAATCCGATAGTGCATTGGAAGCTGTCATTAGTACCTTTCTCAATGTGGAGGACTATGATCTTGAAAGCGTTTGCAAATGGGCACGTCGCCAAGACCTGCCGGAGGTGTCCCGTGAAAAGCGGGATCACTTCAAGACGGAGCTTGAGCTGCGCTAAAGAAGGAGGGCACGGTGACGCCGCCACTCTTTGAGAAATGGACGTTTGTGGACCTGGAGACGCAGGAGGGGGTGCAAGAGCGTCTGCAAGAAATCTGGGATGCCTGCTTTGCAGACCTCAAGGTGGACAACGACGAGCCGGGTCAAGATGCAAGAAGGTGATGTCCACTGCTCTTCGGATGCTCGAGCCTGTTGGTGAGCAGAGGGGCTTGCGAAATGTTGTAGACCACTCTTATATCACAGAACAGATTGAGCAAAAAGCATTAGCGATGAAACACATTCAAAAGTGCATTGACCTGTATCGGAAGCGGTATCCTAGCGACGATCTGCAACCTATTGGCTGTCTTGAGGAGGAGCTTGAGATCGTGGAGGAGAACTTGGGGGTTCGCCTGGCGGAGGCACATCGCGAGTTCCTGCTCTGGGCAGGACATGATAAATGGGGGCTGTTCAAAGAGGACTTTTGGTTCATTGATGCCATCGAGGACATCGGGCAACTTGTCATAACCCTCCTGGAGGCTGATGACGTGCCCTTGCCCGAGGGGAAGATTGTCGGTGTCTACAGCCACGAAGGCTACTCGGTGGCGTGGTACGATGCGGACACGACAGATCCTGACCCGCTTATATACCGCTTTATCGAGAAGGATCACGAAGGTGAAGGTCCGGATCCAGCCATCTGGGGCAGGTTCTCAGACTGGGTGTTCGAGTACATGCATCAGCACATGTTCTTCTCCAGTGAGCAGCGAGCGGCGCGGAAGAGCTTCTACGCACACAACAAAGAGGAGTTGCCGGAAAACAGGGCAAAGGCAGAAGCTGAGGCGGCTGCGGCAGCGGGAGCTGCTGGAGCGGGAAGTGCTGGGGCATCTGGGGCATCTGGGGCATCTGGGGCATCTGGGGCATCTGGGGCAGGTGAGGCCGGGATAGTCGTGAGTGGCGACGCGGCGAAGCCGGATGCTGCGACTTGATGGTGCGCTTCTTCCCCGAGGGGGCTGAGTAATGGGATGGTTTATCGTGTGATCAGGCCGGGGCGAGGCATCGGCTGGATGATAGCTGTTGTTTGCGTGTTGTTTTCTGAATGTTGGTGAAGGGTTTGGATGAGGTGGTGCAGTCTCATGGGGGATTGGGGGCTGTTGTTTTGGGCTTGAGGGGGAGTGAATACATGGCAAGGTGGGCCTCAATCTCCATGGAATGCTCACCTGAATCTCCAGCGCCTGATCACACGTCGTCTGACAAGTCCAACGAGGGCAAGCGTGGTGCCGTGCCGGCCGGGCGGGCTCCGCGGGTGGTTGGAGGGAGTGGGGAGCTGTCGCCTGAGAAGAAACGCGTCGTGCTGATGGCGCTTGGAGCCGTCTTTCTAGGGCTCCTGGGATGGATGTCGTATGAAATCTGGTGGCATAGCGGCGCCGACGACCGCTGGGAAACGAAGCTCTGGGAGGGCATACGTAAGGAACGTGCTGACAATAGGACCGAAGGCATGCCGTTTCCCGAGTTGAGGCCGGGGGATGATGCGAGGGCCAAGAACGTCGCGGCACAGATGGAGCGATTCAAAAACTCCAGACAGGATTCCCAAAAGGTGCGACTAGGATATGCGCGAAATATCTTCCCACCTTATCTGGAACGGTTGGGGGGCGAGGACAAGGTGCTGACAGACCGGGAGAACGAATTTGTTGTTGATCGAAGGTCCCAGTTTAAATTCACAGCAGGGCGACCATCAGTGATGGTGCATGACCGGGGATGGCTGGTGTGCGTCGTACCACACCTGCATCCCTACTGGACGCCACCCCATCCCGAAGACGCCGCGCGTGGGTATGAAGGGAATCGCGGAGATACGAGAAAGTATGTCATTGCCCTCTCAGAAGATGGGGGGGAGAAGTGGTCATTCCTCGATTACGACGACACGGTGGGCCGGGACCTGGGCGCTTACTTCCCTGAACTGGTCAAGGCTATGAAGGCGGATCCTGAAGGGGTTCATGCAGACTATGTGCGCCGGGTGCACTACGAGGATATGGTCATCAAAGACAAGGAACTGGATGCCATCTTTTTCAGAGAGTTCGCCGAAGGGGCCAGGCCTGTCTTGAGCTGGAATCTGAGCGGTAAAGATGGGGGCGGTACCCGCGTGCTGAAGTCCCGCGCGGAAGTGATGAAGGAGGAGGAGCCGCTGAGGGCGAGGCTTCTTGCGACGGTGCAGGAGCAGCAAGGCGCTCTGGCGCGTGGGGATGCAGAGGGATGGATGAGAGGCATGCTGCCCGCAGTGGCGGCCCATCTGAAGTCGTCAGGAGAAGGTGCCACCGGAGTGTCTGGCCTGATTGATCTCGCCTACGGGTCGGGAGAAGGGAAGCGTGAGTCCATCAAGGTGGGACCGGTGTCCCGCATCGCGAGAAAAGGGGCGTATCTGGCGGCGGTGGTGGCGACGACCCACGTGATTCAGCGGCCGGGCGTTGGGAGTGCTGATGAGAAGCCAAGTTTTACAGTGGGCGTTTCCCATGACTACGGGATGACCTGGTCGATCATCGAGCCTTGGGCGTTGGGTGATGCTGGTGTGCAGGAGGTGTTTCCTGAATGCTTTGAGGGCATGGACCGCCTGGGGTGGGATTATCGCCTGGCTTCACATCTGGAGCTCACAGCCAAGGGGGGCTTGCCCATGGGCGAGGTGCCTGGGGCGCTGGAGATGGTGAAGCGGGAGTTTCAAAAGTGATGGAGTGGGGAGGGTTGGAAGTTTGAGGTGTTGTCTCACACGAGGGCACGAAGGCACGAAGGGATGTGAGCCTGGGACGTGGGACGTGGGGGTGCTGGCGGCGGCGTGGTGAAGGAGGTGAGGGCTCCGGCCTCCCCACCTGATCGGCCAGGGTGGGGTGTCCAGGGTTGACTCGCTTGAAGCTCGTCTAACCCTGGGCTGTGGTAGATATCTCCTCTGGGGATAGGGGCCTCCGGTGAGGAGGGGGCCAGTCGCGGGGGAGCGGAAGCTGGGGGCAACGTGGACGCTCCGTTGCTTCGAGCTGCCACCCGGATGAGGGGGGAGGGCATCGAACGCAAGGTGGTGTGAGGGAGAGTTGCGTCCTGCCGACCCTGATGGTTGGCCCGGGGCAAGGTAGAAGAGCCGTCGCGGCTCTTGGGGGTGCTGGGTGTGGCGGGGGCAAGAACCGAGACGGTTCTTCTACATTGGACTGCGTGAGGCAGGGGAGTGCGCCTGACGCAGGCTGCGGAAGGGGGCTGTGTGCCAGGCTACCAGATGAGCTTGTAGATGTTGCCGCGGTTCCTGCGACCGATCCCGTCGTCCGCGATTACATCATCCAACATCTCGGCCATCTCTGGGAACAACGCGGCTTTGACAAGCGCATTGCGGATGCCCTGTGGGCGGCAGTCGATTCGACAGATGAAATCACACCCGGCAGCGCGCTCATCGCTCTGCGTGACGGCTACATCCGTGACGTGGACACGGAGCAGCTCGCACGAGTCCGCGCCAAAGCTTGGGACCTCGCGGCCAGTCCAGCCACTCCGCTCCCCACCCGTGTCACCGCTCTGGGCATCGCGGGGGATGGCGGATCAGCAAACGCGAAGGATCTCGCCAATCGTCTCCTCACTATGGAAGATACCCCCGTGATCCTGAAACGCGTCGCCGAAGCGATAAACAGAAATTGATGGCAATAGTCGTCGATGATATTCCGGGTGCTTCCAATCACTGTAGTGACAGAGGGGGAGTGGGGAGCCCCAAAGAACCTTCGATCGACCAGGCCACCTCAGCGCCGGAAGGGAGGCCGCGCCATTTGTGGGAGTCGGCCAAGAGGTCCCGCCCAGCATCGCCTGCTGGCGTCGAGTCCAACACAGCGCAGGTTTATACTCCTGGGCGACAGGTGAAGGCTGCCACCGATGGGGTGGAAATCAATGTCTAAGCTTCTCCCTGGGGTCGCAGGAGTGAAGAGGGGTGATGCAAGACTGGAAGACACAAGACTCAAGACATGAGGAATGGGGGCGTTGGGTATCGGCGGCGCGGGTGGGGTTTTAGGAAATGATGTTGGGTTCCGTACCTGATCGCATACGGGGCGGAGTACCCAGGGTAGACTCGCTGGAGGCTCGTCGAACCCTGGGCTGTGTTATGCATCCCCTTCAGGGATGAGCTTCGGGGGTGGCGGTGCGAGGCTGGAGCACGGGGCGTTGCACTGCCCACTGACGCACTGGGCTACGGAGCGAATGAAGAACAAGCACCGAACGACCCAAGACCGCGAACGGGTGCCCAACCACAGTGGACCATCGTGGGTTTCGGCGGGGCGTGTGGGGTATTAGGAAATGGTGTCGGCCTCCCCACCTGATCGGCCAGGGTGGGGTACCCAGGGTTGACTCGCTTGAAGCTCGTCTAACCCTGGGCTGTGGTAGATATCCCCTCTGGGGATAGGGGCCTCCGGTGAGGAGGGGGCCAGTCGCGGGGGAGCGGAAGCTGGGGGCAACGTGGACGCTCCGTTGTTTCGAGCTGCCGCCCGGATGACGGGGCAGCTATCTCGCAACAGCCTGTCTGGTCGCGCTTTCTCTGTCTGGTAGCGTTTCTGGGTACACTGGGCTTATGATATTCGAAGGCTTCCGAAGCTCTCTGCATCTTTTCGGAACTCCCGCCGGTCGTTGCGGGGTGCGCCCACAAAAAAGGCCGTGACCTTGCGGTCACGGCCGGTGGAGTGCCCCCAGGGGGAGCTGATCTCAGGGCAGGTTACGGATTGGACTCCGTGACACCATTCAGGATGAAGTTCACGACGGGAGTGCCGTCATACTGAACGTCGAAGTTGAACTGGTACAACACGTTGTTCTCGGTGCCGAAGACTTCCAAGACGCCTGAGCCGTCGGTGCCGAAGGCGAAGCCGCCGTCCACTGCACCCAGGATGTTGTTGGCATCAAGGGCGAGGATGTCCAGATCCGCTGCGACTTCGCTAAAAGCGGAGAGGAAGGTGCCGACAGCCGTGGCCTCTTGCGTGAAGAGGTTGCCGGTGACGACCAGGTCCATGTTGGCACCAGTGAAGATCAAATCGATCTCGTCATTGGTCTGGTTGTAAGTGATCGCACGGATGACCTCGGCGTAAAATGCGCCGGAGAAGGTGTTGTCAACGACGGAGCCCACAAGGGTGGACGACGGATTCTCATCCCCAAAGGACTCGAAGTGAATGGCGGCGCCATCGAAGGTGCCTGCAAAGGTGTTCTCGGCGACTCTCACACGGAGGAAGCTGTCGTCGTCTTTGCGGGCATTGATGGCGTTCTCCTCAAAGGTGCCGCTGAAGAGGTTGTTGGTGATCACTGCATTGAGCTCTGAGTCACCTTCCTCTGAGCCGAAGGAAGCGAGCAGAATGGCGTCATTGTCAAACGCCCCGGAGAACACGTTGTTCGTCACCGTCACATCGCTCACGGAGATACCCCCCTTGGTGGCCCCAATGGCCTGCTCAAAGCGTCCGGAGAATTCATTCCCGTCCACCAACAAGGTGAGCAAGGCACCTTCTTGGGACTCGGAGTAGATGCCGCCTTCGTAGAAGCGTCCGGTGAACTGGTTGTTCAGCACTTCGAGATTGCTGTCGGAGCCCTGATTGCTGTACAGGTAGATGCCGTAGGCGTCGAAGCGGCCGCTGAGGAGGCTGTCCGCGACGGTGGCCTTCAGATCCCCGCCGTTGGTCGTGCGCAGGTCGATGGCGTTCTCATAGAAGCGCCCGGAGAAGGTGTTCCCCCCGATGTAGGTGGTCAACTCAGCACCACCATCAACAAAGGACCTGATCCCGGAGGCGTAGAAGGGTCCATTGAAGCTGTTGTTTGTCACCCACACTTCGGCATTCACGCCGTCGCGGACGAATGCGTCGATTCCGTCATTAAACTCACCGCTGAAGGTGTTGGAATCGATGAGCAGTTCCACGAGGGTGGAGCCGTCGGCGCTCAGGAAGATGGCGTCCTCTTCGAATTCACCCGCGAAGACGTTGTTGGTAGCAGAGGCGTACAAAAGGCTCCCGTCTGTAACATTAAAGTCGATCCCCCAGTTGAAACCGCCGTCAAAGAGGTTGGCATCGATGACTGCATTGATCCTGCCGCTCTCTTCGAGCTGAAAGACGAAACCGTCATCGTTGCTGTCGGGCGTCAGGATGTTGTTCCGCAAGGTGACGTTGAGCGTGGAGGCATCATTGGCCTGCATTTCCACGGCCTCATCGGAGTCTCCGGAGAACCGGTTGTTCGCGATGAGAGCGCTGAAGACGCCGGTGGCATAGGTTTCGATGTCGATGCCCGATTCTTCAGCATCGGAGATGACGTTGTCCGTCACCACCAGGTTCTGCACGTTTTCAGCGTAGATGATGTCTTCGTCCCCGTCGAAACCATCGTAAATGTTGTAGCCCTGGATGATGAAGGTGGCGATGTCTTCGGCATAGAATCCGCCGTCCACGTCTGGGCGGTCCGTGTTCCCGCCAAAGTTGAGGCCGCCCACGCCTGCGAGGGGGTGGAAGGAACTGATGAAGCGGGTGCTGCCCGTGAGCTCGACGTCGTCGTTGTACTCGCTGCCCGTAGCCTGGGTGTAAACGCTCCAAAGCCGGGTCGTGGCATTGCTGTTGTTGCCAGCCAGCTCAGCGCCGTCCTCGATGTTGTTGAAGGGACGCTCGGCGGTGCCGTTGGCGCCGTTGCCAGGGGAGTCGCCGGCCTGGATGCCGTTGCCTACCGGACCTTCGTTGTTGACGAAGACCACGTCGTTGACCAGCACGAGCATGGCCTGGCGCTGGGAGATGACCTTGGTCTCGGTCTTGGACTTGGTGGTGGACGTTTGTTTGTCCATTCCCACGCTAGTGGCGATTTTCACCGCAGCGTTCTGGCGGTGCACGGGCTCAGCCATGCGCTCTGCGAGGTGGCGGCGGCGGGACTTGAAGGCGTCGCCCATGCGGCCCCAGAAGCCTTTGCCATCACCGAGGTCGCCGACTTCAAAGGGAAGCTGAAGCTGTACGCCAGCGGTCCAGTCACTGCCGGTGAGGCGGTCGTCCTCATACCAGGTGCCGGTGAGGATGATGGCGGGGACGGGGCGGATTTCCACGCCTGCTTTCCAGCCTTCCACATTGCCGGTGCCGCCGGTCTGGGGACCGAAGGGCTGGTTGTCGAAGCTGTAGTAGCCGCCGATGAGGCGGAGATCGAAGTACTTGTCGAGCCCGGGCACAAGGAAGGCGGCCTCAGCGTCCCAGCCTTCCATGCCTTCTTCGTACCGGCTGAAGAGACGGTCGATCGTGGTGGTGCGGGTGGTGGTGGTGGCGCGGGTGGTGTAGAGCGCGTCCTGGGCGATGGTGTAGCCGGTCGCGTAGGGGTTGTTCAGCGGGGTGACGGACTGGGAGCGGCTCGTCGAGGAGGACTGGAGGACCTCCCGGGTTTTGAACTGCTCTGCGACTTGTTTGTCAGACAGGGGAATGTAATAGTTGCCGCGGAACTCGAGGTAGCGGTTGCCAAACTCCACCCCCACGCCGAGCTGCCAGAACTGGTTGTCGGCCTCGGTATCGAGCATGTCGATGAAGACGTTGGTGCCGACGAAGACACCTTCTTCAAAAAAACCGGCCTGGGGGGCGTCTTTGCGGGTGAGCGCGGAGATGGGCTGCGCGCCAAAGAGGTAGCGGTAGCCCAGGCCCAGGGAGGCCGCGATCTCGCCGCCTTCTCCGTAGGAGGTGTAGGGTTCAAGGAAGAGCACACCGCCGCTGAGGGTGCCTTCAGCGCCCAGGGAGCTCCAGACGGGAGCCACGATGGAGAAGTTGCCATCTGTGTAGGCGTCACTGGATTTGACGCCGGCGTTCACGGTGCCCAAGTACATGGGGTGAACGGCGGCAGGGGGCAGGATGGCTGCCTTGCCGGGGTTTTTCTCTGCCGGTTCGGCTGCAACCAAGGGGGCGGGCAGCAGCAGCAGTGCCAGCGCCCGGGAGAGGCGCTTGGAGGGGAGTAATTTCATGAATGTGAAGAGGGTGCCTTGGGGTTGGTTGTGTCGGTGTGTTGTTGTTGGGAGAAAGGCTTTTGTAAAAATCGGACACCCCACTACCTGAAACTGCTGGAGAAACAATGATAAACTATAATTTTTTGATGTACGGAGGAGGGCCTGTCGGCAGCGGGCAGGGTGGAAGAGCCGTCCCGGCTCTTGGTGGGCTGGGTGGTTTTGGGAAACAAGAGGCGAGACGGTCCTTTTGCGGGGGGCTGCGGAGGGAGGAATGTCTCACACGAAGGCACGAAGGCACGAAGGCTTGGGATGCCAAGGTGGTGGATGACGGGGGGGGAGGGATGTGGGAGCAGTGGAGTGGTGGAGTGGTGGAGTGGTGGAGTGGTGGAGTGGTGGAGTGGTGGAGTGGTGGAGTGGTGGAGTTATTTCGCAATAGCCTGTCTGGTCGCGCTCAGCGGGCCCTTTCAACCTGAGTCGGAAGGGCACCTAGCCGCTGTCTTCCGGCTTCGAGGTTGCGGCAGGCGGCAACGGCCAGCGGTTGCTCCACGGCCAGCGGTTGCTCCACGGCCAGCGGTTGCTCCACGGCCACCATGGCGGCGGCCATCTGGGTGTGCGGATCCTGTCCAGGGAGCATTTCGTTGGCGATCTCCTGACGGCGGGCCTCCAGCGGGAAGGGGAGACTGCCAAGGCGCTGCATTGCCGCAGTGAGGTTGCGGAATGCCGCCGCCTGGACTGGGGTCAAAGGGGCGGCACCGAGCAGAGTGGATGCAGGCACCTTTGCAGTGGCTCGTGCGATGAGGGTTTCGCGGCTGGCCGGTGGCTTGCCGAGGATGTCGGGCGTGGTGGTGTCGATCGAGTCGCCAAGGCGGAGGTACTCGTCGAAGATCAAGCGCACCGCTATGGCTGACGTGGCATTGCCAAGGGCAATGGCGAGCTTTGTCGCCCCCGGTGCGGTAGCCGAAGTGAGCCTGTCCTGCTGCTGGAGATATTCCTCAATGATACCCTTGCCGCCTTTTTCTTTGAACCCGATCAAGGCGCGGAGGGAGGCGCGGAGGGCGGGGGCGATGTTGTATTGCGGTTTCTGAGAGGCGAGTCTGATGAGGGCGCTGGCTCGCGAGCTGATGCCGGAGATCTGGTGGGCAAGGCCCAGGGTGCGGGCCCGCTCAAGGAGGAGGCGCAGGGTTTCCTGGCTGGCGGAACTCCCGGAGGGGGCGGCGTTGAGAGTGCCTTGGGAGTTGACGATGTCATCCGGGCCGAGTATCTTTGAGAAGCCTTTCGGTGGCGTCCCACGTTTGGGCAATTGGAGCCCATAAAGTCGTGCCATCGAAAGGCTCTTTGTTTTGTTCTCGTAGATCGGGCTCTCCCCGAACATCATGGCGATGTCACCTGGCAGATTTGCCGTAGAGAGACTGGATCTGATTGACGGCTACTCCGTGGCTTGAGATCTTGTCCAAGTGAATGGCTGCGACGATGGGACCCCGGCCAGGCTCTGTGAGCAGGTGATGGTGCGGTGGCGCGCGTTGCTGAGGTTCAAGGCAATATCATGCGTCAGTGGCGGTGGGGGGCGTGGCGAGAGCGGGCAAAGGAAAACCCCTCGCACAGCGTCAGCCGGGAGAGGGGTGAGGTGATCCGGGAGCAGAGATTCAATCAAACTCCAGATCGTCTGGATCAGGCGGCTCGCCTTCATGCTGTACCGCGAGCTGAAGGCCAAATTTTTTCGCAGCACCTATGGCAAGCCCGAAAGTATCTTCGTAGGTGCCGGAACTTTGGGACACGTAACTCTCAACGGATTTCCTGAAACTGGAGTTACCTTTGAACTCCTGGGACAGAATGCCTCCCAAGGGGCCAGTTTCCAGAGTCAGTGTAAGCTGTTCGTTATTTTTGACGTAGGTAAGGGTTGTCGTCATGGCTTCGATTAAGGCGGTAAAAAGACATCCAGGCAGGTGAGAAAAGCCTCTCGCCAGGCGAGCCGTCCGGTACGTGTACTGCGGTGATTTAGATGGTCTGCGAGCAACGCGGGACTGTCGGCTAGTTTTTCCAAATGTACAGCAGGCACCTCAACGGCATCGGAAACGCCCCCCTTGGGATAGATCCTCCCTGCATATTCATTGCCACTAAGATCAGCCCAGTCGTCCCGCATGCCTCGCACTTTAGGGCCATAGAGCTTTCCGGTGCTCGAGTAGAGGATAAGTTGCGGTTCCGCAAAACCTCCAGTACGTCGTGAAGCCAGGGCGGTTACCCGGTCTCTGAAGGATGACGGACCTTTGAGGTGTGTCCAGTGTACCAACTCATGGAAGAGATTGCGCCGCAATGTCGGCAGATCAGGGGCCATGGGATTCACCGCAATACTGTTGCTTTCAGGGCGATATACTGCGACTTTCTTGCCCAATTTCTCGTCAAAGGCGATGGCCACAGGATGTTTGGCAAGCTGTCTGGCCAGCGCCGGGGGCATGAAGGTGGCGAACTCCTCCACAATCGTCCGGATCTGCTCACTGCTGTAAGTTTCACAGCCTTTCATCTCCCGCACTAGAGTGCCGAGTTTCGGCGGCGTATTTTGTTTGAGAAGGGTCACCAGTTGCCCGGCTTGATCCTTGGTGAAGACGTGGGTGTCCAGATCTCTTACTCCCAGCTTGTCCAGAAGGCTTCGCAACGGCGTGCCGGGGGTGCCAAGCGTCTCGTTCAGGCCGGGTTGTGGTGGAGAGGTCTGCTGCGAAGACCTGGCACGACGCGGCGACTGGGGTGCACGTGAGCCGTCTGAAGCGTTGGGTGTTTCAAGTTCGGGCAGGGAAAACTGCAGCCGGGCGTCCGGCCCCGTCCCGTTCCTTGTCTGCCGGGGCGAAGGCATCTGCGGAGTTTTCTCCGCCAGGTCTCGCAGGCGGCGGGAGTCCTGCTCCGGAGTGTGGTCGAGGATGATATCGATGGGGTGGATGACCCCGGCCTCCGTCCGGATGAAGTTGGCTCCTTTGGCATCGCTGGCCGAGATGTCCAGATGCTTGTGCACGTACGCCCCGTCTGCCACCTTGAGGAAGCCCCTGGCGCGCATGTAGGCCTCCACCTCATTCGCATCCGAATGCGGACGCACCTTGTCTGCGCGGTACCACGGCTGGGTGGTGACCAGGCGCGGTAGGCTCTCGCCAGGAAGCTGGGTCAGGCCTTCGACGGCAACGTCATCGTCAAAAAGAAGGTTGCCCCAGGCCAGACGGCGCAGGTAGGTCTGCAGGTTGCCGTTCCAGCCAAACTCGCCCGGCTTGGTGAGCTTGATGGCGAGATTGGAAGGCCTGTGTGGGTGGACATCGTGCTCCGCCTCACCCAGTTGCTCCAGGTCGGCTATGCCTCGGGCGAGCGTTTCTCCATGGACTCGAGGTAAGCCAGCGCTTTGACCCCCGGGTGTTGACTCCGGTCCGTCTTGTACCCGGCCTGCTTTTTCATGGCGGCGAGGGCGTCCTCCCAGGGCACTGCGGCGGAGGCTTTCAAGCGCTCGTCCAGGGTTGCGATCTTGATGGGAACGGCTGGTTTGGTTTCCATTTGAGTCCAGTGTATCAGGGTTGTGGGGTGAGGCAAGACGGATGAAATCAGGGGGCTGGCTGCGGGGCTCACGCTCCGAGGCGCGGCGCAGCAGGTCGTCGGTGAGATGCGCCGCACTGCGGCCGTCCAGGGCGGCCTGGCGGGCCAGGGAGATGAGGTCGCGCACATCGCGCTCAAAGGCGATATTCCCATTTCTGGATAACACTGCCAGGAGCTTCGCGACCGCCTCCTGCAGCGCCTGCCACATGCGGCGGGCCAGGGAGGGCAGCCTGTTCTCCAGTTCTGCCACGGTGCGGGCCCCTTCCACCTGCTCCACCTTGCGGGCGAGCCACTCCAGGGCCAGGTCTGCGGGGTGACCGGCCAGATGCTGGTAGCCCGGCTCGCTCAGGATGGTCAGCAGCTCCCCGCGGGGGATGCGCGAGGCGAGGTGGTTCCACGAACGCCCAATGGCTTCATCCGTGGCCAGCAGGAAGTTCACCCCCTCATGGCCGACGCGCTCATGCAGCAGAAGGCGGGCGAGGGCGTGCAGCGGCGTTTCGCCCACGCGCAGCTCGATCTGGCTGGCAAAGATGAGGGTGCGCCCCGTGTGGCGGTCAAAGAGGGCCTCCGTACCCTCCATGCTTGCTATCTCCGCATCGCTGTAGTCCTCCCCATAGGAGGAGGCGGCGAGGTCCGCTGGCGAGTCAAAGACCAGGACGCGCTGGTGCACCAGCCCGGGGAGGCGTTGCCGGATGGCTGCCAGCGCCTCGCGGTACACGGAGAGGCTCGCGCTGCTGGGCCGGGAGGCGAGGGTTCTGTTGTGCCTGTTGTTTCCTTGTCCCCGGCTGAAGCTCAACCGCGGCCGGGTGCTCGCGGAGGCTTTGGACCCGGCGGCCTGCAGTGCCAGAGCGTCCGCCTGCAGCGACTTGAGCGCGGTGAGATACCGGGCCCGCATCTGGTTGACGATGTTCTGCACCGCCACTTCAGGCAGGCCGGAATCCTGCGCAATCCCGGCGATGGGGCGGTCCTTGAGGAAGTCGGCGAAGATCAGGCGGATCTTCTGCGGGACGGGGGCCAGGATGGTCCGCAGGGCCCGCTCGTGGAGGGAGGGCTTTGTTGAAGAAGCAAACAGTGTGCTCTCACCAAATCGGGTTCGTTGGCGAATTGCGCGAAGATCAGCCGGGGATGCGTCATCTAGTTGCAGGTCGACGAACTGCGTTGATGCGTCTGCTCGCGTGATAGCGTTACCGGGTGTGATGGTGTCCCAGGCGGTGATTTCACGGATGGGGTGAATCCACTTTCCTGGTTCAAGTTCGACGAACCCATGGCCCATGAACGCATCTGCCATTTCACGATCTGTGCCATCGCGGCCCGCAACCCACGGCTGTGAAATGACGGCGCGAGCCTCTGTTTCGCCTGGAAGGGTGACCAGTCCTTCAAACGCCACCCCGTCTCCCAGCGCGGCGTTCGCGACGGCCCAGCGGCGAACATATGCTTCAAAGTCCTGGCCCTGTGCGCCATAGACCCCCGGCTTGGTAAGTTTGACAGCGCGCTGGGTAACATTGTCAAAGATGACGATGTGTTCCCCACCTGCGAAAGGAGCCTCTGTAGGCGAATGTTTTTGTGCGCCCTCTAATCGTTGGACGACTGGACCTGGATCGAGTCGAGTTGCTTCCCGTAGAGCTCTCTCAAGAATTCCGGCACGACGGGTGAGTTCCACCCCATGTTTCCGGCGCTTCGAGCGATTTGGGCGTAGGCCTGAGACTCGGTCACCTTCGTCTCCGGTAAAGAAGGCGAGGAAGCCGGCTGGATCTCGGTGCTCATGATTCTCAAAGCTCGCCCTGTCCCGAGTTTTGTCAAGAGGGGTGAGGAAGGAGGGAAGGGGCTGCCGGGTCGAGGCTGCCCCCAGCAGGGTGTTGCGGGAGGGCCGTGTGTCTAGCTCCAGCATCGTGCTCGCCTGGATCAGTGCATCCTGAACCCTCCCTTCGTAGGCGCTGCGAGCCTTTTCCGCGTGAGCCGGAAGGGCACCAAGCCGCTGTCGCCCGGCTTCGAGATTGCGGTAGGCGGCCAGTGCCTGCGGTTGCTCCACGGCCACCAGGGCCGCGACCATCTGCGTCACTGAATTCTCCCCGGGAAGCAGTTCGTTGGCGATCTCCTGACGGCGGGCCTCCAGCGGGAAGGGGAGGGTGCCCAGGCGCTGCTTTGCCGCCGTGAGATTGCGGAAGGCCGCCGCCTGCACCGGCGTCAGTGGCACCGTTTTGAGCAGGGTGGATGCAGGCACCTTGGCTGTGGCCCGTGCGATGAGGGTTTCCCGGTTGGCCGGTGGCTTGCCGAAGATGTCGGTCGTGGTGGTGTCTACCGCATCGGCGAGTCGCAGATACTCGTCGAAGATCGAGCGCACCGCTGTGGCTGAGGAGGCATTACCAAGGGCAATGGCGAGCTTTGTCGCCCCCAGTGCGGCAGTCGAAGTAAGCCTGTTCTGCTGCTGGAGATATTCTTCGATAGTTCCCTTGCCGCCTTTTTCCTTGAACCCGATCAAGGCGCGGAGGGCGGCGCGGAGGGCGGGGGCGATGTTGTATTGCGGTTTCTGAGAGGCGAGTCTGATGAGGGCGCTGGCTCGCGAGCTGATGCCGGAGATCTGGTGGGCAAGGCCCAGGGTGCGGGCTCGCTCAAGGAGGAGGCGCAGGGTTTCCTGGCTGGCGGAACTCCCGGAGGGGGCGGCGTTGAGAGTGCCTGACCCGCTTTGGGGGTTGACGATGTCATCCGGGCCGAGTATCTTTGAGAAGCCTTTCGGTGGCGTCCCACGTTTGGGCAATTGCAGCCCAAATAGTCGTGCCATCGAAAGGCTCTTTGTTTTGTTCTCGTAGATCGGGCTCTCCCCGAACATCATGGCGATGTCACCTGGAGGTCTGCCGTAGAGAGACTGGATCTGATTGACGATCACTCCGCGGCCTGTGTCCTTGTCCAAATGAATGGCTGCGACGATGGGGCCCTGGCCAGGCTCTGTGAACTCTGTAAGCACCAGCAGGCTGTCTGGGCGGGTGCGGGAGGGGAAGATGGCTACGGGATCGGCCAAACCCTCCGGAAGTTGTTCGAGAGCCGCGAGAGGAACTGCGTGAACCTCTTTGGTGACTTTGTCGAAAAGGCTGTTGGGAAGTACGAGCATGTGTCTCTCGGCCCCTGCGGCACGGATGACCGCGGGGGTGGGCCCTAGGCGAACCAAAGGGAGGCCGAGGGGCTCCCCGCCTGCACACCTTCCTCGAACTCCTCCGCCGTCTCGGCTAGTATCGCGTGCACCGCCTTCGCCTCAGCAGGTGATGGTGCGGTGGCGCGTGTTGCTGAGGTTCAAGGCAATACCATGCGTCAGCGGGGGTGGCGGCCTGGAATGGCGATAGCTGACAAAGAAAAACCCCTCGCACAGCGTTAGCCGGGAGAGGGGCAAGGTCAGCAAGGAGCGGTGGATCAGTCAAATTCCAGATCAGGCCTACTTGCTAAACTCACATTCACGGTTGTCGGAGTCGCATTGCGCCATCGTATTTTACAGAGCCGTGTCACGTCACTCCGTCCGGGGGCGTATTTTGAAATAACAGGTCAGGAGTCCCGCCATTCAAACTGACAATATCATGCATTGCATTGTCGAATTCGGCAGGTCAATTCGGATCCAAATTCTTTCAGAAACGCGTCTCGGGTGGTGGCAACGGAATTCCATGCTCGTCACGGTACGCTCTCGCCTTCTCCTTGAAGTCGGTCAAGGACTCGTCTATCAGCATTGCCAAATCTGGCGGCGGTGTACTCAAGCGCCCCAAGTCTTCCGGCAGAGAACTCTCCGTCGAGGTAGGCGGCATATTCGCCCGCCATTTCTTGTTGTCGGCTTCCTTTTTCATCTGCTTTATAATACGCGTGTTTTTCAAGATACTCAACAGGCTCTCTGCGAATGTCTTCTAGTGCACCGTCATTCACCAGCACAAAAAATGTAGCTTTCCCATGATACTTCTTGGCCAGCTCCAAAAATGCTTTCTGCGATTCGTAGTGAGCACTGGCAGTTTCTACAGCTCCAATAGGCCTGCCGCTCGACTGTAGTCGGCTGACCGCGCTTCGGTATGCAGGCAGCCAGGGACGGTAAACAAATACAAAGGCAGGTTGAAAACCCTCAGCCAATGCCCCCTCAATGAGGCGGGATCCTGCTGCTTCACTGCTAACCGTTGAATCCACAACGGCAGCGGCAGCCTCAACTAGTTTTCCCAACGCCAACTTCGTGGCCATTGTCTTCCCGCTCGCGTAGCCTCCCGCCGTAAATAACACGACTGAGCGTGATTTATCGGCATAGAGCGTGGGCATTGCGAGACGATAGGCTATATATCCAGAAGGTGCCAGAGTGGCCAGATTGAAAGCCGTTCGAAACCAGGCATGTTCTGAATACTCGGGCAGCACCTCTCTCGCTGCATCGGGGCCAACATAGCGCCCATGCGGAAACTCCTGTTTGGATATTTCAAAGTAACGTTGCAGTGCCCTCTCTGGATCCTGAGCGATGTAGTGAGCGAATGATGCTTCGACAATTCGAGACTCGCGATCAAGCCCCTTTCTTGGTCGAATCGCCTCGATACCGGGATATTTAGCGTCCTCACCGCGTATCAACGCTTCAACCGTCGACTGGAAGCTGGCCGGCAGCCTCCCCCACATGCCCTGGGTGATTTTTTGTATTTTTTCGAATGAATTTTCGAGCTCCTGCTGTGCCTGTACCATCCGTTCGTGAGATCCGGTAGAGGAAAACTGCAATCGGGCGTCCGGCCCCGTCCCGCTCTTTGTCTGCCGGGGAGCAAGCATCTGCGGAGTCCGCTCCGCCAATTCTCGCAGGCGTCGGTACTCTTGCTCAGGGGTGTGGTCGAGGATGATATCAATGGGGTGGATGACCCCGGCCTCCGTCCGGATGAAGTTGGCTGCCTTGGCATCGCTGGCCGAGATGTCCAGATGCTTGTGCACGTACGCACCGTCTGCCACCTTGAGGAAGCCCCTGGCGCGCATGTAGGCCTCCACCTCGCTCGCATCTGGATGCGGACGCACTTTGTCTGCGCGGTACCACGGCTGGGTGGTGACCAGGCGTGGAAGGCTTTCGCCAGGAAGCTGGGTCAGGCCTTCAACAGCAACGTCATCGTCGAAAAGAAGGTTGCCCCAGGCCAGACGGCGCAGGTAGGTCTGCAAGTTGCCGTCCCAGCCAAACTCGCCCGGCTTGGTGAGCTTGACGGCCAGGTTGGAAGGCTGGTGTGGATAGACATCGTGCTCCGCTCCACCGAGCTTTTGGAGAGGTGCTATTCCCCGTGTGAGCGTTTCTCCATGGACTCGAGATAAGCCAGGGCTCTCACGGCCGGATCGTCGTTCTGGTCCGCCTTGTACCCGGCCTGCCTTTTCATGGCGGCGAGGGCGTCCTCCCAGGGCACTGCGGCGGAGGCTTTCAAGCGCTCGTCCAGGGTTGCGATCTTGATGGGAACGGCCGGTTTGGTTTCCATTTGGGTCAAGTATATCAGGGTTGTGGGGCAGGGCAAGACGGATGAAATCAGGGGGCTGGCTGCGGGGCACACGCTCCGAGGCGCGGCGCAGCAGGTCGTCGGTGAGATGCGCCGCACTGCGGCCGTCCAGGGCGGCCTGGCGGGCCTTGGAGATGAGGTCACGCACATCGCGCTCGAAGGCGGCCTTCCCATTTCTGGACAACATGGACAGGAGCTTCGCGACCGCCTCCTGGAGGGCCTGCCACATGCGACGGGCCAGGGAAGGCAGCTTGTTCTCCAGCTCTGCCACGGTGCGGGCCCCTTCCACCTGCTCCACCTTGCGGGCGAGCCACTCCAGGGCCAGGTCTGCGGGGTGACCGGCCAGATGCTGGTAGCCTGGCTCATTCAGGATGGCCTGCAGCTCGCCGCGGGGGATGCGCGAGGCGAGCTGGTTCCACGAACGCCCAACGGCTTCATCCGTGGCCAGCAGGAAGTTCACCCCCTCATGGCCTACGCGCTCATGCAGCAGAAGGCGGGCGAGGGCGTGCAGCGGCGTTTCGCCCACGCGCAGCTCGATCTGGCTGGCAAAGATGAGGGTGCGCCCCGTGTGCCGGTCAAAGAGCGCTTCTGCCTCCTCCATGCTTGCGATCTCCGCATCGCTGTAGTCCTCCCCATAGGAGGAGGCGGCGAGATCCGCTGGCGAGTCAAAGACCAGGACACGCTGGTGCACCAGCCCGGGGAGGCGTTGCCGGATGGCTGCCAGCGCCTCGCGGTACACGGAGGGGCTCGTGCTGCCACGCCGGGAGGCGGGGGCTCTGTTGTGCCAGTTGTTTCCTTGTCCCCGGCTGAAGCTCAACCGCGGCCGGGTGCTCGCGGAGGTCATGGGCCCGGCGGCCTGCAGTGCCAGAGCGTCCGCCTGCAGCAACTTGAGCGCAGTGAGATACCGGGCCCGCATCTGGTTGACGATGTTCTGCACCGCCACCTCAGGCAGGCCGGATTCCTGCGCAATCCCGGCGATGGGGCGGTCCTTGAGGAACTCGGCGAAGATCAGGCGGATCTTCTGCGGGACAGGGGCCAGGATGGCCCGCAGGGCCCGCTCGTGGAGGGAGGGGCCTCCTGAAGGGGGCTGGAGGGGGGCGGCAAAGAGCTGATGGAGGGGGCCGCCCTCGTTTAATGAAACTGAGGGGTCTCCACTCCCGGCATGTTCACGATTCCCATGGAGAAGTGCTTCCAGTAGTTGGGGTCTTTCGCTGCCCTGGCTTGATGCAAGGGATTGGAGGAATATAGCGCGACGTAGTGTTGCCTGACCCGCTCGAGATGCGCGAACCAGATTCGTTTCTGCTCCGGCGTCAAAGCGTTCTCGGCCAACGGGTCTTCCGTCTCTGTAAATGAACTGTTGTCGCTCGAAGTCATAACGGTAGTTGCGAAGGGCCGGGATCTTCTGGTGGAGATGCGAAAGGAACGTCTCGATGAGCGAAGCGATCTTGGCTACATCATCGCCTTCCCATTTGAGCGGTGCAATGCCTTTTTCGGGAACGCCTTTAAGTTGCTCTGCGGCTGGCTCCATGAAGTCTGTTCTGCCATGTCGCAGAGCCAGGGAAAGCATGGCTGAGGTTCTCCGCACGATTGCGGATTCGGACAGCCCTTTGGGATCGCCAATGAACTTGCGGCGGCTGTTTTTCGCATAGTTGCCGACAGCGGCATAGATGGCCGATCCACCATCCCCCTCCTCCAATCGACTCACATCAATCCAGACCTCACCACGGCCACGCTGACCGCGTTCGTACACGTAGAAGAGTTTGCCATTATCGGTGCGGAACACAAAACGCCTGTCGGCCTCGGATTCCTGACGTTCATCCGGCCGGGTGTCTTCGCCCAAGTAAGTGGCAAAATCCACGACATCCGCCATCACATCTTCCAACAAACCGCTCTTACTGACAGGGTGGCGGAAGACTTCGTCGTGTTTCGCCAGCTCGGCAGAGGCCTGGGCCGCAAATCGAAGGTCTTCCTGCCGAATGGGGGATGTGTTGAGCCGCTGGGTTGCCGAGCTGCCGGATGGGATGCTGCTCTGATCAATGGCACGACGGATGAGGTCTGCGTTGGTGGGCAGCGGCTCGCCGGTGGTGGTGGTGACCGCATGGGCGAGGCGCAAGTACTCATCGAGGATGGCACGAACGGACTCTGGCGAAGTTGCTTTCCCCAGGGCGGCGGCGAGTTGTGCCATCTCTGGGGCAGTGCCTGGAGTGAGCCTGTCCTGCTGCTGGAGATACTCCTCGACAGTACCCTTGCCGCCTTTTTCCTTGAACCCGATCAAGGCGCGGAGGGCGGCGCGGAGGGCGGGGGCGATGTGGTATTGCGGTTTCTGGGAGGCGAGTCTGATGAGGGCGCTGGCGCGCGAGCTGATGCCGGAGAGCTGGTGGGCAAGGCCCAGGGTGCGGGCTCGCTCCAGGAGGAGGCGCAGGGTTTCCTGGCTGGCGGAACTCCCGGAGGGGGCGGCGTTGAGAGTGCCTGACCCGCTTTGGGGGTTGACGATGTCATCCGGGCCGAGTATCTTTGAGAAGCCTTTCGGTGGCGTCCCGCGTTTGGGCAATTGGAGCCCAAATAGTCGTGCCATCGAAAGGCTCTTTGTTTTGTTCTCGTAGATCGGGTTCTCTCCGAACATCAGGGCGATTTCCCTGGCAGATTTGCCGTAGAGAGACTGGATCTGATTGACGGCTACTCCGTGGCTTGAGATCTTGTCCAAGTGAATGGCTGCGACGATGGGGCCCTGGCCAGGCTCTGTGAACTCTGTAAGCACCAGCAGGCTGTCTGGGCGGGTGCGGGAGGGGAAGATGGCTACGGGATCGGCCAAACCCTCCGGAAGTTGCTCGAGCGCCGCGAGAGGAACTGCGTGGACCTCTTTGGTGACTTTGTCGAAAAGGCTGTTGGGAAGTACGAGCATGTGTCCCTCGGCCCCAGCGGCACGGATGACCGCGGGGGTGGGCCCTAGGCGAACCAAAGGGAGGCCGAGGGGCTCCCCAGCCTGCCACTTTGCCAAATTTTGCCGGTAGAGACGCGACCAGAAAACGCTGGGCTGCAAGGGGGAGGCCGAGAGCTGTGATGAGATGCTGGGGCTGTCACCCAGCAAGGGGGCCAGCATCGCGTTTTCCGCCCGATGTATGGCGGATGTGGCAGGGTGCCCGGCATGCTTGACCGCAGCCGTGGTGGTGGACCTGGCCTGGCTCTTGAAGCTCTGCTCTGCCCTGTCTGCCAGGGCCTGGGTGTGGCTCCTGCCGCCCTGATCGATGCCGAACTGAGTGCCTTGCACCCGGGTGCCGAAATACTCCCGCGCGACCCGCTCCGCCACCTTCGCATCATTCTCGGTCGCCCCGTGCATGACGACGTTGTCGAAGGATAGCAGCGCCCGTGAGCCCATGCCGGGGAACTTGACCTGGCCATGGAAGCCAGCATCTCGCAGTGCTTCCATGAACCCTTGCATGTCGGGCTGAGAGAGGCTCAGAACGTCTGCAAGGGTGGCGTAGGCCTTGTGCCTGTCGGTGCCTTTGACGTGCGTGTCATTGCCAACTTCGAAATTGGTCCAGGCACTTTCCACTCCGCGCGCGACGATGCCGGCAATCGGGGATTGTTTGAGCTTGGTCCAAAAGTCGCTGACCCGTTGCGTGAAGGCCTTCACTGCGGACCGGTGCTGCATGTAGTACTCCGCACGCTGTTGGGCGGTGAAGTGCCGGTGCTCTGGCCGGGCGGTGAGCGCGTCATAGAAGGAGACGCCATCTGGTGGGCCGTGCGCTGTCAGGTGCGCGGCGTACTCGCTCTGCGACATCTGGGCCACTGCTTTGCCTGAAGGCGATGCCGTGGCAGTGGTGGGGCTGGCGCTCTGCCTGAATTGCTTTAGCGTGGCTTCGATCGCATCGAGATCCCGTCGGATGGAGTCCGGAAGGTTTCCTTTGGAAACGAGATCTTTCAGGTAGGCGAAGACGGCGCGAAGGTGGGCTAGGATGCCCTGTTGATTGGGCTGGATGTGGTAACCTTTCGCGGCCTCGGTGGTCTGTCCGGACGCTTTGGTCTGGGACAGCATTCGAATGCCTTCGAATGCCTTTTCCCAGTCTTGGGCGGCGTCGAGGGTGGAGCCGTACAGGTCCAAGGTGGCCTGGCGCTGTTCTTCGGTGAACTCCTCATTCCAGAGGCGACCGTAGTGAGCGGCCCGCCACACGTGGAAGGGACGGGAGTCTCCGCTGAGCTCGTAGAGGGCACGAGCTGCCTGCATGTGGGCGGCATGGCGGATCTCTTCGTCCACCGCGGTGGCGATGTGACTGGCCGTCTGCTGGGCGGTGAACCCCTCGGTTTCAGCAAGCAGTTTGGGGATTGACAGCAAGACGCGATCCTGCCCGTAGTCATACGCGGCACCGCTGTCGCCCACGCCTTGGGAACCCTCCAGCACTGAGACGGTGCTGCTGAGGCCGGGATAGGCTGCGATGGCCCTGGCGATCACATCCCTGATCAGCTGCTCGCGAGAGGCTGGGGCGCCATTCGATGCGGGGGCTTGTGATTCAGGCTGGGTGAGGCTGCGTGCATCCACGTTCTCACCTTCCGGCAGTCGCAATTGCAGCTTGCGCAGAGCCTCTTCAGCCGTGGCGGCTTCGGTGGCGGGCAGTGTGGCCAGGGTACCGTTGTCTCCTCGAACGCTCCAGGTCGGGGCGGCGGATGCAGACCCGGTAGCGGGGGACGGGGTGGAGGATGGCTGTTGGGTTTGCGCCTGCTGCTGCTGCTCGTAGAGGCGATTGCTCTCAGCAGTGGAGATCAGCGCCCCCAGCTCTGGCATCGCCGCCTGGATCTGGGCACGTCCGGCATCTGTGAGGCGGACATTGGCGGCATCAGTGAGGCGCTGCAGGCCCTGATCGGTGATGCCTTCCAGCTCTGTGGATGCGACTTCAAAAACCTCAGGGGAGCTGGTGATGGCCTTCCCCTCCTCTACCGTGAAGTCGGTGCGGCCACCAGCCACCTTTGCGGCGGCGGTCAGCAGGGCGCGCTGGCTGGGGCTGAGTTGTCGTGCATCGCGCACCGCTGCCAGGGCACCGGCAGCGTTGCCCGCTGCGAAGGTGATGGCGGCGGAGTGGGCGGCCCGTTCAGAGTCGATGGTCTGCAGTCGGGTGTTGATCTCTGTCCGCCGTGGAGAGGGGGCGCTCCCGGGCATGGCGGCAAGTTCCTCAGCGAGGCTCTGGCGTTCGGTGTTGAGGGCCTTCAGCGACTCCTGAGACGCTGTCACTGTCCCCACATCCATCAGGGCATGATAGAGGTCGAAGTCCGCGCCGGTGACGTTTTGCCATCCTGGTACCTGAGCCCCGATTGCATTGAGCTCCTGCGCCCACTGATCACGGGCTTGCATTTGAGCACGCGCCTGGCGGGCGCTGGAGGCGGCGGCGAGAGGGGCGAATGTGACGGTCATCAACGGACCGCCCAATCCGCCGTAGATGAAGCCCATGGCCGTCTGTTCGGCGACAGAGTCCATGGTTGCCCCCGGCTCGCCTACGGCAGCGACGGTCTCTTCGAGGCCCTCGGCAAAGGCGGTCCTGCTGTAGGTGCCTGCGCCAGCGAACGCCACGTTGGTGGCGCGTTTCCACGCCGGCAGTGTCTGACCCAGTGCGGGCGTGAACGGTGCACGGGCGGCGGGCCCGGCCAGAGCGGCTTTGACTTTGTCCCAGCTCCGACCGAAGCGGGTTTCATCCAGGATGCGATTGGCGCGGGCCAGTCTGCCTGCGACGGATTTCTCTGTCTGCTGCGCCATCCGCACCGCGGTGGAGAGCGTCTTTGATCCAGTGGTTTTGGCGGCAGTCTTGACCGCGGCCCCGGCGGCTACTCGCAGGATCTTGAGGCCTTTGAAAGCGGTGCCGGCGAAGGTGGTGAGACCTTCGGCACCGAACTCTTGAATGCCTGCGCTGTCGAGCGTGTTGATGTAGGCGGCCCACGAGCCGGGATCATTGGTGACCTGCCCGGCTATGTGTTGCAAGATGACGGCCGCGGCATGCTGGTCCCCGACTCCCATGAGGGAACCGGCAGCCTTCACGCGCGCGGCAATGGCCTGCTCATTCTTGCCCGCAGCTTCAATCTCTGAGGCCAGACGAAGGATGGCCGTGGACTTCTCGTTGGTGAGATCCAGCCCGAAGATTTCCCGGGCACGTTCCTGCACGTCCTCCATCGTGGCGCTGCGAGGGCTGAGGGTGTAGGCCTGGATGCGCTGCTCCAGTCTGCGCGCCTTGGGATCGAGGGCAAACAGGCGGAAGGCCCGCTCTCTGTGGTCGGCATTGCCTGATTCAATGTAATCCTGCAGGGCCGCGCGGATGGCGGGATCCTTGCGAACATCGAATGCATCGGGCGTGAACCCACGGGCCGCTCCCTCGGCACTGCCGATACGATCAGCATGGTAGAGCCCGGTGATGCGATCGCGCAGTTCGGCGGCTTCTGGATCTGTAATGGCGTCAAGGCTGCCTGCCTGGGCGGCTTTGTCGGAAAGCTGGAGGAACAGATGGCGCAAGTCGTAGCCCACCCCGTGGGTATCAAAGAAGGTGCCGCCGAAGAAGGTGTTGGTGTTCCGAAGCCAGTCAGCGGTCTGCTCGTCGCTGATGGCGAGGCGTTCGTCTTCGGAGTCAGATACTGCCTTCACCCAATCCCAGCCTGTCAGCTTGTCGGCTGCCTTCCATGCCCCGAGCCGGGCTGGTGCTTCTTTCACGCTGCGGTAGATGATGGCGGCAAGGGAGCCGAATGTCTGCTTGGCAAGCTCTGCGCCGAAGTCTCGCGCCTTATCTCCCATGCCCTTCCCAGCGAGGTTTTCCAGCATCTGGGCCCTCGCTTGCTTGAGCCCGTCCACGTTGAAAGCGAGATCCGTTTGGCGAGATTTGCCGTACAACGCATCGAAGTAGGCGGTGACCACTTCAGCCTTTGCCTCGGGCTTCTTGGCGGTCTGCCACATTCGACGGCAGGCTTCATTCTTCCCCAGCCATGCGGTCAGGCCATCTTCCGTGATGGCCTTGGGCAGGTCAGTTTCATCCCATCCGTAGAGCTGGCTCTTGAGAGCGCGAGCCTCCTGGTAGGAGAGTTCACCTTTCTGGAGCTTGTCCCGCAGTCCACGGATGCCGAGGCCTGCATGATCGAGCCTGGCGAAGGTGCTTTCATCATTCTCGCCGGACAGACGCAGTTCAAGACCTGTCTGAAGCAAGGCACGCTTCTGACCGTCGCTGAGGCGGTTGTTGGGATTGCCGAAGTAGGCTGGGATGCCGTTGTCTGCGAGCTGCGGGGCCCGCAGCGTGCCGATCTTGGACTGCGTTTCCCAACCCACGGTCATGAAGTTGCCGCTGGGGTGGTAGGTTCCTAGATCTTCACCCGTGGCCGGGTTGGAGAGATCGATCAGCGTTGCAGGGGTGCCGCCCACATCCACCTGGCGCGAGGTGGCGACAAGAGCGTCCGGATTGGATGTGGGAAATAACGCCTTGAGCGCGTTTGCGCGGCCCGGCTCGGTGGTGAGGTCGTGGTTGCCTGCCAGGCCTTTGAAGGTCTGCGCGGCGGCAGAGAAGGCGATGGCTTTGTTGCCGAGATCCTTCAGTGGAGCGGTCAAGGTGTTGCCCGTCCCCGTGACCTTTCCGATGAGACCGAGACCAGCAAACAGGGTCTGGCCAAACCTTGAGGTGTCGATGTTGCCTTCCTCATCAACAAAGGCTCCCATGACCTTCGCCAGATGCTGCTGGTCCTGGGTGGCTTTTTGAGGCGTGTACCCCTCCAGGGCATGGGCGATGCTCGAAACGATGGTGTTGCTCGCAGCTTGTTCAGCGTCTGACAACGCTGCCTGGGCGGCAGGATCCTGCTCCCCCACGGCAGCCCGGGCGCTGGCTTGGGTGATGGGATCGGCTTCGAGCTTGGACCAGTCAGGCGTTCGCAAGATGGCACCAGCCCGCTGCGCTTCATCGAGCTTGCGGAGGTGCGCCTGCTTTGCCTGTTCCAGACGCACCTTGCGGAGGGCAAGACGATGCAGCTCCGTTTGGCGCGCCCGGGCAGCTTCTTCCGCCTGCTTCGCGGGCATGCTGAGCTCCTCCACCTGCCTGCGGGCTGCATCGCGCTTGGTCAACCAGTCACGCGCCTGTTGCACCTGCACCGGGTCATCCAGCGGGATGGTGGTGGTGATGCCGGAGCGGGCGTCAGTGAAGAGACGGGCAGGCTGGCCGTTGGCGTAGGTGAAGAGTTCCTTGTCGAACTCTTTGGCCTTCTTCTGTGCCTCGGTGAGGGCCTCAAGTTTGGGTTGGTCCTCGAGGGTTCTGAGATCATGCTCCTGCTGGAGAAATGCCGCCCGGCCGGTGACCTCCTGGGTGCGTTGGTCGAACTGCAGGTTGCGGGTGATGCGCTCGTCTTTGCCGATCACCTGCGGGGCAAGCATGCCGGTGGCGGCGTCGGTGGACAGGATCGAGATGTTACCCGTCTTCTCGTCAGTCTGGGTGAGAGGCCTCTCGCCCGGGATGGCCACTTCCTGGCCGGACTCGGGATGCTTCAGCCGGTGGGTGCGTGTTGCCGCATCCCACTTCACATCTTGAGCCGGGGTGTTGAACTCGCGACCGTCAGGTGTGCGGGCTCGAACCACTGTCCAGGGGGAGCCGTCGGGCTGGGCACGGTCTTCCTGCTTGGTGGTGCCGTCGGGATTTTTGAGCGTGAACGGCAACGTGGCCATGCGCTGGGGCTGGCCAACGATGGCGGGAGTGTAGAGGGGCTTGCCATTCTGGCCCACCTTTGGGCGCTCCAGGCCGGTGGCGGGGTCGGCCTCGATCTCTATGCCGCTGGCTCTGGCAATGCGCAGGTTTTCTTTGCGTTGTTCCTCAGCCAGCTTGTGCTGCTGCTGTGCCTGCCACACCTCGTCGGGTTGGGTGGGGCGGGTGATGCCCTGCGGGTCGGTGTAGCGAGGGCGGTTCTCTGACGCGAATTGAGGCTCTACCTGGTCGCTGTAGGCACCACGGTCGGTGCGCGCTTGCTCCAGCTCGGCGGCGTGCTGCTCGTCGAGCCGTGCCTGGATGTATTGCTCACGCTGCTGATTGATGGCCGCGTTGGTGCGGCCATCTGGGGCAAGGCGGGCGGCGCGGTTGAGTCGGCGGAGGTTCGGATCGTCGTGAAGAACTTCAAGTGGGTCGGTTGCCATGGCGATTGAGCGGGCGGAGAGGGTCGAGGGGCTCGGCTTGACCTCCGGCTGCGCTGTTCGCGTCGGCCTGGGGTGGTTGAGGTGGTGGGAGCAGCTTTTTCAGAGCTAGCGGGTGAAAGGCACCCTGCGCATTGTTGCGAGGCATGCCGTAGGGACGGAGCGCTGGCGGGAGGATGGCGGGGATCATGGGGCGACCGGTCGTGGGGTATTGGCCCATTTCCAGACGTTCTTGGGCGTTCCGAGGGCCACCCCAACGGCCGTTTTGGCGAGGTCTCCAGCCGCTCCCACCACCTGACCTGCGGCGCGGGCGGGGGCGGTGTACGCCTCGGCCGCATGGGCCGCGCCGCCTTGGAGTTTGATGCCCGCCGTCTGGAGCGGGGTGCGCATCAGAGGGGGTGGAGTGGCAGGTGAGAGTGCAGGAGGGGAGGCCGTCTGGGCGCGCGACGCGTCCAGTTTCGCCTGCGTCTCACGTTTCCACCCATCGACGTCAGGCTGCCATGTTGCCACACCAGGGGACGGGGCAGATGCTGCTGGCGCAGGGGCCGTGGGAGGCTTGGGCAGTGTCGTTGCTGCGGTTGTTGCCTGCGGTGTGAGGGGCGTCGCGGAGGGCGGAGCCGGGGCAGGTGAGACCGTCGGAGCCGCGGCCGTCAGGGGAGGGGGAGTGCGTGAACCGTATGTGACGCTGCCGGTGCCGTAGCGGCTGGCGAGCGCACGGTTGCCCGTGCCCGTGGTGGAGATAGTGCCCGTAGGCGTGATCGTCGCGCCGCTTTCGAATTTCACGCTGCCGTCACTGCTGCGCATCGCCACGCCGTCACCGAGGGGCTTTGAGTAGGGCCTCAGGGCGTTCAGCGCCGCTTGCTCGCGGGCTAGGGTGTCAGGATCGGGCTGGGTGGTGGACCTTGCGCCAACACTGCCTGTGGCCGTTGCCTGGATGGCGGGCTGCGTCGCAGGGGCGGCTGGAGCGGAGGAGGTTTGTTTCCCGCCTGCCATCATCGTCGACATGGCGTGATCGCTCTGGGCGCGTCTCTGCTGTGCGTAATAGGCATCTAGGCCCGTGAGGCCCTGGCGTTGTCGCCACTCATCCGCGGTCTTCGCACGGTCCGGGCTGCTGGTGCTCCGTCGGCGCTCTACGGGCGGGACGGTGACTTGGGGGCGGCCTTGCTGTCGGGATGGTGCGGGGCCGGTGATCCTGTTAGTTTCAGCGCGTTGCTGAGATCCCAATTTCTCTTCCTGTATTGCCGCATCCTGCTCTGCCTGATCTTCTACGGTTGCCATACGCCTAGCGTATTGAGGCGCGGCAATGTGTCAGCAGGACAGAGGGCGACTTGGAGCCAAGTCAGGGAGCTCCGCGCCCAAACGCGGCATCTTGATCACGCATGGCACGGGCTGCCTGCATGTCACGGACCTGACGCTGGAGGGCCATGGTGTCAGCACGATACTGTGCAGCCATGCGGGCCTGTTGGGCGCGGATAGCGGCAGCCTCTGCGGCCAGCGCGGCGGTCTGCTGCGCCTGGTACGCGGCCTCACGTTGGTTGATCTGGGCCATCACCATCTCGTGCTCTTCAGCGCACCGCGAGGCTTCTTGCGAGAGCCCAGCATCGGCATATGTCTTATAGTTGACTCGAAGGGCGAAGGCCTGCGCTTCGAGGTCATATTGCCCGGCGGCGAGAGCTCTCCGTGTGTCAGCACGTTCGCGGCTGGAAGAGGCGCTGAAGTAGGCGCAAATCTCAGGGTCGCGGTCTGAGATCCCCTGGAGCCAGAACGCTCTAACGCTATCGACACTGGATAGCACCACCCTTTTCGGCTTTGGAGTAGGTGCAGGCGGTGGTTGAGCAGCGGCTACGGGAGCCGCTGGTGCCACTGGAGCGGGAGCATCCACGGTCCGCCCATAGTGCCGCAGGTGCACCTTCGCCAAGAGCTTGAGCGACCAGTCGGGCGACTGCATGATCTCGTCCTTTCTCGCCTCCGCTGCGTCCCGAGCGTCTTGCAACGCCTCCAGAAATGCTGGGTCCTTGAGAGCCGTGGCGTACTGCTTTATTCCTTGCTCAGTATATACGGCCTCCTGCTTCGTCCATTCCTCAGGAGTCAAATCGGCGGCAAAGACTGACACGGACAGGGCGGCGACCAGGGTGCAGAGTAGCGGTTTCATGGTGGCGATAGGGGATTTCCTCATGGTGAGGGATTCCCTTGGAGAGGTCAACGGCAAAATTGGTAGTTCGCTACACGGACTAGCCCACCGCATGAAAAAGGGGCGCACTATCAGTCCTGATTCCTCGCCCAACTTTCTCCTCTTTCCAAAATTTCCCCTCCCGCCTCCGGAGGAGAGAGAGCCGCGAGAGATAACCCTCGACCCTTATCTAGCCTCGCGGCCAAAACCCGGTGTTTCACGGATTTAACGGTAACCCCCCCTACGAGTTTGCTGGTTTCTAGCGCGCCGCACGCACTGCCGTCTCACGGGCTGCACTATTGCGCGTTGATCAGGTCTCCCTGGTCTCTGACCTCTTTTGGGGGAGTAGGCCAAGCATCCCGGCCAGTGGATTGCCGGGCACGAAAAAGCCCGCGAACGTAGGGCGAACGCGGGCTCAATCGGCAGGTTGCCGGGTGGGCTGGATTACTCCGCCCTACGAAGCAACCTACAGGTTGGCTCTTTTATGCAAGGGAAAAGTGCGGTTGGCGAGGTGGTGGCGGCCGATTTGGAGCCAAGTCGGGGTGAAAAGCCTCTTTGCGATGACCTGATTTGCACGACTGGGCCATGCGAGCTATCTTCCCATCGTGCATCTTTTGTCCGTTCCAGCTGAGCAGTGGCCCCCTTCGGAGAGCCACTGTAGCGAGCGCAATTCTCGCTGCGGGCACCAATGGGTAATAAATACAAAAACGACGGTAAGCGTAAAAGACGAAAGAAGGCTGTCCCTCAACAGGAGGCCAAGCTTGGTGGATTAGATGAGAACATGACTGTGATTAGGTTGTGGCAAGTCGACCCAGCTAGATTGAAAGAGATTGGTATCGGAGAGAAATCTCCATAAGATTACCCAGGGGAGGGGCGCATCAATAGGGCGTCCCTCCCCAATCACTCTGAGGAATTATATCTTTTCGAGAGGTGTACTGGGCAACGCCGGTTGAACAGATCCCAAACACTGGTTCAACGATCATTCACTTAACGTGCCCTTCTGACGTTAGCGGGAATGCTTCACAAACACAAAAAACAGCTGGAGGGCACCTGCTATGAGCGCGAGCCGAACGGGATCGCCCAGGTAGGGCAGCACCGCAAGCGCTATGAAAATGAATGCCAGAACGAGGGCGAAAAGTGCCTTTGGATTCCAGCGCTTGGGGCGGCGACGGGCAGTGGTCTTATCGGACATGCCTGCTTAATTTGAACACAGAGTCTAAGTTTCAACAAGCATTGGTAGGATTGTGCTGAGGCTTCACGATAGAGAATTGCATAGTTTGATTGGACTAAATAGCTTAGGGCTTTGAAAACCAAATGCTTGAACGCTTGGCGAATCTGGAGTCCGGTCGAGCAATTGAAAAATTACTGCTGAGAAAAATTCTGGTAGGCCTATTGTTTGTACGGCGCCCGCGTCCAATCCCGCCAGTCCCGCGGCTTCCTCCGCCTTCTCTGAGGCGTCTTATAGAGCGTGGCTGCCCCAATCGAGTACACCCCCATCGCCCCCTGCATCACATCGTCGTCATGCTGGCCGCTAGGGGCAGTTTCCTTGCCGTGGGCATCGATCATGAAGGACTTCGCCTCGCCGATCCAATGGAGGCACTCCACCTCGATGGCGCGTTCCCGAATGTGGATGGCCAGGCAATCCACGACGGCGCGTTTGATGTTCCTGTCTTTGAGCTTGAACCCGTATTGCAGGATGGGTTTGTCGCGGTCTTTCTCGTCGAACACTTCGCGCTTGTAGAGGGGCACACCGCGGGCCTTCAGCAGCTCCAGGATGTGGAGCCCCATGTTGATCTCCAGAACCACGATGCAGCCGCCGTAGTAGGCCGAAAGGGCGGTGATGTGTGTGGCCACCAGATCGCCCTCGCCCTGGAAGGGAGGGCGCACGCGGGCCACCATCTTGATCCTGCGTTCGTTTCCGAAGCCGTCAACGTACGGAGCGCGCCAGACGGAAATGCTGTGACGGTCGGGATTATCGCTTTCGGTCTGGTCTGATCCGGTCGCGGGGTCACATGACACCAGGTACCTGCAGCCCTCCTTGGGCTGCTCCCAGATGAGGATGTCCCCTTTGCCTTCGAAGTCGGGGGACCAGCTGACCATCTCTCCGTCATCCTGGAGCACCAGACGCCCCGTTTCCGGGGAGGCGCTGCGGGCCCGGGTCTCCAACTCCACCAGCTTGCCCATGTCGAAGCGAGGGCGGCCAGAGCTGAGCCAGCATGAGACGTCGTCTTCTGGATAGTACTGGTCGAAGTCTTCCTCGGATCCGCCGCACTCGCTGTCGATCGTGGCGCGCCGCCAGGCGATCTGCTCCGGCGTCCATCCGTATCTCTCAATCCCTGCCAGTTCACGGTTGCTGAGCCTGGCCCCGATCTGTTCTCGTTCCCGGTCGGTGATGGGGACTTGGTTCTCTTCGAACTCAAACCAGCCGGCGAAGATCTTCACCCACCCGTTGCCGGGATTGGATTCCCCAGCCTTGAGTCGCCGCACAAACTCCTCCAACGTAAGGGCGCCCTGCCACTGTTCGTACTGCCATCCTGACGCACCGAAGGGGGTGCCCTCTGAGATGACGACCGTTCCAGGGCGCTTGGGGATGGACGGCAGGACGGCCGCCATGATGCGCTTGTCATTCTTCGCGCCGGACCGGGACCATTTCGGTGTTTCTGACGCAAGGAAGACCTGTCGGGTTCGCGAAATGCCTGCGTTCCAGTTCTGGGCTGAATCAATCTCGAAGGTGGTGCCATTGGTCAGGGAGATCTTGCCGTGCTTTGCTACCATTTCAGTGTCCCACGGGAACTGGTCCTTGTTCTTGTAGTCCTCCAGGCGCGTCAGCATCTTCTCCGAGTTCCGGCCCACATCGGCAATAATGACCGCATCGACTTTGCGGTTGCGGCCCTCGTGGTAGGCGACCTCCAGAGAGAAGGTAGAGCCGCCGCACTGGCGGATCTTGGTCACCAGTAGGCGGACAGGCGCTTCCAGGGCCTTGAGCGTCATCAACGCCTCATTGATCCGGATCTGCAGGATGTTCGGCTTGGGCACCCGCTCGACGTTGTCCTTGTCGAAGATGGACAAGTAGCTGCCAAAGTGCACCACCGGGCTTTCCCGGGCGATGTCCTCAATTTCGTCGTCGGTCAGGTCGTCTACCACCCATACGGTGGTAGCCGCCTGACACGGTTTTGCATCTCGGTAGGGAGGGGGTTGGCGTCAAGTGCTCAGCTATGCGATGAATTTCATTCGTCAGGGTTTGAAACAGGATAAGCAGCCACTGATGTGAATCAGTGGCCGGTGACACGGAAGATGAGCAATGCTCGCTATGAGGCGCCAGACGAGGTGAGTAAGGCCTCGAATTACGGGCCACGTTTTGCTGGGAGTAGATCGAGTTAGTGGAGGCAGATTGAATGGCTGCCACAAAAACGGGGAAGCTGCCCTGTGGCTAGCTTCCCCGCGGTTTGATCAGGGAGGTGGTGCGTGCAACTCGTAAGCCTTGGGGGCAGATTATCTGCGACGTCTTGCGGAGAATGCCGCGAGCCCCAGGAGCAGCAGCAGTACCCGGGAAGGCTCAGGGATTGCTACCGTCGAGATAGTACCATCGATGGTGAACTGGCTGATGTCCCACCCGTAGCCGCTGCCAGCGATATCTGGCAGATCAAATCCCAGATTGTCATCCCCATTCCCCAGCAGATAGCCGTTGTATGAGGCGGCGTCGTATCGGGAGTTGAAGGTGGTGGTGCTCATTCCTATCCAGCTCAGAAGGGCAAAGGTGGTCTCCGCAGCGGGCGAGTAGGATTCTGCGGCAACGGTGAGATCGCCATCGAAGATGAGCGTTCCATCCGAGAAACTGTAGAAATCAAGCGAGTCGCCGATGTCGCCTGGGTTGAGGCCAAGAATCACCTTGCTGCCTGATTTAAAGTCGAAGTAACCAGGGCCTGTCTTGGCCTCGAAGTACAGGGTGCCATAATCGCTTTGGGCTGTGCCGTCACCTGCGTAGATGGTGGAGCCGCTCTCAGCTGTGAAAGTCACGCCGTGGACTAGCCCGGTGCCAGAAAGAGCCCCTCCAGTCTTGATGGTAACAGCTCCGCCGCCAGTCCTGCCGCTTCCCCCCCGGCCGACTTGGAGCATGTTCTGAGTCACCGTGGTTGTTCCTGTGTAGGTGTTGATGCCGGACAGCACCCAGGTTCCGACTCCTGTCTTGTTCAGGTTGGTTTTGTTGACGGCGCTGTTGTCCACAATCGCACCTGCAATCTCTCCGACACCTGCGGTGGAACCCGACAGGGTGAGCGTCTTTTCCCCGGCGCCGGTGGCCGTGAAGTTGCTGGTGAACTTGAGCAAGCCCGTGCCAGCATGTTCAATGGTTACTCCGCCCGTGGTGCCTGTCAGGTTGACTACCCGGTCCGTGGTCTCCCCTGTGCCGCTGTACTTGAGTGCGACAGAGGTTGAGGAAAAGCCCATGCCGATGGTGCCTGCTGCGACTGTTACCGGGGCGCCCAGGCTGCTGCTTGCCGTACCGCCAACCACGCTGTTAAGCGAGACGACATCGACGGTGGCACCTTGAATGTTTGTGGCACCGGTCCAGGTGTTTGCTCCGCGAAGAATGACGGTTCCTCCGCCGCTATTCCAGAAGTCAATATTGCTTGCGGTTCCGTTGGCGAGATCTGCATTGATGGTAAGGATCCCAGTGGTGCCGATGTCGCCACCTGCAGTGTTGATTTTAAGCTTGGCGCCGCCTGTCGCATTGATTGTACCACCGCTGCCGTTGATCAGGGTTGCGCCATTTAGGATCAGGTCTGTGGCCAGTTCGATGGACCCTGTACCGTTGCTCACTCCGAGAATCCCCAACGATGTGCCAGTGCCAGAGAAAACCGTTTTTGCGGTGTTGGTAATGCTGGTCGTGCGATTGGATGCTACGTTCCACGTCCCGCTGAATTCCATGTCGTTGTTGCCGCCAATGGTGAGTGTTCCTACGGTATTGGTGAAGTTGTTGGCAATTTTGTCCGCCCCAGTCAGAGCCTTGGACGCCAGAAGGGTGGCCACGCCACTACTCCCCAGATTGACTGTGCCCGTGCCAAAGGCTGCCTTGTCCTGCAAGGTCACCGCTACCCCCGATAAATTTGTGCCGCCTGTGTACGTGCTCGCAGAAGTTAGAACGACAGGGGTGTTTGAAAACCCTTTTGAGAAGGTGAGGGAATATGAGCCGCCGGATTCGCCGATGGCTCCGAGGGTCATGGGGGCTTGCGAGTTGCCGCCAATGGTCCCATTCCCAGTGAGGGTGACGGATGAGAAGCTCACGGCATAGCCGTTTGCCCCGACGGTGGTGAGGGTGAAGGCTCCCAGGTTGAGATTGCCCAGAGCCAGGGTCTTGTTCGCGGTGTTGCCCCCTTGTCTGGCATAATTCAGCGTGGAGGAGGCGGTGACCTCCACGTCATTCCCCAGGCTGAGGGTTTGGGCCGTGGTGTCATCGCCTGCTCCGATACGGAGGTTCAAAGCGCCTCCCGCCAGAGTGATTTTTCCAGGGCCGAAGGGGTTGACGGCGGCGGTCGTCGTAGCGCCGCTGTAGGCGGTCACGTCATTGCCCTGGAGCGTGCCTTGCTTCACGGTGGTGCCGCCGCTATAGGTGTTGGAGCCGGTGGGGGTGAATTGGGTGGTGATGCCCGCGGCATCGTGAACCACGGCGACCTTGCCGCCGGTGCTGACTCCGTCGTTATCCAATATCTGCCCCGCATAAGTTCCGTTCGCAGCCCCGGTACCGATGGTGATGGTGGAGGTGCCGCTGCCGGAATTGTTCACAATCTTCGCCGTGCTGCTGCTTGTGCCGGAAAAGCCTTTTACTGTCTGGTTCGTCCCATTCAGGTCGAGGATGGCATTCGCTCCGCTCAGTCGCAGGGCACTGCCGGCACTGAGGAGCCCCGCACCTCTGAGCCGGAGTGTGCCTCCAGCAATGTCCGTGACCCCGGTGTAGTTATTTCCTGCGTTCGTGAGATCCACGCGTCCGGCTCCTGATTTTGTAAAGCCACCGGAGCCTTGTGTCAGTGCCTGGCTGAAGGTGAAGGTGTGGGAGCTATCGGCGATGTTGAGGGCCACAAGCTTGTTGGTTCCGTAAGTCACGGTCCTGCTGTCGAGATTCGCAACACTTGTCCCTGTCACTCGCAGAGTGCCACCATCGAAAGTCAGCGTGTTGCTGGCGTCACCGAGATTCGAGCTTGTCGAGATGCTGAGTGTGCCCGCGGAGAGCAGCGTGATGCCCTTGTAGCTGCTGTTGCCCGTCAGCACCCATGTGCCTGCGTCAAGTTTGGTCAAGCTCACCAGACCTGTACCATTGTCCAGGATCGCCATGGCCAGGGTGTTGTCTCCCGTGTTGGTGCCTCGCAGGGTGAGCGTGCGGGTCTGGTCAGCCACCCCATAGGCGATCGAGCCCGTGTTGGTGAACGTGAGGATTGCTGCGGTGGTGGTTCCGTTGGCCGAGATTGTGGCCCCGTGTCCGGCCGCGCTGCCGTTGATGGTGAAAAGACGGTCTGTGCTGGCGGCGGAAGATCCTGACCAGCTCAGGGTTGTGCCATTGGCGAGCAAGAGATTGGATGCCGCACTGGAGGAGATGCCGAGGACATCGCTAGACCGGCTGGCATTGCCCAGATTGGCCGTGAGGTTCAATGTGCCCGCCAGGATGGAGGTCGCGCCGCTGTAGGTGTTGGCTCCTGAAAGAGCCAGGGTGGCGGTGGTGACTTTTGACAGGGTGCGCACCCCGCCGGACTCACCAATGTTCCCCGTGATGATGCCACCGTTGAAGAACCCGTCGCCTGCTCCGGAGATGTCTCCGGCCAGCGTGATGTTTCCGGCGTAGATGCTGTTGTTTTCCAGGCGCAGTTGCCCCAGCGACTCTCCGGTATCTCCACCACTGAGCGTGAGCGCGGCGTTCACGGTGATGCCGCCGATTACGTAGAGGGTCCCATTCTGGGCAACGTTAATGGCGGAAGCTGATGTGCCCCCAGTGGTCGTGCTAAGCAAGAACTTACCGCCTGCGGAGCCATTGCCGATGTTCAGAATGCCGGTGAATCCACTCAAATTGCTCCGGGACAGTTGAGTGGTGGCGCTGCCAGCCCCCAAGGAGACATTGATCGTCCCCGCGCCGGTAATGTTGCCCATGGTGAAAGTGGTGCCCCCCGCATTCAGGTGCAGCGTGGTCCCGGCCTCCATGGCTACGGTGGCGGTGGCGGCGTCGCCCAGGCCGCGTGCGGTGGTGACGTTGATGGTTCCCTCAAGCAGGTGAGTGCCTCCACTGAAGATGGTGTCACTGGTGGGATTGTTGCTGGGGATGGACATCGTGAGGGCTCCAGACCCGGTTTTGATCAGTCTGGAACTGTCTCCGCTTTTATTGGCAACATTGAAGGCGATTGTAATATTGCCGTTGGCCGTGTTGAGCACCAGTTCGTTCGTGGAGCCAACGGTGATGGCGTTGCTCAACGTCAGAGTGCCGCCGCCCGCGTTCAAAATGCCATTGGCGGTTGCTGCGCCCGTAATAGCCCCCGTTGCGCCGGTGAAGCGCAGCGTGTGGAAAGAGGCTCCCGCCCCGAATGCTCCCACCGCGGCCAGTTCATAGTTCTCCGTGCCGGCTGTGCTGGTGACGTTGGCGGCGGTTGCGGCAGCTGTGCCGTTGTATCCGACGATGTTTCCGCCGCTGACGGTGGCGTAGCGGGTGGCTGCGCCGGTGCCGATCGTGGCCCATGGTCCGATGATGCCCGTGGCATCATTGGAAATATTTGTGGTCGTGACTGCGCCTCCACCTTGTATATTCAGAATGGCACCCGCGGTCCGAGTGAAGCTTCCCGTGTGAAGGTGGAGTGTCCTTCCTGTCGCCACTTTCCAGGATTGCTGCGTGTTGCCCAGCAGTGTCAGCCCTGCGCTGATGGTGAGATCGGTGGTGGCGCTGCTCATGTCGATGCCGGAACGGCCTAGCGTCAAAGTGTTGCTGCCACTTATGGCGACTGCGCCCGCTGGATTGAGCAGGGACAATCCCTGCCAGCTGGCGTCCGCCCCCAGGATCACGTTGTTGGCTCCAGTTACCGCACTGTCCCACTGTGCAATATCGGCAGCTTGAGGGGAGGTGCCACCAAGCCAGCTCGATCCCAGGTTTAGATCATCGGTGTTGTTCTCCTTCGTCACCGTGCCACCGTGGGCAGCAGGCAGTGCCATGCCGATGGCTGCGAACAACCCGCAGCCCTGACTTAGATGTTTGAGGAAGCTGAATGCGCGTATCATGACGGAGTCGGGTTCACTGTGGGTGGAACTGACCCGGAACCTCACTTCACATGTGGGCTCTTGCCATGATCGAAAGCGCGAAGCTAGGGGGCGTTTGCGCGGTCTGGCTTCCTGGCGTAACCAGCAAGCGCATTGTCTCTGTGGCTCGCTGTCTATGGAATGCGCAGCGTAAGCTTGAGGATTGAATCACCAGAGCAATACCATGTAGTCGCAATGCATCAATACTTGCGCGTGAATCGTCCTGCCCTCGGGACTGGGGTATGGCATTGATTCAATTGATGCCACTGGTGGTTTGCTGCCAAAGGGGTGTCCTTTCCTCTCTTCTATCGCGAAGGCGGGGCGCAGGGGATGGGTGCGGTATCCGGGTGATGATGCACGGCAAAAAAGGCGTGCAGAAGCTCTGGGTCCTAGCGCGAACGTAAGATTGTCACCACGGAAGTTCATTGTTCACACTCGACTTAATTGAGTCTTATGAGTAACTCATTGTGCAGTTCCCCGCGATCCAAATGGAACCGTCGTCAAGCCGGCATGGCGCTGGTACTTGTGCTGACGATTGTGGCGCTGCTCATGGGGCTGGTGTTGGCCATGCTCTCCATGAGTTCGTCAGAAACCAGAGCTTCGTCCGCTTTCAGTGAGGTTGCCAAAGTGCGTCAGCTCTCCGATATGCCCGTCAGTATCGTGATGGGCCAGATCAGACAAGCGACGACTGGCCTGGGGGTGACGAAAACATGGGCATCTCAACCTGGGATGATTCGCGTCTTCGGCAATGGTGCAGGTGCCACTGCGGGTCGTTCGGACATGGAGACCGCCTGGCGGCTGTATTCCTCAGACAAGATGTCGGAGTCCAGCGTCTCATTCAATGCGCTGAACGAAGCTGCAACGCTGGCGAAGTGGAATGAGCAGACCGCCCAGTTCACTGACCTCAATGAGCCCGTGGCAAGATTGAGTGCGAACGGGACTGTGGAAAACCACTATCCGATCGTCGATC
The DNA here is from genome assembly GCF_000172155.1 of Verrucomicrobium spinosum DSM 4136 = JCM 18804. Lineage (NCBI taxonomy): Bacteria > Pseudomonadati > Verrucomicrobiota > Verrucomicrobiia > Verrucomicrobiales > Verrucomicrobiaceae > Verrucomicrobium > Verrucomicrobium spinosum. Next base: position 6,738,991 of record NZ_ABIZ01000001.1, on the reverse strand, counting down.
ACAGCTTGCTGGGTGGGGAGGATGATCCGGAAGTTGGCAAGATGGAGGGCTTTGGTCTATCCGCGTCTGTGCCGGTGCCGGGCGCCACTGCGACTAACCCCCTCCCCATGCCGGTGCGCTGGCTCTATGTGCTAAAGGATGGGCGCGTCGTGGCACCCACCGGAGGTGAGGGCGGCATGGCGACCTTCAATGCCGCTGAAGTTACGACCAGCAATCCCATCGTTAGCCGCATCGCGTTTTGGACGGATGACGAAACCTGCAAGGTCAACCTCAACACCGCAGGCGAGGGGACGGGTTGGGAGCTGCCCCGGTCATCGAGCTGGTCGCATCGAAATTTCGCCTATTTCCCGCCTGCGCAAAATGAGTTTCAAAGATTTCCCGGCCATCCAGCCATGACGAGCCTGAGCGCGGTGCTCCAGGCTTTTGACTCGACCTACACCTACCAGTATCCGCAGGTGGTTGACACCGGCATGGTGGTCAATAAAGAGAGCTACTCAGCATGGCTCAACAAGCTCTACAACCTGACGCCAAGACTTCAGCTTGGTGGAGTTGGCGAGGGGTCCAAGGGCGGTACTGAGGTCCCGAACTCCGCCATTCCGTTGAAGCGTGAGAGGCTCTTGAGTTCGGTGGACGAGTTCTTTTACGGTTCAAAGCTCGATGCCCAAGGCGAAAGACAGCCGAACGCTCCGTCAGGCACCATTGACAGCGGGGAGCTGGAGGCCAGCCGTTTCTTCGTCACAGCCCACAGCCGGGCCCCGGAGGTCAATCTCTACAACCGCCCGCGCATCTCGCTGTGGCCCGTGCAGGTGGACAAGGCCAAGCGTACAGCAAAAGACAAGCTGCTCGAGTTTTGCGCCAGCACGGCAGGCAAAGCAGGCGGCTTCCAGAGAGAGTCCACATGGGAGAACCACACAAACAAACAAGGATCGTCCCAAAGTCAGACGGCAGACTTTCAGATTGGACGTAACCAAGAGCTGCTAGGTTATCTGCAGAGGTTGACCAAAATGGCTGCGCCGGGATTTGGCAGTGCCACCTTTGACGAGAAGTATGGCAGCTTGAATCGCAATCAGATCTTGTTGAACATGTTCGACTTCGTCCGATGGGGGGTGAATGCGCACAATCCTTACGAGACACCCAAATACCACTTCCTGCCTCCCCGGGCCTACACCAATCTTAATCCTGATTGGCTCGCTGAATCGACAGCGGTGCCGGTGACTGCGAGTGGCACGCCGACCGAGCCGTATGTTATCCCGCTAAAGGCCTTCGGCCACTACCCTTCTGTGGTGGAGGCGGCAGTGGTCTTCATGGCCACACAAGTAGAGATGGTCGATGACGGAACTGGCACCATGAAGCCCAAGGACGTGGAAGCCCCCACGGATGTGTCTGACAAGACCACCAGAATGAGGGCATTTCTGGTATTGCAGCCCTTCATACCGGCTGTAGGCATGCCGCCGCGAAATCCCAATGTGCGCTATCGGGTGTTGGGGTTGGAGAATTGGAAGGTGAACAACCGTCCCTTGGGCTTTGGCCCGCGGTTGACCAACCGCGCGTGGGTATCTTCTGGTGCCACGGGTGATGGCGGGTCTGCCACGGCTTACACCTCACTCAACTCGCAATTCTACAAGGCACGTACTGGAGATGCTGGAGCAATGATGAAGATCGTGGCTCCCGGTGGGGTGGGCGCCAATGAGGATGCCTCGTTTTCGTTTGTGAGCAGGGAGGTGGACGTCTCTGCTGGCAAGACCTTCCAGTTTGGCGGAGGGCCCCTGACTATTGAGATTCGCACCGGTTCAAGCGCTCCTGGTTCGTTTCTTGATGAATCTTTGGTGCAGACGATCCGGCTCGACTTTCCCGATGCTGTGGCATGGCCGGTGCCGACGGTGAGGGTCGCTGCGGCAATGACCTCCAATGCCAACTGGGCCACAGCAGTGAATCGGATGGATATCCAGAACCGTTTGAATACCAGAGACATCCTCAACAACATCATCTGCTATGGAGACACGGTGCGTTCAGTTGTCTCAGGCTCGTCCAGCCCGATTAAAGGAGACTACCGCCTTCTCTGCGCCCTCAAACAGGTGCCGAAGGAGTACTTCTCTCCCCACGAACACTACTTCGATTCTGCGGTGGAAGAGGCGCAGTCCCTACGGCACGCTGGGACAACCTTCACTGGCCACTATGGTCGCAGCCACGACGTAAATTACTACACACATGGGAGGCAGCATGCGTGGAAGATAGCAGGGTATGAGATAGGACCCGGCAGACAGGTGTTGAAGTCCTATGGTCTGCTCCGGGATGTCAAGTACTGGCAGGACTGCCAACCTGCGACTCCTGGAAAGCTGGACGGCGCGTATAATGTGGATGGGAAGCCAGGGGATTGGGACACGGGCACTGGGAGGACCGAGGATGGCCCGTACATCAACAAGATCGATGACTCCGGGGTCACTGGAGATACCACAAATGTTCAAAATGGTTATTTCTCGCGAATTGGTCTTACGGAGGAGGCAACGGGTCGGTTCTACTCTCCCAACCGCCAGATCTGCTCGGCGGTAGCCTTCGGCTCGCTCCCTTCTGTGATCCATGCCGATCCTCCGAAGGGCATCCCTGCCCCTGCGCCCTGGCAGACGCTGCTTTTCTGCCCCAATCCGCCTTCTCGCGAGACTCCCGCGCTTGAGGAGCCGAAGCCAGGGGACCATTTTGGATTCCGCCCCCCCCATGACCACCTGCTTCTCGACTTCTTCTGGATGCCGGTGGTGGAGCCGTATGCCATCAGCGAGCCGGGATCCACGGCGGGCAAGATCAATCTGAATAGTCAGATCATGCCGTTCTCCTACATCGAGCGAAACACCGGCCTTCATGCCGTGCTGCGCAGTTCGAGAATCTCGGCCCTTCCCGCGGAGGTGGCTTGGTCCAAGGATGCCTCGGCCAGCGGTGCCAATGGGACACAGAAGCTGGAATGTTACAAGGCCTATGACAACTGGTTGAAGTTCGAAACCGTGTATGAGGTCAATGCCAGGGAGACGATGAAGGGGATCAGGAGCCGCTTTGCGCAGGGGGACATCTTTCGGAGTGCCTCTGAGATCTGTGACATCTTCCTAGTTCCCCAGCCTTTCGCGGGCCGCACCTACTACCCGCGCCCCGGGGGGCTGCCCAGTTCCTCTCCCAACTACGAGTCCATGGTGGCCTGGTGGAACGGTGACCTTAACACCCAGATGGACGGGTTTGAGCTGACGGGAGACAATATGCGTGAGTCGCCTTACAACCAGTTGTACCCGCGCTTGACCACCAAGTCGAACACCTACTCCGTGCACTACCGCGTGCAGACATTGAAGAAGGCCCGTTCCAGCGCCCCCGCCACCTGGGATGAGTCGGTAGATTTTGTTTCCTCAGAACAGAGGGGGGCGGTGCTTCTGGAGCGGTACCTTGATCCGAACAACGAGAAGCTGCCAGATTTCATCAAAACGGAACTGCCGGGGGAATCGTTGGATGATTACTACAGATTCCGTGTTATTTCCAAGAAAACGTTCGCCCCCTAACGCACGCCGGCCCTGACACAGCATGCTAACAGAGATGCAAGATGACGGAGTGAATACAGGAGTGCTGCCTGGATCGCTTCAGAGCTTGTTTCAAGGTGAAGCCCAACCCTGGTCTGACCCAATACGCACCCGGCTACGAGGCATTTTTATCGCATGAAAGCGCGAACCACCTTTAATATCATGGCGGAGCGGTTCAAGACCCAGCTTGATCGGCTGGCGGAAAGCTATTGTAAAGAAACGTTGCAGAACCACGAGTCGTGTCATGCCGTTGCGATCATCATGCTCGCCAGCGGCGAGCTCCTTTCCAAGATCCGCCACGAAACAGGTCTAAGTACCAGCCGCATCAACTACGTGCGGGCGAGATTCGTCCACTGGGGCATTCCCGGGTTGACCTTGCCCATGCGGCTCGAAGCCGGTACTCGTCGAGCCGTGTCGCGTGGCATCGCGAGGCGCTGGCCAACTTGAGAAAAGGGGGCGTCGCGCTTGCTTTTGAAGAGTGTTGCAACCTTGCTGCGTTTTCGGGAAAAGGCCGCAATCGGCGCTTCAACCCAGCTTCTAGCGCAGGCTTTATGGCACTGGAATGTTCATTGTCTATGAAGTGAATTGGGACGGGCTAACTGGATGATGGAGCCAAAGACAACTACATTCAATTCCTCACGAAGGTACGTAAAAAGGGGGGAGGCCAGCAGGGGCAAGCGCTCAGTTTTTCTGGCTTCATTGTTTGCGTTCTTGCTCCTGGTGGCAGCAACCGCTTCCGTAGCACTTGGGTTTTGGATGTTGTTTCAGCTTATTGAATCCAACCGGTCGTCAACATCTGTCAGCCACGATGTTCGTGAAAAATGACCTGCCCCCAGCCGACGAAAAGGATGCTTCCATTTACAGAAGCCTCCATCGATCTCTGAATTAAGTTGCCAAGCAACTTCAGGGCTTCGCCAGGTTGCCCCCTCAAATCCTTGTGATCCATCTGCCATTGTTTGAGTCAGGCGGATGGGCACAATTACATGTCCTGGGGAGCCAAGCGGGATTTTATGCTTTCTGGCATGATGCCACATCCTTTCAATGTGCATGCATTTCGCTCCAGCCAACATCCACGGTCAAGGTGCTGCGACCGGGGGCGACTCCATGCTGCTGTGTCCTCCTTACCCGAAACTACCGACAAACTGGGCTGCCAATAGCGAGTGGCCTTTTTTCAAGTTTATCCTCGACCTACCATGAAAAGCACACTGCCATTGATCGCGTGCGGGGTTCTCCTGGCTGCGACATCCTCCACTGCAAACACCCTCTGGTCGGACAACTATGATGGTAGGTCCGCCCTGACCTACCTTTATCGGGAGTCAAGTGGGGACGACTACAATGCCGCCATTGCCAGTGGCCACACTGCTGCACCCAGTGCAGGTGCGCTTGTGCTGATGGACTCAACTGCCTCCGCGACATCGATCCGGATTCCAACCAGCCGCATGGCACCTATCGATGACAAGATGACCTTTGTCGTCAGCTTCGACATCCGGGTCAGGAGCCTGCTGTCCTCTGCAGGCAATTCCGTGCCCCGCGTGAGCCTTTACGATGGGGATACGGAGCTCGTGACTGTTGGATTCGGCTACGGGAATTTTGATGCGGATGCTTCTGCGCAAGATCTGGCATTTTATGCAGTTAAAAGTGCTGGCAGTGTCGCGGCCAATCCCATGGGGCTTTCTGGCGGTAACTGGGCACCAGGGTTTGATTTTGGAAACTATTCCACCACAGCCACGGAGAATGATACGGCAGGATATTATCGTGTTACCTTGACCGTTCGGCAGGGCAGCGCTGACGTCGCTGGGACGATCAAGGATGCAGCGGGTGTCAACCCGCCAGTAAACTTCTCCGTCAACATGGCCAGCGCTCTCAACTGGCAAAATGGTGCGGACGACGGCATCCGGATTGTTACGGGATTAGGCGGCACTCAGACTTTCGATGTGGACAATCTCACTGTCAGCGCCGTGTCCCACGATCTTCTGGCCAGCTACTTTGACATCCAAACCGGCAGTGGCGCAGGCACAGAAGTCATGGGAAAAGTGAATTTGATGCGCAATATGGATGCGCATGTCATTCCTGTTCCCGCGGGTTTTGCCTTCTCCATCACCTCCGATCCATCGGATATCTTTGAGCTGGTGAACCAGCGTGATTCGGAGAGCCGCCTTTTCGGGATGCTCCGTGTCAAGCCGGGAAAGACGGTCGCGGCCACGGCGACCGATTATCCTCTGACGGTGAAACTTTCCGACGGTGCTGCCACCCTCGGGACGGTGCCCGTGGTTGTGCGGGCTGTGCCTCAGACATTGCATGCGGGGTTCCTGACCTTTGCCACCAACCTATGCCAGTCGTGGGACCGGCTTTATGGGCGCAGTAATCCTGATGATGCCACCGTGGCGAGCTGGATCACGGATCTGGAAACGAACGGTGGGCGCTTCAGCGGCTACGACTTTTACACCCGATCAATTGCAAGTTACGTGAGCACGGTGAGCGTTGCGCCCAATCTATCCACTCAATGGCAGGGCGTTGCCATCAAGATCGGCGGCCTTGCCAACGCCTACCGCAAGTCGTCCAAGTATGGGCCGGCGGGCATTCCTGCGGAGCGGCTCCGTCTCAAGAACGCCCTCTATCTGGCCATCAACACGTTTTTAGACCGGATACCGATGGACCCCGCGAAAGTGATCATTAATGGGCAGCCCATTGGCACTGAAATTGGGGACACCGTTTTTGCCCTGAATGAAAAAGGGATCGCTTCGTACACGGATGTTTCGCACCAGTGGATCTGGACAGATCCTATGACCGGCCCCGCCGTGTGGTTGATGCCTGATCTGATGGCCGAAATGAAAAATGGGGATGCCGCTGCCACACAGGTGCACCAGAAGCTGCTGGATTTCTTTCAACTGAGTTTCGGTATGCTCCGCGCTTCCTACCGCAATCCCAACAGCGGAGGAGAATGGGGGCCCCTCACGGATCCCAATCATACTGGAGGAGCTCATTCAGATGCCAACTACGGTCTTCGAGTTCGTGGCTGGCTGACTTTGCCCGCCATCTGGGCGGACTACAACCGGCCGATCACCTATGCCCCCTATTGGTACAGAGACTACTACTCCAAATATCCCGGGGCGCTTTTCAAACCGGGCTGGACTCCCAAAGGTGTGCTGGAAGATATCGTGTATTGGACGAAGAATCCGCACCGTGACTCGCACAAGTGGGGTCAGCCCGGCTTCCATCCGGATGGGTTCGTCAGCCACCATTGCTTTGCGGGCACGTCTGACTCGGCCATGTGGGGTTATGGGTATGGCTGGCTCACTGCTCCCTTTGACGGCTATGAAATGCTGAAGAACAGTGGTTATGACCTGGGCAGTGAGGGGTTTAACTTCATTGCGGACAGATTGCTCTACGCCTATGACAAACTCGTTTACAAGGGTGATTTTGACATGGCCACCGTTGGCATTTCTTACTACGAGAACACCAGAAATAATCTTGTGAAGGGCTTTCCTGGCGTGATCGACCGCTTGATCAACGCCAAGCAAGGCACGACCCAGATCACAAAACAGGCTGAATTGGTCAACTGGCGGAACGCCATTGCCAATGGTACACAGGAAGCCACCGGGAATTTCCCCTTCTGGGTAGGTCATTCCATGGTCCAGCGCAAAGGCGGGCAGAATGCCAGTTCCCAGTCCCACTACTTCTCTGTCAAAATGGCGAACAACGTCGCCGTCTCGGATGATGGCACTCACTCGTACCACATCGCCAGCGGGGTGCTTCAGACCAAGGTGAGCGGAACGGAGTACGACTTCGACGTGCGCAACCGCTGGGACTGGCACGCGCTGCCCGGGCTGACGGAGGAATGGCGTACGGATGCCATGATCTGGGAGAATGTGCAGCAGACCACAGGCAACCCGTATGCGGGGATGGCCTCGGATGGTTCCACTGGGTTTGCGGCCATGCGGTATCGACCCAAGTCCACCGTGACGTATGCCGCAGCCCAGGCTGACAAGGGCTTTTTCTTCAGTGGTGACAAAGCTGTCGCCCTCGGGAGCAACGTGGCGCGCCGGGCGGCGGGGCAGGGGCAGCCCATCATTACGACACTTGATCAGACCCGTTGGGTCGGTGCGGTGACTTATTCGGTCGGTGGAGCCCCTTCTGTATCCATCGCTCAGGGGGTCAGTACCGACATGGCCGTTCCCATCACGGGACCGACCTGGATTCACCAGGGGGGCATAGGGTACCTCGTTTTCCCACACGGTGCTCAGCAGCTTTACATTCGGGGAGGTGCCAGCGTGATCGATGCCGCGCCCGCCACCACCTCATCCGCCAGTGTCATTCACTTTGCCCTCGGGCATGGTACAGACCCTGTTGCCGCCGGTCTCACCAAGTACCACTACATGGTGATACCGAATGCGACGGCTGGGCAAATGCCCGGCCATCTGGCTTCGGCAATGGCCCAAATCGAGGTGATATCCAACGGGGACAACGTGCAGGGTATCTATGATCATGAGAATGAGGTGATCCAACTGGCATTCCATGCTGCGGGCACCGCTGTCGCAGCTTCTGGATACAGCGTCACGGTAGATCGTCCTGCACTCGTACAGTTGCGCCGGAACGGCTTGAACTGGGAGTTGGGTGTGACGGATCCGATCCACGAACTCAACGCCACGGCGATCAACATCACCACCAATGTTCCCCTCAAAACGGGATCCTACAGTCACACCCTGCCCGGATTTGTGCAGCGTCCAGGTGAGACCGTGACTGTCAGTCAGGTGTCAGGAGGCGTCATGGTCAATGTCCCCCTGCCAGATCCCACGGATGATGCCGCGCTCAACTACCAGGCGGTGCTGTATGCGAGTGTGCCCATTCACGTAACGGTCCCGATTGACGACCGAATCAGCGCGGAGGACGACAGTGCGAATACGGCAGAGGATACGCCCGTAGCGATCCCTGTGCTGACGAATGATGCAGGAGTGGGGGGCACGCTCGATGTGCAATCCGTAACGGCACCCTCACACGGGGCCGTGTCAGTCGGAGGAGGTGTTATTACTTATACCCCTGTTGCAAACTGGAGTGGCGTTGACACTTTCAGCTATGTGGCTGCTCTTGATGGCGGGGTCATTGCAACGGCTGTCGTGACGGTGACGGTAAATGCGGTGAATGATGCGCCAGTGTTTGCCGTGGACCCAGTGCAGCTGCCGGGTGCCACGCAGGGGGGGCTGTACTCGGGAACGCTCCTGGGCGCAGCCACGGATGTGGACGCCTCCAGCCCCCTGACTTACTCCAAGGTGAGCGGCCCTGGCTGGCTTGCGGTGACTGCAGATGGCCAGCTGTCCGGCCGACCGGCGAGTGCGAACGTGGGGCTCAATTCCTTCACTGTGCGAGCGAGCGACCCGGAAGGGCTGTCGGACACGGCTGTCCTGCAGATCCATGTGGTCAGCGGGTTGCCGGCGGGCTGGACGGCACAGGACATCGGCTCCTCTCAGGTACCCGGTTTCTCGTCAGAGAGCGGCGGCACCTTCACCCTTACCGGAGCGGGGAACGGTGTCGTCAACCTTGCCGAGCAGATCCACTTTACCTGGCAAACCATGAGTGGGGATGGAGAGGTCCGGGCCCGAATCGCGTCGATGAGTGGCACCACCCCAAACCCAGTGGCAGGAGTGATGATTCGCGAGACCCTGGCGGTGAATGCAAAATCTTACTTCTGCGGTCGCAGCGGTGCCGGTACCATCCACACGAAGGTGCGGGTCACGCCTGGTGGATCTGTCTTTACGGCGCAGAACGGGACTCAAAGCCCCCCTGTTTGGGTTCGAATCGTGAGAAGCGGGAGTACGGTTACGGCGTACAAGAGCACAGATGGGCTGGCCTGGACAACCGTCTCCAGCTACACCCTCTCCATGGCTGCGGAGATTGGCGTCGGGCTTGTGGTGAGCAGCGGGGATGCGGCTGCCGCCGCTTCAGCGACCTTTGACAACCTTACCATCATTCCGTGAATCCCTTGCGTTTTGCCATCGCCTTTGCTGGATGCTGTCTCTCTGGAGTCGTGATCTGGCGAGGCGTGGATTTCTCAACCTCGCCAGAGGTCGTGCCCGTGGTGCCGGTCGTGTTGACCGAGCGCGGGTCCTGGCAGGGGGGCACCCGGAGTTCGTGGAGTGAACAGGATGGCGGAGCGGGACCCGGAGAATCCGAGGGGCAGTCTCCTCCCTCGACACAGCAGAGATGGGCTGTGGTAACCCGGCAGGCCGCGAACCTGGCGAAGTCCGATCCCGAAGCCGCGGAGCGCTGGGCGCTGTCGCTTGCGGAGGGGGAGCGGGAGTTGGCTCTCGCCACCCTTGCCACAGAGCTGGCGGGGTTCGACTTTGAGGCCGCAGGCAGGGTGGCGATGAAAATGCAGGACACTCCCGAGCGAAATGCAACGCTTTCCTTCGTCAGCGCCCAATGGGCATCAGAAGACCCTGCTGCCGCGATCGAGTGGGTGCGTTCTCTTCCCGAAGGCCCGCTCCGTGCAGCCATTGAGCGCCGGGTGGTGCCTGCGGTGGCGGATCAGGATCCCGGCTTTGCCGCCCAGTATGTCAGGGCTGAAATGCCTGATGATGACACCCGCAGGGCAGTGATTCCTGAAATCATCCAGCGTTGGGCCCAATCGGATGCACCCGCTGCATGGGCATGGGCCGCAGCATTCCCGGAGACCGATCTCCGCCAACGCAATCTTGAGGCACTCTTCCGGGTCTGGATCCACCAGGACCCATCCGGACCTGGCACGTGGCTGGCCAATCAGGACGGCGGCAGCCTGCGGGACGAGTCTGCAAGGGTGCTTTCCTCGATCCTGGCCGCCACAGACAGGGCTGCCGCTCTCTCCCTGGCCCGTGCCATTGGCGATGAGACGCTGCGCGCCACGACGATGGATGAAGTTGCCAGGCACTGGTAGAGACAGGGCGGTTGCCTGAAATGAACGAGACACTCCAGAGGGGAATATTGTGCAACAAACACAGGAGGGTGGAAATCACCTGTGCAGATGATTTCGCGAACCCTCTCCTACGCTCCTCTTGTTCTTCTCTGGGCAACGACGCCGCTTCTTCATGCGGAGCTTCGATTGCCGCCGGTCATCTCTGACCACATGGTCCTGCAGCAGGACATCAAGGTGCCGATTTGGGGCATGGCTGACCCCGGTGAAACCGTGACTGTATCGTTAGCTGGGCAGACCAAGATCACGAAAGGCGCGGCCGATGGGAAGTGGCGGGTGAACTTGGATCCTCTGCAGACCGCGGAGGGCTTGGTGCTGACCGTCCAGGGGTCAAAGAAGATCGAGGTCAAGGATGTGCTGGTGGGCGAAGTCTGGCTGGGTGCCGGGCAGTCGAACATGGTGGGCAGGATCAATGACTACAAGGGTAGAGACGAAGGCTCAAAGAAAGCGCTCGCTGCCGGACCCTTTCCAGGGCTGCGCTTGTTCAACCAGGAAACTGGCCGCTGGACAGAGGCGACGCCGACTACTGTCGGTAATTTTTCCGCATTGCTCTTCCACTTTGGCGCAGGGCTCCTCTCTGAACTCAAAAGACCGGTGGGGCTCATGGTGGGAGCAGTCAGCGGCACGCCCTCCGGCTATTGGTTTACGGAGGACATGTATCTGGCTGACGAGTCTGCCCAAGCCGCAGTGAAGGAGTTTGCCAAAACGTACGACCTCAACCTTGCGTTGGAAAAGTACGACATCCAGCTGGCTGACTGGAAGAAGAAGGCTGAAGCAGCCAGAGCGGCTGGACAAAATCCAGGCATCGAGCCTGACCGTCCGCTGCCACCTGGGGGCAGCAAGGCGGAGCTGGGGCATCTTTACAAGAAACATATTCTGCCCATGGTCCCCTATGGGATCCGCGGGGTGCTATGGGATCAGGGGGAGGGTGGAACCGGGATTACGGGTCTCGACCAGTACCATGCCATGGGTGCCCTCATCAAAGGCTGGCGTGATTCGTGGGGTCGTGATTTCCCGTTCCTCTACGTGCAAAAGCCCAGTGGTGGCGGCACAGCGTGGGATTTGGCAGATGCCATCACAAAGAATGCCAGCCCGTTTGCCGCTTTGCCAGCTCAGGTGCCGCCTCTCGTGTGGGGAGAACAGAGGGAGATGTACCTGAAGATTCAGACCTATCTGAACACGGCCATGGTCAGCAGCACTGATCTGGGTGGGGAGACTCACCCCTCCAATAAGTCTGGCTACGGAGAGCGGGCGAAACGGGTGGCGCTTGCCTTCGTGTATGGGCACGCGGCAGAGTACAGCGGTCCCCTTTATTCATCGCACAAGATCGAAGGGAACACGGTGCGGATTGCCTTCACCCATGTGGGCAAGGGGCTGGCCGTCCGGCACAGTGAGAAGCTGCAAGGTTTCCAGATTGCAGGAGAGGACAGGAAATTTTTCTGGGCGGATGCGGTGATTGCAGGGGATGAGGTCATCGTCTCCAGCAAAAACGTGCCCACTCCCGTGGCGGTGCGTTACGCGTGGTCCAGCCAAATTCCTTGGGCAAACTTGTTCAACCAGGCTGGTCTGCCGGCACAAACGTTCCGCACGGATGACTGGAGCAGCAAAAGCCGCCCTGCTCGTTGAACAGGACGGCGCGTAGGCGTCTCCGAGGCCTTTAACATCCGCCCTTTCAACTCCCTGTGCCGGGGTGTGTTGTGATGTCGTCCGAGGTGAAGAGCTCCCTGTCCGGGCCTGCAGACCGCACTTCGATATAGCGGTCCGTGAGGGTGTGGAACCAGTAAGGTGTGCCCCATTCGTCCACCAGCTCTCCGCGCTGGATCGCTGGACTGTCGCTGGGCAGCAATTGCACGTTCTTCTCATTGCTGCCAAGAATAGAGGAAACAATTAATTCATTGTGCCCGCAAGGGGTGCCGCCGCAAGCGCGCCGGTACAGCTCCAGCAAGGAGATGAGGTTGTTGATGCGGCTTTCGGAGGTTTGGTCCGGGTTGCTGATGAGCTGGGAGTATTCTGCGGCCAGTTCGTGCAGGACCACTGGAGGGGGGGCTGGTGGGCGCGCTGGAACTTTGACATTGGGGAGGACCTCTGTGGGGGGGGGCGAGGGACGGAACGCGCTGTGCCGCAGCCAGACAAAGATGACTCCAAAAGCGACAGCGAGTACGGATGCCGTCAACAGGGTGAGGCGTGAGGGGGAAGGCGGGGCCATGAGATGGGAGGGCACTTCAATTTTCTGGACTGGCGGCCTCCCCATTCCGGACTTGGGAGGGAGGAGGCCGCCAGGGGGAGGAATCTCAAGCCTCGAGGAAATCCATGTTCCCCGAGGTGATGGTGGGCAGGGTGACGAAGCGGTTGAGGTTTGGGAAGATGCTGCCGAGCATGCCGGGGGCTACACCCAGCCAGCGGGCGAGCGCGGCGGCGTACTGGTCCACAGAGGTGCTGGGGATCCAGACTCCCCGGGTGCCCACGGCATCGATCGAGTCAGGGGCGTCACTGAGCTTGAGCACGGGGTACTTTCCATAAACCCGCTGGCCTTTCACCGCCCCGCCCATGACCACGGCGTTGCCACCCCAGCCGTGGTCGCTGCCTCCGGAGGAATCAGGCTTGTTGGGAGCGAAGGTCCTGCTGAAGTCTGAGGCGGTGAAAGTCACCACATTGTCAAAGACGCCCAGGGACTGGAGGGAGTCGCGGAATCCCTTGAGTGAAGAAGCGAGGGTGGCCATCCGCGTGGCATGGGCCCCCATCTGGGCGGCGTGGGTGTCATAGCCGGTGTCAGTGACGAAGAAGATCTGCCGGTTGTTGCCCAGGGCGCTACGGCCTGCGATAAGCCTCGCCACCATCTTCAATTGATTGGAGAGTTCATTGTTGGAGCCCACGCCGGAGCCGCTGAAGGCATTGTTGAAATAACTGTCCAGAGTGGAGCCCCCGCCGGCCACTGTAGTCTGGAGGGCTGTGCCAATCTGCCCGTCCGTCACCCGGGCGCTCATCCTCACGCTGTTGTAGGCGTCCTCCATCATGGTGGCGCCGGTGAGCTGAATGAGGTTCTCAAACGCCCGCAAGCGCCAGCCTTCCTGGGTGTTTTTGTAGTTGCTGGACTGGAAGAGGAGGTTGGGGTCATTTACCGCAGAGGCGTAGTTGGAACCGTAGCCGGAGAGGGAGGAGATGCCGGCGCTGCTCATGGAATAAGTGGTCACCTGGCCGGTGGAGCCCACCAGGAAGGAGTTGGTGCCGCCGATGGAGATGGACATGGAGGCACCGCCAGAGGCCGTGTTGTGTGCGGCATCAATGAGGTCTGCGATGCGCCCCCCCCAGCCGCTGGTGAAGGGACCGTTGGCCACGGAACTTTGCCACTGCACCGCTTGGTCCGAGTGGGAAAATAGACGATTGGGTTTTAGAGCGGTGGCGTAGGTGGCGCGAGTGACTCCTGGCTCTGAGAGGGTGCCCACATTTGAGATGAAGGCCAGTTCACCGGCATTGAACAGGGTCTGGAGATGGGCGCAGCTGGGATGCACGCCGAGGGTGCCCAGATATCCCCCCAGGGGATCGCATTCGGCAAGGTGGGTGGGGTTCAAGGGTAGAACCCCCTGGCTGGCCCCTGGGGGCGCAAGGGCAAGAATGGACCGGCCTGTCTCGTAGTCAGTACGGGCTGCGCTGGGACCTGCGGGCACCAGCAGATTGTTGGAGTCATTGCCGCCGGCGAGGAAGACACAGACGAGAGCCCGATAGCCTTCCCCCACGGTCTGGGCATTGAGGGCGCCTTGCATGAGCCGGAGATGAGCGAGGGTGCTGGTGAGACCCGTCAGGCCCATGGCGGCGCAACCCGACTTGGCGAGCATTTGACGCCGGGTGAGTTCGTTCTTTTTGCGAAGGATCAAGTTCATGATGAGACGTTCTGAGATTCTAAAACAAAGCCCTGGGGCGGGGTGCCCCAGAGCGGTTCATCGGGCACTACTTCAAGACGAGCCCTTCCGGGGAGGTCATGACCAGGTACACAGCGTTTTTCACCCGGGTGAGGGCGTCTGCTGCAAAGTTGGTGGCGTCTGTTGTGTGCCGGTTGTTTGCCGCGATAGCATTGAGACTATCAAGGATGGCCGTGCGTGGATGGCCTCCGGGGGAGCTGGCCGTGGTGGCTCTGAGAGAGCCTGAGGCCAGGAGGAGGTCTAACTGATCCACCACTGCTTTGACCGCTTCCGCGTGGGCGGCGCTTTTCTCTGTCGTGCCTGGAGTGACGGGGACCGCAGCAGGGGCATACTGGGCAGCCAGGGCGGTGGTGTAAGTGCTGGTGTAGAGGCTGACCAGGTCATCGAACCGGGGGACCAAGTTGTCCACCTGTTTGTAGAGGCTGGCTGGCTGATTCGTTCCCGGCGTGAACTGGGTGGCGGTAAAGTAGCCCTTGTCCACCGCCCACTGGGGAAGGGTGAACTGGACACCGGAGGCGTTGCGGTACGCCAGCAGGCTGGGCAGGTCCTCCAGCCCGCTCCCAGGCGAGCTGTGTGTCGGCGGGTTGGAGCCCAGTGACAGACCATGAATGGTGTTGGCAAAATTTACCACGCTGGACTCCGTTGCGGTCTGCATTTCAGGTGCCACCATCCCAACCCGGGGCAGCGGGCCCGGCGGCGAGAAGTCTGGAAGGAACCAGTTGAAGACGCTGGGGGCGCGCTGCGCGGATTGCGTGATGCCAAAAGTAGTCTCGTAGAACCTGAATCGCACCGCCCCTGGAGGGAACTTGTTGTACTCCGACAGAGGGTAAGGCTCCGTCACCGGGGATTCGAGCGATGTGAAGTTGAGCGGCACCGTGGTGAGGTGCACCAGTGGCAGGCCGGTGTAGCACTTCAATGCCCGGAGGAGGTTTGTGAGGTGCAGAAGAGGTTCCTTGATCTTGCCAACGGCCACAGAACCGTCTGCAAGGGCGATACTGCGGGCTTCGTGATCCAAGAGGATCGCTTTGATCACCTCCCCAAGATTGCCGCTGGTGTTTTTGAAGGTCGTGGCCACCCGGTAAAGATACCCGGCGCTGGGGTTGGAGGTGGTGAACCGCTGGATCAGCAGGCGGCTGATAAAGACCGGAGTGTTTGGATGGCCATCATAGGCGGCAGAAGGCGAGTCCTTACCAGCCAGAGCGTCGAGCGCGTCATTGACATCCGCCAGGCCTTCAGATTCCGTGGCAGAATTCGTCTTTGCTGGCAGTGCCACCTGACCGGTTTTTCCGTTGAAAAGGGTCTTGGCATTGAAGTCATGATAGGCATCAAACAGTTTTAGCGGCTCAATCCAGGGGCCCTGCCAGTAGTAGGAGAACAAGGAGGCGCTGGCGGTGAAGGATGAGTTGTCCTGTAGAGGGCCCATTTGCAGGTAGCCGGGATTCGGATAGAGGGGGGCCAGGATGTTGGCGTGCAGCTTGCTGTAGCCGAATCCGGTAAACACCCGGGCCATCTCACGAATATCATTCTGGTCGTAGGTAGGCAGGGGCAGGCCGTCGTTCCCAAGCTTAAGGGTGCCGTCCAGGTGGCGGTTCACCAGACCCACGGAGAAGAGCTGCATGACCTCGCGCGCATAGTTCTCATCAGGAAGGATGTTTCCTGAAGCCCTGGCGTTTTTGAGGTAACTCAGATAGTGGGCCATCATCGGATTTTGCGTCACGTCCCCCAGTACTTTGCGATATCGGCTGAAGGCGTTCCCTGCGAGGAGGTCCCAGTAGTTGGCCATTCCATAGTGGATTGACCGGATGTTGAGGTCGGTTTCTGCGACCACCACGATTTCGCTCAGGGCGAGTGCCATTCTCTGCCTCAACTGGTCCCTGCTCTGGAGTACCAGCGTCCACCATTCTCTCCGGCGATTGTAGTTGTCTGTGTAGTTAACCGACTTGATGCCCGTGTCTTGTACCCAGGACGAACCGTTCCAACGGGATCCGCCATCGCCGAACCAGGGAGCGTTCCGCCAGTTGATGGGTTTGTTGCCACGAAGGAAGAACTCCTCCATGTCTGCGGCCTGCACCAGACGGGTGAAGTTGGGGGAGGGCGTCTGGGTAAGGTCCATCTGTTTGTTGATCCACGCGGTATATCCCGCGAGGGCGTTGCCACCGTTGGCGGTGATGAGATCCTTCACCTCCTGAATGCTCTCTGCCGTGGGGCCGTAGGTGGCCTGCGTGAGGAACCTTGCTATGTCGCGGTCCAGGGCGGCACCGGTGAGGGCCGGCCACTCCGGGCTGCCGTAGGCGGGTGGGGCGGCTGGCACCGGGGGCTCGGCCACGGAGCCGTTGGCCAGTGCGAAGTTCCCGCGGATCTCACCGGCTCCGTAGTTGGCGGTGTGGACGTTGATGTACAAGAACCCATCAAAGAGGGCCGTAAGCGTGGCCTGCGCGGTGGTCCAGCCTCCGGCGGGCTCCGGGTCAATGGACACGGTGCGTCCTGTCAGTTGACCGAGTTCGAGGCTTTCAATGATGGGACCGCTGGCCAGAGGATCACCTACGGGAGCGGCGTGGAGGTGGGAGGCGCTCTGTGGGGAGGTGAGGTTGCTAAAGCTGGAGTTGACCTCCGCCTGGGTATTGTCCCCGTTGAGCAACAGGGTGGCCAGGCCAGTGGCAGTGGTGACGGCCCCGCCCTCCCTGCCCAGATACGCGACGAAGAGGCGCCGGTTGGCCTGGGTGTTGGTGGCATCACGAATGTCCACCGTCTGGGTGGTACCCAGTGGTGAGTTCACGCTGCCGCTGGTCGCCCGGAAGGTAAGCCGCAGCATTTCAGGCACCTCATTCAGGCTGTCCAGAGTCGGTGCGACCTGGACGTCAAACTGGCTCGTGTTGGCCGGGAACTGGAACCCTGTGGAGTTCAGCGTGGTATTTGAGGAGTTCTTGAGAAGGTAGTCCCCGGAGGACGCGGAGCCACGGGTGGAGTCCGTGTTGCCCGCAGCGGAGTACCTGAGGGTCAGGGGCATGGATCCGTAGGTGCGGGTCAGCCGCACGACGGCGCGGGTGCCTTCCTTCTCATAGGAGGAGGGGGTGACCACGGTGGCCGTGAAGGACACGAGGCTGCGAAGCACCTCGCCATCCGGCGCAGCACCGCCTGAGGCGTTGGAGGGGGAGGTGGCCAGGGTGGGATTGGTGCCCATGAGCGCCTCCGCCCAGTCGGAGACGCCATCGCCGTCGGTGTCCACGTCGGAGGCGGTGACGCGGAAGAACTTGGGGGCAGTGCCCGAACCCGCCGGGATGGTGAAGGACTGGAGGGTGCCGGTGCCGGTCAGTGGGGAGCCTTCCGCCGTCCAGACGGGCCCGTCTGGGGTGCCGCTGCTTTCCAGGACGTAGCGTTTGCCCGCATGAGTCTTGAGGGAGATCAGGAGGTTGCTGCCTGTGAGGGTGATTTCCTGAATCTTGAGGACATCCTGGGGGTTGTCTGGCGAGGTGCCCGCGATGCTCTCCATGAGGTTGGTGGCACCATCACCGTCCCGGTCCGAGTCATAGGGGTGGTTGGGGACGCCCAGGATGTTGTACCTGTGTTCCCAGATGTCGTCGTAGCCGTTGTTGTTGTAGTCAGTGGCAGCGTTTGCAGCGGGCAGCAGACACGCCGCGAGCCCTAGGGCTGCGAGGAGCGTTCTCCTGGTGGGTGGTAACGGAGAGGTCGTCATAGGATGTGATGGTTGAGCATGGAAGGGGGTGTGGATGATGAGTGGCAGGGACGCCGGGCTGGCAAGCAGGCTGGCTGCCTGAAGCCATGGACTCTCAATGGGGCTGGACCAGGTCGATCTGGTTCAGCTCCAGAAGACACCAAGACGGTGCCGGCCGGGAGATCTCCGGGTTAAGATAAGACGGATTGAAATTTGAAAGGGGTATCCTACAGACCTGAGTAGGATGGGCCGGGGAGGAGCTTCACGTTTGCGGTCACACCGCGGCGTTCGATTCTAAAGGTTGAGGCCCATGGGACAGTCCCCTTGTCCGTATTACCCTGGCCGACTTGTTTCCACCCTGCGCTGATGGAGGGCGGTGAGGCGGTGGCATAGTAGCAGGCATCCCAGCCCCCGCTGCTGTTGGGAATGCTGATGATGTCTGCGGTTAATTCTGTGCCCTGTTTGACCTGGGTCGCCAGACCGCTGCTGGTGAGGGTGGTCCCGGTAGGGTAGGCGGCGTTGAAGATGGTGGTGGTGCCGGTGATGACAGGGAAATACGTCGGGGTAGAGCGCACAAAGCCCACAAAGCTCAGGGTGAGCGCTGATGCCTGTTTGCGATGGATGATGACCGCATCGACGTGATAGATGGGGATGCCGGAGGCATCGCTGATTTCGTCGCCGTCCTGCCGCCATCCCCCGGCGGGAGTGGAGTAAAAAACGCGGTGGTAGCCGCCTGCGCCATCGGGGATGTGGATCTCATCCGGATTGCCCGAGAGGTTGAGGGTCGTGCTGGGGTGAAGCCCCGCAGTATTGGTCGCCCCAAAGAGCGTGGCGACCGTGTGGGCCTCGCGAACCTCGAAGACGGCGGCTCCGGGCGCGTAGGGCACGAGGCTGTCCTCAGTGTTCAAGGTGTTGGCGGAGGCGACCGTGACGGGTGTGGCCATGCCCCGGTAGTTTCCGTTGGTGAGTTCCAGCCAGAGGTTGCTTTTGCCGGCAAGCAGAGTGCCGAAGTTCACCTGATTGTCGGTGAAGGTGGTGGAGGTGCGGCTGTCCATCCGGCCCGCAGCAAGCGGGGGACGGACAAAGTTAACTCCTATAGGCCGGGAGGAGGCGGCCGGGACGGTGAAGCGCTGGATGCCGGCGAGCTTGGACGAGACGGAGCCCGGGGTTTGAGCTGCAAGGGAGGAGAGGCCGGCCATGAAGAGGCAGGCAATGGTAAGGCGGTGTTTCATGGGGTGGGGAGTATGGGTGGCTGTGGTTAAGTTATAGGAAACAAACAACAATCATGGAGTGGGTGCTGTTGTGATCAGGAGGTTTGGTGACATCGGCTGGCAGCCGATGGCCCGAGCTTTTGCCAGGAGTCCCGTGCCGGCGTCGCGGCTGGACTTGTTGCGTGCACAGAGAATGAGGGGAACCCGGAAATTTTGATTGGCTGACCGGGCCAAGTTTTTGTGTCCGTCGGCCAGGTGCCCGTTTTAAGATGGGAGGGCTGTCCGGTGCAACAGGGCGTCCGGCATGGTGTGTTAGTTCAAATAACCCTGTGTGACAGTGCCCGCTGTAATCGTGAAGGTGCTAGCCAGCGGTGCGCCGCCGCCGGTAGATGAGAGGGGTCTCCCCCATATGATGCTTGAACTGCCGGGTGAAGGTGCTGGCGTCGCAGAAGCCGTGGGCACAGGCGATCTCCGCCAGCGAATTTCGCGTGGACACCAGGTCTGCACAGGCTGCCTGGACACGGGTGCGGATGATGAAGTCCTGGGCACTCAGGCGGTAAGATTCCTGAAACATTCTGTTCAATTGACGAGGCGACACCTTTCCAATGGATGCCAGATCGCTGATGAGAAGCTTCTCAAAGTGCCGCTCACGAATGTGAGCCACAACTAACTCCACAGGTGTACGAGTGGCAACCTGGAGCAACTCCCCCGGGG
Organism: Verrucomicrobium spinosum DSM 4136 = JCM 18804; assembly: GCF_000172155.1. Classification (NCBI taxonomy): domain Bacteria; kingdom Pseudomonadati; phylum Verrucomicrobiota; class Verrucomicrobiia; order Verrucomicrobiales; family Verrucomicrobiaceae; genus Verrucomicrobium; species Verrucomicrobium spinosum. Next base: position 6,718,982 of record NZ_ABIZ01000001.1, on the reverse strand, counting down.
CCGGGCGAATAAAACCCATGACGCCGATGACCTGCTCATTCCGGTCTGTAACGGGTAGCTTTGTCGTGAGGAACCTGCCTTTGACGCTTGGGCGGGTGTAGAGTTCTTCCAGCTGGTCAATCATGGGCTGGCGCGTGCGCATGATATGCAAGTCGTCATTGCGAATGGCTTCTGCCACCTTCGCGGGATGAATATCAAAGTCCGTGATACCCAATGCTTCCTCTTCGGAGCGGAATCCCAGGCGGATCACCGTGGCGGACCGGATTGCTGTGAAACGGCCCGAACAATCTTTGGTGAAGTAGTCCATGTCCGGGAGATGTTCCAACAACTGTCGGAGCGGCAGATGACTGGACAACTGGGCGAAAAAAGCATCTTGGAGCGTCTTGGCAGCCGCTTGTGCACAGTGTGCCGTGCCACTCGCCGGCAAAGGCCTGCTTCCGGCGCTCCGGTGGCGGTGGCGCCAGGTGTGGGGGCTCTCGCCGGTGTATTGGCGGAAATATCTGGACATGGCGCTTTGATCGTAGAAGCCATGTTCATAGGCGATGTCAGCCACAGGCTTGTTGGAGCAGAGGAGGCATTGGCACACTGCAGCCACCCTGGTGCGCAGGATGAAATCCTGCACCCCCATGCCGAAAGCATTGTGGAAAAGCCGGTTGAGATGCCGGGCTGAGGCATGCACCTTCTTCGCCATGAAAGCTGTGGAGAGACTTTCAGAAAAATGATCATGGATGTACGCGACGGCTTTGCGGACCTGTTGAGGCACGGCTGGATCGCTGGCATCGTTGCAGGGCCTGACCACTCCCATGATGCCCATGGGGGTGCCGTCAGGGCCAATGAGTGGCAACTTGGTGGTCAAGTGCCAACGTTTGGTGCCACGGTTGCTATGGAGCAGCTCAAGCCGGTCCACCATAGGTTGGCGCGTTTGCATCACACGCAGATCGTCCATGCGCATCGCGTGGGCCAGGTGAGGTGGGAAGAAGGCGAAATCCGTGGAGGACAGCAGGTCTTCCTCTCCCTTTACGCCCAGGTGTTGGAGAAGACCGCCGCCCGCAGCCATGAACCGGCCTCTGCTGTCTTTCACGAAGTAGCTTGCGTCTGACATCAGTGAGAGAAGCTTGAACAAGTGGAAGGTACCCACCAGCTTTCTAAAAAACTGCTTCTGAAGCTCGCTGCCGGACGCATCTTCTGATTGAGAAGCCCCACAAGTGTCGTCCGATGCCGGTGGCGGTGCAGTATCAGTGCCAGCTTGCATGTGAAGAGCGGAAGTGTTCCGGTTTTAGGTTGCGACTTGTGTGATTGAAAGCTGGTGAAATCGCGTGGCGGAAAGGGAGGGCAGGTCTGGTGGGGGAGTACAGTCGAGGGTGGACCAGAAATCTTCCCATAGACACTGACGGCTGCTGTGACCGATGTCGCAGGCCCAGCCAGCTTCTTCCCGGAAAAAATAGGCGCTTTCCGGCAGATCCAGCCCACCCAGAGCCGCAGCAGAGTTAGAAGGCGGAGTGAAGAGCGAACTTGCATCCAGGCGGCAACCAGGTGGCACGAGCCGGATTTTCCGGATGCACGTGTGAGGCAAGTCTTGTTGGCATCTGGTACACGTGATTTAAGGGTGATGAGAACTTATTGAAAAAGAATAACAAGTAGTAAATACCATGCATTCTTTCAGGTTTGGGTTGCCGGGAGAAGGACGATAGGCGCGGAATTTTTTGACTGTTTGCGGTGTCCCGGGTGTCGCCAGAGGCGTGGCCCCGGCACCGGTGGCGCTTTTTTCTGAAACACGCGTAGGAGTGGGGACATGTGTAGTGGGAGAACTGATGGGAGGGCACACCCCTTAGTCCCACTTTGGTGGCTCCCAACAATTTCTGACGCTCTGGGTGCCCATTTTAATCTTGATATGTCTTACCATCTTCCCATCCTTCTTGGCAGTTGTTTGCTGCTGGTTTCGACGGCTCCTGCCGCAGAGGCCATTGTTCCCGCCCCTGATCGGTTGACTTTTGCGGAGAAGAATCCTGGAGGAGGCGGGGTGCCGGTGGAGGCGTTCCAGTTTGACTCTTCACTGCCTCAGGACCTCCAAATCCAGGTGTGGGCCACCACCCCCCAAATTTACACGCCTGTGGCGATGGACGTGGATGCGCAAGGGCGCGTGTGGGCGACTGAAGGCATTGATTATGGTCAGAAGCCTGTGATTGCTGCCGGTCAGTCGATCATGGTTCTGGAGGACAAGGACGGGGACGGCAAGGCGGACAGCTCCCATGTTTTCATCACAGACAAAGAATTGCGCGCTGCTCCTCTTGGTATCGCAGTGTTTGACAACAAGATTGTCGTTTCCGCTACGCCCTCCATCATCATCTATACGGATTCGAACCGGAACGCAGTGTTTGATCCGGGAATTGACACCCGCGAGGTCTTTCTCACCGGCTTTCTGGGTGGGGCTCACGATCACACCCTGCATGCTGTCGTCGGCGCGCCAAGCGGGCAGTGGTACTTCAGCCATGGGAACAAGGGATTGAGCGTGAAGACCAAGGATGGTCGTGAATTCATCGCCGGGTCATACTACGGTGGCGCGGAGCTGGTCGGCCAGCGCAGTTCGGATGGGCAGCTCTATGTCGCTGGTATGGCGTTTCGTATCAATCCCGATGGTACGGGCCTCGTGCCTGTGGGGGAGAACATGCGCAATCCTCACGATATGTTTGTGAGCTCGTTTGGGGATATGTTCCAGAGTGACAATGATGATCCAGCACACTGCCGTGTGTCCTGGCTGATGGAGTATGGCAACCTGGGATACGCAGACATTGAAAATGGCGTGAAGTCCTGGGAGGAGATTGTGAAGTCCTGGGAAAAGCCACGCCCTGCCAACGCCGGCGGGAATGCCTCTTCATCCTCCCACTGGCGGGAGAACTATCCCGGAACGATGCCGCCAGGGACTGTGTATGGGACAGGCTCACCCACTGGAAATGTTCTCATTGAAGGGGATGAACTTGGCGAAGAATTCCGCGGACTCTATCTGGTGACAGACATGGTGCTGAAGCAGATCATGGCCTGCCGTCCAGAGATGAGGGAGGCGCAGGTGGAGATCGGCCGCCTGTTTCCTTTCCTGTCATTGAAGAGAGATCAGCGGGGGCAGTTTTTTCTGCCGACTGATCTGGCGTTGCTGCCGGATGGCAGCCTTCTGCTTGCAGATTTTTACAATGATACAAGCCGTCGGACCAATCAAGCGCCGGGTACCATCTACCGGATCTCCCGCCGGAACGTCAAGATGCCAGCGGTGGAGAGAGTCGATTTTGAGACCACCAAGGGGCTTGTAGGGGCGCTGCGCAGCCCAGTGGTCAACGTGCGGTCTCACGCGGCAGCACTTTTGCAGAAGAAGGGGGAAGACGCTGTCGCGCAACTCATCCACTTCTTTGAAACGGAAACCAATCCCTACATTCAAGCCCGGGCAGTGTGGCCGCTCGCATTTGCCGCACCACAGGGGCGTGAGTGGGTCCGTCAGTTGCTGGATTCAAAAGTGGAATCACAAAGGGTGCTGGCTTTCCGGTGCTTGCGTCTGGCTGATCCTGCGGGTTTGCCAGAGCTGGCTGGGAAGATGGCTGGAGACAGCTCCATGGCGGTTCGTCGTGAGGTGGCACTCTCATTGCGCGATATGCCTTTTAGTCAGTGCAAAGGGGTGCTGACTCAGCTTCTCCGTGCCTATGATGGAAAGAACCGGTGGGCACTGGAGGCTCTCGGCACTGCGTCAGTGGGCAAGGAGGCTCAGGTGTATGACGAGCTCGTCCGCCCTCAGGTCGCGAGTCTGGCTGCAGCCGAGTGGCCTGAAACAGCGCTCAACCTTGCTTGGCGCCTTAATTCACCGCAAGCTTCCAAGGATCTGTTGAACTGGATCAAAGCTGCCAGGCCCGACGTCCCGTCATTCCGGCACTACATCATGGCCTTCGCATGTTTTCGTAGTGAGGAGGAGCGTCTGGCGAGGTATGACGCACTCTCCTCTTTGTTGAAGGAGCCCTCTTTCGGGGGGGAAGGGTATCAAACAACGCTCAGTGAAGTCCTGGCCCGTGACCTGACCGTCTTACCAGGGGAATCCTCCCTTGCGCACAGTCTCCAAATCCCGCAGAGCCTGGGAGGGAGAACGAAACTGTCCGACATTCCCACCATCGCCAGGCTGCATGGCGATGCCAAGCGAGGGGAGGCGAAGGTCGCTGTGTGCTACGTCTGTCATCAGGTTGGTGCCCAGGGTACCCCATTCGGCCCCAACTTGGCCGGCTGGGCCGCTGCACGCACCACTGAACAGATCCTCACAGATCTCATCGCCCCCTCCGAACGTCTCGCCCATGGGTTTGATCAGCCTGCGCGTCTAAGGTCCCGGGACGGCAAGCATATCGTGGAGGGGTTGGTCTCAAACTACAGCCACCACGCTGGCTCGTTGAACATCAAAGTGTTCGGCGGGCAGATGAAAAAGATCTTGTTCCGCGAGGGCGGCATCAAGGTGGAGTTTCTCAAGGATCATTCATGGATGCCGCCAGCCTCAGAGATGGGGTTGACCGATCAGGATCTTAGGGACTTGGTGGAGTATCTGAAGTCGATCTGAACAACCCTTCCCCGGCAGACCTGGCTCCTCTGATGGGGCTGAAGGCTGCCCAATGAACATTCAGCAATCCTGAATCACCAGATGCAATCGTACGATAAGAGTGACATGCTCCATTCCGAACCTGGTGAAGTCTCCAGGAGACCTTTAGGGCTCTATGGCCCGACCAAAGGCACGGTTGACCCGTTTCCTGGCACTTCCAGTCAGAAGGTCCAGAGCGACTCAAGGAGTTCGGGCGGGCAGGCTATGTCAGCCGGGGAGTATCAAGCGAGGTTCTTCAATGAAATGGGGGGGCTTTCGCAATTTCGTAAGCTCATCGAACTCATGCCGGATGTTGACTACTTTGCAAAGGACCGGGACAGTCGTTTTGTGGCCATCAGCGCGGGTACTCTCCGCAGGGTTGGACTGGCTCATGAGGAGGAGTTGATTGGTGCGGGTGACGACAAGATTCATCCTGCAAATGTGGCAAGGGCCATTCGTGAAGACGATTTGCAGGTGATGAAGACCCGGCAGCCGTTGATTGACCGGGTGGAAGCTCTCTATAAAAGGTCGAGGACGAAAGACTGGTTCCTCACCACGAAAATCCCGATTGTGAATTCAAAGGACGAGGTCATTGGAGTGATGGGAACGGTCCGGCCTTTCCAACCTGGAGCAAGCCAGAGTTCGGGGGATTCGAAGCTTGAACAGGTAGTTGCTTTCATCCGGCAAAACTATCGCAGCCGGATCGCGGTTTCCATCCTTGCTGGAATGGCCCATGTGTCCGGCCGGCATCTCAACCGCAAATTCCAGGAGACTTTCCGGATGAGTGTGCAGGAGTACATCATCCGGCTGCGAATTCAGTCCAGTGGGAATGAGCTCGCTACGACGGACAAGCCTATTGGAGAGATAGCCGTGGATCATGCCTTCTACGACCAGAGCGTGTTCACCGCCCAATTTAAGAAGTACACAGGAGAGACTCCCCGCGCCTACCGCCGGGCGAGGCTGAACCCGACGCGCGTACGCCACACGGATGAGCTTTGAGGGCTGGAAATGGTCTGGGTAGCCAACTGGAGATGTCTCAAGAGGATTGGTGACGCTTTCGGAACTGGGAGGGGGTGATGCCGATTCTCTTCCGGAAGTGCTGGGTAAAACTGCTCGAGTCACAGAAGCCATGTTCGATGGCAACTTCGATCACCTTGGCATTGGATTTTACCAGGGCTTCGGCCGCCTTCTGAATACGAATCCGAATCATCAGCTCATAAGGTGAAATGCCCAGGGATTCATGAATTTTACGATGGAGTGTACGCTCAGACATGAAAAAGGTCCGGGCCAGATCTGCGGTGCTCAGAGCTTGAGTGGAGTTCTTGTTGAGATAATCCACTATTTTTGCCACCACGCCCGCCGGGTGGTAGTTGTGAGTACTTTCGTCCCGCCGGGTGATTCCCATCAAACCCACTACTTCACCACCTTTACCGCGAAGGGGGGTTTTAGTGGTGAGAAACCAGGCGTGGTTCCGCTGTTCGTCATACCACAATTCCAATCGATTGATGAGAGGCTTTCCGGTGCGAAACACGAGTTCATCGTCCCTGCGAAACGCCTGGACGAGGTGAATATCGAAGAACTCCTCATCTCCTTTCCCGACAAGATCTGCCTCCCGCTTCAACCCAAGCCGCTGTACCATGTTGTTGCTGCCCGCCATGAGGCGACTCTGGCGATCTTTGACAAAGAAGAACACTTCAGGGATGTGCTCGAAAATGTGCCTGACGGCCTGGGGCTCTTCAACTTTTGAGAAAAATTCGTCTTGGAGGAGGCACCTCATATGGCAGGATAATCACAGATTATGGCAGATTGATCACGAAAACAACGTTTCAGGGGGGCGTTTGTTTGAACGTGATTGTCGAAAACTCTCATTTTATCGAACTGGCCGGACTGCTGATTTCTGAATTCCGGACCGTGGGAATGCAATGCTGCAGGAGCCGCATGGTTACACGAATGCCGATGTCGGCTCATACAGATGAGATGACGCCGGGACGGCTTTGTTGAATGCGGAGGGCTCAGGCGCATGGCCCTGCTGGGGCGACGTGGTACGGACACAACGATTTGATATTGAGTATGGAGAACATTCTAGACACCTTATGCTGGCCGACGACGGGCAACGTGCTGAGTGGGTCGGGTGGAGGCGGAGGGACCTGCCCCCCCGCAGTTCCTGCATCAGGCGTAGGTCCAAAGGGGGAGGAGGAGTTTGGCGCAACGTTGCGCCGCCATGCCCCATCTGTGCGCCATTATGTGAGGTCTCTATTGCCCGGTTGCGCAGACGCGGATGACATTGCACAGGAAACTCTTCTGAAATTGTGGGAGAAACGCGCTGAATTCACCCTTGGCACGAACTTCAAGGCCTGGGCTTTTCAGACCGCCAGATATCTTGTTCTGAATCACCGGAAGAAGCTGGCACGATCAAAAGTGGTCCTGATAGACGAAGAATTGATGGACCATATGGCCCGGCAGCTGGTGGCGGAAGAACCCGATTTCATCGAGGACGAATTGGCTGCCCTGGAAATGTGCAGAAAGAAACTAAACTCTGAGGACCAAAAGCTTCTGCACATTCGCTATGGAACAAACGTCTCGCTGGAGACATATGCTGAACACGAGGGAGTCCGCACAGGAATGCTGAGAGCCAGGCTTTTTCGCCTCAGGGAAGCCCTTGGAAAATGCCTCAAGTCTCGCCTGCCACGCTCATGAGTGAAAACACGCCATATGAACGCTTCAAACTGAGTCGCTCGATCGATTTGCTGATCGAGGGATTGCTGGACGACGCCTCAGCGAAGGACTTGCAAGCGAGGTTGAAGACAGACGATGACTTGCTTGCGCAGTACCTCGAAAAAGTGCGGATTGACACCCTCCTGCTGGAACTTGACTGGGACGGAATGGGAAGCGCTGAGCCTGCGCCTCAAAAGGCCATTTCCCGGAGGCCCCTCCTTGGACTTTTGGGCGTCGTGACAGTCTTGATGCTGGCGTTGACAGCCACGGTCGCGTGGCTCATGAAAACGGAATCCGGACAAACGCTTCCACCGACGGCTTCCAGGTTGCCTCTGGTGGAGTTCACGCCGGCAGCGGTCTTTGAGATGGTCGCTGGTGGGGCCGGAGATGATGGGCAATTGCGCTTTGGTGAAGAAATGGTGATGCAGCAAGGTGGAGTAAACATCCGGCTTGGCTCCGGTGTCGAGGCTCAGATCCAGGGACCGTCGCGATTCGCCGTCACCGGTGCGAACCAGATCAAGCTTGAACGCGGCTCTGGGCGGTTCGTTGTTCCCCATCATGCCAAAGGGTTCACGGTGGAGACGCCGTGGATGGAGGTGGTGGACTTGGGCACCATATTTACCGTTTCAGCAGAAGAAGAGGTGCACGAAGTTCACGTTGAAGAGGGGCGCGTGGAAGTCCGCATGAAAAATGACAGCGCCCTGCCGCAGACTCTTGGTGAAGGGGAAAGCATGCTCAGCCTGGCCACCGGCCGCACATTGATCAGCAACAGTGATGCCAGCTTTAAACTGCGCGATGCAGCGCCAGATATGGAGGTGATCTTTGACGAGAACCTTGCTGGCATTCCGGCGGCGGTGTTTGCGGAGCAACAGCCGGCGAAGGGGGCGTGGTCGGTACTGGAAGGAACTCCGGTGGTGCGTGAAGGGCGCTTTGATGCGCAAGGCCGGGATGCCTCTATGATGGGCCACTTCTCGAGAGCGGTCGAGCCAGGCAGCGATGCCGTGGTGCTGCTTTCTTTTGAGTCAGTTTCACCCCGCTCCCTCTTCCACTCAAAAGGGTTTGCCGGGGTGAGTTTGTTTGATGGGGAAGGCGAGGTTCTCTTCTTCGGAGACAAGGGTTCGGATTCCTATTCTTGGGAGGTGCTCACTTATGGGAAGGGCTACCGTGGACCCAACGAGCGCCGCACGGCGTATGATCTGGCCATTCAGGGGAGTGAAGCGACTTTCACGATCAGGTACCGCCAGCGGACCGGGGCTTTTGAAGTCTTTCGGGGCTGGGGGGTGCGGGGCGTGCCCATTGCCAAAGGTCTGACCGACCCCGACCTGCGCTTCGACAGGGTCCGTGTCAAGAACGGCAAGGGCGGGGACTTTTCATTCACAAAACTGCGTGTGTCCGTTATTACAGAGAACCATCAATAATGTGCGGCATGCGTCGTGAGCCCGCGGCTGAAGCTGTGGGTCTGTAAGGTGAAAGGACAAGCGGTCCCCGCAGAAATAGCGGGGCAGGATTGCCGGGCGCGCTCCGCGAGTCTGGCAAGGGGCGTCTGACCCTGCTCCGCATCCGGCACTTGATGCGGATGACCTCTTTGTGTCCGCCCTTGAAATCAATTTCGAAAAACACTATGAAACATATCGCGTGCTGCCTCGTCGCAGCGTTGATGCTGCTTGGAAAATTGTCTGCGGCCAACATGGAGGATCTGGACGTCTTGCGTGGACGCTATCTGGAATGGGTTCTCGAGGGCACTGTGTCCCCTTATGAAACCCCTTATGGCGAACTTCGTCTGAGTTCAGCGACCAGAGCTGTAAAAAACGCACTTCTGCAAGCGGACATTCCTGGGCCGGCCGCCAAGGAGACTTCACTTTACAACACGGTAAAAAAAGGCCCGGATGAAGCGGAGTTGAGGAGCCTCATCACTGAGGTGTTGCCCACCCTCAGCATCGCCTACCACCTGAAAGGGAGTGAGCGGCGGCCCAACCCTTACTATCATGACGAAAAGGTGAAGGCGGCACTCTTTAAGACGTTCGACCGGCTGCATGAAAGAGGCTTCCGAAAACCGATGCAACTGCCGTGGAAAGCCGCGCAGATAAAGAACCCGGCGGCGGACCAGGCGATGATCGTGGACTTCAACCTGCGAATGTCTGGCTATGCCATCGCCGCATTCCTCATGAGGGACGAGTTGCGGGCTACAGGCCGCCTGGAGCGGACCCTGGCAACCTGCTGGGAGATCGAGAGCCATGGCGAGAAGACCGGAGATCTCAGAGCAGGCTATCTCGAGGCTGACGGATTGAGGGTAGTACTCAATTTGAGCCTGCCCGCAGCCTTGGCTGAGGGCAATGTCAACCGGCTGGCCTGGCTGAAGCACCAGCTGGATCGGTCCATGCTTGCGGAGTCCAACGCCCTGGACACACTGAAGCCGGACGGGCTCTGTTTTCATCACCGCGGGGTCTATCCGAGTGGATACGGCGCGAACGCGCTGGCCCAAACGGCCTTTGCGGCGTGGTTGATGCGTGACACAGGCTTTGCCCTCACAGAGGGAACCGTTGCCAACATTGCGCATGGCCTGGAGACGTTGAGAATCGTGTCGCAGAAGTATGACATGCATCAGGCTCTCGGCGGGCGTTTTTCCCATTTTTCGTCGATCCCGGAGATTATGCTGAGCTACGGCTATCTTGCGGACATGCGCCACCCGAGGCAGGCGACATTCCAGGCCATCCTTGCACGTTTGGCAGATACTGAGTTCATGAATGGCCCTCTGGGGCGGCGGCCTTTCGGATCGTCACGCAATGAAGTGCCGCCGGGGCCGGGCGCGATCTCGCATTTCATACGGACGCTGGAGTCCGCCAGAAAGACTGGCGCGGAAAAGGATCCGCAGGGCCATTGGTCATTCAACTACGGGCCGTTGGAAATTCACCGCCGTGACAACTGGATGGTGAGCATCAAAGGGCACAGCCGCTACTGGTGGGCATTTGAAAGGTCCCTCACGGATGATCGCAACTATCCCCGGCAGGAAAATGTGTTTGGATTTCACGATGGATCGGCCAGCATCCTGATCTATTCATCGGGCCAGCCTTTCGTAAATGCTGCGGACAGCGGCTACGCAAGGCAGGGCTGGGACTGGTGCCGCGTCCCGGGCACGACGACGCGATACCTTGCCGTCAGTGAAATGCTGGAGATGGACACTGTGGGGCGTAGCTTCAACCGGCCCTACAGCGATGCGGGCTTCGTCGGCGGAGTCACCCTGGAAGGAAGGCATGGAGTTTTTGCGATGGATTATTCAGAGGTTGCGCCTGACCGGCGTGTGAAGCCGCTTCGTGCCATCAAGTCGTCATTTTTCTTTGATGAGCAGATTGTGATGCTGACCTCAAACATCCGGGACGGTGACGGCGTTCATGCTGTGGGCACCCACCTGTTCCAGACGGCGCTTCCATCCGCAGAGCACTCCACCTATGTCCAGGGGAGGCCGATTGCAGGATTGCACCGTGGGGAGACGCTGTCTGGAGCGGAGGCGGCTGTCCTCATTGATGCGGCTGACAACGGCTACTATGTTCCTGCGGGACAGAAGGTGGTGGTAACCAGGATGGAGCAGGTCTCGATGGATGAGTCCGCCTCCAAAGAGACGAAGGGGCTTTTCACGACAGCTTGGATTGATCATGGTGCCGATCCAAAGAACGACTCAGCGGAGTATGTCATACTCGTGAGGTCTGGAGAGAAGGGGCTGGAGGCCTTCGCCTCCCGGGCGGCGCAAGAATACAGGGTCAGCAGGAAGGATGAGGTCGCCCATGTGGTCAGCCATCTCCGGCTTGGTCTTACCGGTTATGCGGTGATGAAGCCTTTCACCCCTCTGGATGACCCGTTTCTGGACCGGGCGGATGCGCCCTGCCTGTTGATGACGCGGAAAGATCCGCAGGGCGGGGTGAACATCAGCGTTTGTCATCCTGACCTGGCCTGGACGAAGGGCTTGCAGTACGGCAAGTGGAATCAACAGGGGGATGCTGAACCTATGTCGCCGGTGGCAACGCCCGTTACCCTTACTCTCAAGGGAAAGTGGCAGGTGGAAGCGCCAGAAGGGGGGCTGCGGAGCCAGGTGGATGCGATGGGCCACACGGTGGTCACCGTCCCGTGTGCTGATGCCCGCAGTGTGGAGTTTCACCTTCGCCCGGCAGAGTAGCTCGCGACGTGCTTCAGTTCCGGCTTTGGCAGGTAAAACGAGGCTGGGGAGATTTCCTGAACCCCGTCTCCCGATGCGGGTGCTCGATTGGCAGGATCACCATATATTCTGGCGGTTTGATCACGGAATCTGCCAGTGGTTCGCGCGTTGTTTCAGGCGTGACGATCCATGGACTCGATCAACTTTCCACAGGGCTTCCTGCTCATGGTGGCAGTGCCGCTGTGCTTCCCTTCGATGTGCGCCTTCACCTTGGGACCATGTGGCTGCGATCCTGCCTGCCGCTGCAATGAACATCAAAGAATCTGAACTAACGTCTATGGAAACTCCGTTGCCTTCTCGCGATGCCCCCAGATCAGAGCCCCCCACGAGGTATCTGTCTGTGGACGCGCTTCGTGGGTTCGACATGTTCTGGATCATTGGAGGCGAGACTGCGGCCAGGGCGCTGGAGGCGTTGGGAGGTGGCCCGGTTGTTTCCTTTATATCGTCCCAGCTGCAACATGTCGAATGGGAGGGGTTTCGCTTTTACGATGCCATTTTCCCCCTGTTCTTGTTCCTGGTCGGTGTGTCGATTGTGTTGTCGGTGGATCGCATGGTGGCGCGTGTTGGCCGGAGCAGGGCGCTGGCTCGCATCGTGAGGAGGAGTGCACTCCTCTTTGCAGTGGGGGTGTTCTACTACGGAGGCATTGCCCGCCCCTGGCCTGACGTGCAACTTTCAGGAGTGCTGCCGCGCATCGCGCTGTGTTACCTGGTGGCGGCCACGCTCTATGTCTTGTTGCCTCGCAAGGGCATCGTGATCGCCACCGCAGCGTGCCTTCTGGGCTACTGGGCGCTGATGCTCTTTGTGCCCTTTCCGAACGTTGACATCAAGACCCCGGCCGGTGCCAGAAAGCAGGTGGAGGCGAAGACCCGCGAGGAGTTGTTTGCGGGGGCGGCAAGCACCACCAAGGGCACCTTCAAAGAGGGGCTGAATCTTGCCCACTACGTGGACGCGTGCTGGTTGCCGGGCAGGAAACGCAATCTCTACTACAGCAATGAGGGGCTTCTGAGCACCATCCCAGCCGTGGCGAGCACCCTCTTTGGGGTCCTGGCTGGGTGGGTGCTCACGCATGGGCGGCGGAGTGGCAGGTGGAAAGTGGGGTGGCTGGTTGGATCAGGCCTGGCAGGTGTGGTGATAGGGCTGCTCTGGGGGCTGGAGTTCCCTGTGATCAAGCGGCTCTGGACCTCTTCTTTCTGCATGGTCGCCGCCGGATTTTCAGCCGTGTTGCTGGGCTTGTTTTATCTGGTCGTTGATCTATGGAGATGGCAGCGGTGGTGCGCTCCCTTTCTCTGGATTGGAGGGAATGCGCTTGTTGTCTATATCGCTGTCAGCGTTGTGAACTGTGAGGCGCTTGCGGCGCGGATCGTCGGTGGCGATGTGGCAAGATTTCTCGATGCAAGCCTCAGACCTGGCTCAGGCGGGTTTGTGATCGCCATGGTCGCACTCCTGCTGCCGGTGCTGTTTGTGCGGTTCCTCTACAAGCGCAACCTCTTCATCCGGCTGTGATGCCGGACAACTGCCTCGAACGGACTGTGCAGAGGGAACCCTGCTGTCCACGATCGTTAAGCTTTCCCCCCAGTGGGGCGTCATGCCCCAAAAACAAACGACAGTAGAACTATGAGCAATACGTTGACATCTCTAACCTATAACAGTGGATTATGGTGCCTCCGGGCGCGCGGGGTCCTGAGGCGGTGCGCCACCCTATGGGGTTGCGGGCTTCTTGTGGGAACGGTGACCTTGAGTTTGGGCTTGAAGCCTGTGGAGGCCGTGGAGCCTCCTCAGCCAAGGCGGATCATCTTCTTTGCCGGCACGGTTGGCCATGGGTCCGGCCTTCACGAATTCCGGGCGGGCAGCCTCCTGCTGGCGAAGGCTCTGAACGAACAGAGCGGGTTGCCGGTACGTGCTGAGGTTCTCACGGCGTGGCCTGAAAACGACGCCATTCTGGATGGAACTGCCGCGCTGGTATTTTATCAAAATGGCACCGGCCTGATTGGCAGAAACTGGCAGCGGCTGGACGCGCTGGCCAAGGCGGGCACCGGGCTCATGTTCCTTCACTATGCGGTCCATCCCGACAAGGCCAACGGAGAAAAGTACTTCCAGCCCTGGACGGGAGGTGCCTTTGAGTCCGGCTTTTCCGTCAATCCATTCTGGGTGGCGGACATGCAGGCCCTGCCTGAACATCCCGTGTCACGCGGGATCAAAGGTCCCATCCGAGCGTATGATGAGTTTTACTACAACATGCGGTTCCGGCCTGACCGGTCCAAGGTGCTGGACCTGGCCACTGCCACACCCACGCGGGAAAACATGGTGCGTGTAAACAACTTGTGGACCAAAGAGGGTTTTGAAGCGCTGGGCACCCGTCAAACATTGATGTGGGGCACCGAGCGTGAAGGTGGCGGGCGCGGGGTGGGTTTCACAGGTGGTCATTTTCACCGGAACTGGGCCATCAATGACTACCGGCGGTTGGTGCTGAATGCCATCGTCTGGGTGGCAGGAATGGATGTGCCGCCAGACGGGGTGCACTCGCTGCCGATCAGTGAAGACGAACTCAATAGCAATCTGTTTGATTACGGGCGCCCGAATCCGCGGATCACTCTTCCCAAGGAGGAAGAGCTTACCCAGCTCAAACGAATGCCAGTGCCGACTCCGGAAGAGCACCAGGCGCAGACGGAAGCGGCCAGGGCCGCCAAAGAGGCCAGAGAGGCAAAGGCGAAGGCTGAGCAAAAGGCAGCCAAGGAATCCGCTCCGCCCGCAGCATCTGCACCCGCACCCGCACCCCTGCCTGCTGCGTCAACCCATACACCGCCGGCAGCGTTTGTCCCTACAGCCCAGATTGTGGTGCCTGAAGACCTTGAGGTGACGTTGTGGGCCTCTTCGCCCTTGTTGTTCAATCCAACCAACATGGATACGGACAGGGAGGGACGCATCTGGGTGGCGGAAGGAGTGAACTACCGTCGTAAGAGGGACCGGCGACCTCAAGGGGACCGTATTGTGGTGCTGGAAGATGCTGACCGTGACGGCAAGGCCGACACGTCGCATGTCTTCGTGCAAGATCCCGAGCTGATTTCTCCCTTGGGAGTCTCCGTCTTTGGCAACAAAGTGGTGGTTGCGCAGCCGCCTCATCTCATCGTTTACACAGACGTGGACGGCGACAGGCGTTTTGATGCGGCGAAGGATAAGAAGGAATATCTTTTGAGCGGATTTTTTGGGTCCAACCACGATCACAGCCTGCACGCGGTGGTGGCAGGAGCTGACGGGAGATGGTACTTCAACCATGGCAACACCGGTGCCGACTTTACCACCCGGGACGGGGTCAGGTACCGTGTGGGTGGGCCCTATGCATCTGGGACAGCCCTGTCGGGAGCAAGGAGTGATGATGGCAGGATCTGGACCGGGGGATTTGCCGCCAGCATGAATCCTGATGGAACCAAACTGCGGATGATCGGGCATGGATTCCGCAACAGCTATGAGCATTGCCTGTCATCCAATGGGGATGTGTATCAGAATGACAATGATGATCCACCCGCATGCCGGACCACCTGGCTGATGGAAGGCGGCTTTATGGGCTTTTTCTCGCGGAGTGGGAGACGGACCTGGGAGGCAGACCGGCGGCGCGGGCAGTCCATACCCACCGCCCACTGGCGGCAGGAAGATCCCGGGACGTTGCCGCCTGGTGATGTCTATGGCAATGGCTCGCCTACGGGGATAGCCTTCTACGAGAACGGGGCTCTCCCGGAGAAGTATCGTGGGCTGCTTCTCAGCGCGGAGGCGCGACGGCAGACTCTCTACGGCTACTACCCGGCAGTGGAGGGTTCCGGAAAGAAGCTGGAGCGTTTTGAGTTCCTTAAGGTGGTGCCGGGCACCCAGTTCCGCCCCAGTGATGTCATGGTAGGAGCGGATGGTGCTATCTACGTGGCAGACTGGTATGATCTGGGAGTCGGTGGTCACGGGACCCAGGATGACAGCCTTTCTGGTGCCATCTATCGTATCGCTCCCAAGAACCACCGCCCGCAAATTGAGCAGCCGGAGTTGACCAAGGACGGTTCTCTCACAGCCAGAGGCGCAGCGACACTGATCAAGAGCCCTGCTCCCAACGTTCGTTTCGACGGCTTCACCGCGCTCAAAGCGCTGGCGTTGCGCGACCCCTCGGCGGCGAGACCCGTTGTTGATGAGATGTTGAAGGATCCGGCTCCAGAATTTCGTGCTCGTGCCATGTGGCTGTTGCCTTTTCTGGGGGAGAGCGGTGTGGCTCAGGCCGAACGGGGTCTGACTGCCCCCGACGCCGGGTCACGCCTCCTGGCGCTACGGGTTCTAAGAAACTCCGGCTATGACTTTGCAGCCCACGCTGCGGAGATTGAGGCGCTGGTCAGGGATCCAAGCGCTGAGGTGCGGCGCGAAGTGGCGGTGATGTTGCGTGAGTTGCCCGCCGCCTATCGGGAGCCGCTGGCCGTGAAGCTCTTTCTCACTTATGATGGCATTGATAAAACTTATCTGGAAGCGTGCGGACTTGCTGCGGAGGGCATCGAGGAAAACGTGTGGAAGAGGGTAAAGCAGGAACTGGGGTCACAACAGCCTCTGGCATGGACTCCCGCGTTTGCACGCATCACCTGGCGCTTGCAGCCGGTGGTTGCGGTCCAGGACCTGCTGCAAAGGGCGCGGAGCACGGCGTTGCCATTTGCCGACCGCAAGCTTGCGATGGATACACTGGCCTTTACCCGGTCTAAATCTGCCTTGGAGGCCATGGTTGCCCTGCGCAAGGCCGAGGCGGCCATCGCGGAGGAAGCCACTGCCTGGCTTCTGATCCGCGCGACCGACGAGTGGGAGGAGTTTGGAGGCAGGGCCGCTCTCAAGGACGAAGGCATCTATGATCCGGAAAAGGTGGTCATTCAGGAGATGCGTCTGCCAGAGCGCCAGAAAACCTTCAAGCTGCCGCCTGTCGCGAAGATACTCGATCTTCCTGCAGATCCCGAGAAGGGCAAACAAGTGGCTGCCCGCTGCATGATGTGCCACCGGATCGATGGGGCGGGGGTTGACTACGGCCCAAACCTCGCGGGTTGGGTGGCAAACCAGGGGGCGGTTCCCTTCATCAAGGCCCTCGTCAATCCATCGGAGACCATTGCACTGGGATTTGAAGGGGAGCGTGTTCCACTGAAGGACGGCAGAGAGGTTCAGGGTATTGTGATCAGCGCCGCAGATCCCATCACGGTGCGCTCAACGGGTGGTCTGACGCAAATGATCCCCAGGGAGATGCTGCGGGATCGTACGGCCCCGCTCAACCGATCGCTCATGCTATCGGCGGAGGAGATGGGGTTGACCGCTCAGGATCTTGCAGATCTAGCCGCCTACATGAAGACGATGAAATAACAGGCGTGTCAACCCCTCCCGGCGGGCGCAAAGGTGCAGCGTCAAGAATATGCTGCCCTGTTGCGGGCTCTTGTTCCCTGGTGAAGCGCCCATGCCCCCCCTCCGCAGTGAGAGGGGGGCAACAGGCATGTGAGTCCCATCCTTTCTGAAACCTTCTTCCACTGTTGCCGTTCAGGTCCTGGTGACAGCAAGCGGACTGAGGGGCAGACCCAAGGCGGGTGCCAGCGTCAAGCCAGCACAAGTATTGGCTGACGCTTCAATCGAACCCGGTGCGTTGCAAAGGGCGCCTGTTTTACAGCCGGCGGTGGGAGCCGTCTTTCAGAGAAGCTCCAATAACAAAAAGCCCTGGATGAATCCATCATCCAGGGCTTTTCGTTTTGCTTGAGCCCGAGCCCCGGGGGGCGGAAATTAACAGCCTGCCTTACGACGGCGGCGGCCTGCAAGGCAGGCAAGTGCCAGAAGTGCCAGCAATGCCCGGCCAGGCTCAGGCACAGCGACGAGGGCGATGGTGCCGTCAACGGTGAAGTTACTGATGTCCCAAGCGAAGCCGGTGCCGGAAACGTCCGCCAGATCAAGCCCTGGACTCTCGTCGCCGTTGCCATAGAGCAGGCCAGTGTGAGTGTACTGGCTGCCAAAAGAGGGTGTGCTGGCAAGTCCGCTCCAGTCCAGAAGATCGAAGATCCTCTCTACCGTCGGCGTGAGTATGGTGGGGCCCACGGTGAGCGTGCCGGTGAACGAAAGGTCGCTGCTGCCTGTGCCGGTGAAGACCAACTTGTCGCAGCCTCCGCCCGAATCCACATCCAGGAACACCATGCTGCCGGACTCAAAGGTGAACGATCCAGAGCCCGTTACGGGGGCAAAGTTGAGGGTGCCATGGGTGCCTGAGGCGGTGCTGTCTCCCGCATAGACCTTTGATCCATTTTGGGCGATGAAACTGCTTCCCTTGACCGTGCCTGTACCAAAAATGGAGCCGCCGTTCTGTACTGTGACGGCACCCGTGCCTGTGCTGCCCGTGCCGCCACTGCCGACCTGGAGGGCTCCGCTCACCACAGTGGTGGTGCCAGTGTACGAGTTATCAGCATGGGACAGCAGCGTGATGCCTGAGGTGGTGTTGGCCACCTCCACACTGCCTGCGCCAGAGATGACCTGGGTGAGCGCGATGTTGTTGCTGCGATGGGTCTTTAAAGTCGCGCCGCTCGAGAGGCTGATGCTGCTGCTGTTGGCGATGCTGCCGGTGGTCCCGCCATTGCCCAGTTGCAGAATCCCCTCGGTGACATTGGTGGCCCCAGTGTAGGTGTTCTCATTGGTAAGTGTGACGATCAAAGTGGCGGCTCCCCCTGTGCCCGCTCGTCCTATGGTCAACTGATAGTCACCCTGAATCACGCCGCTAACGGTTCCCGAGCCGCCTCCGATGGCCGCATCGGCCTCCAGAGTGATCGTGCCCGCGAGCGTGTTGTTATTGCCAAGGCGAATCGCCACAGGGGTGTCGTTGCCCAGCGATGCGCCTCCACCGGCAATGTTGAAGTTGTTAGCGATGGTGGCGTTGTTCAAATTCAGCCATACCTGCCCTCCCGTGGCCACGTGGACCGCACCGGTTCCAAGACCGCCCGCGTTGTCCAGACGGAGCCGACCGGAGTTGAGCCACGTGCCGCCCGAGTAGGTGTTTGCGGCTCCTAGAATGAATCCAGCATTGCCTCCAGAATATTGTCCTAGCACCAGCCGCACCGCCCCCGTCCCGTTGTCAACAATGGTGGATCTGATGGAGACGCTGTTGGTCGCGCCCGATCCAAAGTTCATGATGGCTATCTCTCCGGCAGTGTTGTCAGTGCCTCCTGCAGTCAATTTCCCATTCCCGACGACGTTCCCAATCGTGAGGCTGGTGCCGGAAGCTGTGCCGGATCCTATGAGAATGCCTCCTTGAGCACCCAGACGAAGAATGCCCGTGCTACCGGTACCGGCGCTCCCGATGGTCATGATGTTTTCGCCTGAGGCACCAGTGCCGAGGCTCAGGGTGGCGATGTCCGTCGTCACACCATCCGCTGTCGAGGCGTTGACTGCCGCAGTAGTGACCCGCAGGTGCCCCGCTGTGTTGCTGGCGATGGTGCCGCCATTTGCCAGTGCAGTGTAGCCGGAGTAGGCCACAATGTTGTTGCCGTTTTTGGTTGCGTAGTCATTGCCGCCCACTGCCGCCCAGCCGCCCAAAATGCCGGTCGTGCCATCCACGGTGCTCGTCGTGGTAATGCCGTTGGTGGCGGAAAGCGTGCCGGTCGGGTTGATGAAATTAACCAGGCCGCCAGGATGGCGGGTGATGTCGCCCAGGTTCAGCACAATCGAATTCGCGGTCGCGTGCGCCGTCACCTGCACCACACTGCTGGCGGCATTCAGTGTCAGCCCATTGATGGTCTGGCTCTGGGTCGTGCTGGCCTTGCCGGTCATGGAGAAGGTGGGAGTCACGGTGGTGAGCCCCACCTGGCCCTGGGTTCTAACACGCCCGCCCAAGGTGACCGTGCCAGCGGAGGAAAGGAGGTTGGTGTTGACGCCGTTGGCTGTATTGGCAAAGTCCAGAAGCAGCGTCCCGCGCAGGATGGTGGTGCCGCCGGTGTAGGTGTTGACTCCTCGAAAGGTCTGGGTGCCGGATCCGGTTTTGGTCACCGTGACAGTGCCGGTTCCTGTCGTGTTGTTGGCGATCACCCCATGGAAAATGGCGTTCGCATCGCCATGCCCCAGGAAGAGGAGGCTGTTCGTGCCGGATGCATTGTTGACCACCCTGCTGTTGGTGTTGTTGGTGGTCTGCACCAGGCCGTTGATGGAAACGTCAAATCCATTCAGGTCGAGCGTCCCCGCGTTGGTGCTCTCGAAAACGAGATTGCCCTTGGTGTTGTCGGCGTAGAGGGCGCCCGCCACGCCAATCTTGAGAGTTCCCTGGTTGATGGTGGTCGCCCCTGTGAAGCGGTTCACTCCCATGAGTGTGAGGGTGTTCACCCCCAGCTTCGTCAGAGCCCGGGTGGATTGGGAGGTGCTGTACGTGAAGTTGCCAGCGGTCGTGTCTATCCCTACCGCAGAGGTGGCATCCATCACTACTCCGGTGAGAGTGTTGCTCCAGAGGGAGTCCACGTCACTGGCAGAGTAGAATCCCGCACCCCCTACGCCCAGGGCCAGTCCGGCGGAGGCTCCCACGGTGATGCTTCCCGTCGCAGGCTGGGAGGACGTGTTACGGAGGGAGATGATACCGCCGCTGATTTGGATTCCGCCGGTAAAACTATTTGTCCCTGAGAGGATGACCAAGCCAGTGCCAATTTTGTTGATACGGCCCGGCGAGAGCATGTCACTGATATTTCCAGTAAGGGTCAGGGACCTGTCAAACTGGGTGTCCAAGGTGACAACCCCGCCAAGATTGACGGGCCCCGAGAACGTGTTGGCCGTCCCACTGCCGCTTTCGACCTCAAGGAGCGAGCCGTTGTCAAGATTCAGGGTCCAAGCCACTGCGATTGACTGTCCGAAGACTGAAAGGGTGGCTCCGTTCCGGACGGTGATGGAGTTGCTGGCATTGCCACCCAGATTGACTCCGGCTGCCAGATCCAGTTCGCCCTGCGCCACCACAATATGACCGGCATTGGTGACTGATCCTCCCACCAGGCCAACGTAGTTTGAGCCCATCTTGGTGAGGGTGAATCCGTTCATGTTGATGACGGGGTTGTTGCCGCGAAAATCCATGCGGCCTGTTCCGCCGATGGAAGCATCAGACCCCAAGGTCATGTAGCTGAGGGCATTGGTTTGCGTCCCGCCGGTGTTTACAAGGGCACCATTTCCGCCCACCCCTGCGCCGTTGATGGTGATGACTTCTTTTGCCAGCATCTGACCGTTCAGGTCCAGTGTGGCACCACTGGCGACGACGGTGCCGGCGGCTGCATCTCCCAGAGCGGATGTTGCCGATGAGGAAGTGGCCGCACTAGCGGAGATCTTCATCGTGCCCTCATTGATGACGGTCACTCCAGTGTAGGTGTTCACGGCTCCCAGGGTCACTGTGCCTGAGCCGGTCTTCGTCAGCGCGGAGGCATTGGCTCCGTTGTTCCCCACCACCCCTGCAAGCGTGATGCCGCCGTTGGCGGCATTGAGCACCAACTCATTGGCCGCTCCGATCGTGACGCCATTGCTGAATGACAGCTGGCCGCCTCCCACGTTCATCAGACCATTGGCCGTGAAGGCACCAGAGATGCTGCCGGCGGCTCCCGTGTAACGCAGGGTGTTGAATGATGCCCCTGCGCCCAAGGTTCCAGCGGCTGCCACGTCGTAGTTGAGCGCGCCAGTGGTGTCTGTGACGTCAGCAGCAGTGGCGGCTGCGGTGCCCGTCAGCCCGATGACGTTTCCCGCACCCACTGTGGCATACCGGGTTGTTGCACCGGTGCCGATGCTTGCCCAGCTCCCAATGATCCCTGTGGGATCATTGGCAATGCTTGAGGTTGCGACAGTTCCTGCTCCCTGCACATTGAGTGTGGCACCCGCGCTCCGGGTGAAGAGGCCAGGATTCAGTTGCAGGGTGCGGCCGGTGGCTACCTTCCAAGTTTGGTGGGTGTTGGCCAGCACGGTGAGGTTGGAGGTGATGACCAAGTCCTGTGTCGCGGAGGACATGTCGATGCCAAAGGCACCCGTGGTGAGAGTATGGGGCCCGCCGATGGTGACTGTGCCACCGGGATCGAGTATTTTCACTCCTCCCCAGCTCACATCTGCACCCAGCAAGACAGAATTTGCAGTGGTCACACCATTGTCCCACACCGCGATGTCGGCAGCGGATGGGGCGGATGACACCCAGCTGGTTGCCTGATTTAAATCATTGGCATTGTCAGCCTTTTTGACGTCTGCTGCATGGAGGGTAAATCCTGTCAGACTCAACGCAAAGACTGCGGGCAAACTCCAAACGGAGAACTTATGAGCATTGCTTGAATTGTTCATGGCATGATGAAACCGGAGGAACTTGGGTGGACAGGGGGACATTGAAGGTGGCCCGCCCGCTCGTATGAAGCCATGACTCTCCAAGCGATGATATTGACGGAAAGCGCAGTTGGGGTGCAGAAGGTGGGGCTCGCGGGGAATGCGAGCAGCAGTTGAGCTTGTATCTCGGATCAGCCTTCCAGAGTTTGCGAGTTGAGGGAGCGGTGGTTTGCGCCCTGAACGCGCGCGCGGGGGGAGTTAAAGACTGCGTGATTGGTCAAGACAAACTCGTGATCCGTCCTGTTTGGGGCTGGAAGGCTCTCGTAAATTTTGAGTCCTTTATGGCTTCGTGAAAAGCTGCGTTGCGTCCCAATTTAAAGAGCAACTTCCCATGAGAGAGACATCTGAAAGCCCCTCCCGAATCAAGTGGGTCCATCGCCGTGCTGGCATGGCTCTGGTGATGGTGCTGGCAATTGTTGCGTTGCTTATGGGCTTGGTGCTGGCGTTGCTTTCGATGGGCTCATCAGAGGCGAGATCTTCTGCTGCCATCAGCCAGGTGGCACAGGCTCGCCAGTTGACGGATATGCCGGTCAGCATTGTCATGGCCCAGATCAGGGGGGCCACTTCCAACTTGGGAATCTCAAAAACATGGAGTTCCCAGCCTGGGATGATTCGTGTGTTTGGTACAGAGGCTGGTGCGGTGGCGGGCAGGTCCAAGCTCCATAGCGCATGGAGGTTGTATTCGTCAGACAAGATGTCGGAAGATGGGGCAACCTTCAGCGCTGCTGGTGAGGTTGCGTCGTTGGCTACATGGCAGGGTGATCCGGCGCATTTTACGGACATCAATGAACCGGTGACGCGCTTGGATCCAGGTGGCAACATTCACCGCGTCTTTCCCGTATTGGATGCCAGGGCGCTGAAGGCGGCGGCGGCGGAGTCTGAGAAGTTGGAAGGATTTGGTGTCTCCGTTGGGGGCGCTCCCGCTGCGACTGCGGATCATCCGTTTCCCATGCCTGTCCGGTGGCTCTATGTCCTGCAGGACGGCAGGGTTGTGGCACCGTCCGGCGGTACCGGGGGGAGTGCCACCTTTAACAGCGCGGAGGTGACGTCCAGCAACCCCGTAGTGGGCCGCATAGCGTTCTGGACGGATGACGAAAGCTGCAAAATAAACATCAACACGGCCAGCGAAGGTACGGGATGGAACATGCCGCGCTCCACCAGTTGGTCTGACCGGAATTTTGCCTACTTCCCACCAGCCCAGAATGAGTTCCAGCGGTTTCCGGGCCATCCGGCCATGGTGAGCCTCAGTCCGGTGCTCCAGGCCTTTGATCCCAAGTACGCCTATCAGTTCCCCGAGGTGCAGATTGATGGGACCGTATCCAACAAGACTTCCTACCAAGACTGGCTGAGGGGGATCTATAGCTTGCTGCCACGTGTGCAGCTCGGAGATGCGGGTCAGGGGTCCATGGGAGGCACGATTGTGCCGTCTGACGCCGGAATTCCCCTGAAGAGGGAGCGCCTTTTCGCTTCCTTGGATGAGATGTTTTATGGTTCCGCGTTTGCTGGGGGCCAGCGCAGGCCCAATGCCGCTGGAGGAGCATTGGATGCGACAGATCTTGAGATGGGGCGCTTCTTCATGACCGCCCACAGCCGGGCGCCTGAAGTGAATCTGTACAACCGTCCCCGCGTGTCGCTATGGCCGTTGCAAGTGGATAAGTCCAAGCGTACTGCCAAGGACAAGCTCATCGCGTATTGCTCCACTTACGGCAAACAACTGGGGGGCTTTCAAAGGGTCTCGACCTGGCAGAGCAATGCCGCCCAGGGGTCTTCGCAGGGCCCAACGCAAGATTTTCAGCTTGAAGAAAACCAAAAAATCTTTGGCTATCTGCAGAAGCTGACGAGGGCACCTGTGCCTGGGTTTGGAATTGAGACCTTCGATACCAAATACGGTTCATTGAACCGCAATCAGATCCTGTTGCAGATGTTTGACCTGGTTCGCTGGGGGGTAAATGGAAACAACGCCTTCGAGCCGCCGGTTTATCACTATCTGCCCCCCGGTGTCTATACTGGGGCTGGTTCGAGTGCAACTGCGGAGGCTTCCGCGGTCCCGGTTGTGGCTGAGGGGACAGCCGCTGAGGGTTTTGGGAAAAAGCTCAAGGCCTTCGGCAGGTATCCCTCTATTGTAGAGGCTTCCATCATCTTTATGGCCACGGACGTGGAGCTCAAGACCGATGGCTCTCCGGTGGACGTCGTCGCTCCGCTGAATCAGGCGGACAAGACAAATCGTATGCGAGCCTTCCTGGTGCTCCAGCCCTTTACCCCTGTCGTAGGCACACCGCCATTCACTCCCAATGTCCGCTTCCGTATCAAGGGGTTGGAGCAATGGAAAGTGAACGGCCAGAATCTCGGGTTTCCCGCGGATGCGGTCAACCGTGTGTGGACGACTTCCAGCGTGACAGGCGATCGCGGGCAGACCACGGCATACACCTTTCTGAACAACCAGTTTTACAAGGACGGCGCAGCGAAGACGATGGTTCCCGGGGGAACAGGGGCGGATGAATCGACATCTTTTCCCTTTGTGAGTCTGGAAATGGACGTGTCCACAGCAGATTCTTTCACCTTTACTGGTGGTCCGATCACGATCGAGATGCACCTCGGAGCAGGGGCCCCCGGAGCATTGGACGAATCAACTTTGGTGCAATCGGCCGCCATGGACTTTCCCAATTCGACTGGCGCCTGGCCTGTTCCTAAGGTGCGGCTTGGCACTAACTCCATGCCATCCAACAACACATGGGGCAATGCCAAAGCGTACATGGATTTACAACGCCGCTTCACCACGGGAGGGGGGCCGTTTGAATATTTGATTGTCTTTGGTGACACGGTCCGATCTGTTGCCGTTGATCCAAAGGGTGACACTGGAGGAGATTTCCGGCTCTTGTGTGCTTTGCGTGACATTCCTGCGACTTGTTACGCCCCTCATTTTGACTACCAAAATCCCGCCAAGGAGGAGGCGCATGGTCTTCGTCACGGAGGATCCACCTGGGCTGGTCACTACGGCCGCAGCAATGGGGTGGGGTATCTCAACAATTCCCAAACAGGTCGGCAGAGCATCTGGCAGATAGCAGGGTATGAGTTCACGCCTGGAGGGCAGGTGACAAAATCCTACGGGCTGCTGCGAGATGTAAGTTACTGGCAGGACTGCCAGCCGGCCGGCCCCAGGCGTCTGGACGGGGCCTATAATGCGGGGGGGAACCCGGGGGATTGGGACACAGGTGTCGGGCGCATCGAAGACGGCCCCTATATCAACAAACCAGATGACAATGGTATAACCAAGAACACGGCCGCAGCGGGAGCGGGGTACTTTGCGCGGCTCGGGATCCCAGGTGAGACGACGGGGAGGACCTTTTCGCCGAACCGCCAGATCTGTTCCGCAGTGGCCTTTGGTTCACTGCCTACGGGTGTCCACCCCAATCCCACCAGCGGTACCAGCAGTGCACCGTGGCAGACGTTGCTTTTCTGCCCCAATCCCGCTTCCAGATCCACTCCCGCAGATGCGGAACCGAATGCGCAAGATCACTGGGGCTTTCAGCCTCCCTTTGATCACCTGCTGCTCGATCATTTTTGGGTTCCCGTGGTGGAACCTTATGCGATCAGCGAGCCGTTCTCGACTGCGGGGAAGATCAATCTCAATTCCCAGATCATGCCCTTCTCCTACATACAGCGGGATACGGGCATTCATGCGGCGTTGCGCAGCGTCAGAGTCACCGCACTCCCCCATTCTGTAGCATGGGCTGCCAATGCGACAACGCGTTCCGTAACTCCCGACAACAAGACGGAGTGCTATAAGTCCACGGACTATTGGTTGAAGTATGAAACCGTGTATGGGGTCAATGCCCAGGAGACTGTCAAAGGACTGCACCGTCGTTTCAACCAGGGGGACGTCTTCCGAAGTGCCTCTGAGATCTGCAGCATATTTCTGGTGCCAAGCCCCCTGCCCAGGCGCCGCTACTTTTCCGGTGTGCCCAACTCGTCACCTTCCTATGAATCCATGATCAGGTGGTGGAACGGTGATCTGGGCTCACAAAAAGACGGGCTCGAACTCACCGGCGAAAATGTGCGTGAGTCCCCCTACAACCAGCTCTATCCGCTGCTCACCACCAAGTCGAATGTCTTCACTGTGCATTACCGGGTTCAGGTCTTGAAGAAATCCCGGTCGAGCGCAGCGGTAGTGTGGGATGAGGCCCGGGATGCCATTTCTGCCGAACAGCGGGGGTCCGTGGTCCTTGAGCGCTACCTCGACCCCAATGAAGACAGCCTGCCTGACTTCTTTGACACCCCTTCCCAGGACGGGTCATTGGATGACCTGTACCGCTTCCGGGTGATCTCGAAAACAACGTTTGCGCCCTGACGGGGCACCCCGCTCCAAGAGGAGGTTTGAAATGTCCCCGCCTGGTTTCGGGCGGGGGATTTTTGCATGTTCACGTGCCGGGGCGGTGTTTAAGTAGTTACATGAACCGCAAAGTATTGGCGTGTGAACATGGAGTGATGATTTTGCAACAAGATGTCTAATGATAACGCGGGGGGCGCGTTCAAGGGTGGCTGCACTGCACGAAGTTTGTGCATCGTAATAGCATCGAACCTGCACTTGAAACATGAAGATGAAACACCTGCTTCTCGGACTTGGCATGGCCATGTTCGGGGTAATGACGGCCCAGGCTGCGGCCGCCCGCGTATGGACGGACAGCCAGGGGCGCAAAGTTGAGGCCGCCTTTGTAAAGCTGGACGGAGACACCGTCTATATCCAGCTGGCCAATGGCACGGTATTTCCGCTGCCTCTTGCGAGACTCTCACCCGCAGACCAGGAAGCTGCCAGGACGCTGACGCCGGCAGAGAATGCGAATGCACTGTTGTCTGTCCCAACCAATGCGTCTGTGGCGCAGGCAGCGGCGAAAATTGACCAACTGGTGGAGATAGGGCTTCAGAAGGGGAATATCAAGCTGGCGGAGCAGGCAAGGAAGAAAGCTTTGGAAGACCAGAAGTCCGGAGTCAAGCCCAAGCCCCATGTGGCAGTGCCGCCAAACCCGCTGATGACGGACGAACAGTTTGTCCGTCGTGTGTATCTGGATATTGCCGGTCGCATCCCGAACTTCGATGAGGCCACGGCCTTTTTGAAGGATGCCTCGGCAGAAAAGCGTGCCAAGTTGATTGACACCCTCCTGGCATCGGATGGATACGCCAGCCACCTGTACAACTATTTTGCCGAGATGCTTCGCATCAAGGAAGGGCTTGAGACGGCAGACTACGTGACCGGTACGCCCTATATCCAGTGGATGAAGGACCAGATCAAGGCGAACACCACGTGGGACAAGATGGTGTACGACATGATCACGGCAGACGGCAAGGCCTGGAACAATGGCGCAACTGGCTACTTGCTGCGTGATTCGGGCATGCGCCTGGACAATCTGGCCGTCACTCTGACGGTGTTCCTCGGCACGGACGTCGCCTGTGCGCAGTGTCATGATCATCCCTTTGCAAACTGGACGCAGCGGCAGTTCTATGAAATGGCCTCCTTTTTCGGTGCGACGAGCACTTACATGGGCAACCGGGACTTTCCCAACGGAGATCCCACCAAGCATCTCGCCGAAGAGGCCGACCGCATCATGCAGAGCAACGGACTGGACCCCAAGATTCACGGGGAGATTGTCCGTGATGTCATGGGGGCAAACAAGGTGGTGATCAAAGACGTGCCGGAGAACCGGATCCGCCTGCCTCATGACTACAAGTATAAAGATGGAAAGCCGAACGAGCCGGTGGCGCCCAAGCTCATCATGTGGAGTGAGAAGGACAAAAAGAACCCTTCTTACGATGTGGTGAACTCAGGGGGAAGAAAGGGCAGGAAAGATGACGGTGCCGCGAACACGGAGAACCTGAGGGAAAGTTTTGCCAGGTGGATGACACACCCGGCAAACCCGCGGTTCTCGATGACGATAGCCAACCGCATGTGGGCACACGCCTTTGGTCTGGCGCTCACCCCGAGCGTGCGCAGCATGGACCACCCTGAAGAGGCCTACAATCCTGAGCTGTTGCTGCATCTCAGCAACGAGATGGTTCGCGTGAAATTCAACCTCAAGGAGTTTTTGCGGATCCTCTACAACACCAAGACCTATCAGAGAGAGGCAACCACCACCGCACTGGCAATGGGTGAACCCTATTACTTTCAGGGCCCGGTGCTGCGTCGCATGAGTGCGGAACAGGCCTGGGACTCCTACATGACCCTGGTGATGGGCAGCCCTGACAGTGTGAAAAACCAGGGGGCCGACCTTTATGGGCGCTCTTTGGACATGAATCTGGCCACGGTGGACGTAAAAACGGTTTTGCTGAAGGCGAACGCAGTGCGGGACATCAGCAAGAAACTGAATGCCAACGTGATGACAGGTGGGCTGGCCATGGCCGGCAGTGATGACTCCATGATGGAAGGCAAGGTGCTCCGCTATGGCAAAATGAAACTCATGCGTGCCTCTGAGCTGGAGCAGCCTGCCCCTGATGGCCATTTCCTGCGGGACTTTGGACAGTCTGACAGGATGTTGATCGATGGTGGTGCAAAAGAGGGAAGCGTTCCTCAAGTGTTGATGATGATGAACGGGCCGACCCAGGCCATGTTGACGAGCAAGGACTCATTGATCTTCCGAAACATGGAGAAAGTGAGCTCTCCCGCTGACAAGGTGGAAGCAATGTTCTTGAGCATACTCAACCGTCGCCCGACTCTGCGTGAGAAGGACATCGCGAAGAAGCAGCTCAGTGCTCATGGTGAGGACGGATATTCCAACATGATCTGGGCGCTCATCAATACCCGGGAGTTCAGCTTCATTCAGTAAGCCCTGAAGGGGGGCTTCAAGGGTACACCTCTTTGTGCATTAAAACTGTAACCATCGAATTCCAACATGAAGAATCAATATCTCAAACTCGATCCCGGCTCGCGCCGTGAGTTTATGCTTCGCACGGCCCAGGCAGCGCTGGGTGTCAGTGTTCTTTCCGGGCTGGACAAATCCTTTGCTGCTGCGGAGCCTGCGCCCGCCGGCACGGGCGGCAAGGCCAAAGCCGTGATCTACCTTTACATGGCGGGTGGCATGAGCCACATCGACACATTCGATCCCAAAACGGGCGTGACCAAAGGGTATAAAGACCCGATTGGCACGAACGTCTCAGGTATCCAGCTTGGGGGTTACATGACGAAAATGTCGAAAATGGCTGACAAGTTGAGCATTGTGCGCTCCATGACGTCCAAAACCGGCGCGCACCAGGAGGGCAATTACATGATGCACACGGGTTACGACCGTCGTGGCACCATCCTGCACCCGACACTTGGCTCATGGGCGCAGCACTTCAAAGGTCGCTCCCACCCTTCGCTCCCTTCCAGTGTGACCATTGGTGCGGGTTCTGCAAACGCGGGCTTCTTCCCAACGGCGCTCGCTCCAGTTCCCATCAGCAGCCCGCAGGATGGTTTGCAATATGCCAAGCCAACGGTTGGCGAAGACATGTTCAAGAAGCGTCTGTCACTTGTGAACGAGTTTGACACCGCGTTCCGCGACAAGTTTCGCAGCCCGGAGGTGCGTGCTTACACGGAATTTTATGATGAAACCATCAACCTGTTGACCAGCAAAGATCTGGAGGCCTTTGATTTGACAAAGGAGGATGCCGCAACCCGCCAGATGTACGGGAATGGCTTCGGTCAGGGCTGCTTGCTGGCCCGCCGGCTAGTTCAGAGCGGGGTGCGGTTTGTGGAAGTCACGGCTGGTGGCTGGGACATGCACACGCAGGTTGACGGTGCCATGGAGCGCACCGGCAAAGGGATGGATACCGCATTCTCAGCTCTGCTCACTGACCTCCAACGCACGGGTCTGCTCGACTCCACCATGGTGGTGTTGGGAAGTGAGTTTGGGCGCACCCCTGACATCAACGAAAACAATGGGCGCGATCACTACCCGAAAGTGTTCTCCACCGTCTTTGCGGGTGGCGGGGTGAAGGCTGGCTATGTGCACGGTGCGTCCGACAAAGATGGCCGGGAAGTGGCGGATAAACAAGTCACGGTCCAGGACTTCATTGCCACGATCGGCGCGGCCATGGGGCTTCCCGTGAGTGAAGTGGTGATGTCTCCTTCCGGGCGACCTTTCACGGTAGGCGACAGGGGCAAGGTGGTGAGTGAGCTGTTTGCGTGACAGTCAGTCTGTTTCGTTCCCTTGGAGCAGTGTCCAGCGCAGCATCCGGCCGAAGGGCCGGGTGCTTTTTTGGCCTGGTGCGTGGGTATGCGAACCACTGGAAAAGGGAGTGGCTGGCACCCATTGCTTCCGCCAGAGGTGCTTCTGCGTGCGGTAAAAGTCGCCACTAGCTGAAGATTTTTGGAACAGCGGGTGCCAGCCGCACATCTGCTTGTCGAACTATTCGCCTCAAGTGCACCTGATCCAATCTTCCGATCCCTCCCCTCCAGTCCGGGGTGTGCCAGCAAATGCAGCGGGGCACAAGCATGTTGCCATTCTCATGGACGACACGGGGTCCTATGCACGGGATCTTCTGGAGGGTATCGCGCGGCACCAGCGGGAAAGCTCGAAGCCCTGGTCTCTCCACCTGGTGAGGCGGCGTCGGTTTGAGTTACCGCCAGAGTGCTTGAATGCCTGGACTGGGGATGGGGTGATCGCCCGAGTGGACTCCCTGGAAGTGGAGGTGGCGCTTAAGCGGACGGGCTTGCCCGTCGTGAATGTCAGTGGTGCTTTGGAGAATCCGTATTTCCCTACATTCGTCCAAGATCCCGTCCTGGCCGCGCGCCTGGCGCTTGGCTGTTTTGATGAGAGAGGGCATCGTCATCACGCCTTCATAGGCGACTCGCTGCAGCAGTGGTCACTGGATCGCCTGCGGCATTTTGATCGCTTGCTATGCGAGCGTGGGGACATCTGTCGTCGGCTGCTCCTGCACCCGGATGATTTGTATGCGGACCGGGCGGTTCAGATGATTCATGACTGGCTTCGGAAGCAACCGCGCCCCCTGGCGGTATGGGCTGGTGATGATGCCATGGGGTTGCAAGTGTTGAACGCGTGTTTGCGAGGGGGATTGCGGGTGCCGGATGATGTGGCGGTCTTGGGTGTGGACAATGACGTTACGCTGACGAAAATGACCACGCCGCCACTCTCCAGCTTGATCTTGAATGGCGAAGGTGCCGGCTTTCTGGCCGCCCGTGCTCTTGAGCAATTGATGGCTGGCGACCAGGTGAAGAAATCAGGTGTCACCGCTCTTGCCCCGCTGGGCATAGCCTTCCGCGGCAGCACCGACGTCCATGTCGCCGACGATTCGCATGTATCACTGGCGCTGAAAATCATCGAGCGGGAGGCGTGCCAAGGACTCCGCGTCGCGGAACTTGCAAGCAGGGTGCCACTTGCCAGGCGTCAACTTGAGACAAAATTCAAGGCGGCCCTGGGGCGCACGCTGCTGACACAGATCCGCATCGTGCAATGCCGCAAGGCGCAGTTCTTGTTGGAAACCACCGACCTGACGATGGTGGCGATTGCAGAACGCTGTGGCTACGAGCACCTGGAGCACTTCAGCAGGGTATTTAAAAAGGTAGTGGGTCACACCCCTGGGCAGCACAGGCGGATAAAGTGTGAATTTGCGGGGCGGTAGCAACTCGGTTTCGAGCTGGCTCGGCGGTGAAGGTGGAGGAGGGACAGGGGCAACATGCCGAATGTGGCACGCTGTTTTCCTTGCGGTTCGTTTTCGATCAACATCATTGCGTAAAGCGTCCTGTTCTAATGGGGACGCATGAAGAATTGTCTAACGGTCTTTGCACCGCGAGCCAGTGCTTTCAGCCGGCCAAGTCCTGCTACTTGATCACGCCGGTTGTTCCACAGAATGCGATGGAAGAGGAGAATTTAAACCGGTGGCTCCATGCCACCTGCTGGCCACTCTGTCAGCGTGGACGGCTCCAAAAAATCGTCATGGAACACGCAACCAAATGAATGCACCCACTCGCAAAAACGGAAGGGGTGCGCCTGTTGATCTCTTCGGCCTCCAGGAGATGCAGGGTGTCCGAACAGAGGGGGTTCACTTGACCGCTCTCATCATCACTCCAGCAATCCAACGTATTTCCACGAACTTTCACGCGCCATGAAAACCAACATTCCTTCCTCGTCCCCCGGTGGTCGTGGGTTCTCTCTGGTGGAGACCACCATCGCTGTCGGTATTGCAGCCACTGTACTTGTCGCCCTGGTGGGCTTGATTCCAGTTTCGCTGGACACCTTGCGGGAAGCCTCCAACACCACTGCTGCGGCCAGGATCATCCAATCCGTATCCTCAGATTACAGAATGCGGGACTGGGGTGAAGTCATCAAGCAACAGGAGGAAGGGGCCACCCGTGATTACAGCTTCGACGGACAGGGAACCCGGGTGAAGGATGGGGACTCATCCACCATCTTTACAGCCCGGGTCACGGTTGCGAGCGCCCTGCCTCTCCCCGGGCAGGCTTCAAGCAATCCCGGTCTCAGATCTCTACTGATCCAGGTCACCGGCAGCGCTGATCCAGAGGCGGCATTTGCCAGGCCGGAAACCTGCAAGCAGGCAAACTCCCTGCTCGCCCAGACAGACAAGGTTCCCGCCGCCCCAGCTGTCGCGTCTAACTAGTCCATTTTCCTTTTCATGTCCATGGCGTCACGCTATCCGTCTCCCAAGTTACGGGCATTTACCCTTATCGAGCTGCTGGTCTCGGTCGCTGTCCTTGCGGTGCTCATGCTGGTGCTCACCCAGGTCTTGTCTGACACTCAGACTACCTGGGGCAGGGCAAAGGCTCGCACCGAGGAGTTTCGGGAGGCAAGGGCCGTCTTTGAAGCCATGGCATCGCGTCTATCCCAGGCGACGCTCAATTCATACTGGGGATACAAGCTGGACATTAATAATAATCCAGTGTCGTACGAGCGACAGTCAGAACTGCACTTCGTAAGCGGTCCGGCGACAACGCTGCTGGGTGCTAGCCTGCCAGCGGCTGGACATTCCGTGTTTTTCCAGGCTCCGCTTGGCGAGAACATGGGAGCCGGAGCCCTGAGTGGCTCAGCCACGGAGCCCTATGGACTGCAAAACATGCTCAATGCCTGGGGTTGGTATGCGAGGTATGAAAGCGACATGCCACGGCGCCCCCCTTTCCTGGTAGCGTCCCCGGCGCAGCCGGAGAGGAAGCGCTTTCGCCTCATGGAGTTTCGCCAGCCCACAGAGAAGTTGTCACTCTACCAACTGGATGGCGGAATCCCATGGATAGAGGCTCAAAAGACCCAGGCGGATCTCTACAAATGGTTTCGCATGGATTTGGCGCAGGAGTCCCAACCTGTGGCCGAGAACATCCTTGCAGTATTCATCCAGCCGGTCTGGCCGGTCCTTGACGGCGATACGGGGGCCGACGTCAGCGCTGCGCCGGACTATGTGTATGATACGCGTCGCCACCAGTGGCAGGGGTCTTCTGCTCTTTCCAAACTGAGCCGGCATCAGCTTCCCCCCGTGCTTCGGCTGACCCTTGTTGCTTTGGATGAGCGGGACTGGTCCCGGCTTGATGTGTCCGCCTCTGACGCGCTGGCCGAGAAGCTCCAGAAGCTGGTCAACACCGAGGTGTTCACCTCTGCGGTGAAGTACGAGGCAGACGTCAAAAAACTCGAGACAGAGCTTGTGAACCTCAAGCTTGGCTTTCGCATATTCTCCACGGCGGTGCAAATGCCTGCCGCCAAACTCATGTCACAGTCGTGAATAAAAAACTCTCTTGCGCTGCTGCCAACAAGGCAGCTTTCACTTTGATTGAAATGATGGTGGTCATCGCCCTGGTGGCGATGCTGGTGGCTCTTGCCTCTTTTTCGATTGGAGGGGCGTTGTCGGCCCAGCAACTCACGTCATCAGCCAATCGCTTCACCAACGAACTGGCGTTTGCTGCACAACTTGCCACTCGGGAGAACCGGATGGTGGGCGTCCGCTTTCTGAAGAGAGCCCCGGAGGTCGGCGGCACCGGGGTGAGCTACTATCAAGCGTGGCAGCTGATGGTGCAGGACCGGGTGACGGGCAAGTGGAAGGCTTTCAGCGAGAGCAACCTCCTGGAGCGATCCACCATCATGGTTGAGAATAGTCTGTGGTCAACGCTGCTGACCCGTCCACCTTTGGTTGCGGCTGCGGCAGTGGATGATGCAGACACGACACCTCCGCTTTTTGCGTTTAAGCCGGAGGGCGGAACAACGCTGCCGAGGGGGACCTCGGACCCGAAGTGGTGCGTAACGCTGGCGCTGGCGACAGACTTGGAAAAGGCACCGGCTGTACTTCCGGCAAACTTCCGCACCCTTGTACTCAATCCGCACACCGGTTCCCTGGTGTTATACTGATCCTCCAGCCGCGCTGCAACAATCCGGCGGCTTGGGGTTGGGTTTAATCACACCTCCGCAACGGCAACGAAACCGCTTTTCCAAGACGGTAGCCCGTCAAGGCCCAACAAGATGCTGGTCGCCCACCGCCGTACCCAAGCAGGTTGCCGACAACCTTGCCGCGACTCCGTCAAGGTGACGCGTGCCGCAGTGGTGGATGGAGGGGGCGATGAGTCTCTGCCTCATGGCGGCGGCTGTCGTGGGTCGTGGAGGCTGCTGCGCCCATCGCCTGACTTACTTTCCTTCAATCTCCCTTGCGAATTGCACATAGACGATCTCGCATGAACCCTGGCCGGTATCTTCCCTTGTGAGCGAGCTGCGCCAAGGATGACTGGCCTGGGGATGGGTGGCCTCGACGAGGTAACCGGTGAGTTTCACTACTGAGCCTGTGCGGAACGAGGCGATGACTCCCGCAACTGCAGGCGTGGCAGGGATGAGGTGCATGTTGGCACTGTGGCGGATGAGCTCCGCCTCTGGGATGGGGCTGGTGCCCCAGTAGCGCCAGTGGTAGCAGCGGTTGCTCTGGGAGACATCGAGCTTCTCCAATACGGCTGTGTCTGACATGGGTCCCCAGCCTAGGGCGAGATCATAGGGGGCGAGAGGGGAGGGGAAATCTCCAGCGTAGTGTTCCTTGGAGAGGACCCTGGCCTGGAGGTTAAACCAGGCGAGGGGCTTCAGGGTCCAACCCTGATTCTGAATGGGAAGCGCCTCTTTGGCGAGGGTGACTTGCTCGGGTGCATTGCCGGCAAGCACCCCGGGGGCGTGGGAGACCGGGGCCCGGTAGGTCTGATACCCTGTGAGAGCCCCGAGCACCAGAGCGCCGATGCCCCACTTCATCATGCGGAAGCAGCGGGGGCGATGGTGATGATCACCGACTTGGATGTGGGCGTGTTGCTCTGCTCTGCAGTGCTGTCCACGGGCACCAGGACGTTGGCTTCCGGGAAATAAGCCGCAGCGCTGCCCCGTGGCATGTCATAGGGGATGGCGAGAAAGTTGCGCGCCAGGCGGGTCTGCCCCTGCCAGTGGCTGGTGATATCCACCGGACGCAGGGGCTGCACGCCGAGACCGCGCAGATCCTCCGGGTTCAGGAAGATGATGCGGCGTTCGTTGCTGATGCCGCGGTAGCGGTCATGCAAACCGTACACGGTGGTGTTGAACTGGTCGTGGCTGCGAAGCGTCTGGAGGAGGAATTGGCCGGGCTCGGGCTGCACGGACTGCAGGGCATTGGCGATGAAGGTGGCCTTGCGGGCCGGGGTGTCGAAGTTGCGCTCACGAGCACCGTTGGGCAGGTAGAAGCCACCGGGGCGGCGGACACGCTCGTTAAAGTTCTCGAACCCAGGAATGACGGCCTCGATCTTGTCGCGGATGAGATCGTAGTTGGAAGCGAGCTGTGCCCAGGGCACGGTGGTTTGCTTGGCAAGGGTGGCCTCGGCGATGCGGGCGACGATCATGGTCTCACTGAGGAGTTGATCGCCAGCGGGGCGCAGATTCCCCTGGCTCATGTGGACCACGCTCATGGAATCCTCCACGGTGACGAACTGGGGCATGCCGCTCTGGTAGTCCATCTCTGACCGGCCCAGGCAGGGCAGGATGAGGGCGCGCCTGCCTGTGATGAGGTGGCTGCGGTTGAGCTTGGTGGAAACGTGCGCGGTGAGGTTGCAGTTCCTGAGGGCGGTGGCGGTGAATTCCGTGTCTGGCGTGGCAGAGAGGAAGTTCCCCCCCAGACCGATGAAGACCTTGCCCGGGCTCTCGTGCATGGCCTTGATGGCCAGGACCACGTCGTACCCGTGATGCCGGGGCGGGTTAAAGGAAAACACCTGCCCCAGCTTGTCCAGGAACGAGTCCGGCATCTTCTCGAAGATGCCCATGGTGCGATCCCCCTGTACGTTGCTGTGGCCGCGCACGGGGCACAGTCCTGCCCCGGGCCGGCCCAGTGCTCCCAGCATGAGGTGCACATGCGTGACCTCCTGGATGGTGGCGACGGCGTTGCGATGCTGGGTGAGGCCCATGGCCCAGCAGGTGATCACACGCTTCTCTCCGCCCGCCATCTGAAGGGCGAGGTTTTCGATCTCCTCCTGCGCCATGCCGCTGCCATCGACGATCTCCGACCACGAGGTCTGGCGCACCAGGGTGGCGTACTCGGCAAAGCCAGTGGTGTGCTGCCGGAGGAAGGCGTCATCCAGGACTTTGCCGGGCGAGGCTTCTTCCAGAGCCAGGAGCGCCTTGGCGATGCCGCGAAAGAGGGCCATGTCGCCGTTCACCTTCACCTGCAGGTATTGAGTGGTGAGCTTGGTCGAGAGGCCCATCATGCCGCTGACTTCCTGGGGGTGTTTGAAGCCCAGCAGGCCGGGTTCGATGAGCGGGTTCACGGCGACAACCTTGGCCCCCTTCCGCACCGCACTTTGGAGGGTGCTGAGCATGCGCGGGTGGTTGGTGCCGGGATTCTGTCCCACCACGAGAATGGTGTCTGCCAGATCAAAGTCGTCCAGACGTACCGTCCCCTTGCCCACACCCACCGTCGCCTTTAGGGCGCAGCCGCTGGATTCATGGCACATGTTGGAGCAGTCCGGCAGGTTGTTCGTGCCAAACTGGCGGACGAACAACTGGTACAGGAAGGCAGCTTCATTGCTGGCGCGACCGCTGGTGTAGAAGATGCCGTCGTCCGGGGAGGGGAGCTGGTTCAGCTCTGTGGAGATGATTTGGAAAGCCCGATCCCAGCTGACGGGTTGGTAGTGGGTGCCGCCTGCCTCCAGGAGCATGGGCTCCACCAGGCGCCCCTGCTGCTCCAGCCAGTAGTCGGACTCTGCCGCCAGCTCGGTGATGCTATGGCTGGCAAAGAAGTCACGCGTGGCCTTGCGAGTGGTGGCCTCGGCCGCAATGGCCTTGGCACCGTTTTCGCAGAACTCCGTGGCAGCACGGTGGTTGTCAGGATCCGGCCAGGCGCAGCTCGGGCAGTCGAAGCCGTTTTTCTGGTTCAGCTTGAGCAATGCCTCAGTCCCGCGCACTACCCCGGCCTGGCCGAAGACGTGGTTCAAAGAGGAGAGCACGGCGGGCAGACCGGCCGCAGCATGAGATGGGCTGCCGACGTGGATGCCGGTGTGTTCCTCCGGCGGCTGGGCGGCGGGCAGGACAGGCTCTGAAACGGGAGCGTTGCGGGAAGACATGGTGGGCAGGGGGAAATAGCGAACCTGAAGTTATTTTGGACTTGGTTTGCCGGGCTTACAAGACTGGAACGTGAGCCCTTTTTGCGGGGCAACGCAAATCGTCAAGCGGGATGCGCAATGGACGTCGGGGGGGAGGCGGGCGCTCGCCCTGTCTCCCCTAGAGGGATTACGCCAGCACCAGCCGGATGGCTGCCACCAGGGCAAAGACGAACATTACCCACTCGAAGATCTTTTGCGGCAGCACCTTCACAATGCGCCAGCCGATGACGGCTCCGAGGAATACCGCAGGCAGCAGGCAGAGATTGGTGAGCAGGGTGGGGCCGGTGATCAGACCGATTTGGGCACTGAAGGGCACCTTGACCAGATTGATAAAAAGGAAGAAGCGGCTGAAAATGCCCAAGTACTCGCTTTTCTCAAACCGCTGGGCCAGCAGGTAAACAGTCATGACGGGTCCGGCAGCGTTGGCCAGCATGGTGGCGACGCCGGCGGCAATTCCCAAGATGGCGGTGAAAACGGGGTGCTTGTGCAACTCCGCCAGCTGATCTCGCTTCCAGTCCAGCACCAGTTTCACTGCCAGCAGCGCAATGATGAGCCAGCCGATGGCCAGGCGGGCGGTGGCGTTGTCCAGCAGGTCCAGGAGCCACCAGCCGATGACCACCCCAACGATGGCGGGAGGGACCAGCGGGATGATCTGCCGCCACTTTCCGCTGCCCCGCAGCAGGTAGTAG
Source organism: Verrucomicrobium spinosum DSM 4136 = JCM 18804 (assembly GCF_000172155.1). Taxonomy (NCBI): domain Bacteria; kingdom Pseudomonadati; phylum Verrucomicrobiota; class Verrucomicrobiia; order Verrucomicrobiales; family Verrucomicrobiaceae; genus Verrucomicrobium; species Verrucomicrobium spinosum. Next base: position 6,680,849 of record NZ_ABIZ01000001.1, on the reverse strand, counting down.
CCCATGAGATCCGCAGCGATGAGCATGGGCAGCACCACTCCGGTGGAGGCCTTGGCCCCGAACGCCTGGGCGAAAAGCAGCACGCTCACCAGCCCTGTGCCTGCCAATCCCGCCTTGGCCATGCCGATGCAGAGCGCTCCAATGACGGCCAGCCAGAGCACTTCAGGGTGATTGGCGAAAAGCGTGTGGCTGAGGAGGTCGGGCATGGAGGCGGGACTGAGCGATGGACTGGAAATGGGAAATGCCAAGCAGCAATCGCACGACCATGACGCGCCGTGTCGCCCTGTCGATAAAAAGCAAAAGATTTGCCAGAGTCTGCTTGCCCAGCCCTCGCTCTACCGCTGGCTGGCCTGGCGTTCGCTGCGGGACTGAGCACGGCATGCCAGTTGACATTTTGGCCAGACTCCGCGTCCGCCCTTGATGGCGGGGCAAATCGGTGTTTGTTTGGCGGTTCATTTCAAACCGACTCCCCCGACAGCTCCACTCCAACCCTTCAGCATGAAAAAGAAAATCGTTCTGGCCTACTCCGGCGGTCTCGACACCTCCGTCCTGCTCTCCTGGATCAAAGACACCTATGACGCAGAAGTCATCGCGTTCTGCGCGAACATCGGCCAGGACGACGAGCTGAAGGGGCTGAACGCGAAGGCCAAGAAGACCGGCGCCTCCAAGATCTACATCGACGACCTCCAGGAGGAGTTTGCCCGTGATTTCATCTACCCGATGATGCAGGCCGGAGCCATTTATGAGGGCCAGTACTTCCTGGGCACCAGCATTGCCCGCCCTCTCATCGCCAAGCGCATGGTGGAGATCGCCCAGGCCGAAGGCGCGACCGCGATCGCCCACGGCGCGACCGGCAAGGGGAACGACCAAGTCCGTTTCGAGTTGACCGCTGCCGCTCTGGCCCCCGAGATCGAAATCATCGCCCCCTGGCGGGACGAGCGTTTCCGCACCGCCTTCCCCGGCCGCGCCGAGATGATCGCCTACTGCGCAGACAAGAACATCCCGGTGCAGGCCAGCGCCAAGAAGCCCTACTCCAGCGACCGCAACCTGCTGCACATCAGCTTTGAGGCTGGCATCTTGGAAGATCCCTGGTTCGACGCCTTCGCCCCGTCCAACAAGGACATGTTCACCCTCTCCGTTGCTCCGGAAGACGCTCCCGACAAGGCGGAGTACGTGACGCTGGAGTTCATGAAGGGTGACTGCGTGGCCGTGAACGGCAAGGAACTGAGCCCCCTTCAGGTGATGAAGACACTCAACAAGCTGGGTGGCAAGCACGGCGTGGGTCGTGTGGACATGGTGGAGAACCGCTTTGTCGGGATGAAGAGCCGCGGTGTGTATGAAACCCCCGGCGGTGCCATCCTGCACTTCGCCCACCGTCAGATCGAAAGCCTCACCATGGACCGCGAAGTCATGCACCTGCGTGACAGCCTGATTCCGAAGTACGCCACCCTGGTGTACAACGGCTTCTGGTACGCTCCGGAGCGCCTCGCCCTCCAGGCCCTGGTGACAGAGAGCCAGAAGAACGTGTCCGGCACGGTGCGCGTGAAGCTCTACAAGGGCGGCATCTACGCTGCCGGCCGCAAGTCCGCCTACAGCCTGTACAACCCGCACATCGCCACGATGGAAGCGGACCCGACCAAGGCCTACAACCAGGACGATGCCACTGGCTTCATCCGCCTGAACGGCCTGCGCCTCAAGGTGGGGGCCACGGTGGAGGCCGAGGTGAATGCGCAGGCTCCGAAGAAGGCGGCGACGGCAACGAAGGCACCCAAGGCCAAGAAGGCTGCGAAGAAGAAGTAAACTCCAAAATTCAAACTCGAAACTTCAAACGGGTTTCGTGGTGCTTGCGGGCAGATGGCTTCGGTCGTCTGCCCGTTTTGGTTTCATGCATCGGCTCAAACCGGATTTGCCTGCGTATGACTCAGGCAGGGGGGCGGGCGGCACAAGTTGTGTTGACAGGCTGTTGGGGTGGGGCGTTGATGTCCGGCTACGATCGAGTCATTCAATGAGATTCTTCGCATCAATCAGTGCAGCCATTCTTTTCGCGGCCATATGGTTGGGTATTATCGCCAGCGTGCTCACGTTGTTGGATTCAACGGGAATGGATGCAGGTAATATTCCCGACTTCGTTTACCGGGCGACAGCTGCTACCGTTATCGCCATGGCGGTGTGGGCGGCCTGTCTCGGCTATGCCCTCGTTCAACACAGATGGCCAGCGGCACATGGCAAAGCCTGGAGCTACTGCGGCCTCCTTTCAAATTGCAATTGTGCTCTTGAAAAGGTCTGTCTTAAACCAGAATGCGCCTGCCAGAAGACGCATGTGTGTGCGACTCCCCGCTGCAACTGCGACAGGCCTAGAGTGTGTCGCACGCTGGAATGCAAATGCAGTCTCCCTAAGGTCTATCTTGAGTGACGGGCAACCTGGCTTTGCTCTCTGAACCACTCCGCCATGCCCACCGGATCCGTCTCCTGCACGATGTGCCGCCCGTCACTGGAAGTGTTCAACGTGCTTCATGACTATTCCCGGAGGCTGGAGTGGGACACGCTCCTTTCCAGTGCTGCTTTGACGTGCGGGCACACGGTGGCAGGAAAGGGGGCCTCCTCACTGTGCGTCGGCAAACGGCGATTGGGAGGGATTGGCATCGAGACCCGCTATGTTTCTTTTGCTCCCGGCTCGCTTGCGGCGGTGGAGATGATCAACCGTCCGGAGTTTTTCGAGAGCTTTGCTGCCGGCATCCGCCATGTGGACACACCGGAAGGATCCCTGCTCACCTACAAGTTCCGCTTCACCGCCAAGCCGGGATGGCTGCGCTGGGTTCTTGAGCCGGTCATGCTGGCCGCGCTGCGACTCGAAACGCAGAAGCGGTTAAGGGCCTTGGCAGCCTATATGGCGACCCAGCCATTGAAGCCGTCTTGACCTGCCTCCTCAGGTTTGCGTAGGATCCTAAAAAACTCCCGGGGTTCTCCTCACCGTTCCAAGATCATGGCACGCACGTACGAACAGATTCTCGAGGCGTTTGATGCACTGACCTATGAGGACTTTGATTGCATCCCCCGGAATTCGAATGGTATCGGGACGCTGTATGAGTTGACGGAGGAGCTCATGGCGCTGCCTCAACCCGAGCGGGCGATTCGCCCCATGTTCGACCTCATGGAGCGCTTGCCGGCGTCAGATCTCGGGTCTCCGGGCCCTCTGGTTCACGCCCTGGAAAAAATGGCGGGGCGTTATGAGGCAGAGCTGGTGGAGTCCATCCGGCGCAAGCCGACCACTCTCTCCGTCTGGATGGTCAACCGGATCCTGAATGTGACCAGCAAGCCCCGTCAGAGGGAGTTCTATCTGGAGCTGCTACGGCTGGTGATCGAGCACCCTGAAGTGTCACAAACTGAGCAGGATCAGGCGCAGCGATTCATTGAGCATCAAGTGAACCGCACACGATAGATGCGACAAAGACGTTGACGGCACGGAGAAAATCTCAGACCATCGCACTGTCAGGTGAATTAGGAAGCAAGAGAAAAGCCCCGGTGATCGGATCACTGAAGTGCCGGAGGCGGGAAAGTGAATCTCAACCTGTTGATCCTATGGCAACCAAAAAAGCCCAAAAAGGTACGACGGCAAAAGCCAAAGCCACGGCGACCAAGGCACGCATCAAGAAGACCAAAGTGGCGCTGGCGGGAAGTGACACCCGCGTCAAAGCGCACCTCAAATCGACCACCAAACGCCAGCAGGCCAAGCGGGACAGCAAAAACGCGGGGTGAGCCGGGTTTGAGGAATGGAGTTGGCATCTGACCATCTGGATATCGCAGCCGTGGCCGATGTGTCGGCGACAGGCTGTGATCTTGTTCGTCAGTGGCTCCGGGAACACAACTGGACGGCCAATCAGGACTTCATGGAGCAGCTTCAGCAGCCGGAGCATCAAGCTCGGGCCTTGGTGCTTCTCGCCCGTAGAGATGCCCGCGTGGTTGGTGGGTTGATTGCCGAGACCCAGATGGCCTGGCTGCGCATTTCCATCATGGCGGTCAGCCCTGAGTGCCGCTCGCAGGGCATTGGAGCGGCACTTCTTGCTGAGGCGGAGAGGCTGGCCGTCGGATGCGGTTGCAGACATGCATATGTGGATACGATGGAATACCAGGAGCCCCGCTTCTATCTTGCGCACCGCTTCAGCATCGTCGGCCAGATCCCGGACTGGGATTCGCGCGGTCATGCCAAGTTGTACTTCTCAAAAGACCTTCGTGGAAACGGCTCATCACTCCCGACTGAAGCTCGGAGTTGAGCCTGAGTATTCAGCACCCCGTGCATGCTATGAAATCCAAGATTGAAAATGCGGACCTTTCCGGTGCGGAGTTCCTCAACACCGATCTTGGCGGGGCGCAGTTTCGCGATGTGCGCCTTGCCGGGGCCCAGTTTGCCGACGTCAACCTCTCAGAGGCGAGGTTCGAGGATGTGGCATTGACTCACGTCGTCATCCGCAACGCCAACTGTTCCCATCTGTCGATCGAAGACGCCTGTTATGAGGGGATGCTGATTGACGGGGTTCTCGTCACCGAATTGCTCCGCGTCTATCGCAGTTCAGCCGGTGATTCTGCCTCTGAATCCGGCAAGAGCTGATGAAGATTCTCTATGTCGAAAACCACGATGTATTTGCGGCGAATGTCATTCGTCTATTCCTTGCGCGGCATGATGTCATCGTCGTGCCGAGCATAGCCAGAGCGCTGGAAGTGCGAGCTGTAGAGACGTTTGATTTGATGCTGGTAGATTTTGATCTCGATGACGGAAAAGGCGATGCGCTCGTCAGCAAAGTCCGGGCGTCGGGCGACCGCATCAGCATCGTGGCAGTCTCCTCCCATGACGAGGGCAATGCTGCTTTGGTCAGAGCAGGCGCATCCGCCGTTTGCGGAAAGATGGAGTTTAATCAGATTGAGCAGGTCATTCAAAGGGTGTGTGGGTGAGCGTTTTCGGAATGGCTTGCTCGCCTCCCTGGTAATCTCCAGTGCTGGGGCTGGCATTGACAGGGGGCGCTGCCTTGCGCATGTTGGTTCCCTGATGAAACCCGCATTCACACGGATGATGACCATTGGCGGTTTGCTCATATTGGCTGGACCTTTGCTCGGGATGCTGGGATCGGTGATGGGAATCACCCAAAGTTTCGAGGTCTTGGGGGGCAATGGGGTCGGCGATCCCGAGCAGTTGAGTGCAGCTATCGCCAAAAGCATGGTCTCAACCGCAGTGGGGATGGTGTTTGGGTTCTTTGGTGTTGCGTTGTTTTTGTCGGGACTGATCGGTGGTCTGGTGGAGAGGAAGCGCTTGAAATCGCAGTCTGCCGGTGAAGTGCCTGCTTCATGAAGACCTGCTCCCTGCATGCGAATTTATCCTTACGTGGGTCCTGCTGCCATCAAGGAGAAGGTCAACATGGCCGCTCCCAGGCATGAAGTGACCACGGCGGATGGTTTGATGAAGTGGGCGCTTGATGCGGGATACTTTTCTCCGGGCACCCCTTCAGAGGTCTTTACCTACACAGTGTTGTCTGGGCATCACTTGTTCATCGCGGACCGGCATTCTGAACACATCGCCTGTGCAAGAGGGGCACCCGTGGAATGTGCGGGTGAAATTGCCTTTCGCAGGTCCAAGACGGGACTGGTGATTGAAGAGGCATCCAATCTCTCAACCGGATACTGTCCTGAATCAAGCGCATGGGTTGCTCTCGATCTCGCCCTGAAAGCAGCAGGTTTCCCGGGTGTTCAGGGATTCACTACCGCGTTCGAATTCCGCTACTGCCAACGATGTCTCCAGACCTGCGTCATCAAGGACGAGGTCTATGAATGCCCGTCATGCCTGGAGCCGCTTCCCGCTGAGTGGAACTATGCGACCGGGGCGCTGGCTTGACGTCGTTGCGGGGTGTGGTCCTATTCTGGCCCCCGCCTCCTTCACATGTCCTCAAGCCCTCCCCATCCAGACTGTCCCCGCATCAAGTACGTACACAGCTTTGAGGAGCTCGTTTCGACCAAGTTCGCGGACGGCATCAACGCGCTTTGCTGGGCGAGAACCCTGCCGGGTGATTTTGACGAGGTCGTGGACCAGTTCGATGTGAAGGAAGGTCGTCTGGCGCTGGATGAAGCGACCCTCAATGGCCTCGTGCTGAGTCCAGCTGGTCAGGTTGCCAGGGACGTCCTGATCGCTGATCGCAAGGCCCTGGCGGATCATGGTCTCTCGCCCGTGCTGGATTGCATTCACGGCTATCCAAGAGATGAGGAGGGCGGCCCGGTGATCACAGATGTGTACTCCTTCCACGTCGATAGCGCACCAGTGGAGGCGGATACCTACCTTTGCAGTTACAACCACACCGCCTCGGAAGGCCTGCTCAATGAAGAGGCGGTGCGCAAGGTGGACGTGCCGGAGATCCGCGCGGAGTTGCTGGAACTGTATGGGGGCGAGGATGACGAGGAATTTGAGGAGTTCCTCAGCGATAACTGTTTCAACCTGCACTACGCGCCCTTGCCAGAGGCCCGGCCCTACTTTTTCGGCATTGGCAACCTGTGGCGTATCGCCATTGCCCATCCTGAAAGCCTCGTGCCGCCTTGCATCCATCGTGCACCGGTGATTGAGCGCGGGCAGCCAGCACGGCTGCTGCTTATCAGTTGAAGTCTGCGGGCATGGGGCGGATTTCGTTGTGGACCTCCTTGGAGCAATCCTTTAGGGTGCGATCCCCCCCCAAAAAAAAATCCCCCTATGTTCATTGCCCACCTTCCCGCGGGTTATCTCGGCGCATGCCTGTTAACCCGGAGGGCGGCGGCAGAGCGCCGCCACCTGTTGTTCGTTCCTTTCGTTGTCGGCAGCATTTTTCCGGATGCCGACATGCTGTACTTCTACCTCATCGACCAGGGGCGGCATCTTCACCATGACTACTGGACGCATCTGCCTGTCTTTTGGCTGGCGGCATGGGGCGTTTCATTGATTTTGGCGTTGATCTTGCGCAGCCGGGCCCTGGCTTTGGCTGCCACATCGTTCGTCGGTGGCGTCTTCCTTCATTTGCTGCTCGATACGCCCTTTGCGGGGATTCGCTGGCTTTACCCCCTGTCAGACCAGTCGTTCTTCCTTGTCACCGTGCCCGCCACTCGCAGCTGGTGGGTGTGGAGCTTTGTGGTTCACTGGACGTTCTTGTTTGAGATCGTGATCTGCATCGCGGCCCTGCTGCTGTTGCTCATGCGTCGGCGACGAGCCTGAGCTGCCTCCACGGTCAGGGAGGGGGCGCGGGCAGTGATGGGGCTCCAGGTCCGCGACTTTTTCCATCCGGCTGACGGCGCGAGGGAGTTGCAACCCACCGGGCTGACGATAGTGTAGGCATGCTCGTCCGACCGTGAATTGTCTCGCGCCATGCCTGTCATCACCAGCTCCTATCATGAGATCCGGGCCAGAATGTTGCCTGGGGATGTGGTTGCCTTTTCGGGCAAGAACAATTTTTCAGATGTGATCAAATGGGCGACTGGGGCGACGGTGTCTCATGTCGGCATCGTGTGCAGCGTCGAAACTGAGGCAGACCTGACAACAGGCAGTCTGGCGGTGCATATCATGGAGTCCACGTTTCTACACCGCGACCACATCACCGGGAAAAGCTCTGGTGGCGTTTTGCGGAACCGGCTCTGTCACCATATCGAGAGCTATGAGGGGCACATCTGGTGGCTCCCTCTAAGTGCCAGTGCTCGTGAAAAGCTGGATCTTGAGCAACTGACCCGGTTCCTGATGGCTCATCAGGGCAGAGGGTACGACGTCGCTCAGGCGGTGTGCTCCGCGTTGGATGCTCTTGATGGCTCGCCGGTGTTGGGGGCTGCGACCCGGAATGAGGAGGATTTTACCCGATTCTTTTGCTCAGAGCTTGCCGCAGCCGCTCTCGAAGCGGGCGGAGTGATTGGCAAGATCAACGCTTCCGAAGTGACGCCGATTGATCTCTGCAGTTTCAATCTTTTTGCGGAGGAGTATCATTTGCTCAAGGGAGGATCGGGTTCTGTGGAGATTGAGGGGTTCAACTCGCGATGCCCTGAGCGGTTTGGCGAGCTGGTGTGACCGCACACGACCGGCAGCGAGATGCGAATCGCCCGGAAGGAAGAGGAATTGCCCGAATCACATGAATTTCCCCCTGCAAGGAGACGTTGCAGAGGGATGCCCTCACGAATGTCATTCTCACCCCTCGCCCTGATCCTCCTCTGGTTGGCGACGGGAGGCGTTGCCCCCGGAGCCACCGTCGCTCCCGGGCTTCCAAACATCGTCATGGTGCTCATTGACGACATGGGGTGGGGGGACTTTTCCTGCTACGGCAACAAGGAGGCTCAGACCCCTCACCTTGACCGGTTGGCCGTGGAGGGGATCCGATTTGCCCAGTTCTATGTGAACTCCCCCATCTGCTCCCCTTCGCGCTGCGCTCTCACCACGGGGCAGTATCCTCAGCGCTGGGGAATCACCTCATTTCTGGAGGCCCGTGCGGCCAATCTCCAGAGGGGCATGGTGAACTGGTTGGCCCCCCAGGCCCCGACTTTGGCGAAGGCCTTGAAGGCCAGGGGATATGCTACGGGCCACTTCGGCAAATGGCATCTGGGTGGTCAACGGGATGTGGATGATGCTCCGCCCATCACGGCGTACGGGTTCGATGAGTCGCTTACGAATTTCGAAGGCATGGGGCCCAAGCTTTTGCCGCTGACACTCAAGCCTGGAGACGCTGCACCAGGGAAGATCTGGGTCAATGCCGAGCGGCTCGGGGGACCCGTGACTTGGATGCAACGATCAAAGATCACCGGCGGGTTTGTGGAGGCTGCGATCCATTTCATGGACAAGTCAGCCCAGGAAGGGAAGCCGTTCTACGTCAACCTGTGGCCGGATGATGTGCACAGCCCCTTCTGGCCGCCGGTTGAAAAGTGGCGGGAGGGAAAGCGGGGCCTGTATCTGGCGGTGCTGGAAGAAATGGATCGCCAGCTGGGGCGCCTGTTTGACCATCTGCGGGACACGCCAGCTTTGCGAAATAACACCCTCGTGCTGGTGTGTTCGGACAACGGCCCCGAGCCCGGAGCGGGTTCGGCGGGGTTGTTCCGCGGCACCAAGGCCACGCTGTATGAAGGCGGCGTGCGATCGCCCCTTATTGCCTGGGCACCCGGGATCATGGAGGCGGGGAAGGCGGCGAGCCACAATGAGCGATCTGTCTTTGCCGCCATCGACATTGCGCCGTCATTGCTGGCGCTGGCCGGTGCCAATGCCGGTCCGGAGCGATTCGATGGTGAAAATCTGGCTCCCGTGTTGCTGGGGAAGAGCGAGGCCTCGCGCACGGCTCCTCTTTTCTGGTCCCGTCCGCCTGATCGTAAAACCATGGGGCCAAAAAACAAAGAGCCTCTCCCGGACCTCGCCATGAGGGAAGGTTCATGGAAACTGCTTTGTGACTATGATGGATCCGCGGTGCAGTTGTACGATCTCAGCACAGACTTTGGAGAGACGGAAAATCTCGCAGAGCGCAAACCGGAGGTGGTGCAACGGCTTAAGACGGCACTCCTTGCATGGCAAAAGGAGATGATGGGTGCGCGTCGGCGGCAATGAGGCCTGTTCCGCGTGAGGAGGCAGGGAGCCCATGGCCGGATGGAGCAGGATTGCTGGACAGGCCGGTTTTTTTGACCTAAAGGATTGTATGATCAGAAGCGCTCTCTGCCTGACCTTGCTGTTCTTTCAGATGTTGTCCTCCGTGGTTTTGCCAGCCGAGCCCTATGTGGCGATCCCTGGCACGCCCAAGGGAGATCTCCCCACCGAGTTGCTCCAGTCCAGGATGTATGCCAGGGGCATTGAGTGGAAGCTCAACAAGCTGGAGAAGGCATTTCCAAGTCTGGCGGTAGAGGTGTATGCCGCACGAGCTTCATGGCTTTCTTCACCCTTCGCCAGTGGATGCGACGCGATCGAGGCCGACATCATTAAAAAAGCCCCCGAGGAAGGGAGAGCCATGCTAGCCCAGATGGACGCAGCGAGCTGGAAGGAGCTGGCCAAATATGATGATGTTGCAACAGTCAAAATGGCCCGGGAATTCCTGAAGCTGGTGGACAGCCGGGCCAAGGGGGCGATTGAAGTTGACCTGGTTCGCGGGAATCTCCTCTGGAACCACCCGGTCTATTCAAAGTCGCCTGAGAAGGAGTTCTCTGACGGCTTCAGTCGCCGGATTCAGCATACTGCCAACAGTGGGATGGAAGTGACTTTTGAAGTGCCGATGAGCTGGAAGGCGGAAGTGTCGCCGAAGAAGGAGCTCGTTGGCTTCCGCAACTGCTACGGACATGGGAACGTCTGGATGACGGTGCTGGTCAATCCCACGGTGGATGAGAATGGGATGCCGGTGAGAGCGGATGAACTGTATGCCAGATACACAGAGGACATGCTGCGGCAGAGCTATGAAGTCCTTGGGATCGAGCTCACTTCCTTTCTCAAAACCCGGGTGAATGGCATGCCTGCTTTCCTGTTCACGCGCAGGCAGCCTTATGAGCAACTGGGTGAGAGAGCTTTGCGTGCGGCGCAAGTCATCCGCGTGTTCCGGGGCAGGTACATGATCAACTTTCAGATCAACACTTTTGGGCCGGAGGAGGGAACGGTGGGGGAAGATCGGATCAGGAAGCACCAGGCTCTTTTCAAGATGATTGGAGGATCCCTTCGAGTGCAGGACTAGCTTGAGGCGGCCAGAGGCGCGGGATCTGCCTCTGCCTATGCAGGAAGTCACCGAATGTGATAGTCTTGGCCCCGCGCTGAAACACCCTGGCTGTTCCGCGTGTAGTCGCGGCATGGCAATTGATCTTCCCAGCTCTTCCCGGCCGAAATCGCTCAACTCCCGCCGCCGCTTCTTGCAAACTGCTGCGAGCGCCGTCGCGGCCCCCTTCATCCTCCCTAGCGGATCCTATTCCAAGCCGCTCAACTCCATGTTGCAGGTGGCCAACATCGGTGTGGATGGCATGGGCTTCGCCGATCTCAAGAACATCGGCAACCATCCCAAGGCCAAGCTGGTGGCCTTCTGCGACATTGATAGCAACCGTTTTGAAAAGGCGGACAAGGAGTACCCCGGCGTGCCTCACTACGTGGACTACATGCAGATGCTGGAGCAGCTGGGGGACAAGGTGGATGCCGTCTCCGTCTCCACGCCGGATCATGCGCACGCACGGGCTTCAATCGAGGCGATGAAGCGTGGGAAACATGTGTACTGCCAGAAACCGCTCGCGCACACGGTGTGGGAGTGCCGCCAGATGCGCCTCTGGGCGGAGAAGACCGGGGTGGTGACCCAGATGGGAAACCAGATTCACTCCAACCTGGAGTATCGGCTGGCTGTACGCCTGCTGCGCGAAGGGGCGATCGGCAAGGTGAAGGAGATTCACAGCTGGGTAGGGGTGGACGGCCGCGAGCGCACTGACTACCTTGATCGCCCCGCGAAGGAAAAGGAAACTGCCCCTCCGCCCAATGTGGATTGGAACCTCTGGTTGGGGGCCGCTCCCGAGCGTCCGTATGTGGCGGATGCCTACCACCCGTTTGTGTGGCGCGACTGGCAGGCATTTGGTTCCGGGGCGCTGGGGGACTTTGGCTGCCACATCTTCGATCCGCTGTTCACCGCCCTGGAGCTCACGGCTCCGGTGTCTGTCCGCGCGGAGCACGAGGGCATCAATGGTGAGATCTGGCCTGGGCCGGAGCGGGTGCACTACGTGTTCCCTGGCACCCAGTTCACGGCGGGGAACACCGTCGAGATCATCTGGTACGATGGCAAGCTGCAGCCGCCCAAGGAACTCGCCCAGATGCCGGAGACATTCAATCTGCCCAAGGCGGGCTCCCTGGTGATCGGAGAACAGGGGAATGCGATCATCCCGCATGTGGCGGGCCCCCGGCTGTATCCCCTCGAAAAGTTTCAAGGCTTCGCGTATCCCAGGGACGTCACGGGCACGCCACACTGGCATGTCTGGATCAATCACATTTTTGAAGGCACCAAAACCGACGGAGGGTTCCACTACGCTGGCCCACTCGCCGAAGCGGTGCAGCTTGGCAACGTGGCGGCCCGTTTCCCGGGTGAGACCCTGGATTGGGACACTGCGACAATGAAGATCGCCGGAAAACCGGCTGCCGAGGCCTTGTTGAGCAAAACCTACCGCAAAGGCTTCGAAGTGACCTCCGTTTGATCGAGAGACCATCTAAGTGCTGGCGACCATTCTTGTAGAATGGTCGCCCAACACCCTCAACTTGAACGAATTGAGGGCACGTGACGCCGCAAACACCAGAAAAGCGCAAAATCGGCAAAAATAATTCCAAATTTTTTTGACAGAGCGGCTCGATCAACTAACTTGCGATCCACTTTTTTCGGGTCGGCGAGTGATGAATTCCTCTGCGTGAAGACGCAAGGCAGGCATCCTGGTCTCCCTCAAAAGTGGCACATCCCCGGTTAATGGTGCGCTCGTGTAGCTCAGTGGTAGAGCACGTCCTTGGTAAGGACGAGGTCGCGGGTTCAATCCCCGCCACGAGCTCCATCGACCCTCGGATTTGACTTTCAGTTCCCCAAACCAAACGCGCATACTACAACACCCAAACCCATGGCTAAAGAAGCATTCCAGAGGAACAAGCCCCACGTCAACATTGGCACCATCGGCCACGTTGACCATGGCAAAACGACGCTGACCGCTGCGATCACGACCACGCTGTCGGAGAAGGGGTATGCGCAGGCGAAGAAGTATGATGAAATTGACGCGGCTCCTGAAGAGAAAGAGCGCGGCATCACGATCAACACCGCTCACGTCGAATACGAAACCGACAAGCGTCACTATGCCCACGTGGACTGCCCTGGGCACGCTGACTATGTGAAGAACATGATCACTGGTGCTGCTCAGATGGACGGCGCCATCCTCGTGGTTTCCTCCGCTGACGGCCCGATGCCTCAGACCCGTGAGCACATCCTTCTCGCCCGTCAGGTGGGTGTTCCCGCTGTTGTCGTGTTCATGAACAAAGTGGACATGGTGGACGACGCAGAACTCCTTGACCTCGTCGAGATGGAAGTTCGCGACCTCCTCAGCAAGTACAACTTCCCCGGCGACGACATTCCGATCGTCAAGGGTTCCGCCCTCAAGGCTCTTGAAGGTGACGCCGAGCAGAAGGCCAACATCTACAAGCTCATGGACGCTGTGGATAGCTACATCCCGCTTCCCGAGCGCCCGATCGACCAGGACTTCCTCATGCCTGTGGAAGACGTGTTCGCGATCGAAGGTCGTGGAACCGTGGTGACCGGCCGTGTTGAGCGTGGCATCATCAAGAAGATGAGTGAAGTCGAAATCGTCGGCATCAAGGACACCGTCAAGACCACTGTCACGGACATTGAAATGTTCCGCAAGCTGCTCGACGAAGGTCGCGCCGGTGACAACGTCGGTCTCCTTCTTCGCGGTGTGAAGAAAACGGATGTCGAGCGCGGCCAGGTGATCGCGAAGCCCGGCTCCGTGAAGCCCCACCGCAAGTTCAAGGCTGAAGTTTACGTGCTTTCCAAGGACGAAGGTGGCCGTCACACGCCCTTCTTCACCAACTACCGTCCTCAGTTCTACTTCCGTACGACCGATGTGACCGGCATGGTCAAACTCCCCGATGGCGTAGAGATGGTGATGCCTGGTGACAACGTGTCCGTCGAAATCGAGCTGATCACCCCGATCGCCATGGAAAAGACGATGCGCTTCGCTATCCGCGAAGGTGGTCGTACCGTGGGTGCCGGTCGTGTGGCTGACATTCTCGACTGATTTTGTTGATTGCCGTTTGGGTGGCAGCCGCCGCGAGGCTTGCAAAAGTCTCACGGCGGCATTGTCGCCAAAAGGCATCACAACACTTGCAGTTTCAAAATTGTGCTGTAATACAAAGACTGTTCGTCAAGATAAACACGCCAGTAGCTCAATTGGTAGAGTAGTGGTCTCCAAAACCATTGGTTGTGGGTTCAAGTCCTACCTGGCGTGCCATCTTACCTGACAGTCTTTTTTGCCTGACGAACAACATGAGCCGAGTGTCACGCTATCTTTCCGAAGTCTGGGGCGAAATGAAAAAGGCCACATGGCCATGGGACCCCAAGGAAAAGGGCTTCGCCCGTTACAAGGAGCTGACCGATGCCACGACGGTGGTCTTTGTTGCCATGTTGATCTTTGCTGGCTTCACGGGCGCTTTTGACTTCGTGATGCGCATGTTCTTCAAGGCGGCGACGATCCTCTGATCTGCCAGTCCTGTCCGTTTAGTCTCGTCCGGCTTCCCTTTTACTTTTCCATCATGCCAGCGATCCCCGCACCTCACGACCAGTGGTATGTCCTTCACGTCCGCGCCGGGCTCGAGCAGCGCGTGCGTGAAAATATGGAGCGCCGCATCCAGTCTGAGGAGATGGGGGAATTCGTCTTCGAAGTGGTGGTTCCCACTGAGCGCGTCTCTGAAGTCAAAAAAGGCAAGCGCAGCGAATCCACCCGCAAGGTATTCCCGGGCTACATCCTCGCCAATATGTGGCTGCTGGATGAGAACAACAAGCCCGTGGTGCAGACCTGGCACTTCGTCAAAGAAACCGACGGTTTCTTGAACTTTGCCGGCACCAAGGATCACCCGATTCCCCTTCGTCCGAAAGAGGTCGAAGTCCTGCTCGCCCAGGTGCGTGAGCGTGAGGAAGGCGTGAAGCCGAAGTTTATGTTCTCCGTGGGAGACACGGTCCGCGTGGCGGACGGTCCCTTCGAGAGCCAGACTGGCATCATCGAAGAAATCGATCCGGAGAAGGGCCTGCTGCGCGTCTCCGTGAACATCTTCGGCCGCTCCACTCCGGTGGATCTGGAATACTGGCAGGTTGAGAAGGCCTGATTTTTCTGATTCAGGCAAGCTCCTCCCCCCCCTTTCAACTCAAACCGTAGTAACAAGAACAAGCGATGGCCAAAGAAGTCGTTAAAATGATCAAGCTCCAGATTAAAGCTGGAGCTGCCAACCCCGCGCCGCCCATCGGTCCTGCCCTGGGTCAAGCCGGTGTGAACATCATGGCGTTCTGCAAGGAGTTCAACGCCGCCACCCAGAAGATGGCTGGCGACATCCTGCCGACCGTCATTTCCGTTTACAAGGACAAGAGCTTCACCTTCATCACCAAGCAGCCCCCGGCATCCATCCTTCTCAAGAAGGCTGCCAATCTGGCTTCTGGTTCCAGTGAGCCCAACAAAAAGAAGGTTGCCAAGCTCACCCAGGCTCAACTCAAAGAAGTTGCCAAGCTGAAGCTGGCTGACCTCAACACCCAGGACCTCGACGCCGCTGCCCGCATCATGGCTGGTACCGCCCGTCAGATGGGGATCGAAGTTGTCGGTTAAATCTCCAAAACTCAAACCATGGCAGGAGAGCCTGCTTAAGACTCAGGCTCGCTCGGACTGCACAAGACCATGAAACAAAGAAGCAAGCGTTACAAAAAAGCGGCGGAACTCGTTCCGGCTAACAAATTCTTCTCACTGGAAGAAGCGGCAGAGCTCGTGAAAAAGCTCCCCTCCACCAAATTCTCCGAGACGGTTTCCCTTTCCTTCCGTCTGGGTGTGGATCCTCGCAAGAGCGATCAGATGGTCCGTGGTACCTGCCCCCTTCCGAACGGTTCTGGCAAGAGCGTGAAAGTCGCAGTGTTCGCCGTGGGCGACTCCGCTGACGCCGCCAAGGCCGCCGGTGCAGAATTTGTCGGCTTTGAGGATCTCATCGCCCAGGTCAAGGCTGGTTTTACGGGTTTCGATGTGGCCATCGCTACTCCCGCCGCCATGACCGAAGTCCGCAAGCTTGGTAAACAACTTGGTCCTCGTGGTTTGATGCCCAACCCCAAGACGGGCACCGTGACCGATGACACCGCCGGTGCGGTGAAGGCCGTCAAGGCTGGTCGTGCTGACTTCAAGCTCGACAAGAATGGCAACATCTCCGCTGGCGTGGGTAAAGTCAGCTTCGAGCCCAAAGCCATCGTGGAAAACGCCCAGGCTCTGATTGACGCCGTGGTTCGTGCCCGTCCCGCCTCTGCCAAGGGCAAGTTCATCCAGAGCATCACCTTCAGCGCGACCATGTCTCCTGCGCTCAAGCTTGATCTGGGCAAGTACGTGAAATCTGCCGCCTAAATCTGAAGGAGAACAACGACGATGAAAGCTGAAAAGACGATCCTCATTGAGCACCTTCTGGAAAAGGTCAACGCCTCCCCGTTCATGTTCGTGGTGGACTACACCGGGCTGAAAGTGGACAAGTTCGAAGAGCTTCGCAAGCGCCTCCGCGCTGCAGGCGCTGAGATGCACGTGTATAAGAACACGCTGGTGAAGAAGGCCGCTGAACGCGCTGGGTATCCCGTGGAAATCGGTGATGTCCTGACGGGCCAGTCCGCTGTGGTCACCGGTGAGAAAGACGTGTGCGCTGCCGCCAAGGTCATGAAGACCTTCGCGACCGAGTTCCAGAAGCCCCAGGTGAAAGCCGGCGTTTTGGACGGCAAGTACCTTGATGCTTCCGGCATCCAGGTCCTGGCGGACCTTCCTTCCCGCGAAGTGCTTCTTGCAACCTTGCTTGGCGTTCTGCAAGCCCCGGCTTCCAAGCTGGTCCGCCTGCTCAACGAGCCCGCCGCCTCCCTGGCTCGCGTGCTCAAGGCCAAGGGCGAACAAGAACAAGCCGCTTAATTTTCCGTGGGTTGCCCCGGCAACCCTTTTTACAATTTGACTCGATGGTGGAGGCGACTCCACCTGAATACCTAAAATCCAATGGTTCCTTGCCGGTCTGGCGGCTGTCAGGCTCAAAACCTCTGAAGCTTCAGAGGACGGCGATACCGAAATACTACTATGGCAGACCTGAATAAAATCGTTGACGAACTCAGCGGCCTTACCGTCCTGGAAGTTGCTGAACTTGTGAAAACCCTTGAGGACAAGTGGGGCGTGAGCGCCGCCGCTCCTGTCGCCGTGGCCGCCGCTGGCGGTGCTGCTCCTGCAGCCGCAGCCGCAGTTGAGAAGACCGAGTTCGACGTCATCCTTACCGAAGGTGGCACGAACAAGATCGGCGTCATCAAAGAAGTCCGTGCCGTTGTGGCCGGCCTTGGCCTCGCCGAAGCGAAAGCCCTTGTGGAAAAGGCTCCCCAGCCTCTCAAGCAGGGTGTCAGCAAGGAAGAAGCCGAAGAGATCAAGAAGAAGATCGAGGCCGCCGGTGCCAAGGTCGAGATCAAGTAAGTTTGTTTCTTTTGCAGGTTTCGCCGCTCCAGTGGGGGCGGCGGAACTTTTTCAAAAAACCAGCGTTTCCTCAATGCCCGTTCTCTTCCCGTACAACAACTTCCAATCCGCCCGCAAGGTCGCCGGATGTGAGTTGGGGAACGAGCCCGAGCGTGATGAGACTGTTTTTCGCCACGGGCGCTTGCGCGCCCGGGGGTTTTTTTGTCCTCCGACATAGGCCGCAAAAACAGCCGTTTTTGTCCGCCGCCCTGACTCTTTTTTCCCCGGCTTAACAGGCCGGTTTGCCCGCAACTCATTGCCAACACCCAGCCACCCCGCCGTATGTCCCAGCGCATTAACTTTGGCAAACTCAAGGAACCCGTTGAACCGCCGAATCTCATTGAGATTCAGCTGAAGTCTTACGAGGAATTCCTGCAAAAAGACATCGCGCCGAGCAAGCGCAAGGACCTGGGGTTACAGGCGGTGTTCCGCGAAGTCTTCCCGATCTCGAGCTACGACGAGAAGATGACCCTCGATTTCACGCAGTATGAAATCGGCGAGCCCAAATTGAATCCACTACAGGCCATCCGCGAGGCGGAGACCTTTAGCGCCCCGCTGTACGTCACCTATGAACTGCGTGACGAAGCGGGTGCCAAACAGGAGCGCGTTTACATGGGCGAACTGCCCATGATGACGACCCGCGGCACATTCGTCATTAACGGTGCTGAGCGAGTGGTAGTGAGCCAGCTGCACCGTTCCCCGGGCATCTGCTTTGAAACCCAGCAGCATCTTAACGGGCGCTGGTTGTATGGCTTCCGCATCATCCCTGACCGTGGCACCTGGCTGGAGGTGCAGTTCGACACGAACGACCTCCTCTACGTTTATCTCGACCGTCGTCGTCGTCGTCGTAAGTTCCTTGCCACCACGCTTCTGCGTGTGATCGGTTATCCAGGTGACGAGGACATCCTCAAACTTTTCTACCCGATTGAGGACCTCAAGCTGAAGGAAACCATGAACGAGGAAGACCTCGCTCAGAAGGTGATCTTCCGCGACATCCTGGATGGTGAACTCATCGTGGCCCGTGCCTATGAGCCGCTCACCCTCGGCATTGTGCGCCAGCTCATCCAGCTGGGTCACAAGAGCATCCGCTGCGTCACCGCCACGCAGGATGACCTGATCATCGCCTCCCTGCGCAAGGACCCCGCTCACGACGAGGACGAGGCTCTCAAGGAAATCTACCGCCGTCTTCGCCCTGGAGACCCGCCGACCATCCCGAACGCACGCGCGCTCGTGAAGCGTCTCTTCTTTGATCCCAAGCGTTATGACCTGACCCGCGTTGGCCGCTACAAGATCAACCAGAAGCTTGGCATCAAGGTGGACAGCGAGGAGCGCATCCTCACCGCCATGGATGTGGTGTCCTCCCTCCGCTATCTTTTCAAACTGCGTGCTGGTGAAGGTGTGCTGGATGACATTGACCACTTGGGCAGTCGCCGTGTGCGTGCCGTGGGTGAACTGCTTGCCAACCAGTGCCGCGTGGGTCTTGCCCGTACGGAGCGTCTGGTGAAGGAGCGCATGACCCTGTTTGATGTGAACATGGACGTGATGACGCCTCAGAAGCTCATCAATCCCAAGGCTCTCAGCGCCGTGGTTCGCGACTTCTTCGCCCGGTCTCAGCTGAGCCAGTTCATGGACCAGATCAACCCTCTGGCCGAGCTGACCCACAAGCGTCGTCTCTCCGCCCTCGGGCCTGGTGGTCTGAACCGTGACCGTGCAGGCTTCGAAGTGCGCGACGTGCATCCTTCGCACTACGGCCGTATCTGCCCGATTGAGACCCCGGAAGGTCCGAACATCGGTCTGATCAACTCCCTGTGCAGCTATGCTCGCATCAACGAGTTCGGCTTCATCGAAACGCCCTTCCGCAAGGTGGAGAGCGGGGTGGTGACCGACAAGATCGAGTATCTTACGGCTGACCAGGAAGAGAACCACAATGTGGCTCAGGCCAACAACATCATCGACGAGAACGGCAAGTTTAAGTCGGACAAGGTTTCGGTCCGCTATCGTGGGGACTTCCTTGAAGTGGCCCCAGAGCAGGCCACGTTGATGGACGTGTCACCCAAGCAGATGGTGTCCGTTGCCGCGTCTCTGATCCCGTTCCTTGAGCACGATGACGCCAACCGCGCGTTGATGGGCTCGAACATGCAGCGCCAGGGCGTGCCGCTTCTTGAGGCTGAGGCTCCCTTGGTGGGCACTGGCATGGAATCCAAGGCTGCCCGGGACTCCCAGGCAGTGATTGTCTCCGACTCCGGTGGCATTGTCGCCGCAGCCACGGCTGACTACATCATTGTCACCAAAGACGGACAGTTGCCGATCAGCGAGAAGGCCTTCGCGGCCGAGCCGACTAAGATCACGACGGATCCTGAGCGTGGCATTTACTTCTACCCGCTGCGCAAGTTCATGCGCTCTAACGCCGGCACGTGCATCAACCAGCGTCCGCTGGTGGAGCGCGGGCAGAAAGTGAAGAAGGGCGATGTTCTCGCGGATGGTCCTTGTACCGATCATGGTGAACTGGCGCTGGGCCGCAACATGCTCGTCGCGTTCATGCCTTGGAACGGCTACAACTTCGAAGATGCCATCGTGATCTCCCGTCGCGTGGTGAAGGAGGACATTTACACCTCCATCCACATCGAGGACTTCGAAGTGGGTGCCCGTGACACGAAGCTGGGTCCGGAAGAAATCACCCGAGACATCCCGAACGTGGGTGACGAAGCGCTGCGTAACCTCGGTGCTGACGGCGTGGTCCGGATCGGTGCTGAAGTGAAACCTGGTGACATTCTCGTCGGCAAGATCACTCCGAAGAGCGAAACCGAGCTGGCTCCTGAAGAACGCCTCCTGCGCGCCATCTTTGGTGAAAAGGCCGCTGACGTGAAAGACACCTCCCTGCGCGTGCCCTCCGGCTGCACCGGGATTGTCATGGATGTGCGTGTCTCCTCCCGCAATGGAGCTGACAAAGAGCGCCTCTCCCCGAGCGAGCAGAAGAAGCAGATCAAGCAGGTCACGGAAGAGCACAAAAACAAGGTGGAGCAGCTCACGGAGCAGCTGACCGAGAAGCTCTCCGAGATCCTTCTCAATGAGAAGATCCCGCTCGACGTGGTGAACGGTGAGACTGGCGAAGTCATCATCGGTGCCAACAAGAAGATCACGAAGACTCTTCTTCGCACCCTGGCTGAAAACTACCGCACGGTGGAAATCGACCAGAGCCCGATCCGCAACAAGATCATGGACATCGTTGCGGCCTTCGAAGCGAAGTTCGACGAAGCGGATATCGAGCGTGAGCGTGGTCTTGACCGCCTTGAACAGGGCGAGGAAATGGAGAGCGGCGTGATCAAGCAGGTCCGCGTGTTCATCGCCAGCAAGCGTAAGCTGAGCGTCGGTGACAAGATGGCCGGTCGTCACGGAAACAAGGGCGTGGTTGCCACCATCGTCCCTGAAGAAGACATGCCGTTCCTTGAAGATGGTACCCCGGTGGACATTTGCTTGAACCCACTGGGCGTGCCTTCCCGTATGAACGTGGGACAGGTGCTTGAGACCCACCTTGGCGTTGCTGCCAAGGCCTTGGGCTTCACGGTGGCCACCCCGGTGTTCGACGGTATCAAGGAAGACAAGATCCTTGGCTATCTCAAAGAGGCCAAAGCCACTCCTGGCTTTGAGTGGATCGGCCTCAACGGCAAGAGCAAGCTTATCGACGGCCGCTCTGGCGAGCCCTTCGCTCTCGAAGTCGTGGTGGGATACATTTACATGCTGAAACTGGGCCACCTTGTGGCGGACAAGATCCACGCTCGTGCGGTCGGACCTTACTCGCTCGTGACCCAGCAGCCGTTGGGCGGCAAGGCCCAGTACGGTGGTCAGCGCTTCGGGGAGATGGAGGTGTGGGCCCTCGAAGCCTACGGTGCCGCCTACACCCTGCAGGAACTGCTCACGGTCAAGTCAGACGACGTTCAAGGTCGTACCCGCATCTACGAAAGCATCGTCAAGGGCGACAACTCGCTCGAAGCAGGCACGCCGGAATCGTTCAACGTGCTTATCAAAGAAATGCAAAGCCTCGGCCTCGACGTCAAGGTGGTGAACCGGAACTCCGGAGAGGAAGAAATCCTGGGCGGCGGCGGAAGCTACGCCACGGCAGTTGGAATGTAAGAAGCAACCCCTGAATCTCACGAACATGCAAGAAACTTCGAGCTTCGACAACCATCTCAAGGAACTCTTCGGGGAGCAGCATCGCACCGGAGGCTTCGACATGGTCTCCATTTCCGTGGCCTCCCCGGACCGCATCCGGTCCTGGAGCCATGGTGAGGTGAAGAACCCTGAGACCATCAACTACCGCACGTTCAAGCCCGAAAAAGGCGGACTCTTCTGCGAGCGTATTTTCGGACCCACGCGTGACTGGGAGTGCGCCTGCGGCAAGTACAAGCGCATCAAGCACAAAGGCGTGATCTGCGACCGTTGCGGTGTGGAAGTGACCCTGAGCCGCGTCCGTCGCGAGCGTATGGGCCACATCGAGCTGGCGGTGCCGGTCACCCACATCTGGTTCTACAAGTGCATGCCATCCCGCATCGGCCTCATGCTGGACATGACGGCCCGTTCGCTGGAGCGCGTGATCTACTATGAAGATTACATCGTGGTCTCCCCTGGGAGCACGCCGCTTCAGCGCGGCCAGTTGCTGACGGAAATGGAACTGCGCGAAGCTGAGGACCAGTATGGTGCCGACAGCTTCAAGGTCGGAATGGGGGCAGAAGCCATCCGTGACATCCTCGCTCAAGCCAACCTCGCCGAAATGGTGAAGGAGCTCGAGCAGTCCATGACCAAGACCCGCTCCAAGCAGCTTCGCAAGAAGATCGCCAAGCGCCTCAAGCTCTGCCAGGGCTTTGCAGCCTCTCACTCCCGCCCTGAGTACATGGTGATGGAAGTGCTGCCGGTGATTCCGCCGGACCTTCGTCCGTTGGTGCCTCTGGAAGGCGGCCGCTTTGCGACCTCTGACTTGAACGACCTCTATCGTCGTGTCATCAACCGCAACAACCGTCTCAAGAACCTGCTCGCGCTCAAGACGCCGGATGTCATCATCCGTAACGAAAAGCGCATGTTGCAGGAGGCGGTGGATGCCCTCTTCGACAACGGCCGCCACGGCCGTGCGGTGACCGGCGCGGGCAACCGTCCGCTCAAGTCCATGTCCGACATGCTCAAGGGCAAGTCCGGCCGCTTCCGCCAGAACCTTCTGGGCAAGCGTGTGGACTACTCCGGCCGTTCCGTTATCGTGATCGGTCCGGACCTCACCCTCAACCAGTGCGGTCTGCCCAAGAAGATGGCGCTCGTCTTGTTCGAGCCCTTCATCATCCGCCGTCTCAAGGAGCTGGGCCTGGTGCACACCGTGCGCAGCGCCAAGAAGATGATTGAGCGCCGCACCCCTGAAGTGTGGGACATTCTTGATGAAGTGACCAAGGGCCACCCGGTTCTCCTGAACCGTGCGCCGACCCTGCACCGTCTCTCCATCCAGGCGTTCGAGCCCAAGCTCATCGAAGGTGAAGCTATCCGCGTACACCCCCTCGTTTGTACGGCTTACAACGCTGACTTCGACGGTGACCAGATGGCGGTGCACGTTCCTTTGTCGATCGAAGCCCAGATGGAGGCCCGCCTCCTCATGCTCGCTCCGAACAACCTGTTCTCCCCTGCGAGCGGCAAGCCGGTGATGACGCCTTCCCAGGACATTCCTCTGGGTTGCTTCGCCCTCACGTATCTGCGTGAGCTCCCGGGAGCTCCCAAGGACGAGCGTCGCCTCTCCATCTTCAATGATCCCTCCGAAGTCGAGTTCGCCCTCAGCGAAAACGCGGTCGAAGTGAACCAGAAGGTGCTTTACCGCAATCCGGACTACAACACCAAGGGCCGCACCTATGGCGACCCGACCAAGGCGGTCGTTGAGACCACCCCGGGTCGTATCCGCTTCAGCGAGATCTGGCCGGCAGAGCTTGGCTTCTACAACAATACCGTTGGCAAGAAGCAGCTCTCCGACATCATCTGGCGTTGTTTCCAGAAGGCCGGTCACCAGGAAACGGTGGCAGCGCTGGACCGGCTCAAGCAGCTCGGCTTCCGCGAAGCCATGCGCTCCGGTTGCTCCATCGGCATCACCGACATGGTGATTCCTGAAGCCAAGTACAAGGCCTTGGACAAGGCTCGCGCTGATGTGGAGCTGGTGACGAAGCAGTACAAGCGAGGCATCATCACCAACGGTGAACGCCAGCAGAAGGTCATCGACATCTGGACCGGCGTGGGTGAAGAAGTCACCAAGGAAGTGTTCCGCACGCTCGAGTACAACGACGGCAAGAAACTCCACAACCCGCTCTACGTGATGGTGACCTCGGGTGCCCGAGGCAACCAGACGCAGATCAAGCAGCTCGCCGGGATGCGCGGTCTTATGGCCAAGCCGAGCGGTGAGATTATCGAGCAGCCCATTACCTCGAACTTCCGTGAAGGTCTGACTGTGCTGGAGTACTTCATCTCCACCCACGGCGCCCGCAAGGGTCTCTCCGACACCGCGTTGAAGACGGCTGACTCCGGCTACATGACCCGTAAGCTGGTCGATGTAGCTCAGGACGTCATCGTGACCGAGGAGGATTGTGGTACCGTCAACGGCATCACGCTCTCCTCCATCTACCAGGGTGACGACGAAGTGGTGGACCTGAAGACCCGTATCTATGGCCGTGTCTCCTGCGAGACCATCCATGACCCGGTGGACAAGACCACCCTGGTGGAATATGGCCAGCTGATCACAGAAGAGGTGGCCAACCACCTGGTGAAGATCGGTGTTGAAAAGCTCAAGATCCGCTCCGTGCTCACTTGCGAAAGCAAGCGCGGTTGCTGTGCCAAATGTTATGGCCTCAGCCTCGCCACTGGCCGTGTGGTCAAGGTGGGTGAAGCCGTCGGCATTGTGGCCGCCCAGTCCATTGGTGAACCGGGAACGCAGCTCACCATGCGTACCTTCCACGTCGGTGGTGTGGCCGCAGGTGCCTTCAAGCAGCCCATCATCGTCACGAAGAACGCGGGTTCCATCCGGTACAATGAGCTTCGTATCGTCAACACGCCGGAAGGCAGCGTGGTGCTCACCAAGAACGGCACCATCAGCATTCACGATGATGCGGGTCGCGAACTCGAGTCCCACAAGATTGTCCTCGGTGCCCTCATCTCGAAAGAGGACGGCGGCAAGGTCAAGAAGGGCGAGACGATTGTCACCTGGGATCCGTACAACGTGCCGATCATCACCGAGAAGCAGGGCAAGATTGAATTCCGCGACATGCTTGGTGGCGTGACCATCACCAAGGAGGTCAACCAAGCGACCGGCAACGAGGAAACCGTCGTCATCGAGCACAAGGAAGACCTGCACCCGCAGATCGTCATTGTGGATCCGAAGACCAAGGAGATCCTGGCCAGCTACACCATTCCCGCTGGTGCTCACCTTTCCGTGAAGAACAACGAGAAGGTGGATGCCGGTACCGTGCTCGCCAAGACCCCGCGCAAGGCTGCCAAGACCAAGGACATTACCGGGGGTCTTCCCCGTGTGGCCGAGCTTTTCGAAGCTCGCAAGCCCAAGGATGCGTGCGAAATCGCCAAGATCGATGGCAACATTGAAATCGGCGGCCTGGTGCGTGGCAAGCGTCGTGTGATCATCACCGACTCGAAGACTGGTCAGCAGGAGGAACACCTTATTCCTCGCAACAAGCACATCTTCGTGCAGAACGGCGACCATGTGACCAAGGGCGACCAGCTCACGGAAGGGGCCGTCGTGCCGCATGAGATCCTGGAGATCCTCGGGCCTCAGGCCCTGCGTGAACACCTCGTCAATGAGGTTCAGGAAGTGTACCGTGCGCAGGGCGTGGAGATCAACGACAAGCACGTCGAGATCATCATCCGCCAGATGCTGCGCAAGGTGAAGATCACCGAACCCGGTGACACCGCCTTCCTTTGGGGTGACCAGATCGACCGTCTGGAATTCGAGCGTGAAAACCAGCGTGTGTCCGACGAGGGCGGCAAGCCTGCGACGGCCGAGCCGGTGCTCCTTGGCATCACCAAGGCCAGCCTTGAGACGGACAGCTTCATCAGTGCCGCCAGCTTCCAGGACACCACCCGTGTGCTTACCGAAGCGGCTACCCTGGCGAAAAACGACCTGCTCCGCGGCTTCAAGGAAAACGTCATCATGGGTCACCTGATCCCTGCCGGCACTGGTTTCCGCACCAACCGCAACTTCAACGTCGTTGAGACGGTGAAGCCGACCTTTGGCGCCGAGAGCGACGAAGCGGTGGCCTAAACCCGCTGATCTGCCGGGAGATTGAATTCTTAAACGCCCTCCGGAAACGGGGGGCGTTTTTGTTTTTTGGGCTTAATTCCGGTTCACCTCGGCTTCAGCACTCTCAAGTAACTTCGATACTGATGCCAGGCGAGCAGGGCGATGCAAAAGGGGGCGAGTGCCATGATAAAAGTGATCCGCATGCCCCACTTCGATTCTAGAATGTTTAGGGTGCCGGCAGCGGCAAAAACGGAAAAGAAATAGACGAATGCGGTGGCTTGAAACACCAGGGAGGCTGCCAGCATCAAGGAAGGGCGGGAGGTATGCCACCAAAGGCCGGTGGTCATGAGGCTAAGGAGGCCTCCAGCAAACACCATGAAGGTGAGCGCGTGAAAGTCAGGGTCGTGCATGACGATGTTGATGACCGTCTGGATGCCCATGGCGAGGAGCGCACCGCCGGCCAGGGTGGAAGAAGACTGATGCTTCAACCTGCTCAAGCTGGTGTGGGTATCCGCCTGGTAGCTTTCGAGCTGCTGACTGCTGACCAACGGCCCCCTGCATTTGGGGCACGACTTGCGGCCCTGCACTTCGGTAGCGGTGTAGGTTTTGCGGCAGGGGCGGCAGAGATGCTGTCCAGGTTGGAGGGGAAGGGAGGACAAAGGGGGAGCCATTGGAGAACTCGTTTTCGACGCTATGTGAAGTGGCGGCGGACTGCAAGAGGGTTGGGAGGGCGGAAGGGTGTTGCTGTGGACGTCGTGGGCGTGCAGGGTGGGTGAAGTTCTCATGAACCTCCCCGAGCCATCCAATCCTCCCCTGGTTTTGCTAGCACCACGGGTCACCCCTGACTCGGTGTCAATCTGGAGAGGAAGAAGCAACGAGGGCTTTTGTGGATTCGCTGCTGACGGCAACTGACGTCTCGATTCCATCTGCCTTCGTGCTGGATGTCGGTGTCACCCTGGAGCGGGGCTGGGCCGTCGTCGAGGCGAATCCATGCTGGGGCGCGGGGCTCTACGGCTGTGAACCTCAAAGAGTGCTGGAGGTGCTGAGAGGGTCATTGAAACACCGGGCGCTCATGAAGGATGGCGACTGGAGGTGGACTTCTCCACGAGTGAAGGCAAGGCGGTATGAGCTGGGTTCGAGGAGTTGAAAGTGTGGGCCCTGGCGGATGCTGCCCGCGTTGAAGGTTGACGCGTGATCCTCGGAATTCCGTCGTGATTCAACACGGCAACATTAGAAGCTGGATCAAGGGGGTGCCGGTGCTCCCGTTTCATCTCATTTGCCAATGTCGAGATATGCGGGCTGGCTGGCCGCGGCGGAGATCTCCTTGCCGTTTACGTCGTAGGCCCGCACCACCCAGCCGCGCAGGACGCCGTCCTCATTTGTGATGCCGTCGGTCATGCCGTTGGTGCGTTGCCAGACGGA
Organism: Verrucomicrobium spinosum DSM 4136 = JCM 18804; assembly: GCF_000172155.1. Taxonomy (NCBI): domain Bacteria; kingdom Pseudomonadati; phylum Verrucomicrobiota; class Verrucomicrobiia; order Verrucomicrobiales; family Verrucomicrobiaceae; genus Verrucomicrobium; species Verrucomicrobium spinosum. The sequence continues at coordinate 6,653,935 of NZ_ABIZ01000001.1, read as the reverse complement.
TGTGATGGAAAACTTCTCGTAGTAAGGGTGGTCCCCTCCAATGGTGAACTTTCGGGTTTCCGTACGGCTTGGGACCAGTTGTCGACCAGGAGTGAGCACCACCCAACTGGCCTTGACCGTGACGTGAATGTGGTCGTCGCTGGCGGTGTTGATGGACACATCCAGCGTGCGTTTGGTGTCGCCAAAGCCGGAGTTGGTGCCGCCGTTGGAGCTCCCACTGACCATGGCAAAAGCCGTCCTGAATTCATCCTCCGGTTTCGGAGGAGGGAGGGGCAAAGGTGCTTGACTGGCGGGGCCGATGTTCTCGCCGGGAACCTTGCGCTTGCCCAGGTCGGTCGCTTCGAACCGGGTGAATTCGTTGTCAAATTGAAGGAAATAACCAAAGGTGGAAATGAAGGGGATTTTGTTATTGGGGATCTTGATCCGGCCCGGCCCGGCCACTTCCCACTTGCCTGTGTAGGCCAGGGAGGTGCCGTGGAAGGCACGGAAGGTGCCATCTCGATCAAAGCGGACTTCACTCCAGCGTTTCGACGGCGGGGCCCAGACCTGGCGCCAGGCCCACGCCCGGGTGGTGATCACGCTTTCCAGCCGGGGCGGCAGGGTGGTGGATCGTGTGCCCCATATTTGGGAGGATTCATTGGACCCTGCGGCGGAAGACATTTTGAAGGTGGAGAACGTGGTATCGAAGACCAGTTCCACCGCCTTGCCGGAGTCTCCTGTAACCTGGATGGTTTGTGATCCAGTCATGCTCCACTTTAGCGCACGTTTATCTTTTAAGATCAAGGTGCCGTCGGGCTGAAAGGCTGCCAGGGTCTTGCCGAGAGGAGAGTTCCACTCCCACATGTAGTCCAGAAGACAGGCCTTTAGCGGCGGCAGGGTGTCGGTGGCGCTGTTGGGGGCCGGCGAGGCGCTGGAAGGGGCGGGCGAAACGTCGGGCGTTTGCGCGACCAGCGGCGCGTCGCGCAGATGCGTCAGCTTGAGGTTCTTGAACTGTACCGTTTTGGCTCCCCTCCCGTGATATTGCAAGCCCAGATGACCGGACTGGTAGCGGTACGCGGAGTCAACGCATTCTGCCGCTGGAAGTCCGTTGATGAAGGTCTGAATGCGATTGCCGTGGGCGATGATGCGAAGCGTATTCCAGCCTTCTTTCCGGTAAACCCGGTCGAGCACTTCCTGGGAGGTGGTGGTGCCGGTGGTGGTGTAGATGCCCATCATCGGATTATCTGAAACATTGCCATTCTGGGCGACGGTCCGCTGACCCGCCGGGGCGAGCAGTTTGCCCGGTGCATCCTCAATGACGCTGCCGTTGGTGTTTTTCATGACAGGCCATCGCTTGGGACGCTGGGCTCCATTGTCCATCTCGGCCTGGTAGCCCGTCAGTTTCAAGCCTGCGTTGTCCACGATGTGGGCGCGAAACTGAATGCCGGTGTTGGCGATTTTTTCGGGGTTGTTCGCGGTCAGTTTGTACTCACATGAGAACTCAAAGTCCTTAACGGTGCCGCCCTCCCAGATGAGGAAGGTGTTCTCCCGGTTTTCTGCGGCCCTTCCGGTAATAGCGCCATCCTGGACTGCCCAGACGGCCGGCAGTCCCCGCCAGCCAGTGAGATCCTTCCCATTAAATATCTCCATTTCCTGGGCACTCAGGCTCAGAGAGAGGTGAAGCGCGAGGGTGAGCACCGATGGGATGATCAAGGGCGATTTCATGGATGAACGACCGGGGAGGTTGAGGGGGGCGACGCAGGCGACCGCGAGGAAAATGAGAGTGATGTAGGGTCATAGGTGATTTTCGGGATTGGGAACGCTGCGTTGCAAAACAGGACGGCTTTTCTTTGCACAAGAGATCTTTGTAGAGAGGCGGTGGCCAGCTCCTCAAGTGATGAAGGCACGATCTCCCTGCTGCGGAGCGAGGCAGTGTCACAGGCCGTTGACTACGATCCCGCTGTTGGATCGGGAGGGGCGACTTCCAGCACACACCGGAAGCCATAAGCGATGTGGCGCAGATCGACCGCATTCTGCGCCCGGTGGGAGGAGTGCAGGTACTCCATGCCCTGGTCATTGAAACAACCTCCGCGGAGCACTTTGCGTTGTTGTGATGTATTGAACCAGTCCTGGCACCACTCCCAGACATTGCCACCCAGGTCATACAAACCCAGGGCATTGGGAGGGAAGCTCATCACCGGTGCGGTGTTGGCAAAACCATCGCGGTATCCTTTGATAAACCGCCCGGCAGGATAGTGGTAGGTTTCGGCAAGGGTGAGGTCGGCAAGATTGCCAGCCCCGCTTGGGGGTGGCCATTGCTGACCCCACGGATGCTCTCGGGTGATGGCGTCATTCAGGCTCTCGGGGGTGGCATCCAAAGGCTCCCTCCCGCCGATGCCCACCGCCATGCTCCACTCCCGGTCAGTCGGGAGGCGATAGCGGAGATGCTCCATCTGGCTGAGCCAAATGCAAAAGGCGGTGGCATCCTGCCAGCTCACCATGGAGACGGGGTGACCCGCACCAGGAGATATCTCAAGACCGTCCCTTATGGGGCGGACCCAGCTCCTGTCCATCGTCGCGGGCATGGCGTGGGTGTATGCCGCATAATCAGCCTTCCGGGTTTCATGAATGCACATCAACACGGACGTGCCGGGTACAGGCACAAACTTCATACCCAGATGGTTTGAGAAGGGCTGGGTGGCACTGTATTGGGCAGCTGTGAATGTCGCCATGGCCCTGACGGTCGGCATTGTCTCCCTGATGGTGGCAGGGGAGCTTCTGTTGCTGGTAACGTCATTTCCCACGGCGGGCGAAGGCGCGTTGCGACCGAGGACCCAGAGGGGCCGCTTCCATGCCAAGGCACTGACGGCGAGTGCCAGCCCGACCGAGATCGCGCTTATGCTCAATGTGATGCGGATGCGATTTCGCTTTCCAGTGGGTGACGGCTGGATGGTGGTACGCACTTGGTCCACCTCCTTCTGCATCTGCCGCACCTCCTGGTAGCGATGCGCAGGCTCCTGCCGCATGGCCTTGACCACGATGTCATCAAGTCGTGCATCCACGGGCGCCTTTTGCGAAGGTGGAGGAAAGGCTCCCTGTGGAGGAGAGCCAGTCAGCATCTCGTAGAGCATCACGCCCAGGGCAAAGATGTCTGCACGGTGGTCGGAGTGACCCTGGCGCAGCTCGGGGGCCATGTAGGCCGGGGTGCCCATGACCAGACTGGGCGTGGTGAGCTGGCCTCCTTCCGCTTCAGTCATCGGCCGTGCCAGGCCAAAGTCAGTCAGCTTCACCCTGCCTTCCGGGGTGACGAGTACGTTGGAGGGCTTGATATCGCGATGGATGATGCCCTCGCTGTGAGCATAATGGAGAGCATCACAGAGCTGGATGATGGTCTCCAGCACGCGGGTAGGGCTCATGGGGCGGGAGGTGAGGAGCTGACCCAGATCACAGCCCAGGACGAATTCCATCACAAAATAGAGGTGGCCTTCCTTGGTCTGGCCGAAGTCATAGACGGCTACGATGCCGGGATGCTGGAGGTGGGCAAGCGTTTGAGCCTCGCGCTGGAATCTGGCGACGAAGACCTCATCCACGGAGAGTTCCATAGGGAGGAGCTTGATCGCTACCTTGCGTTGCAGCGATGCCTGGCTGCCTTGATACACTGCGCCCATCCCGCCGAAGCCGATGAGTTTCTCGATCCGGTATTGAGGAAGCAACTCTGCCAGATGCTTCACATCGGGTGGATTCCAGGATAGAGCCGGGCCGTAGCCTGTGCCTGGGAGGCAACCCAGAAGCAGCTCTCTGGCGTCCAATCCGTGAAGCTCAGGAAGTCCCTGCCCGTTAGGCGGCGAAGGTGGGAGCGGGACGGACGCCGCGTCAGCTTCCCCTGGCCCAGGGTGTGGGGAATGCGAATCGCTCATGAAGGGAGATTCGGAATCGTGCAGACAAAGTTGCAAGCGGATTTCGCAATGTCGGATTCAGAGGGAAGCTGCAGCCCTGCTTCAAACGCATTCCAACAGCTCCTTCAGTTCATCTTTGACTGCTTGGGAAGAATCCTCTCCCAAGGTTGCTGCGACCTGTTCAAACATCAGTTCGCTCCAGCGCTGCCGGAGGCGGAAGATGTGGCTCCTCACCGTGGCCTCCGGCATCCCCAACTGTTTTGCCACGGCTTCGCAAGAAGGCAGCGCAGTGGGATCCGCCTTGAAGCCCAGGAAAGGCCGTAACGTCACAAAAAGCTGACGTTTGTCCCGGCGCTCATACTCCTCACCCAGCAATTGCAGGGTAAGTTCCAGGACGGTGAGAGCCCAGCGCCTTTGAAACAACCGGTCCGGGGTGAGGTGGTCCACAGGCTCCTCCGCGTAGCGTTGCTCAGCCCAGTCTGTATCCAGAGCCAGGCTCGAACTCACCCCCCGATTTCCTTCTCGCTTCTGGGCCATGGCTCGATCCCGCTCATCCAGAAGGTAACGTCTCAGGCAGGTGAGGAGAAAGGTGCGCAGTTTCCCCTTATCAGGATTTGCTACTCCCAGGAGATGTTTGTTCAGCAGTTTGAGGAAGAAACCCTGCACCAGATCCTGGGAATCTTCGCGGCTGTGGCCGGATCTTCTTACGAAAGCGTAGAGTGGGTACCAGTAGGCCCGGCAGATCTGCTCCAAAGCCTCCCTCGACTGTTTGTCATCGTCGGCAATGGCCTGCCTGATGACGCTCCACCGTGTGGTGTGAAACCCGCGGGGGAGGGCAGCATCTGGGCAAGGGGTGAGCATGGCGATCCATTTAATCTCGCTCATGACAAAAAGCGAGTCCAGGGCGCTCGCGTCTATGGAGGCGAGGCTGCGGTGGTGGGCGTCACCTCAGGTTTACCCGGGCGAGGCTCAAGACCAGGAAACACCGCGAACATCCGAGCTTAGAGGCCTTTCTGAGAGGCGACCCTGCAGTAACTGGCGAACTGATGCCAAGCATAAAAGGAAGCCATCAGATAGACCATGATGCACAGGTTGAGAACGCCCAAGAGTGGGACCAGATGGTGAGTCATCAAGACGGGCCCAAGCGTCTCAGATGAAAGCCCTGCTGAGAAAAGAGCGGGAATCTGAAATGCGAGGATGCCAAGCACGAAGAATATCCTTCTGGTAAACTGCCACCAGAGGGAGGCCAGCACCAAGGCAACTGCGGCAGATGCGATGAAAAAGATGGCCAGCCACCGACTGTCCGGATGATCGTGCTGAAGAGCGGTCCACGGCACTTGGGACAGGCGCGTCTCCCGCCAAGTTCCTCCTGGGAGTAGTGCTTTCGACAGGGCCTACAGGTGAATACGTCGCATGCGGGAGAGGGCATGATTCAGATTGGCCAATCATCCGATTTAACCAAACTGACGATTCAAACGCAAGCGAGCGTCCGGTTCCCCTAATCCTTCAATTCCTGCTCCATGCGCTCGCTCAACCACTGCTTGATCATGCTCTGGTAGTTCAGGTACCGTCGGCGCGCGATGCGCTTGATGCGGGAGAGCATGCGGGGATCAAAGCGCAGGGTGATGGTGGTGGACTCACGCACATCCGGGCGGTGCATGGAGGTCTGCATGAGCCGGGCATCCAGCTGGTGCACCATCCAGAACTTGGCTTCCTCCTCCTCATTCTCAAAATGAGGCATTTCACTCCAGGTGCGGATCAATTTCATGTGGGGGCGGTCAGGGAGGCCAGATGGGGAGAGAGGACAGGGGCTAGAGATCTTCAGACTTCTTGCGCTCGTAGAAGTGTTCTTCTTCGGGGCTCATCGGACGGGAGAGGATCACCCGGTAGCGCTTGCCATCCGTCCAGAAGACGCTGAAAATCCCCCTCCCAGAGAGGGACTTGCCGAGGGAAAAGTAGCGCGCCGCGCGGACATCTTCGCTCTCACCATCGGGCAGAAGTTTCAGGGCAAAAGGGTCTTCGAAAGACTCCTCGATATCCTTGGGAGGCAGCGTGGTCAGGTCGAAAGGGACGTCTATCCAGTCAAACTCCATGAAGTTTCAAGGCAAAGGTCGAAGGGGACTCTGGTGCGGGCAATCCATCACCCTAGATGGCAGATGGGGCAAGTTCTATTCTTAACGGAGAGGCAGTTTCTGCCGGAAACCAATCAACTTGAGGTGCATAGCGGGGGTGAATGTCGGTGAAATCCGGACGAATTGGGACGAATTGGCCATGGCTGAGCTGTTTGGTGGATGGGTGATAAGAAACATTCGGAGTCATGGGGAGTGGTTGACCCTAGCCTGCGTCTTGGTTTACAAGACGGTTGGAGGGCGCACCCTGCGCGATACAAAAGTGACCGATGGAAGTGGTTCTGTGTCAGCGCACCATTCCGTGGTTGAGCAGTTGGGGGCCATTGCTAGGCTGAGTCCATGAGCATGTTCTCCCTGCATGGAAAAACCGCGGTGATCACCGGTGGTGGGTCGGGTATCGGCGAAGCGATGGTGCGAGCTTTTGCGCGTCAGGGGGCCAGGGTGGAAATTCTCGATCTTGATGAAGCGGCTGCGGGCCGCGTCGCGCAGTCGGTAATCGAGGAAGGAGGGGAGGCGGGGGCCGCTGCATGTGATATTGCTGACGCGGACTCCGCAGCCAACGCCATCCGCAACGTGGCCGCCAAGTACGGAAGGTTGGACATTCTCGTCAATAACGCGGGGATCGCTCATGTCGGCAATGTGCAGACGACTTCTGAGGCAGACCTCGACCGGATCTATCGGGTCAATGTGAAAGGGGTGGCGAACTGTCTCCGACCGGCGGTGGAGATCATGGCCGGCCAGGGGGGCGGGGTCATCCTGAACATGGCTTCCATTGCGGGCCAGATGGGGATTGGCGACCGGTTTGCCTACAGCATGAGCAAGGGGGCAGTGCTCGCCATGACCTACTCGGTGGCTCAAGACTACCTGAAACAGGGCATCCGGTGCAATGCCATCTGCCCAGGGCGGATTCACACGCCTTTCGTAGATGGATTTATTGCCAAGAACTACCCCGACCGACAGGCAGAGATGTTTGAAAAGCTCTCGAAGACGCAACCAGTAGGGCGCATGGGCACACCCGAGGAGGTGGCTGCGGCGGCGGTCTTCCTCTGTAGTGATGAGGCCAGCTTCATCACGGGCGTGGCCTATCCTGTGGATGGCGGCACGCTCTATCTCCGTTGATCAAGGTCAGGCGGGCATGGATTTGCCGCGTTTTGCCGACCGGGTGAGCGCCAGCAGCTCATTCGGGTGGCGGGCCAAATCGCGCACCGTGAAGGAGTCCAGTACATCGAAGAATGCCCGACGGGCCTGAAACAAGATCGGCTTCAAATCGCAACTCCGGTGGATGGGGCAGGTGTTCGTCTTGGGCTGAAAGCACTCCACGATGTCGGTGTTTTCCGTATAGCGGACGATGTCGCCCACCTTGGCCTCTGGGGTATGCTTGGCCAGCATGACTCCTCCACCGATTCCGCGGCTGGAGACCAGCCAGCCACCCTGGGTCAGGGACTTGGCCACCTTCACAAGGTGATTGACGGACACGCCGTAGAACTCCGCCATCTCCCGGGTGCTTACGTTCCTGTCCGGATGGGAGAGGAGGTAAATGAGGAGACGCAGGGCGTAGTCCGTGTGGTAGGTGAGCTGCACGTACGAGAGCTTTAATTGGGCCGACGACCGCAAAATAGGCGCAACATTTGCCCTTTTAAATAGGTATTTAATGTACCTATTTCAAGCCAACCTGAATTGACAACCATGCTTAGCCCACAAACCATCGCCATCGTCAAAGCCACCGCTCCGGTCCTGGAGCAGAATGGAGAACTCCTGACTCGTCACTTCTACGAGCGGATGTTCCGGCACAATCCAGAGGTCGCTCCCTTCTTCAATAGGGCGAACCAGACCAGTGGGTCCCAGCAAAAGGCGCTGGCCGCCGCCATCTGCGCCTACGCTGCGAATATCGACAACCTTGAGGTCCTGGGTGGGGCCGTGGAGCTGATCGCCCAGAAGCATGCCTCTCTGCAGATCAAGGCCGAGCACTATCCGATTGTTGGCACGAACCTTTTGGCGTCGATTCGCGAGGTTCTCGGCAGTGCGGCCACGGATGACATTGTGAACGCCTGGGCGGAGGCTTACCAGTTCCTCGCGGACATCTTGATTGGGCGGGAGAGCCAGATCTACCGGGAACATCGCGAGGCACCAAATGGCTGGGAGGGCTTCAAATCCTTCTTCGTCACGCGCAAGGAGCAGGAGAGCGAGCAGATCACCTCTTTCTATCTGGAGACCGCGGATGGCAGCAACGTGCCGGACTTCAAACCAGGGCAGTACATCACGCTGCGCCTGCCCAGCCTGTGCGGGCACACCACCATGAGGAACTACAGCCTCTCGGACAAGCCGGGCCAGTCGTGGTATCGTATCAGTGTGAAGCGTGAAGCGGCGCGCGCCGGGAGCACTCCGGACGGTTTTGTTTCCTCCTACCTGCATGACCAGGTCCGGGTGGGGGATCGTATTGAGGTCGGGCCGCCTTGCGGAGAGTTTTTCCTGGACGTCACGGAGAAGCACGCCCGCCCGCTGGTGCTGCTTTCTGCCGGGGTGGGTGTCACCCCGGTTATGTGCATGCTGCTCAGCGCGCTGGAGGCCACGCCGGAACGAGAGATCTTCTTCCTGCACGGCTGCTTGAACAGCCGCCACCATGCGTTCCGTCAGAAACTCAATGGGCTGGCCAAGGATCACCCGAATCTGGTCGTACATCATCGCTATGACGATCCGACTGAGATGGACCGACTGCGCATGCACCGGGACCACGCGAGCGAGGGGCGTATTGACGCATCGCTCATTGAATCTCTGGTGCCAGATCGGGACGCAGACTATTATTTCTGCGGGCCCAAACCTTTCATGATCGATATCTACCATCAGCTTCTTGCCTGGGGTATTCCCGCCTCTCAGGCCCGCTTCGAGTTCTTTGGTCCCCGCCAGGAGCTGGAGCGTCCACGCGCTCAGTCTGCGGTCTGCCCGGTATGAGCGTCGTCCCCTCAACTGCCCATCTGCTTCAGCGGCGGTCTGGTTCCCGGGCCCGCTGGCTTGCGATGGTCATCATCGCCATCGGCTTCATCAGCCAGGTCGCTGACGGTGGGGAAAGTTCTAGGAAAGAGCAAGGTGACCCGGTCCGCCGCCTGTGGAAGCGGGTGGCGGATGGGCGTGTCCAGCTGGATGCCAGCTCGGAGTCCGCCTTTCTGAAGAGCGTGCTCCGGGAGTTGAAGGTGCCGGTGGCTTCTCAGGTATTGGTTTTCTCCAAGACCAGCCTGCAAAGGGACCTCATCTCACCGCAGCAGCCCCGTGCGATCTACTACAATGACGAGTGCTATGTGGGCTGGGTGAAGGGAGGGGCGATCGAGCTCATTGGTGTGCATGCTGTGGAAGGGCCCCAATATTACCTGCTGCAGCGTTCGGTGGCCGGACTGGAGAAAGGCCCCGTCTTTCAGGTGGGCAAGGATTGCTTCAGCTGCCATGGCGGAGCGGCCCTGCAGGTGCAGTCAGTGCGGGTGGATGGGGAGGGACAGCCACTGACCGGCAGCGTCAGTTTTTCCACCACGGAGGAAAGCCCTCTGGGTGAGCGATGGGGCGGGTGGTACGTTACTGGCCACTCGGGGAAGGAAGCTCACCTGGGCAACCTCGTCGCAGGTCAGCATCCATCGAGGATAGGGACGGCTCCAGAGACGTTGGCCGATCTGCTTCCCGCGGCGGTGTATCCCACTGACACGAGCGATATCGTCTCCCTCATGGTACTGGAGCATCAGTACAGCATGCAGAACGCGATCACCGAAACCGGGCGGGCGGCCCGGAGTCTTCTTTCCCGCATGATACCTGGGGCTGAAGTGCCGCTGCCGGTGGCCACTGGGAAGCGCCTGCTTCAGAAGCATGCCGACCGGTTGGTAGCCCGTTTGCTCTTCACCGAGGAGCACGAACTGATCGGAGGAGGGGTGCAGGGGAGCGCCGCGTTTCAGGAGGCCTTTCGCCGATCCCGGCGGAGCGCGTCAGACGGCAGTTCCCTGCGCGACTTCGAGCTGCACACCCGGCTTTTCAAGTACCGCTGTAGCTACATGATCTACTCGCCCAGCTTTGTGGCGCTGCCGGGCGAGTTCAAAAAAGTCCTCTTCCAACGGCTGGCGCTGAGGCTGAAGGACCAGCCGACCGATGAGGCGGACTGGCTGCCCAATACGGAGCGGGCGCAACTGCGCCGGATCCTGACCGAGACTCTGGGTGGGGAAGACTTGTCACTCACGCCCTGATTATTTCGAATCTGGCTGGGGCACACGAAAGAAGGAGAACCGACATCCGTATCAACTGGCATACCAGTTGGATTCCAGTGCGATTTCCCCAACTCAAGCCACCCCGCCATGCCTGACTCCGCACCGCCCTCCCGGCTCCAATCCCGGGCCTATGCCGAACTTCGCCGACTCATCGCGTCGGGGGAGTTCCCGCCCGGCACCTTCATGTCGGAACGGCAGCTTGCGATTCAGTTTGGCATGAGCAAGACGCCCATCCACGTGGCGTTGGAACGTCTGGAGTCCGAGGGGTTTGTGACCATCTCCGCACAGCAGGGGATCGTGGTGCGGGGTATGAGTGTGGACGACATTGTCGATCATTATGAACTGCGGGAGGCCATTGAGGCCTGGGTGGTGCGCCGGATGGCTGGCAGGGTTTCGCCAGAGCAGGAGACAAGGCTGCGGGAGAACATCGCTCAGCAGAAGGTCGCCCTGGAGGCTGATGATCTCGTGAAGCTCATGCATCTCGACGAGCAGATGCACTACCTGTTATGCTCATTCCTCAACAACCGGGAGATCATCTCCACCATGGAACGGCTGCGCGACAAAATTCACCAGGTGATCCTTCGTGTCACGGACACGGACCGCACCCGGCCAGCGGAGAGCGTGGAGGAGCACGTGGGCATAGTGGAGGCCGTTTGCGCTGGCAACGGCCTGCTCGCCGCGGACCTGATGACGGCCCACCTTGAGGCGGGCAAGCGTCGCATCCTGAACCCTGAACGCTTTGCGCGGCGATGACTGGTTGGTGGCAATTCTGTGTGTTGCTACCGGTCGCCCTGTTCACAGGGCGGAGCCAGACGTTTGCGGCATCGGAGGTGGACTTTGCACGGGATGTGCAGCCCATCCTGCAGCGACACTGTGTGAAGTGCCATGGGCCGGAGGAGAGCAACGGTGGCTTGCGCTATGACCACAAGCAGGGGGCTTTTGCCCAGGCTGACTCCGGAGCCCACGCCATTGTGCCGGGCAAGGTCGAGGAGAGTGCCTTGCTCAAACGGGTGTCATCATCACACAAAGATGAACAGATGCCGCCGAAAGGGGGACGATTGACTCCCCAGGAGGTCGCGGTACTCCGTACCTGGATCGCTGCCGGGGCAATCTGGCCAGACAGCCCCGGTGCCGCAGAGCGGGCCGACGTTGCCGCCAGCAGGCATTGGTCTTTCCAGCCTTTGTCCCACCCCGTGGTACCGGAGGTAAGAGATAGGGACTGGTCGCGCACGCCGGTGGACAGGTTCCTGCAATCGCGACGGGAGGCCGCAGGTCTGGAAGCGTCTCCCGACGCGGATGCCCGGACATTGATCCGTCGCGCCACCTATGATCTGACCGGGCTTCCTCCTACGACGTCAGAGGTGGAGGAGTTTGTTCAGGCCTTCTCGCGACCAGAAGCGCGCGAAGCTGCGATGGTGGCCCTGGTGGATCGTCTGCTGGAAAGCCCCCGCTATGGAGAACGCTGGGGGCGGCATTGGATGGACTGGGTGCGCTATGCAGACACGGCCGGGGACAACTCCGACTACCCGATCCCGCAGGCCTATCTGTACCGCCAGTATATCATTGATTCCTTGAACTCGGACGTGCCGTACAACCGGTTCATCACCGAGCAGATCGCCGGTGATCTGCTTCCGGCGGGGAGCCAGCAGGAACGCAACCGCTTGAACATCGCCACGGGATACCTGGCGATGGCGCGGCGCTTTGGCTCCCTGGTGGAGCGCTATCCCTGGCATCTTACCATTGAGGACACCATCGACAACATGGGGCGCACCATGTTGGGGCTCACCCTGAGCTGCGCCCGCTGCCATGATCACAAGTTTGATCCGGTTTCCACGCGGGACTACTATGGGCTGTACGGCATCTTCGCGAGCACCCAATACCCGTTTCCTGGGCTTGAGCTCTTCAAAGCGCAGCGGGATTTTGTGCCCCTGATTCCAGAGCTGGAGGCGGCGGAATCCATGGCCCCTTATCAGGCGGAGAAAGACCGGCTGACGGTGGAACTGGAGACCCTGCTGGCCCGGTGCGAAAAGCTGAAGATCGAGAATGCCGCCCTGGAAAAAGACCGGACTGTGGAGGAACAACGACGGAAGAAGGAGGAGCTGGACGGGCTGCTGTTCCAGGCGCGAAAGGCCGGGGAGGCTCTCGCGGATTATTTGAAACAACTTCCGGTGCTGCCTGCCGCATATGCGGTGCAGGAAGGGGAACCCCAGAACGCCCGGATCCAGATCAAAGGAGAGCCGGACCGTCTGGGCGCAGAAGTGCCCAGGAAGTTCCTGGAGGTGCTGGGCGGCGCGGCCCTGCCGGTGGAGACGCAGGCGGGCAGTGGACGGTTGCAACTCGCCCAGTGGGTGGCAGATGAGCAGAACCCGCTGACGGCACGGGTCATCGTGAATCGCATCTGGCAGCGGCATTTTGGCACCGGGCTGGTCCCCAGCACCAGTGACTTTGGCCTGCGCGGGGAGGCCCCCACCCATCGCGAGTTGCTGGACTGGCTGGCGGCGGAGTTCATGCGCAGCGGGTGGTCCATGAAACAACTGCACCGCCTCATCATGACCTCGCGCGCGTACCAGCTCTCCAGCCAGGACACGGAGGACAATGTGGCCAGTGATCCCGGCAACCGCATGTACTGGAAGTTCGGGCGGCAGCGTCTGGATGCGGAATCGCTCCGTGATACGCTTTTGTTTGTCAGTGGTGGTCTGGACCTTGCCCCCCAGACGCAACCCTACGCGATGCCGCCAACAGCCAGGTGGGACTACACGCAGCACCATCCGTTCAAGAGTGATTACCCCAGCAGCAAACGGAGCGTGTACCAGATGACCAGGCGGCTCACTGCGAAGCCGTACCTGCAGACCTTTGACGGAGCCGACCCGAACGTCTGCACCAGCACCCGCGACAGCTCGGTGACAGCATTGCAGGCACTCTTCTTTGTGAATGACAAGTTTGTTCACGAGCAGGCTGACCGGCTGGCCAAAGCCCTGCTGAAAGAGGAGGGTGGGTCGGAAGAGGTCCGTCTGCATCAGCTTTACACCAGCTTGTTTGCCCGCGAACCCGACGAGGCCGAAACCCAGATGCTTCGGGAGCATCTGGCATCGGTCCGCCAGACTCTGGGAGACAGTGAACAGGCCGAAACAATGGCCTGGTCCAGCCTCCTTCGCAGCCTGTTCCGGCTCAATGAATTCCTGTACCTCGACTGACAGCCCCCCGGTGGTGACCATGAACTCCTTCCAGCAACCCCGTCGCGCCTTTCTGCGCTCCCTTTTTTGCAGTTCCCTGCTCGGGCCGGGCATGTTGTCTGAACTGCTGGGTGCTGACGACAGCCAGGATCCGCTGGCGGCTCATCGCTCCCATACCTCCGCTCGTGCCAAGCGCGTCATCTTTATTTATGCCACCGGGGGGGTGTCGCACATTGATACGTTTGACCCCAAAACGATCAAAAAGGGACGAGACGGTACAGGGCCGGACAATCTGATGGGCAACATCTTCGGCTCGGGGCGCAACCAGCAGTGCGGCACCGAGGTAAGCGACATCTTCCCGCACGTGCGCAATGTGATGGACGAGATCTGTTTGATCCGGACCATGAAGGCCTCCCACTTTGACCACTCAGAGGCCACGTTGGGAATGCACACCGGGTCGCCCACCTTTGCCCGGCCCAGCATGGGCTCGTGGGTGAGCTATGGACTGGGCACCTTCAACCAGAACCTGCCCAGCTACATCGTCATCGCTCCGCAACTGCCGTACGGAGGCACGCAGGTCTATGGCAGTGACTTTCTTCCCGCATGCCATCAGGGCACCCGGGTGATTCCTGGAAACAACCCCATCGCCAATCTGCGCTCACCGGAATCGGGGCGTGACCTGCAGAACTTGGAGCTGGGCCTGGCCGACCGGTTGAACCAGCGGCACTTCGCCACCCGCGCGCATGACACCGCGCTGGCGGCGCGCATCAAGTCTTTCGAGACGGCGTTTCAGATGCAGCAGGCGGCCCCGGAAGCCTTTGACCTGAGCAAGGAGCCGGCGCACATCCGGACACTGTATGGCCTGGATCGCAACGTGAAGGGGCCAGGGGCGGATTTCGCCTGGCAATGTCTGGTGGCCCGCCGGCTGGCGGAGCGCGGTGTGCGTTTCATTGAACTCATTGACACCGGCTCCCGCCCGAACTGGGATTCACACGGGGAGATGAAGGACCATGCGGAGCTGGCCTCCAATGTGGATCAACCCACGGCGGCGCTCATCACCGATCTCAAGCAGCGGGGCATGCTGGAAGACACCATCGTGCTCTGGGCCACGGAGTTTGGGCGCACCCCAGGCCGCGAGGGGACCAACGGACGTGGGCACCACCGGGACTGCTTCAGCGTCTGGGTGGCAGGTGGCGGATTCAAGCCGGGTCATGTGCACGGGGCTACGGATGACATCGGCAAGTATCCAATCGAGAAGCCGGTGGAGGTGCATGACCTGCATGCTACCATCTTGCACCAGCTCGGCATGGATCATGAACGTCTGACCTTCCGTCATGCAGGCCGGGACTTCCGCCTGACAGATGTGCATGGGCATGTGATGACCGAGCTGCTGGTGTAGGGGGAGAGTGCGGGGGTGTGTTTTACCTGCGAGCTCCGCGGCCGAGCACCCTTTGGGTATGCGAACGTTTCCCGCGGGATAGACATGGCATACGCAGAAGTTAGTGCCTGCCAAGGAACCGGCGAGACTGACATGGAGGTGTTGATGGCGATGAGGAGGAAGGGGATGCTGTCGGCCTTCCCACCTGATCATCCTCCGCGGAGGCACCCAGGGTTGACTCGCTTAAGGCTCGTCCAACCGCTGGGCTGTGCTAGAAATCCCCTTCGGGGATCGGCTGCGAACTGAGCAGTAGTTGGTTCCTTGGTGGCCACCCCAAATGCGCGTCAGTTGGTCTGTTCTCCTCACGTCGCCAACTGCAATCGGTAATGCTTGTCGCACGGCAGAAGGGATCGTCAAACAGCTGCTGTGCCCGCACACACTTCGACGGCTCACGCATTTGCTCCAACCCACTGGTGTTTGATCGCCAACTGTCCAGTGCCTCTGTAGTTGTCCACGTGAGGAGGCACTAACTGAAGCGTCTGCAAGCTCCGGCTTCTCCCCGAAGTGACCAAGTTTCCACGGACGCGGGGGCTCAAACTTGGACACGCCCTAATAGGTGGCGCGGCCGCCCGTGAGGTCGAATGTCGCCGCGGTGCTGAAAGAGCAGTCGGAGGAGCACAACCAAGTGGCCATGGCGGCGGCCTCTTCCACCTTTCCGAAGCGGTTCATGGGAATCTTGGATCGCATGTAGTCCACATGCTGAGGCGTGAGTTGCTTGAGGATGTCCGTCTCAATGACTGCCGGGGTGATGCAGTTCACGCAGATGTTTTCCGTGGCGAGTTCTTTGCCCAGGGATTTGGTCAGGGCGATGACTCCCGCCTTGGCGGCGCTGTAGTGCGATGCATTGGGATTGCCCTCCTTGCCGGCCACGGAGGCGATGTTCACGATCCGGCCATAGCCGTTGGCAAGGAGCTGGGGCACCACGGCCCGGCAGCACAGGAAAACTCCAGTGAGATCGATGTCCACCACCCGCCGCCAGTCGGCGGGATCCATCTCCCACATGCGAGCGTTCGTGCCCGCGATGCCAGCGTTGTTGACGAGGATGGAGATGGTGCCGAAACGTTGCAACGTGTCCTGGGTGGCAGCAGCGACGGAGGTTTCAGAGGCCACATTCACCGCGGTGGAGTGAACTTTATCTGGTTGGTTCAAAGTCTCCTTTGCGCTCTCCAGAGCAGCGGGGTCCAGGTCCCATAGACAGACATTGGCACCGCTTTTCAGGAGCCGTTTGGCAATGGCAAAACCGATGCCTCGGGCACCGCCCGTGACGATGGCTGTCTGGCCGTGGAGGTCGTATTGATTCATAGGGAGGTGCCATTTTCCCACAGTGGCTCCCGCGAGCGAGGGCCAATACTGTGCATTTTGTGACAGGTCACCTCCATCAATTCAACGCACTTCTTAATGATTGTCGCGTGGCACGGCGGCTCCTACATTGCGGTAGCAGGTGGCGAAGTCCAGGCACATCCCCGTGCTGAGCTGGCCGGCGCAGCGGCGGTGGATTTCCTGCCAGGGTGTCTGGTTTTCCAGCACGGGTGGCTTCCAGGCTGCGCGTCTGCTTTCCAGTTCTTCGTCTGAGAGCAGCACGTCGCAACGGCACTGATTGAGGTCAATGACGATCCTGTCACCCGTCTGGAGGAGGGCGAGACCGCCGCCCACGGCTGACTCGGGAGAGGCATTGAGGATGCTGGGGCTGGCGCTGGTGCCGCTCTGCCGACCGTCACCAATGCAGGGCAACTCAGTGACCCCGCGACGCACCAAATAGTCAGGAGGGGTCATGTTCACCACCTCCGGTGCCCCCGGGTAGCCGATGCTGCCGCTGCCGCGGATGACCAGGAAGCTGTTTTCATCGAGCTCCAGGGCGGGATCGTTGATCCGCTCGTGGTAGTCCTCCGTGCCTTCGAACACGACGGCCCGCCCTTCGAAGCGGTTGGGGCTGTCGGGGTTCGAGAGATAACGTTCGCGGAAACCGGTGCCAATGACACTGGTCTTGATGATCGCGCTGTCAAAAAGGTTGCCGGTGAGCACGAGGAATCCGGCATTGGGACGGAGCGGGGCCTCGTAGGTATGGATGACATCCTGGTTCGATGCATGAACTCCCGCGGTGTTGTCCTGCATGGTGCGGCCGTTGACCGTCAGGGATTCACCGTGGATGCGTCCCGCACGCAGGAGTTCTCCGATCACCGCGGGCACGCCGCCAGCGCGGTGAAAGGCCTCGCCCAGATAGCTCCCTGCCGGCATGAGGTTCACCAGCAGCGGCACATCATAGCCATGCGTCTGCCAGTCTTGAATATTGAGTTCCACCCCCATGTGGCGGGCGATGGCGATGATGTGGGGCGGGCAGTTGGTGGAGCCGCCGATGGCGGAGTTGACCACGATGGCGTTCTCGAACGCCTGCCGGGTCATGACCTTAGAGGGTTTCAGGTCTTCACGCACCATGTTCACGATGCGGAGGCCTGTCTCATAGGCCATCTGTCCGCGTTCGCGGTACGGGGCTGGGATGGCGGCGCTGCCCGGCAGCGTCATGCCGAGCGCTTCGGCGAGGCTGTTCATGGAAAGGGCGGTGCCCATGGTGTTGCAGTGACCCAGGCTCGGCACGGAGGCGCAAGAACGCTCCATGAACTCCTCGTAGTCGATCTTGCCTGCGGCATAGAGCTGGCGGGATTCCCACACAATGGTGCCGCTGCCTGCCAGCCTGCCCTTGTAGTGACCATCCAGCATCGGGCCAGAGTTCAGCATGATGCTGGGGAGATCGACTGTCGCCGCGGCCATCAATGCAGCAGGCGTGGTCTTGTCGCATCCGGTGGTGAAGACCACGCCATCGAACGGATAGCCGTGGATGACTTCCACCATGCCCAAGTAGGCCAGGTTGCGATCCAAGGCTGCGGTGGGACGACGCACGGTCTCCTGGATGGGATGCACGGGGAAGACAAAGGGCACCCCGCCGGAATCTCGCACCCCGGCCTTCACCCGCTCCACGGTCTCCAGGTGCACCCGGTTGCAGGGGGAGATGTCACTGCCCGACTGGCTGATGCCGATGATGGGGCGGCCGCTCTGGAGCTCTTTCCGCGTCAGGCCGTAGTTCACGAGCCGCTCCACATACAGCGCCGTCATGCCAGGGTTGGACGGATTGTTCAACCACAGTTCACTTCGGAGACCGTGAGGCATGGATTCGGGAGCGTCATTGGACATGCGGAGATCAACGCAAATCCGGGCAAATGAAGCAAGTGTTTCGAGCCAAAAGTTTAGGGGTATGCAGGTTTAACCACAGAGGAATACAAAACTTCAAAAGTCAGAAACCAAACTTCAAGGAAAGATCAAGATTCAAGCTCAAAACCCAATTCCGTTAATTCCGTTAATTCTGTCTGAAAAATCAGTCTCTGTGTTCTCTGTGTCTCTGTGGTTAAACCTGCATTTTGCTTCGGTTGATGACACAAAAAAACTCCCGGGAAGGCTCTTGGCCTCCACCGGGAGTCGGGATGGATCGTGTATCTCTTACTTGATCGGCTTCACGCGGATGTTGCGGTAGCGCACGAACTGCTTCGTGAAGTCGCCGCCGCCGTGCACCTGGAGGCCGATGTTGCCGGCCACGGGCAGGCGGGCTTCGGTCTCGGTCCACTCCATGATCTTCATGCCGTTGATCCAGGTGGTGATGGTGGGCTTGTCACCGCCGGTGATGCGCATCTTGAACTCGTTCCACTGGCCCGCCTTCCAGAAGGTCTTCCACTGCTCAGGTGTCATGGCCACGGGCTGGGGCGTGCGATCAGGATTGAGTTCGATGTCGCTCTCCGTCTTGCCGAAGGTGAAGAATCGCACGTGGGGCTTGCCGCCCAGGCCCTCGCCATAGATGCCCATGAGGCTGCCGCCGGTGTGGAAGTCGATGAGACCCTGGTAGCACTTGCCGTCTTCCGTGCTGCGCAGGAAGAGGCCGCTGTCTGGACCGAAGTCGTTCTTCATTTCCAGAATGACCTCGAACTGGCTGTACTTCTCGTCGGTCAGGATGAGACCGCCGTTGCCGGGGACATCCTGGCTGCCGGTGATGGCACCGTCCACCACTTCCCACTTGCCGCCGGACACGTTCTTGGAAGTGCGGCTGTGGCCGGACTTGGCGCTCACGTGCCAGCCCTTGAGCGTCTTGCCATCAAACAGGCTGATGAAGCCGTCCTTGTCGGGTGCGGCGGCAGGAGTCGTGACCTCGGCCTTGCGCACTTCTACGGCGGGTTTGGCCGGAGCTGCGACAGGCGGCTTGGGCTTGGTGATCATGTCAAAGTCGTCGGAGCGGAACGGCGTGACGGGCAGGCCTTCCACACTGTAGAGGTTGAAGATCGGATTGTCCGACCAGGCGAAGCGCACGGCGACGGGCTTGGCCACCTGATCGCTCCAGACTTCGACCTTGTCCTTGCCCACGATCTTGCCCTGGGCCCAGGCCCACTTCTTGTCTTCGCCGCAGACTGCGAACCCCTTGACCTCATTGACGTCCACGGTGCGCAGGCTGCTGCCGTAGCAGTTGAGGGTGACAATGGCTTTGTTTTCCTTGAACTCAGCGCTGATGAACTCGGGGCTGCGGTAGGGGATCTTGACGCCGTAGTCCTTGGCGAGGGCCAGGCGGACAAGGCGGTCAGCCACGTCGCGCTTGTTCTTCGGGTGGATGTCGTTGGCCTCACCGAGATCGGTGATGACGGCCTGCCCGGTGTTGGGCAGCTTTTGGGAGAGGGTCTGTGCTTCACGAAGTTCCGCCCAGTCGCTGTCGCCCGGGTTGGGTTGCTCCGCTTTGAAGTCAGCGAGTTGGACCCAGTAGAAGGGGAAGTCGCCCTGCTTCCATTCTTTGCGCCAATGCTCAATCATGAGCGGGAAGAGATCGCGATACTCAAAGGCGCGACTGGCGTTGCTTTCGCCCTGATACCAGATGGCACCTTTGATGCCGTAGCCAATGGTGGGAGCAAGCACGCCAGCGTAGAGGTTGCCGGGGCGATGCTGGCCAGCGAGCTGATTCTGCGGAGCCCGGGGTTCGGGCGGCAGGGGTTTGCCGGCTTTCTTGGCTTCTTCCACCTTGGCGGGCCAAGCGGCCTTCGCGGCGGCGAAGTCAGCTTTGACCTTCTCGAAGTCATAGGTGGCCTCGGTCTGCTTCCACCGTTCCATCAAGCTCGCAAAGCGCATGTCGCCTTCCAGGACATCACGGCGAACCCAAGCCTCGGCAGCGGAGCCGCCCCAGGCGTTGTCGATGAGGCCGATGGGCACGTCCAGCATCTGATGGAGGGTGCGGCCGAAGAAGAAGCCGACGGCGGTGAAGGCTCCCACATTGGTTGGCGAGCAGGGTTCCCACTGGCCGTTGAAGTCCTTCTGAATCTCCTGAGTGCCGACTTGAGGAACGGAGATCAGGCGGATGTTGGGGAACTTGGCCGTGGCAGTCTCAAGGTCCGCATCCCAGGAGCCTCCGACGGTGAAGCCCATGTTGGACTGGCCGGAGCACACCCAGACTTCACCGATGAGGATGTTGTTCAGAGCCTTTTCAGAGGAGCCCTTGATCGTCATCGACTGTGGCGTGGCATTCGCAGGCATGGGGTCCAGCTTCACGAGCCACTTGCCGTCCTTGTCCGCCTCTGCGGTCTTGGTTTGTCCGGCAAAGGTCACGGTCACCTTCGTGCCCGGTGTGTCCCAGCCCCAGATGGGGTCAGATTGCTTCTGCTGAAGCACCATGTTGCTGCCAATGATGGCAGGCAGCTTGAGTTCTGCGAAGCCTGCCGTGGAGACGGCGAGCGACGCACAAAGGAGGAGGAGCGTTCGTTTCATGATGGATGACAAAATCCTGGTGAGGAATGCATGGGAACGTCGCTGCAACGCCATTGTTATCGGAGGGTGAAGAATTCTTAAGCCGGGGGAAATGTTCAAGAACGTGCCGTCTCGAACGTCCTGCCCGAAAAAACCTCCCCGATTTTATGAAATGGCACTTCGAAACCCTGTTTGCGTGACGGTGGCTCAGGTCGGGAATTTTGGCCCTGTTTGCCTCGGTGGCGAGTCTTCCCGGGGCGGAATCCTCCCCCGCTGGGTGCCAGGGCGCGGGTAGCGTTTGAGGTGCTGAAGAGCACACCCACCTTCTCCAGCACAACGATGGGAATCGCCGGCATCACCCCTGGCGAGGTTTTTGCTTTTCGTGATTTGCTGGACGCACCCAAGCGGATGCCGCCTTGAAGATCCTGCTGAAGGAGGCCACGGGGCATGGCCGGGCGATCGAACGGTCTTTACAGGGGGCGGTGGATGAGACATCCTGAAAGGGTCTGTTGCTCGCCCTGTTTCATGAAGCCTCAAGCCCGTTTCCTGAGTGGTCTTAAGGGTTATGAGAGTCTTGATCCAACCCATAACGTCTAACATCTAACTCCTAACTTTACTTTCATTTCTCCACCGCCTTTACCACCAGCTCAGCGAGCGCCTTTGATCCTTCAGGCTTGAAGTGCACGTTCACGGGCAGCTGCCAGGTTTTGTAGTTTTCTTTGGTGGCCGTATAGAGGTCGTCCACGGCGATGTTTTTCTCCTTCATGATCTTGAGGGCGGCGGCATTGTAGCGCTCCACGTCTTCATTGCTCCGGTACACCTTGTGAGGACCCTCGGGCACGTAGGTGGTGGTGGCGAAGATGAGCTTCGCGCCGGTGGCCTGGAGTTTGCCCACGATCTCGCGGAGTTGTTTTTCGTAAACCTCCACCGTGGCCAGGGGCGGGTCAGTGGCCTGGTCGGACGTTTTGGTGGGATCATCGCGCAGCATATGCTTGAGGTCGTGCAGCCCCCAGTTGAAGTGGATCACATCCCATTTGCCGCCGTCGATCTGAAGCCAGCGGTCAATGTGCTGCACTCCCGCCGCGGTGCTGCTGCAGTTTTCAGCCTTGCCGTTTTTCATGGGGCGCAGCACCACGGCTTTGTCCGCCAGCAGTTCCTGAACAAAAGGTGTGTAGCCAATGGAGATGGAGTCACCCAGCAGCAGGACGCGTTTTTTGGCGGGTGTCGCAGCCGGCTCGGCTCCAGAGGCAAGGGAGGTAAGCGCAAGGGCGGCCAGGGCGCAAAAAGCGGATCGGGAGAGATGGCGGACGGACATGCGTGGTGTAACGCGGGGGACGGAGGGAAACTTCAAAAAAACAAACTTCAAACTTCAAACTTCAATCTGAATCTGTGGCTGCGCTCCCGTTCCGGAGCTTGAAGTTTGGATTTTGGAATTTGATGTTTTGATCTTGAAGTTTTCACTTCGTTTCTGGAGGTGGCGGTGCCAGCTCCAGTTCGCGGGCCAGCTTCTCCAGCCACTCCCGGCGTCCTGTGGCCGGCACCTCCATGGCTTTGGCCACGGGGGTGATGCGGGGATAGCCACCGACCTGCTCCTGACTGTCGATGATGTGGCCGGCGCCGGTCAGGCTTTCCCGGATGATGCGCTGGTCAATGGCATCCCTCTCCGCAGGGCGGGCTCCGGCGAAGCGGGTGACGTGCCAGAGGGTGGAGGCGGGGCTTTGAGCCTGCAGCCCCTGGGGCCAGACAGGAGGCTCTGGAAGAGTGTCGAAGGGCTTGCGCAGGAGGGGCAGGGGTTTCCCATCCCAGAACCAGCCTTCATTGTCTTTGAAATAACCCTCAGCAGTGCCCTCGAAGATGGCAGAGGTGGGTTTGCTGCGGTCCCCGTGCAGCACGACGTTTCCCACCACGGAGATCTTCGCTTTAGGGAGGTCTCCGGTTGTTTCATCAGGCACGGAGGTGTGAATGGCCCGCTGTCCGGGATTGGCGATGACGTTGTTCACCACCACGCCGGAAGTGTTGAGTTTGAAGACGGGATTGCGCTCCACATTGCTGGCATAGAGGTTTCCCACCAGCGCCACTTCCTTGGTCCCATCCATCACGAGGGTGCCCTTGGAGTGTGGGCCCTTGCTATGCGAGGAATTGTCGAGCCCTTCGGCAATGATGCAGTTGCGGATGACGATCTGATGTCCCTGGCCTTCCTCCAGGGGAGCGGATGAGGAGGCGGAGATTTGCTCATCCAGCCCCCAAGTGGCTGAGCAGTGATCGATCCAGACCCGGGCGACATTGCCATACGTGGTAATGCCGTCCGGCTCCCACCCGCTTTTGCGAGCCATGCCAGCATCTCCAGGGCGAATGCGAAGGTGCTGCACCAGCACCTGGCTGGCCTCGATGTTCAGTCCGCCTTTGATGATGGTGATGCCCGGGCTCGGTGCGGTTTGGCCGGCGATCACGACTTGGGATTCCTCCAGCTTGAGCGATTTCTGATCCAGTTCGATCACCCCTGCCACGTCGAACACGATGATCCTGGGGCCCTTGGCCCGCAGGGCTTCACGGAGGCTCCCTGGCCCGTCATCCGCCAGGGTGGTGACCCTCACCACCTGGGCCTGATCGAGATTAAATCCGACATCGGGGACGATGGCGTCCTGCCACTGCCAAGCGGCCGACAGGAAGGACGTTGACGAGAGGGTGGCGAGCAGTATGGCGGTGAGAATCGACCTCATGGCTGAGCAAACACTTTTCCACTCCAAGGAGTTGCAAAGAATTTACTCTCTCGGTCAAGGGGGGCATTTGCGGATGCTCCTGTTCCCATTGCCCTGCTTGCCTGTTGTGGCTTCTATGGTGAACTCGTGCACGAGTCTAAGGCGGGACGCGATCCACAGCACTCAGCCCGGGCTGCAGACTGAGCAGCGTGCGGCCGATTACCGCAGGACGGACCCAGTGGGATATCTTGGTCTTGCCGCTCCGCTAGGCGAGCACAGGCTTGATGACGTGTCCATGCACGTCGGTCAGGCGGCGTTCGATCCCGTTGTGATAGAAACTGAGCCGTTCGTGATCCAGCCCCAGGATGTGCAGCATGGTGGCATGGAGATCATAGATGGTGGTGACATCTTGAACGGCCTGGTGGCCAAAGTCGTCTGTGGCCCCATGGCTGTGCGCTTTCTTCACGCCCGCCCCGGTAAGCCACACGGTGAAGCCCTTGGGATTGTGGTCACGACCGTTGGCGTTCTTCTGAAACGTGGGCATGCGGCCAAATTCAGTGACGAATGCGACCAGGGTGTCGTCCATCAGTCCGCGGGCCTTGAGGTCCTTGAGCAGGGCCGCACAGGGCTGGTCGAGAATGTTGGCGTGAGCTGGGTACTGGGTGGCAATGGCTTTGTGGCCGTCCCAGTTGCCCACGCCTTCTCCCATGGCGTAGCTGCCGTTGAACAACTGTACAAACCGCACGCCGCGCTCCAGAAGACGCCGGGCCAGCACGCAGTTTTTGGCAAAGCCGGCCTTCGAGGTGTTGGGGTCGTCCATGCCGTAGAGTTTGCGGGTGGCGGCTGATTCACTGGAGAAGTCGCTCACTTCAGATGCAGCGATCTGCATGCGGGCCGCGAGTTCATAGCTGGCGATGCGCGCCGACAGCTCCGAGTCACCGGCATGCTGGGCGAGATGACGCTGGTTGATGAGGTTTAGGAAATCTCGCGTGGAAGTCTCGGCTCCCTGACTGATGCTGGCGGGGCGGGCCAGATGGGGAATGGGACGGTCTGCGTTAAAGGAGGTCCCTTGAAAGGCGGCAGGCAGGAAGCCGGACGCCCAGTGACGGGGGCCGATCTGGGGAACTCCTCTTGGGTCGGGAATGGCCACGAAGGCTGGCAGATCCTGATTCTCCGATCCCAGAGCATAGGTGGCCCAAGAGCCCATGCCGGGGAAACCATCCAGCGTGAAACCGGTGCTCATCTGGTTCTCCGCCGGACCATGGGTGTTGCTCTTGCCCGTCATGGAGTGGATGAAGCACAGATCATCCGCATGTTCGGCGATGTTGGGCAGCAGATCGCTCATCATCTTGCCGCTCTTGCCGCGCGGCTTGAAGTCCCAGAGAGGCTTGATCAGGTTTCCATTCTCCCCTTGGAAGGTGATGAGCTTCTCGCTGGCTGGCATGGGCGTATCGTGCCGCTTCACCAGCTCTGGCTTGTAGTCGAACGTATCGACATGGCTGAGCGCGCCAGACACGAAAATGACCAGGCAGCGTTTGGCCCGTGGCTCAAAGTGCGGTTGTCTTGCGGCGTATGGGTTCGAGGGATCAATCAACGGGCGCACTGGCGAAGGTGCGCCCAGAAGGCCGTCCCGGGCAAGGAGGTGGGCCAGGGCCATGCCTCCCAGTCCGTGCAGCGTGGTGCCCAGGAACGAACGACGGTTGAGAAGGTGGCTTGAAGATGGCGTGGTGGCGTGCATGGCCGGATCAAAAGATTTGGATGAACTCATTCGAGTTGATGAGTGCGCGGCAGAGAGAGGGAAGGCCGTGTTGACTCACCAGCTCCGTGGCTGCGGCGGCTTCTTCGACAGAAGGCCCCCGGTTGAAGGCGACTTGAAAAGCGCGGTCCACCTGTGCGGAAGGATTGTTTCCTGCATCCGAGACCACACGTGCGGCAAAGAAGCCCGCCTGTTCCAGCGCGAAGGTGCTGTTGAGCAGGCTCAGGGCCTGAAGCGGCGTGGTGGAGACATTGCGCCGGGGGGCGATCTGCCCTGCGTCCGGGCAGTCAAAGGCGCCGAAGACATTGTCCAACTGCACGCGGGGCTTGTGCTGGTAGATCATGCGGCGGAAGTCGTCGGGGCCGAACTCTGATTTGGAGTTGTACACCTTCACGTAGTTGGTGTTGGGCTCAAAGAGGTCGAAACCAGGCCCGCCCATGCGCAGGCTCAGCTTGTTGCTGGCAGAGAGGATGGTGTCCCGCAAGACTTCCGCCTCAAGCCGGCGGGGTGGGAATCTCCAGAGCAGCCGGGTTTGAGCATCGCGTGCCATGCCCGCTGCCATGTCTGGTGGGGATGAACTCTGCCGGTAAGTCTGGCTGAGCACAATGATCCGGTGGAGGTGCTTTATACTCCAGCCATTGTTTACAAACTCCCGCGCCAGCCAGTCCAGGAGCTCAGGATGGGTGGGCCGGCTCCCATTGACGCCGAAGTCACTGGGAGTGTCCACCAGGCCGGTGCCGAAGTGGTAGTGCCAGATCCGGTTGGCCATCACGCGGGCGGTGAGGGGGTTCTGCCGATCCACAATCCAGTCTGCCAATGCGAGGCGACGCTGAGGATCGGGGGCGTCCATGGGCAGGGGGGCAATGGGGTGAAGGGCGGTGACCACGCCTGGCGCGACTTCTTCACGGGGTTGTGTGACGTCGCCACGCTGGAAGCGACGGGTTTCACCCGGTTTGCCGAAGATCCCGGCGTACACCACGGGAGCGGTCTCTGCCTCGGTGATGGCTTTCTCCAGTTGTTTCCTTTGAGCCTGAAGCTTCTGAAATCTGGCCGCTTCCGCCACAGGGAGTCCGGTGCTGGTGGCGAGGGTGCCGGCCGTCAGCTTTAAAGTCTGCGGCAGGCGGTCTTCGTGTCCGGCCACACGGGTCCAGGCGGTGCCGTCCAGAGAGACCTCCACCCGGTACTTCGTGGGCAGCCGGTCATTGTAGCGGGGGACGTTCTCGCGGTCCCGGCTCCACACCACCCGGTCGATACGGGTGGGCTTCGCCAGTTTCAGCTGCACCCAGCCCCGGCCGTTTTCATTGGAGATCCAGCTGTGATCATTCCCGTACAGGCCATCGTTCACGTGTTTGAGCTGATGGATGGCATAGCCGGGAAGGGTGCTGGAGGAGGTGGCCGTGGCTCCTGCAGAGGCCAGGGCCACATTGCGGGAATCTGGTCCGGCGCTGAAGACTTCCAGCTCGTCAAGGCAGGGTTGCAGTTGGGTGGTTTCCTCGACCGTGAATCGGACGAAGCCGGCCTCGATCGCGGAAAAGCGTTCCACATTTGCCCTCCGGCTCACGGGCAACCTCAAGGCAGGCCGGTCCTGTGGCGAGGGCTCCTCCTGCAGCACCAGCATGTCCATCGTGGGATAGCCTGAATCACCGCCGACGCTCAGGACCAGTTTGGAAGCGGTCTCCAGGTCGTGGACGCCAATGTCCTTGAACCCGCTCCAGAGCTTGCGGTTGGGCATGGTGCCGGTGCCGTCGGCAAATTTGCGGTGGTCAGCCCTGGCGATTTCCTTCTGATCGTGCGTCGTGTCCAGCCTGCCATCATGGTCGAGAAGGTAGCGCGCGTCTTCGTCATGGCTGCGATAGCCGGACCCCCAGGAGACCCAGATGCGAAATCGACCCTGCACCTGGGGCTGCCACGCCAGCACCTTGCCCGCCGCGTTGTCCCCCAGCCAGACCCAATAGCCGTCTGCCAGTGTGGGTGGGTTCTGGTTGTCCCCGGGATAGGCGTTTTCTCCGCGTCCAGGTCCTGCCTCGTACTTGGTGCGTTGCGCATTGGAAGGCTTCAGCTTCACCACCCGTGTCGCGTCGTCCGGGGGGATCACCACCGTGCGCCCGGCAAAGGCTACGGGTTCAAAGTGGTTGAGCTGGGAAACAACAGGGGCGAGTTCCTCACGAATCTTGGCCGCGCGTGCCAGCCGCATTTCGTGGTCGGGCCCTGCTACCGGTCGCGTGCCGTGCCGCACGCCCGCGAACATCGCAGCCATGGCATGGTAGTCCGAGTGGGTGACGGGATCGAACTTATGGCTGTGGCACCGGGCACAGCCGATGGTGAGCCCCAGGAAGGTGCTGCCGGTCGTGGCCACCATGTCATTGAGATCATCTGCCCGCTGTTGCGCGGTGAGCACCGGATCCGGGCTGCGCACGGTGTCCGTGGGACCTCCGACAATAAATCCTGTAGCCTCATCCGCGCCCAGCACGTCTCCCGCCAATTGCTCGCGGATGAACTGGTTGTAGGGTCGGTCTGCGTTGAACGCCCTGATCACGTAGTCCCGGTAGGGCCAGGCTTCCGGGCGGGGAGTATTCTTTTCGAATCCGTCACTTTCCGCAAAACGCACAACGTCCAGCCAGTGGCGCGCCCAGCGTTCTCCATAACGTGGGGAGGCGAGGAGTCGCTCCACCAGCCGGTCGTAGGCGAGAGGATCGGGATCGGCCACAAACTGGGCGACCTCCTCCGGGGAGGGGGGCAGACCCACCAGATCGAAGCTCAGCCTTCGAATCAGCGTGCGGCGGTCTGCCTCAGGAGCGCGTCGGAGTTGATGTTGCTCCAACTGGGTGGCGATGAACTGATCGAGGATGGTGGGCGATTCTTGCTTCGGCGAGGGTGCTGCCGAAGGAGGAAGGGGCTGGTAGGCCCAGTGAGTCTTCGCAGGGTCAGCGGGCGTCTTGTCATCGGCAGGCCACAGGGCACCGGCATCAATCCAGCTCTTTAACAAGGCCAACTCGGTCGCACTCAGGGCAGGCCCTTTGGGAGGCATTTTCAGATCGGGATCCTTGCCACTGGCCAGGTGGTAGAGGGGGCTTTCCTGGCCATTGCCTGGCAAGATGGCGGCACCGTGCTCGTCCCCGCCCCGGAGGGCCTTGTCCCGACCGTCCAGGCGCAGACCTCCGCGCTGTTTTTCCGGGCCATGGCAGTCCAGGCAGTGCTGTTGGAGCAAGGGCTGGATTTGCGTGGCAAAATCTACAGGAGCTTCCGCAAACAGTGCTGTCGCAGCGGTGTTGCCCACCAAGACGAGGAGGGCGGTGCTCAGGAGAAAACGCCAGCGGGTGCAGTGCATGTCCGACTATACGGAGGCACGGCGTCTCCTTCGACTCACGAGAGTACGTGAGTCAGCTTGAGGGGAGCGTCAGGGCTCGTCCTGTTTGCGCGCACGCCACTGCTGGGGCGTCATGCCGTAGCGCTGGCGGAAAACGCGACAGAGATTCTTGGCATCCCGCAGGCCCACATCGGCCGCGATGGAGTCGAGCTTGAGGTCGGTTTCTTCCAGCATCTCGCTCGCCGCCGTGACCCGCAGCCGGGCGATTTCGTCATTGAGGGTGAGCTGGGCCTCCTGGCGCAGGGCGCTCTGAAGGCCTCTCAGGGACATGCGGGCGTGCTTGGCCACCCGGGAGGCCTGCAGGGGTTCGCGGAAATGTTGCCTGACAAAACGCAAGGCTTCGCTCACTCCCTGGTGGGAGCCCGCGTAGGTGGCGGTGGACTCCCGCGCCAGCACCCGTCGGCTGGGGATGCGAATGGGGCGGGAGGGTTTCTCCTTGCCCTGGATCAGACCGGCCAGGATGCTGGCTGCCGCGTAGCCCACCCCGCGGAGGTTCGTGTCCACCGAGGACATGGAGACCGGCGACACACTCAGAGCCAGCCGGTTGTCATCACAGCCCAGGATGGCCACATCCGTGGGGATGCGCAGCCCCATGGCGCGGACGGCATGCATGACCTCAATGGCAAAGCGATCGTCCTCAGCCATGATGGCCAGGGGCTTGGGCAAGGCGCGAATGCGACGGGCCAGCCACTCTCTGCGATCCGCCCTGGGGACGCGGGTAAAGGGATCCAGATTGGGATGATCTCCCATGAAATTGAGCACCGTCACCTGCTTGCCAGCCGCCTTCAGGGTCTCGACAAAACCATCGCGAATGGCCAGCACGTCCGGACCCACCCCCCGTTGATAGAAGGCAAAGTGCGGCTGCCCCAGTGTCAGGAGATGTTTCGCGCCCAGCCGACCAGCGCTTTCGTAGTCGGCTGAGACCAGGGGAATATGTCCGGACGCCTCCTCCAGTTCTGGGGTGGGGGCGATCAGCATTCGTACCATCGGACAATCGTAGGGCTTCAACCACTCCAGCGTTTCGGGGCGGGTAATGGTGGTCAAAATGCCATCGCACTTCACCGTGGGAGGACGCATCAGCACCGGAAAGTTTGAAACATCCAGTTCCCAGTCATTTTCTCTAACCCACTGAGCAATGCCATCGTGGAGTGAGGCGTCGTAGAAGCTCAGCGCCATGAAAATCACGGGCTTGTGCTTGAGGGTCCGACCGCGGGGGAGGGGAGCCATTGTCGCGCGCGGTCGGGTGCCTGCGACATGTGCCGAATCTTCTGCGCGTTGTAGGAACTTCATTGCGTGAATTGCGAATCAAGACTTATGCCATTTGGTACGGATAAGGCATACAGCCAGGCTTGGTGCCACCCTTCAAGGTGAAGAATGTCCCTGAAATGCGTGCGATTCCTGGCACTGGGTCAGGAGAGACGTTTTGCTCAATGTGGGGACAAGGAGTCAAGGGGGCAGGGCGCAACAGGTGCGGGACCTGAGGCAAAATCTTAGCACTCATAGGAAGCTATGAAGACGAAGCGCATGGAGCAACAACCCAATCCCGAAGGGGCAGCCACCCGGGTGGGCGTCTTTGCTGTTAATGCCCTGCCATCTCAAAGTGGGGCGCATTTGACGATGAATATTTTGGTGCGGCGGGGGAGACGGAACTCTCGCGGCATCGCGCTGGTGCTGGTTTTGAGCGTGGTAGCCTTGCTGGTGTTGCTGGTGACGGGCTTTCTGATGATGGTGAGCACAGAGACGCGGGCTGGTGGGGCCTACGCAAAGGGGGAGGAGACCCGGCTGCTGGCTCAGATGCCGTTGAACATGGTCATCGCCCAGGTGCGCAAGGGTACTGAGAATAACGGCACCCAGTACACCTGGACTTCACAACCAGGGATGATCCGCCGCTTTGGCCAGGACCTTGACGCGGGCACCCAGCGCTCGCGTCTGGACCGTGCTTTCAAGCTCTACAGTGCGGCCTCCATGGAGGTCGTGGCAGGCGGCAACGGGATCTCGCCGGAGATGGACCCTAGCAAGGAGCTGCCTGGGGACTGGCATGCGCGTCCGGCCTTGTTCACTGATCTGAACGCCCCGGTCTATACCGAGCGGGACACTGCCGGACTGCCGGCCAGGCCTGTCTATCCGATCGTTGATCCCCGGACCTTTGATGCCGCCGTAAATCCCGCCAATCCGGACGCACCGGTGGAAGGTGTGGAGCTCATCAAGAATGGGACGGGCCTGGAGCGGCTGCCCCTGGCCTCCGGAGACCGGGCGAACCCCCTCCCCATGCCGGTCCGCTGGCTGTATGTCCTGCAAAACGGAGCCATCCTGCCCGGAGAAGATGAGGGCACCGGAAAGGTGCGGCTGACCGGGGCCACGGTGGACAACGGGGTGGTGGGGCGCATCGCTTTCTGGGCGGATGATGAGAGCTGCAAAGTGAACATCAATACGGCGTCCGAGGGGATGTACTGGGATGTTCCCAGAACCACGGGCTGGGTGGATGCCGACCTGTTTGCCAATCGACAGCCGGTGCGCAACGAGTTTAACCGCTATCCGGGCCACCCGGCCACCACGTGCCTGAGCGCGGTGCTGGATCCATGGATTGGGCTGGGGTACATCAACCAGACCCGGATGCCCAACTACTTCATCCCGCAGAGCGGGAACAAAAAGGAGCCAGGAAACTACACAGCGCTGAAAGCAGGCCTGGAGACCTACCTGCGCCTGAGTCCCCGAATTGTCCAGGGGCCCACTGAGGGCGGACTGAACCCTGTAAACATCTGGCAGAACGGCACCCAGGTGGCGCTGCCGGCCGTGCCAACCCCGGACCGCGACCGTCTGTATGCCAGTGTGGATGAGTTGGTCTTTCAGGCCTCCCGCGCAGCTCAGCCGACGGCCAATCCGCTCAGCAATGAGGCGCTGGACCGGGTGCGCTTCCTTCTCACCGCCCACAGCCGGGCACCGGAAGTGAACCTGTTCAACAAGCCAAGAATCGCCTTATGGCCGGTGCAAAAGGATCTGGCGGACCGGAACATCCTGGACAAGCTCATTGGGTTCTGTTCCCAGACGGGGACGGCTCATGGGGGGAATCTGCATCCTTTTTACTTCCAGCGACTGTCGTCCCATCAGAAGGGGCAGGCCGACGCGTCGAAGGGGCACGGCAGCGCCCTCAGCACCACCCTGGACTGGACCATCTCCCGGAACCAGGAACT
Organism: Verrucomicrobium spinosum DSM 4136 = JCM 18804; assembly: GCF_000172155.1. Lineage (NCBI taxonomy): Bacteria > Pseudomonadati > Verrucomicrobiota > Verrucomicrobiia > Verrucomicrobiales > Verrucomicrobiaceae > Verrucomicrobium > Verrucomicrobium spinosum. The sequence goes on along the minus strand of NZ_ABIZ01000001.1, from coordinate 6,622,306 downwards.
CTACGCCTACTTACAGGCATTGACCTCCCATGCGATCCCGGGATTTGGTGGCAAGTTCACAGAGAAATACGAGGAGGCCGGCGGCCGGCGGGACCAGATCCTTACGGAAATGGTCGATCACATCCGCTCCGGACTGAACACCTATGCGGTGCAGGTTCCCAGTGGTGGGCCGGGAAGTGAAACCACCTACTGCTACGCGCCGCCGAGAGCGTTCCCCGGATATCCAGTGCTCGCAGCGGGGGAATCCCAGGTGGTGCCCTTGCGGGTGGGGGCCAAGACCAAAGGGTTTGGGCGCTGCATCACGGTCACAGAAGCCGCCCTGGTCTTCTATCCCACTGCCACCATCGCTGGAGCCACAGAAAGCAATCCGGGGGTTCCAGACGTGAAAGTCAGTGTGCCCGGAGGCACTGACCGATGGGCCTTTGCCGCGAGTGAGATGAAGGCCTTCCTGGTGCTGGAGTTCTTCACTCCCATGATCGGCAATCCGGCCACCAGCCCGTATCTGGCGGTGGATGTGAAGTGTGATGTGAAGGTGAATGGCCAATCCCTGGCGTTTCCGGCCAACGCCAGCAACCCGGAACTTGGGAGTGTGTCGCGGGTGGTCTTGAAGACCGTCATCGGGAGTGGTCCGGGCACGGGCCACAACACAGCGCATTCCGCGATGTTCCAGCCTTTCTTTCAGGGGGCCTCTGGAGGCACACGAAGGGACCTTTCCAAGAGCGACCCTCACACCGGTTTTGCCTGGCACAGTGCCACGCCGCTGACCGTGCCCGCTCCGGCCAACAACCTCCTGCGGAACATGCCCTTGCAAGGCGGGGCGTTGGAAATCAGCATCCGGACGCCTGATGGGGGCGAGGAAATTCAACGCATTCACATGTCCTTTGACAGCGCTCCTGCGATTCCTGCGCCATACGCCTACATCGAGGGTACAAAATACGGAACGCCCGTGTTGGCCGGAGGGAAGGTGACATCCTCCCACCTCGTGGATGCGCGGGAGCTCAATCTGGATAAACGTCTGGCGGAATCCCCCAACAACTACTATGCCTGGCTGATCCGTCCGGGGGACTGCGTCCGGTCCATGGAGGCCGCCTACAACGCCCGGCCGGGAGGGGACTTCCGCCTCTACTCGGCCAGGACGGAGGTCCCTGCTACCTGGTTCCGGAGGAGCGGCAGCTACACTGTGACCAATGGCGCAGTGAACTGGGTGGACGACTACCGGAGCCGCGAGGCGCGTTTTGCCCATGGACTGCGGCATTCATCAGACTGGCAGTGGTACGGCCACTTCTGCACCTTAAACTCGGCAGAGCCGGCCCTGGCCGCGCTCGGCGGCAATCCTGCAGGCACGGTGGCCACGAATCCGTTCTTCCGCATTTCCTCGTACCGCCTCGGCGGGAGCCTGGTCAGAGGTCTGGGTGGTGCCCCCCTGGATGACAGTGACCAGTTTCTGATGTACAGGGACTCTGCGCCGGTGGTGGCACGCGGGGTGGACTACGCCGCCAGAATCGACGGCAAAGCGGGCGACTGGGACAATGGATTTGGAAACGTCGAGGATGGTCCCTATGTCAACAAGCCGGATGAGGACGCGGCCAACCTCACGGTGGGCTACTCCAATGACGCCGGCGGGTACTATGGCCGGGCCACCTCTTCCCACAACACGGCCAGCGGGGATCGAGGAATCAATTTTTCGCCCAACCGCCAGACGGCATCGGCCGTGCAGTTTGGTTCCCTTCCCTCCGGCGTGGTGCCGGACAGTCCCGATCTGGACCGGCCTTGGGAGACGTTGCTTTTTTGCCCCAATCCCGCGGGTCGTTCCAGTGCCTCTTCCAACAGGGGGTTGGCGTCTGACCACACGGGTTTTGCCACACCGCCAGACCATCTGCTGCTGGATTTCTTCTGGATGCCTGTGGTCGAACCCTACCCCATCAGCGAGCCGTTTTCCACGGCGGGAAAGATCAACATGAACTACGACATCTTGCCGTTTCGCTACATTAAGCGCCGTACGGGCCTGCATGCGGTGATGAAGCGCACGGGGATGGCTGCTCTTCCCGGCAGTGGTGGCTCCTATGACCAGCCTGCCAAGCCGGGTGGCTGGCCGTGGTTCAACAAGGCTTCAAACTACAAAGGCGGTCGGGATCAGGCACCTTTCCAGTCCCGCTATGACATCAACCTGAGCGCCGTGGACGGCACGCTGGCGGCATTTGAGCGGCGTTTTGGCGTGCAGGGCGATGTTTTTCGTTCGGCTTCGGAGATCTGTAGCGTCTTCCTCATCCCGAAGATGTGCCCGGACCCCTACATCCCCTATCCTCCGGAAGCCACCAATCGCACCGCTCTCATGAATGCAGACAAGATCATGGAATGGTGGACGGGGGACCCGGCCAAGGTGGACGCCTTTGAACTCACCGGCGACAACACGCGTGAGGCACCGTACGGCCAGATCTACCCCCGGCTCACGACAAAGTCGAATGTGTACCAGGTGCACTACAAGGTCCAGCTTCTGAAGAAGGCGCGCAGCACCGGGCCTGATGTCTGGGATGAGGCGCTGGATCAGGTGGCTGGTGAACAACGGGGCGCGGCGACCTTTGAGCGGTACCTCGATCCAGGAGACCGCGAAATGCCGGACCTGGCCAGCCCGGCGGGATTCGGGAAGCCGGAGTTCAATGTTGATTCCTATTACCGATACCGGGTGGTGGCCCAGCGTCGGTTTTCGCCATAGACCTAACGGGGTGGGGGTTGTTCGACGTGCGCGATCCGGGAATGCGAGTGCGTTCAATGCGAAGCGTGAGGTGCAGGGCAGGGCACGCTTATAGCGTTCATTGGACTCGTCGTGATGCCCCATTCCGCACTCCAACTTGCTCCCAAGCATGCTCGGTCCTGCTCCTGCTTTCTGGGTAGGATGAGGACCTGCGTGGCGCAAGCTGGCAACTGACCCTTTCACCACGACGCCCCCCCAGCATGAAGAAATCCCTTAGTCGTGACTTCGTTTTCCGGTATGCAGGAAGATATTTCCAGTTTGCGGGAATATTGGCAGCTTTGCTTTTTACCTCTGATCCCGCCATGCCGCTGAAGGCCGCGACCTACACCTGGCAGACCGGCGGGGCGACCAATAACTGGAGCACGACGGGCGATGCCAACTGGTTCGTGGACAGCGGGACGGTGCTTTCTTCCTGGGTCAACGGGAATGCCGCATTGTTTAACAATACAACGGACACAAGCATCACGGTGACCAGTGTGGTCGCGCCCACGTCCATCACCTTTGGTGCCACTTGGGCCAACAACCTGACGCTCACAGGAGGAACGATCGCCTTTGGGTCCCTGTTGGGCATCATCGACTCCTCTGCGGTTGGCACCACGAACTCGAGGGTGATGACTATTGGCAGCAACTTGACCGGCACTGGCGGGCTCAGCATCAATGCTCACGGGAACCTCACTGCCAGTGGCGGGGGGAACAGCGCCCGGCTGGTGCTCAGCGGCGACAACAGTGGACTCACGGGGGGGATTGCTATCACCGGTGGCCTGGTCGAGGTCACCTCCGTCAATTCGCTGGCAAACAATGCTGTCACTCTGACTAATGGAGGGGGGATTTTGCACACGGTCAGTGGTGCGCTCACGCTTGCAAACAACATTGTCGTCGGATCAACCGGCGGGACGATTCGCAACTACGGCTCCAGCACCCTCACTCTCTCCGGGACATTGAGCGGGAACGGGGCATTGAACCATACGGACACCGGTCGGCTGATCCTGACCGGCAATCTTGCTGGCTATACGGGAATCCTCAGCAATCTGGCGGGCAATTTGGTCATAGAAACCAATACTTCGGTGAAAGGTGAGGTGGTCGTCAGTGGGGGAACCCTGTCTGTAGGAAACAATGGCAATCTGGGGTCGCTTAATGAAGCCACTTCCATCACCATCAATGGAACTTCCAGTCTCTACATCCGCCGCACAGACGTGACGAGCGCCTCCGCTATCCTCCCCACGAGCATCATCTTCGGCGCCGCGGGATCGGTTCTCGAATACAACCCAACCGACGCCTCGGCGGTGTTGAATCTCGATCTGGACATCGGGTCGAGCACGGCGCTGGGGACCTTCAAAGTTTCTGGTGGGACCGTCAACATGCTGAGCGGCACGGATGTGGTGGTGAATTCCGTGATCATGGGGCTTCAATCGGCCACCAATCGAGGCACCCTCAACATCGGGGCTGGCTCATCGTTGACCACCTTGTTCTTTAACATCGGCGCGAATTCCAACAACTCCGGTACGGTCAATCAAACTGGTGGCCTCGTGACCGTCTTGAGTGGCAGCAGCGGCTTTAGGGTGGGGCATTGGTCCAATGGCAGCAATCCGGGGAGCGTGTATAATCTTTCCGGGGGAATACTGGATGCTACGGCACTTTCCGCGAATTCTGGATCGGACCGATTCATCAACGTGGGGTGGGATGGCCTTGGGACCATGACCGTGGGCGGTGGAACCGGAACCGCGACATTGAAGGCGTTTGGAATTCAACTGGACATCCGTTCACCCGACGCCGCATCGGTGAACACCCTGACGGTCCTGAACAATGGGGTGGTGGAGATCGGCGCAGGGGGCACTGCGGCGGGCAATGTTACGGATGTTATCTACCTGTCTGGAGGCATCATGAAAGCGACGGCTGCATCGACTTGGTCTGCCACCATGTCAACGGTCGCAGACACTGTTTCCACGGTGGATACCAATGGGTTTCAAGTGACTCTATCAATGTCGATTGACGGAGCTGGACGGATTCAAGTGTCTGATTCAGCTGGCGGCGGGGTGTTGACCTTCAGCGCTGCGTCTGGCACCCAGACCATTGCAGCTGGACTCACTGGCACAGGAGCGGTTTCCAAAACCGGGGCTGGCACGACTGTGCTCTCCGGCACCGGCACTTACTCTGGCACGATCTCCCACACTACTGGCACCCTGCTTGTGACCGGGGGACATCAGTCGGCCGCCATCAATGTCTCAGATGGGGCGGTGTTCGGTGGAGAGGGTTCGATTGGAAGCCTTGTGATGGGCAGTGTGGCCGGGACGGTGTTTCAGGTGAATCCGGTCACTGGAGGATCGTTGAGCGTAGCAGGCAATGTGGCATTTAATGGAACTGTGGCTCTTGAGTTCACCGTCCCGGCCACTGTCGTGGGGCAACCGATCACCTTGTTCACCTATGGTGGAACGTTGACCGGACTGGGCAATCTGACTTTTGCCGGGCAGCTAAACTATCGTTCCTTCAGTCTGGTGGATACTTTGGGCACGGTCACGATGGATCTCGACACCAAGACCCTTGTTTGGAATGGAACCAGTGGTGGCCAATGGCAGGTGGGCGGGGGAGTCAACCGGTGGAATGCCTCCGAGGCTGATGCCTTCTATTGGGGAGATGTGGTCACCTTTGATGAAACGGGGACTGCCACCGACATCGTGCTGACTGGTGAACTGCGGCCGGCTACAGTGGTCATCGATTCCAACTCCAAGAACTACACCTTTACGGGCAGCACGGGGAACTTCATCTCGGGAATCACCTCGGTTCTCAAATCGGGTGCTTCAACGGCGACGTTCACAGGGCCGAACACCTATACAGGCGGCACGTTGATTCGCCAGGGGCGGGTGGTGGCCCTCAGCGCGACGGCACTTGGTTCGGGGACGGTGACCTTGGGAGATGGCTCAACCGCCGTCGGTGCCCTTGAGCTTTTCATCGACCCCATAGGGGCCGGCTCAAACATCACAATGACAAACGCGATCAACATCGGTCCGGTGGCTGTCGGCACCACTGCCGTAATTGGCACGCTGGGTTCTACCGCCAACGTGGTGACGCGGTCGGGAGCCTTCAGCGGTTCGATCACTCTGAACGATGACGTCATCCTCCGTTCCGGTGCCCACGACAACACCACCTTCTCCGGTGCCATTACCGGGGCTGCGGGGCTCACCATCACGGTGGAAAATGGCATGGTCCAACCGGCCAACGTGACCAGCACCCTGGTTGGTAAAGGGCAGGCAGGCAATCGGGTCATCCTGAGCGGGGACGCCAACGGATTCGCAGGCAACTGGGTGATCAAAAGTGGCACTACAGACAACTACACCCTGCTTCAAATCAACACCGGGAACCGGATCAACGACAGCTCCAATGTGCACCTTGAGGAATTTGCCGTGCTCCGATTGAACGCTGCGGAATCCATCAATGCCCTCACGGGGAACGGTCGGGTGCGCGGAGCTGTTTCCACCCGCACCCTGACGGTGGGGGCTGGCAATGGTTCCGGGACGTTCTCGGGAGTGCTGGAGAATGACACCTTCGATGCTGGCACGCTGGCCTTGACCAAGAGCGGCACGGGGACGCAAATTCTCACTGGCGTGAATACGTACACCGGCATCACCACAGTGACAGGCGGCGCTTTGGAGGTGAGCGTCCTGGCCAACGGTGGAGTGGCAAGTTCCATCGGTATGTCAGCCAGTGCCGCCACCAATCTTGTGCTCAATGGCGGGGTACTGCGTTATGCAGGCAGTTCCAGCATTTCCATCGATCGTCTTTTTACGGTCGGGACCGCAGGAGGAGGGATCGAATCCTCAGGTGCGGGAACACTCACCCTTTCTCCCCTGGATGCGATCACCTTGTCAGGGACGGACACGGCCCGCACCTTTACGCTTGGCGGGACCAATACGGGAGACAACATCTTTGCAGGAGTCATCGGGAACAACGGGACAGGGGCAACGTCCCTGACCAAGACGGGCATCGGCACCTGGGTGCTGACAGGCACCAACACGTACACTGGCACGGTCACCGTCAGTGGGGGCAAATTGATCGTTGGGACGGGAGGCACAACCGGAGTACTGGGCGGGACCAATGCCATCGCCGTTTCGGCCGGAGGGACGCTGGTCTATAATCGCTCCGATCTTGTCACGTTGGACCGGGCGTTTTCTTCGGATAGTGCCGGCACTCTGATCAAGAACGGCGGGGGCGACATGACCATCTCCTCCTTCATCCTGCTGCCGACCAGTTTCATCGTCAATAGTGGCATCGTCACTGTGAACGGAGGCACCTTTGGCGGGAATCGTCTGGTAGGAAACGGTACCATCACCATCAACGCCGGGGCCGGCCTGGTGGTGGCCGCCGCGCACGCCCTGGGCGGCTCCCAATCAAGCATGTCGGACTCCGTCGTGGTCAACGGCGGTCTGCTCACTCTGAATGAGGAGCAGTACTTCAACAATCTGACGCTCCAGAATGGCGGCAGCGTGAATGGAATTGACGAGGTTCGAGCCTCCAACGCCACCAACTGGCAGGTCACAGGAAGCAGCGAGACCGCCTCAGTGATCAGCACTCTTGTCAGTCACGTGTCGGCCGCCAACTGGACGGTGCAGGATATCACGGGAGACTCGGATGCAGACCTTGTAATCAGCGGGAGGATCACCAGTACGGGATCGCTGAATAAAGGCGGGGCCGGCACGATGGAGCTTAGTAACGATGCCAACAGCTACTCTGGCGGCACCAACATCAACGCCGGCACGCTTCTGGTGAATACGCTCACCGGCAGTGCCACCGGCACGGGGCAGGTCACCATCGCATCTGGAGCGACTCTCGCCGGACGCGGCGCGGTCAACACCACGAATGCCAACATCACCATCAATGGCACCCTCAGTATTGGAAACAGCGGCGATGACCTCTTCACCTCTGACCTCAGTCTCCATCTGGGGACGGGCACAGGTGCCGTCATTTTCAACGGGGTGCTGGTCTTTGACATCTTCGGCCAGGAGGACGATACCCTGGGCAGCGAACACGGGCAGCTCTACAGCGATGTCCTGAAGTTTAACACCACTGGCACAGTGCAACTTGGCGGCACCTTGAAGGTGAACGACGCCTCGGCCGATGCCCTGAACTGGAATGAAGGGGACTCCTGGCAATTGATCGACTGGACCAACGTCACCGCAGGCGGCATCACCGGAAGTTTCAGCAACTTTGAGCTTCCCACGCTGGCAGACGGCTTGAAGTGGGACACCAGCCTGCTCGCAGAGACCGGTGTCATCTCTGTCACTGTGGTTCCCGAACCGGGGCGTTTGCTGATGCTCTCGCTGGCCGCTGGAATGGCCCTGCTCCGCAGAAGTCGAAAAGTAAATACGCAAAGGGCACCCGTCACAACTTGTGTGTGATCAACGTGTAACAGCAGGTCTAATGCATCATTTGAGAATCATCCTGCGCGCTTCGCGAATCCAGCTGGCTCGCCAGAGGACGGCATTTTATTGTTCAATTTTGCCTGAAGCCGGCCTCACCCGGATTGGGAATGCTGGTTCATGTGCCTAGTGACAGAGCATCCCGTGTGATCGGGTGACTCAATCAGTGCCCTCCGGGAATACCGGATGACCCCATGAGAAACAACCCGAAGATGAAGTTTTACGGCTCAGATGTCCGGTATAGCGGATGCCTCCTCCACTCTTGTGTGAAGATGTTATTTCCTTTATTTGAAAAATCTTGTGTGCCAGTTTTGCCTGGGAAAACAGCGTTTTTTGAATCGAAGAGGGTTCCGTTCGGGTCCCCGGTTGATGCGTCATACGCGAATGCGATTGCGCGATTTGCGAATCTGTCCCGCGCCCTGTCTGGCACGGGCGGCATGCTCCTAGCTTTCATCCCACTTAACCCCGCTTGGAATGCCTGCTGATTTCATTTTCAGCATTTTTTCGAGACTAACGAAACGCCCACTGATTCACAATGAAAAACTTCGAGTTTGTTTTTCTGCCGACAAAAAAGGTTTACGAAGCCGGAAGAAACTTCGTCAAGGCAGGGAGCATCCGCCGTCGGCAGTCGGGGGTCGCTTTGATCATGGTATTGAGCGTCGTCGCCCTGCTGGTGTTGCTGGTGACGGGGTTCCTTTCCATGGTGCATACAGAGACACGCGCCAGTGGATCTTACGCAAAGGGGGAGGAGGCCCGCTTGCTGGCAGACCTGCCGCTTAACATCGTCATCGCCCAGGTGCGCAAGGCGACGGAGAACAACGGCAGCACCAAGACCTGGGCTTCACAGCCGGGAATGATCCGCGTGTTTGGTCAGGATGTGGATCCGACCACGCTCCGCACGAAACTGGATCGTGCCTATAAACTCTACTCAGCAGCTGAAATGGAAGTTCAGCCCACCGCAGGCGGCATGGCACCCGACATCAACCCCACGGATGAACTGCCGGATCAATGGCATGAAAAAAAGGCGCTTTTCACCGATCTCAATGCTCCGGTCTATACTGCCCGCGATACCAATGGGAAAGGGATTCAGCCTGTGTATCCAATCGTGGATCCAGAGGGTTTCAAGGATCACACGGTAGCGGTTGGTGGACAGAGCCGCGTCGCGGGCGCTGAGTTGCTAAGCTCTGGATCCGGTCTGGAGAAGCTGCCGCTGGCTCCGGCATCAGGAAACAATCCAAGCAATCCACTGCCCATGCCGGTGCGCTGGATTTACATCCTGCAGGATGGCACCATGAGTGCGGGCACGGCGAGCGGTGCAGATGGCCTGAAGGTGTCGGTTCCCGGAGCCACTGTTGACAATCCCGTCATGGGGCGCATCGCCTTCTGGACGGATGATGAATCCGGCAAGGTGAACATCAATACCGCAGGTGAAGGGGCCTTCTGGGACCTCCCCCTCGGCAACACCAACATTGAACGGGGCAATGCAGCCGCTCTGAACTCCGTGGCCACGGCTCCCTACGGCTACGCCACGAGCTTGCTGGTGAGGGACGAATTCACCCGCTACCCCGGCCACCCCGCCCGTACCAGCATGAGCGCCGTGTTTGGCCCCTGGTTGCCGATGAACAAGTCTCCGCACCTTGCCGCGGAGGCGGCTGAGTATGCTACGCAGCTGGAGGCCTACTACAAACTTGCACCCCGTGTTGCGATGGGCGGCACCCGTGGCGGTACAGCCATCACCACCAGCGGCACTTCGGGTGGGGTGAACCCTCGGGACTCGGACCGCTTTTACGCCTCCACCGACGAGCTCATCTTCAATCCGGCCCGGTCTAATGCAGGCCAAAGCGTGATCAATGCAGAAGTGCTTTCCCAGACCCGGTTCTTTCTCACCGCACACAGCCGGGCACCGGAGGTGAACCTCTTCAACAAACCCCGCATTTCCATCTGGCCAATCAACTTCAACACGGCACACCGCAACGCAGTGGACAACATGATTGCGTTTGCCTCGACGGCCAATAAACGCCCGTTCTACCTTCAGCGTGCCAGTTCCACCACGTCGGGCACATCGCAGCTCACCAGTGCCCATTATCTGACCAAGGACTACACCGAGTCCACCATGACCCGGAACAGGTCGATCGTCAGCTATCTCCAAAAGATGGCCCAGACGAATATCCCGGGGTTCGGCGGCAACTTTGCCCAAAAGTATGGTGACGATTCAGACCAGATTCTCACCGAGACATTCGACTATGTGCGCTCTGCTCCCAACGTGGTTTCGAAGGCGGTGGACCCCAAATATTACTATGCGGGGAGTGGCGGGGATGCAGGGGAGAACTACGTGGTGCCGCTGCAACTCAATCTGAACGGCAAGGCCTACAAGGGCTTTGGGCGATTCCCCACGCTGACGGAAGCCGCGCTGGTTTTTACTGGCACCGAGAAGGATGCCCAAAATCGCGTGACCAAGGTGGAGTGCTTCCTGATTCTCAATTTTCTACGCCTTGCCCCTGGGGAGCCTCAGCTGTCTCCACGATATCGCGTCAAGATCACTGGCATGGACGGCTTCAGACTGGGGCCGGTCCTGTCCTCCACCTCGAATCCTCCCACGACTCCGCTTGGCTTCCTTAACTCTGCCACCACCCGGCTCAGCACCAATACCACTGCAGGAGGGTGGGGGCCCTGCCAGGCGTATCAGAACCTCCTGGTTCTCATGATGAACGGGCTTAACACATTCAAAAATGTGAAGAAAACGTCGATCAACGAGAGCAACGACTACCCGTTCTTCTCTGATGCGATTGCCGTTCCCGTGGGTGACGACGCCACCAAGATGACTTTTACCGGCAGCCAGATTACCATCGAACTTCGCACGGTGACTGACAGCCCACAGAGCGGGGGCGAGCTTGTGCAGAAGTTTACAATGGACTTTTCAGGCACCCATGTGTTCCCCCGGCCGAAGATGGACGATGCGAGCATTGATGCGGCGAACACCAGCACCGCGAAGGATGCTGCCTCGCTGGAGGGGGGCATGCGGCGGACCTTCGCCCAGCGCCTCAACCGGCTCTCTATCAACAGTGACTACAACTATCCCTCCGCCCCGGCGGGCAAGTTTGGCAGTCCTCTGTACACCAGCATGGGTTACTGGAAGGATCATCGTCTTACACTCATCAACAAGGAAGACGTGGTGCGCGCCGTCCAGCTTGATCCGGCCGGACCTTCTAAGGGTGATTTCCGCCTGCTGGCCGCCACCACTGAGGTGCCCGCCACCTGGTTTGCGAAGAACTCCAAATGGAGCAGTTCCAACTACGCGGACCGTGATGGTTGCTCGCTGCGTGAGGATCGCTGGAACCTCCTTGGTCAGGTGGGCTACAACCCCCAGGGCAACACCACGGAGAATGACATCGCACTGGTGGGCAACAACTCGGTTCGCCCCACCAATATCTCCCGTGCCGGTTACCTTGTCTCTGGTATCAAGTATGGGCCGAGCGCTGTACCGATTGTTCCGAAGGGGCTGACGGCGGCCTTGAACGCTGACACCCGCCCGGGAGACTGGGAAACGGGGGTGGGCATTTTCAGCGACGGTCCCTTCCTCCGATTCCCCATCCTTGCAAGTTTCAAGTACAATGGCGGAGGCTACTACTCCTACGGCTACGACAATAGTGATGACACCGGAACGAATTTTACTCCCAACCGCCAGATTTCCTCGCCCGTCATGTTGGGCGCACTGCCCACGGGGGTAAAGGCGGCGCGTCCCTGGCAGACACTTCTGTTCTGTGCGAACCCGGCCTCCCGCCAGACGAGTTCTACCGCGAACCCGACGGTGCAGGATCACTTCGGTTTCGGTTCGCCCAAGGATCATCTGTATCTGGACTGGTTCTGGATGCCAGTGGCGGAACCTGGTGCCATTAGCGAACCCTTTTCCACGGGAGGCAAAATCAACATGAACACGGAGATTTACCCCTTCCGCTACATCAAGCGTCGCACCGGTCTGCATGCGGTGTTGAAGAACACCCGCATCACCGCCCTGCCGCCCGACCTGGCCGCAGACAAGACGCTGGGAAATTCGGACAACTACAAAGGACTCAACAAGTGCCCGTACGACTTCCGCTATGACATCAATCTGGATGCCACCACGGGAACGCTGCGCGGTTTTGAAATGCGCTTCCAGGCGGGGGACGTCTTTCGCTCGGCCTCTGAAGTGTGCGACATCTTCCTGGTTCCCTCCGCGCTCAAGGGGGCGACGTACCACCCCAATGCTCCTGCGGCACCCACCTATTCCAGCTCGGTGCTCTGGTGGCGCAAGATGACGCTGACAGGAGACAATGCGCGTGAGAGCCCCTACAACGACATCTACCCACGCCTGACGACCAAGTCCAACGTCTTCCAGGTGCATTACAAGGTGCAGCTCCTGCGCAAGGCCCGCAGCACGGAGCCTGCCGTGTGGGACGAGGAGAAGGACCAAGTGGCCGCAGAGCAGCGCGGGTCCTCGATCTTTGAGCGCTACATCGACCCGGGCGACCGGAACATGCCCGACATGGCCAGCTCCTCCGAGTTTGCCAACCCGAACTACAGCCTGGACCGCTACTACCGTCTGCGCGTTGTCCAGAACCGCAAGTTTGCCCCTTGAGAAGACTGAATCCACCCCAACTGAACCCCTATAACCTGACTTATGAAACTCATCACCCACCGCCCCTGCCGAAGCCGGGGCTTCAGCCTGGTTGAAGTTGTTCTTGCCGTCGGCATCGCCGCCACCACGGTCGTGCTGCTGATTTCCCTGCTGCCCACCGGCATGGACCAGATGCGTGCTTCATCGAACCAGATGGCCACCGCTCGCATTCTGCGCTGGATTTCCCAGGATCTTCAGATGCGTGACTTTGACGAGTGGGCGAACAACTCGTCCGCCATCACCTACAAATTCGACGCCGGCGGCGACCCCGTGCAGGGCGGGAAGGTGGATGAAGTGAACAGCATCTACACCGTGCAGGTTTCTCCAGACACCACGGGCAGCGTCTCCGGAGTGGATCTGCCGGGCAACGCCCGCAATGGATTCCTCCGGCAGGCAATGGTTGCCATCAGTGACAGCCCGCGCACTGACCCTTTCAGTGATCCCCGCCGGGTCTGGAAGCGGGCAGTGACCGTGGTGCGGATGGAAAAGACAGAAGTGGCCGGCCCGGCCGCCGCGTCCCTCTAATTTCTGCTCCCATGCCGGATTGAGCCCGGCCCATCCTGAACCCTGACTGACTGAACGATGTCCCGCTCCTTTTCATCCCGAGCCCGCAGCCGTGGCTTCACGCTGGTGGAGTTGCTGGTGTCCATGACCGTGGTTGCCCTCCTCATGGGGGTGCTGTTGCAGACGGTATTCCAGACCCAGGTCATCTGGACCGGGGCGAGGAACCGGGTGGAGGAGTTTCGGGAAGCCAGGGTGGCGTTCGAGGCAATAACGAGGCGGCTTTCCCAGGCGACTCTGAATTCTGTGTGGGACTATGACAACCCCACCTCACCCACCCGGTATCAGCGGTACTCCGACCTGCATTTCGTCACCGGCCCGTCTCACAAGACCTCTGGAGGGCAGGGGTTGCTGCAGACGGTGACTGACACCTGCGGCCACGCCGTCTTCTTTCAGGCACCGATGGGGTTTGCGGGGCAGGAGGTGGGGGGCACGAGCGCCAGCGCCGCCTATGACAACATGGAGGAGTTGCTCAACGGCTGGGGGTTCTATGTCCAGTACCGCAGTGACCTGCCAGACAGGCCGGAGTTTCTTCGGAATGACAGTGGTCCGACCGGGCGGAACCCGGAGCGGAAGAACTTTTCGCTCATGGAGTTCCGCCAGCCTTCAGAGTCGCTGCCGGTCTTTCTCCAGGGCACAGACCTCAAGCCCCTGCTGGCAGCCCAAACGGCTTCTGCCGGCCTCTACAGCTGGTTCCGGGACGGGAAGATTGGCTCAGTCAATCCACCGGTAACGTGCGACATCAACACTGGATCCCGGGTGCTGGCCCGCAACATCCTGGCCCTCATCATCAGCCCCCGGGTGCCGACGCAGGGGGTGGGCTCAGCCTGTGACTACGACATAGCTCCAAGTTATTTTTATGACTCCCGGGAATTCCAATTGAGCGCCCCTACGAACAGCGGGACGGATCGCAATGGTACGCTGCTTATCCAGGCCTCGCGTCATCAACTGCCGCCGGTGCTAGAGGTGACCCTGATCGCTCTGGATGATGCCAGCTGGGGGAACTACCTGGAAGGCGGTGGAGATGAATCCAAGTATCTGGAGTACGTGCGCGCCCACTTCCAGTCTGTGGGGACGGTGACCAACCGCAACTCTTCCAGCTATGAAGGCACGCTGAGAACGGACCTTGCGAATCTGGAAACCATGCTGGCAGGCGACAAGGTTGCCTACCGGATTTTTTCATCCTCGGTCGAACTGCGGTCCGCCAAATGGACCACAGACGCGGACCTTCCCGCCACGGCTTCGACGAACCCATGAATCACCCTATGAAACGGCACCCACTTGCTATCCGGGCCGCCAGGAGGCAGGCCTTTACCCTCATTGAAATGCTGGTTGTCATCGGCATCGTCGGTCTTTTGCTGGCTCTCACGGGAATGGGTTCTGTGGGCAGCCAGATGGCGCAGAAGCTGAAGACCGAGGCCATCAACCTCGCGGGTGACGTCCACAATGCGCTCCTGGAAAGCGTGAAGAATAATCACCCGGTGGTGCTGCGGTTCTATGAACATGCTGACCCTTCCCAACCTGGCACAGAGGTGAAGTGGCGCAGCTGGCAAACCCTCCGTCGCACGGACGAAGGTGAATTGCTGGCGGTCACCGAGCTCCACCGCATGGACAGCGGGGTCATCATCAATGAGAGTGAGCAGTTCTCCACCATCTTCAACCAGGCGGCCTTGACCAAGGGAACTCAGAGTGCCGATGCCAACAAGGATCCTGAGCTGACCGCAGGCATCGGGCACAACTACCGCTTTATCGAGGTGGAAGTCCGGCCAAACGGATCCAACTCCCTGAAATGGAACGCAGCAAATCGCACGTGGGCAGTGGTGTTTGTGGCCGAGTATGGGCCCGCTACAGAGGACACGGAGGTGCCGGCGGACAACTACCGGGCGGTCTTGATCGATCCATTCAACACCCGGGCGACGATCTACTGAGGACCTGTTTGGATGGAAGCGCTGGGTATGTGTGCAAAGAGGTGGCGAATCGCGTTCCCAACCGATGAGCGCCGCCGTCCAGGCTTGGAAGGAACGCAACCCGGAGGTGGCAGTACTCAGTTCCTTAAATGAACCTGCCCCATGCGGATGTTCAGATCCAAACGGGTTAAGGTTGGGAAGTATCCTTATCCGCGTCGGTGAGCCAGTCGGCGATGGTCACGAACTCAAATCCACGCTCCCGCAAGGCGTTGATGATGACCGGCAACGCTTCGATGGTGTCGCGCTTGCCAACAGTGAAGTGAAGGATAGCCCCGTCCAGGTCCTCGTTGCTGTGCTGGAGAATCCTGCTCGCGATGAATGCGGCGGATTTCGGTGGCGGGGAATCGTCCAGGCTGTCGATCGACCAGCCCACGATGTGATAACCAAGCCTTCTCACCAGCCCATGCAACGGCGCAGAGTCCACCGGATATGGTAGCCGGTACAACCTTCGGTATTGGGAACCGTAGAGGCTGATGAAGCGGTCTTCCACGCGTACGATCTCCTGCTTCACCTCCCATTCTTCCATCGTGACCAGATCTTTGTGTCCCCACGAGTGATTGCCGATGATGTGACAGCTGTCCGCAATCGCGGTGGCCCATGCTGGGTGTGCGTCGGCCCACTTGCCGGTGAGAAAGAAGGTGGCGGACACTCTGCCCTGCTGCATGGCGGACAGCAGGTCCGCCATCCCCTCGTCGCTCCCTTCGGCGTCGAAGGTCAACGCGATCTGGTTTCGTCCCATGGGGCCATGTTCCATGGGGCGCCATGAAGTTGACCCGTGATCGATGGGCGGATGCGGATGGAGGGCTGTCGCGACCAGAACCGTCGCGACGGCCAAGAGCCGCAGACCTGTGCGGGCAGACTTCATCATCTTGCGAAGAGGCGGAGTGTCTTAATCCACCTTTGTGAGATCAGCATGCCATCGGGTCCATCCCTTTGCAAGGCAGGCGTTGTGCATTCGCCTCCGTGGATTGCGGTTCGCAAGAGGGGGGGCTCCCGTCATCGCATGCGATAGAGCTCCATCATCTGAATGGATTGCCGGGAGGGGAAGAGGCGCACCTTCTCGAAGAGCGCCGGGTCCTCCACCATGGCGATGATTTCGGCATTCGATGACTCTGCCAGGGTCCGGAAGCCCACCACCATGTAGAGCTCGCCTTGCTGGGATTTTATTTCCTCCATCTTCGCCCGGAGGCCCGGTCCGGAGCGCACCTGAATCTCCCCGCGGGGGTCATAGACGGCACTGTAACGCCACAGCCAGCACATGAGCACGTTGGAGGTGGACTTGGGAGAGAAGCTCTCGTGCTGCTCGCGCGAGGCGGCGAGCACCCCGCGGTAGTCCTCGAAAGGAAGGTGCATCTGGCTCCAGTTCATGGCCCACAGCGAGGCTGTGGCGACGAGCAGGAGACTCACCGTGACGCCTGCGGTGAGGGCAACTTGCTGCGCACGAAAGATCCGGCTGAGACTCCTGCCCAGCAGATACAGGCCGAAGGCGACGGTGATGCTGGTGGCGGGCAGGGCGAAGATGAGATACCAAGAGCGGAGCTCGTCCTTGATCCCAAACTTGAAATGCACAGTGCAGAGCACCACCGCTGCGAAGGTGCTGAAAATGAGCAGGGCCCGCTGACGGTGCCATCGCCACAATCCGACCAACCCAGCAAGGAAGGACAGGATGATGAGGCCAAAGCCGGCATAGGTCAGCACAGGTGAGGTCTGCAGGAGGCTCTCCCAGCTGATCTCCCCGGGGTTGCGGGCGATCTGGAGATGATAGGGGATGCCGGTGAAGAACTCAGCCACCAGATTGTGGAACCAGACGGCATCCATGGGCAGGCCTCTGAGCCATTGCAACCGCTCATGAGCCTCGGCAATCTGCGGCACATGGGGGGCGTACAGAGAAATGAAGAGCATGGCGGCAGCGAGGTTCACGGTGATCCACCGCACCACCTGCTGTACCCGGCCAACCTGAAAAATCATCATGCCCAGCGCAGTCAGATTGAGCAGGGCCATGGCATATGCCATACCAGCCCAGGAGTACATGATCAGGAACTCCAGCAGCCCAAAGGTCAGCCAAGCGCGCCAGCGGCCCCTGTCGAGGGCATGGGAAAGTGCAAGCAGCAAAAAGGGGTAGAAAGCCAGGGCTAGCGCATACCCACGCGCTTCCGCCGAGTATCGGACATGCCATGGATGGAGCGCCATGAAGAGGGTGGCCAGCAGGCCGAGCCAAGGCACGCCCCAGCGTCGCAGGAGCAGGGCCAGGCCCGCCAGAGATACAAGGCCGCCTGTCAGGCTTGGCAAGCGAGCCACCCACTCCGTAAACTCCGTGTCTTTCCGATTGGTGACCTTCCGCCAGGCCTCCAGGCAGAGCCGACTGGTCGCGCTGAAGAGGACGTGGTTGTTCGGACCATGCCGGGCGCTGAAGAACGTCTGCGGCCAGATGGCCCCCTCAAAGTACACCGGACCCTGCCGGTCCTTCTTCTTCAGCGGCTTGTACATGCCGTGCACATAAGTGGCCATGGCGTCGGCTTCATCGCCCCAGAAGGAGTGAGTCATGCGTGGCACCCGCATGGCCAGGGCCCCCGCCAGGATGGCACCCAACAGACTGTAGAAGACGAAAGGCGATGGCGAAACCTCAGACCGGGCTGCCGTCAGCAGGTTTGGCGCGTCTGAGGGACATATTGTCCGCCGCCAGCCCAGTGAGAGCAGGAGGAGTGCCCCGGCGATGCCCACGCGGGCCACAGCTCCGTACCAGAGCCCGGTGGCCACGTGCTCCCGGAAGCTGGGATCCACGCCTTCGGCCTTGTGGCGTCCCCAGGCGGATTTCCAGGGGGGCTTCTCGTCGCGTAAATACCCGATGGCCTGAACGCAGATGATCAGCAGGATGATGCGAAAAACGTTGGTGAGTGTAAGAAGGCTTCGGAGTCGGGGCATGGCAGGCTTGCTGCTTGAACTTTGTCCTGACACGGCTAGCGTCCAGCGCCATTTTTTGGACCGGTTTTCATGATGCTCCCCCGCCCATCAGTTCTGCTTCTCCTGACCGGGTTACTCGGTCTGCTCCCCGTCAACGCTGCGGAGAAGGTTAGCTATAACTTTCAAATTCAGCCGGTTATGGCTGAGCACTGCCTCAAGTGCCATGGACAGGATGAGAAGCAACGGAAGGCAAAACTGCGCCTCGATGTCCGTGAAAATGCCCTTCTGAACAAGGTCATTGTGCCCGGCAAGCCAGATGAAAGTTTGTTCATCGAAAGGCTGCTCACCCATGATGAGGATGAGGTCATGCCGCCCCCGAAGGAGAACAAGAAGCTGACGGCCGCCCAGATTGATCTCTTCAAACGCTGGATCGCTGAAGGAGCCGTGTATGAGCGGCATTGGTCTTTTATCCCGCCCACGCCGGTACCTGTCCCAGACATTCCCAATCGTGAGATCGCCATCGAAAATCCCATCGATGCTTTCGTGATGCAGCCTCTGGTGGCGGCTGGAATTTCCCAAGCGAAGCCGGCTGAGCGGGAGGAGTGGCTCCGCAGGGTGACCTTTGACCTGACGGGTCTGCCCCCCACGCTGGAGGAGTTGGACAAGTTTGCCGCTGATACGGCCTCGAACGCTTACGAGAAGGTGGTGGATCGTCTCCTCGCTTCCAGTGCTTATGGAGAACGGATGGCGATTGAGTGGTTGGACGTCTCCCGCTTTGCAGACACCTACGGCCGCCATGAGGATCACGACTGCCTCACCTGGCCGTATCGCGACTGGGTCATCCGGGCATTCAATGACAATCTTCCTTACGATCAGTTCGTCACCTGGCAGACTGCGGGCGACATGCTGCCTGCGCCAACTCAGGACATGTACTTGGCCACGGCTTTCAACCGCCTGCCCCAGCAGTCCAATGAGGCGGGCAGCAATGAAGAGGAGTTCCGTCAGGACATTGTGGCGGACCGTGTCCACACGAACGGCATCGCCTTCCTCGGGCTCTCCATGGAGTGCGCCCGCTGTCATGATCACAAGTATGATCCGATCAGCACCAAGGATTATTATAGTCTCTCCGCCTTCCTCAACAACATCGACGAATGCGGCCTGTACACGGTGTACACCTCGAACATTCCGGCTCCGTCCATGTTTGTGTATGAGGGCGATGATGAGCGCCGTCATGCGGAGTTGAAGCTGCAGATCAACCTTAAGGAGCAGCAGCGCCAGGCCATGCAAGAGTCTGCACGTGCCCGGTTTGCCCAATGGATCGCCTCCCGGGACTCCTCCATCCGACCCGTGAAGCCGCAGGTTCATCTCGACTTCGAGACCCTCACTGATGACAAGGTGCTGGCCAACCGTGCGGATGAGTCCAAGCCGGGCAAAGTGCGCCTCAAGACGAAGTTGATGGACGGGCATGTTGGGAAGTCGATCCGCTTCCAGGGGGACAACTCCTTGAGCATCCCCAATGCCGGTGATTTTTCCCGCACGGATCCCTTCTCGTTTTCAGTATGGATGAAACTGGAAAAACCGCTCGCACGGGCTGTGGTGGTGCATCACAGCCGCGCGGGGCTGGATGCAGGCTCCATGGGGTACGAGCTTCTGCTGGAGGATACCAAGCCCTCCTTCGCCCTCTGCCACTTTTGGCCTGGGAATGCCGTGCGGGTGCGGTCCACGAAGCCTTTGCCGCTCAATCTCTGGACGCATGTGGCGGTGACCTATGATGGCTCCAGCCGGGCCTCGGGCATGCGTATCTACGTTAACGGCCAGCCGGTGGACCAGGAGGTCGTGCGTGACAATCTCTACAAGGACATTGTTTACGACGACTCTTACGAGGGCAAAGACATGGTGGAGATCGCCACCCTGACCCTTGCGGGCAGGCACAATGACGTCACGCTTTCCGCCGCATTGTTGGATGACTTCAAAGTGTACGGCTGCGAGCTTTCACCTGTTGAGGTGCGTCTGGATGCCGGTGCTGCGGCGTTGAATCAACTGCATGAGTGGTTCCAGTGGTGGCAGCGGGAGACGGATGCGCCTTCAAAGAAGGTGGTCGCTGAACTCAAAGCCCTGCGCGAAGAAGAGAATGAGATCTCCAACCGCATGCGGGAGATCATGGTGATGCGTGAAATGCCAGGCGAACGCCGCCCTACTTATGTGCTCAACCGTGGTCACTTCGAAGCCAAGGGAGACCGTGTGGAGCCTGACACTCCCTCCAGCGTGTTCCCATTCCCGTCTGAGTTTTCACGGGACCGCCTGGGCCTGGCCAAGTGGCTGGTAGATCGGCGCAATCCGCTGACCTCCCGGGTGTACGTCAACCGCGTCTGGCAGATGTTCATGGGGCGTGGCATCGTGGGCACCAGTGAGGACTTCGGGGTGCAGGGGCAGCTGCCCACCCATCCGGAACTTCTCGACTGGCTGGCTCTCTGGTTCATGGACAATGGCTGGGATACCAAGGCGCTCTGCAAGCTCATCGCAATGAGCGCGACCTATCGTCAGTCTTCCCTGCCGGAGCGGTTGGAGATGCTGAAGGAAGATCCGGACAACAAGCTGCTGGCTCGTGGGCCGCGTCAGCGCCTCACGGCCGAACAGTTGCGTGACAATGCCCTCGCGGTCAGTGGTCTGCTGAACCGTCGCTTGCTCGGCCCGCCCGTCATGCCCTACCAGCCTGCGGGCCTGTGGGAAGACTCCGGCACTCAGCACAGCTACACCCAGAGCAAGGGGGCGGACCTCTTCCGTCGCAGCGTTTACACCTTCTGGCGTCGGACCCTGCCGCCACCGGCCATGAGCGTCTTCGACGCGCCGACCCGGGAGTTCTGCAAAACTCGCCGTGACCGTAGCGCCAACCCGCTCCAGGCTCTCGTGTTGTTCAATGACCCGCAGTTCCTGGAGTCCGCCCGTGTCTTGGCGGAGAATCTGGTCCGCGAGTTTCCGAATGATGATGCTGGACGGATTCGCAAGGGTTACCGGCTGTTGACTTCCCGCCATGCAGCGGACTGGCAGGTCGAGCTCCTTACCAGTCTGCTTAAAGAGCAGCGCGAACATTTTGCCAGCCAGCCTGCGGATGCGGACAATCTGCGCCGCAAGAACGGTGAGGCCGCCGTGGATGACAAACTGTCAGCGGTCGAAGTCGCTGCCACCACGCTGGTCACTCGGGCGCTCCTGGCCATGGACGAGTGCGTCATGAAGCCCTGACACACGTCTGCCTCAGCGTTTCTAATTTTCTCCCCCCTATCGCTACTCATGTTTTGCCAACAGCGCACTTCTGCTTTCGGACTGACCCGCCGGGACATGCTGAGCCGTATGGGTCTGGGATTTGGTGGACTGGCATTGGCGGACATGCTTCAACAGGGGCAGGCCGGGGCTGCGCCATCGCCATCGGCTGTCTCAGAGGGGGGGCTTCCCGGACTGCCTCACTTTGCGCCAAAGGCCAAGCGGGTGATCTTCCTCTTCATGAGCGGCGGCCCCTCGCAGCTCGACAGTTTTGACTACCGTCCTGAGCTGATGAAGCGGCAGGGGGAGGGGCTGCCGGACTCCTACTTGAAGGGGAAACGCCCACCTGGCATGGCTGGCTCCCAGACGTCTTTCCCGCTGGTGCCGTCTGCTTTTGAGTTCAAGCAGCACGGCCAGAGCGGCGCATGGGTTTCTGAGATGTTTCCTGAAACTGCGAAAGTGGTGGATGACCTCTGCTTCATCAAGAGCATGACGTCGGAGGCCGTGAACCACGACCCGGCGCTGACCTTCATGCAGACGGGAGCCCCGCTTCCGGGCCGTCCCAGCATCGGCTCCTGGCTCCAGTACGGGTTGGGCACGGACAATCGTGACCTCCCGGGCTTCATCGTCCTCATCTCCCGCCGGCCGGTGGACCAGCCTCTGAGCTACCGTCTATGGGATGCGGGCTTTCTGCCCACGCAGTACCAGGGGGTGCAGTTTCGCGCCGGGAAAGACGCCGTGCTTTATTTGAGCGAACCCGAGGGGATCGCCCGCGGGGCCACCCGCAAGATGCTGGACACGCTAAAGGCCATGCATGAGCGGCAGTTCGTCTCCCGGCCGGATGCGGAGATCACCGCCCGCATTGAGCAGTATGAGATGGCCTTCCGCATGCAGGCTTCCGTGCCGGATGCCACGGACTTCAGCAAGGAGCCGGAATCGGTCTTTCAGATGTACGGTCCGGATGCGAAGACACCGGGGAGTTTTGCCTCGAACTGCATTCTTGCCCGCCGCCTCGCGGAGAAGAACGTCAAGTTCATCCAGCTCTACCATCCGGGCTGGGACCACCACGGCGGCCTGCCCATGAACTACCCTGTCTCCACCAAGGAGATCGACCAGCCCTGCGCCGCGCTCATCAAGGATCTGAAGCAGAGGGACATGCTGAAGGACACGCTGGTCGTGTGGGGTGGGGAGTTTGGCCGCACCAGCTACTCCCAAGGCAGCTTCAGCACCAAGAGCAAGAGCTACGGACGCGATCACCACCGGGAGTGCTTCACCTTCTGGATGGCCGGCGGCGGCATCAAAGGGGGCATCACTTACGGAGAGACGGACGACCTCGGATATGAGGTCGCCCGCGATCCCGTGACGGTGCATGACTTCCATGCCACCATGCTTCACTTGCTGGGCATTGATCACGAGCGGCTCACCTACCGTTTCCAGGGCCGGGATTTCCGGCTCACGGATGTGGCAGGGAACATTGTGAAGGGAATCCTCGCATAGGTCGGGAGTTCGGTCGCTTTCTCCGCTGCCACCCTCTTCGGGTGTGTGTTGGCAGTGCCCCCGGTGCCTCTCCCATGGCACGGCTGGCCGTTTGCACCAACTTTTTCAGTGACGCGGGGGCGGGCTGTGGGTTGGCCTGCGGGGGGCAGCTGGATGCTGAAGTCTTTGCAGACAAATCTGCTGTGGCATGGCTTCCATCGATCCAGCTCGGGAATCGCTCCAGACAGGCTGCAAACTCGTCTGACGTGAGCTCTGTTGAATGGATCGACTGGAGACCAGGTGCAGCTCACCGGCTTCATCGCAGGCCGGCGTGGAGTCTTGTCGATTGGACAGCGTCGCCCCCTACTTCTTCTCCGTGGCGGACTTGACGCGTAAGGATTCCTCGTCGCCTTCCTTCCCGTCGTTGGGATCTTTGGACGAATGGCCGTCATCTGACGATGGTTGGGCCTTCACCAGCGGTGCCGTGCGAGTGATGTCCACTCTGGCCCTGGCGCTCAGGACGGGGATGCCCTGGCGTTCAGGGGCGATGTCGGCAACTAGCTGTTCCTGACCCTGCACGAGAGCCTTCTCGAGCCGGACGTAAGAGATGAGGATGCTCAGTTCTTCTGACGTGTCATTGCTGGCATGCAGGGCGTGGAGGTGACCCTCCAGATCATTGAGGTGCAGGAGCATGTCTTCGATCCGCGCGGACTCGTCTTTGAGCTCCATGTGGTAGCGTTCCGCCGCCTTCAGGGCTGCCTCGGTTTCGACCTTTGACGCTGAGATTGAGGCAGAGTCTGGAGAAATGCTCCGGGCCACCAAAGGTTTAAATCCATCCCGGCTGATGCGTTGTTCCGGGGCAAGTTCCCGCCAGCCTCCGGGCGCTGACTCGGTGCGGACCCGCATTTGTTCCCAGAGGACCTCCTGAGTTTCGCGAGGATCTTCGACTTTGTGTGACGAGGGATTGGCCGAGATTGGGATGTCGCGTTTTGCGGGATCGGACACGAGAGGGATCATGGGAAGGCGGGCGAAAGAGTTTCCGGAGAAGGGGGCTGGCTCGGTACAGCCCTCTCCACCTAATCTGGCCGGGATGCCTGCCTGATTACGCCCAATCGCCAGAAGGAGCTGTCGTCCAGGGCTGGTGGTACAGCGAGGTTCTACCAGATGCCGATGTCCTTGGCACCGATAAAATTGCTCGATAGCGTCTGAGAATGAACGTTGTCCTGCTGGAAGCCCGCCCGAGTGGATTTTGGTGCCAGGAAAAGCCCGTGGCGGGAAGTTCGGGGCAGACATCCGTGCTTGCTCTTCACTGCGGAGGTGAGGTAAATAGATGATCAAATGCGTGGATTGAAAATGACCCTGCCGCTGCTGGCGGCCATCCTGCTTGGAATTGCTCCCCAAAAAGGGGCGGCCCAAGGCTCGTCCCGGGAGTTTCAACTAAAACTCGATCTGGCTCCATTGCTGGTGATCCCGGAGGTCTGGCAATTATCTCAAGACAATCTGACCGGCAAATTCCCGGCGGAGGGCTTCCGGTCGAACCCCTACATCAACTGGCAGGGACGCAGCCAGGGGGCGCGGGATCTGGCCGTGTTCTCCCCCCGTCCGTTTGAGAATGTGGGGGTGGATTTGAGCCTTTTCGAACAGAAGGTTCCGGTGGAACGCGCCATTGTGGAGTTCCGCGAAGGCAAGGCGATCCGGACTCAGATCCTCGTCAATGCACCGGGCAGTTCCCCCAGCGGGGATCTGAAATCGCTGAAACAGACCTGTGAACAACAGTTGAGCACCCTTTTGGGAGTGCCGGCGGCTCCTCTCAAGCGGGATTTCGGGACGGTGGCGGAGAGCAAGGCGGAGTGCTTGGTGTGGAAAGGGGAGCGCGGGGTGGCCTGCCTCGATTATTCCAGTTCCAGTGGCTTGCTGAGGTTCTCGATCGCTTCTGCCACCGTGAACCCGGGAAGCCTGGCGGCGCTCTATTCCAACGACGGCATGCCCGTAGGGGAGGATGGGAAGCTCCAGTTCTTTCTGAATCTGGACTCCATGCTCAGCATGCCAGACCTCTGGAATCTGACCGCTGATGCCGTTGAGAAGAAGTTCGCTCTCAGCGGGATGCAGGAGCCGCCCTATTATCAATGGCTCACGGCAGACAAGTCGGGGGTGCGCTTTACCCGCCGACCCTATGGCAATGTGGAGGTGGACATCTCTCTCTTCAACGGCACGGTCCCCGTGGAAGAAGCGGTGGTAGAGTTTGTGGACGGCAAGGCCGCCAAGGTCTCTGTCTCCCTCTACAACCGTGGTGACAGCGGCGGCTTGAAGCGCCCGGAGTTTGAGCAGCGCTACAAGACTGCGGGTGTCGCGATGGGGAAAATGCTGGCGGTCCGCCCCACGGAGCGGAAGCCCACTGCGCAAACCGCCATCAAGATCAGTGGCTGGATGTGGAATTCACCGGGCGGACTGGCGGCGCTGGAATACAACACTGAGGCTCTGACCGGCCCTGCCGAACCGGAATTCCTCCGTATCAAGCTTGCAGCCCCGGGCCAGAAAGCCGCGTTCCTCCAGGAGAGTGGGCACACCATCCGGAAGACATCGCTGGGCCGCTCTGAGCTCCCGCGATTTGTGAAGCGGGAGAGCAATGGAGATACCTATGTGAGCAATGTTCCGATGGTGGACCAGGGGGCCAAGGGCTACTGCGTGGTCGCATCCTGTCAGCGCTTGTTTGGCTATCTAGGCATTCCCTGTGACCAGCATGAAATGGCTCAAATTGCTGGCAGTGATGCCGACCGCGGGACCAGCCCCATGGCCATGGAGGAGGCGTTGAAAAAGATTGACTCAAGGTTCAAGGTCAACTTCAAACCTCTGGCCTATCGTCTGCGCGGCGGAGGGCTTGGAGTTCCCTCGGGAACCCGTCTCATCGATGTAAATCAGGCAAAGTTCCAGAAGTCGATCCAGGACTACACCAGCAAAGGGGTGCCCCTCCTGTGGGCCTTGCAGTTGGGGATCTATCCAGAAGTGCCGCAAATCTCGTTGCAAGCGGGTGGTGGGCACATGCGGCTCATCCTTGGCATCAACGCGGAGAAGGGAGAACTCATTTTCACCGACTCCTGGGGGGCAGGACATGAGATCAAGCGTATGAAAATAAGCGATGCCTTTCAAGCTACGCTGGCTCTTTACGTGATTGAACCCAAGGAGTACTGAGTGATGCAAGCTGGTGAAAAAAACTTGAAATGGAATCAAATGAGGTTATTTTTAACCTCAAATGAGAGAGGGGGCGAGCAAGGTGAAATACCGGACGACACCGGAACAGGGGCCCGTGGTTATCTCGGACGTCGTGGCCACCTATATGGTCCCCTCGGCTGCCACCCATTGGCCCACCTCGGGTGAGCTGATTGCGTCTATCGTCAAAGGTCTTGCCTTCAAGGAACTGACTGCTCTTCAGGAAGGGCTCGGCGTGAGCCTGGACAAGCTGGCAGGTACGCTTGGCATCGCCAAGGCGACCCTGAGCCGCCGGAAGGTTCAGGGGAGGTTGGATCCTGAGGAATCGGACCGGGTGGTGCGTTTTGCCCGGCTCATGGGCAAGGCCGTTGAAGTGTTGGAGTCCCAAGATGCCGCCCGCCAGTGGCTGAATGCGCCTCAGACGGGGCTAGGCGGGGCCATCCCGCTGGACTACGCCCGCACGGAAGTGGGGGCCCGGGAGGTGGAGGCTCTTCTCACCCGCATTGAGCACGGCGTGTACGCATGATGCTGGAGGCCTGGCGCATCTGCAAACGCCGGCACGCCGCCACCGCCTTCACCGGTGAAGGGGCGGCGATCGCGGGTGGCCGGTGGAACTCACCGGGCATCCGGCTGGTCTATGGGAGTGCCTCCCAGTCCCTGGCGCTCCTGGAAAATCTGGTGCACGTCAATCCCGCCGTATCCTTCAAGCTGGTGGCGTTCCACATCAAGTTCCCCGCTGCCATGGTCAAGGTGCTGGAGCTGGCTGATCTTCCCGCGAACTGGGCCGAATCGCCCGCGCCCGTGGCGAGCCAGAAGGTGGGCGATGAATGGGTGGCGGCAGGTGATTCCGCCGTGCTGGCCCTGCCCAGTGTGATTGTTCCCGGCGAGCGAAATTATCTCCTGAACCCGGCGCATCTCGACTTCAAAAAGATTGAGGTTCAAGGTCCGATTGACTTCCCCGTCGATCCCCGGTTGCAGTGACGCTGGCTTCTCAGATCTGACCTGCCTGGATGGAGGTGAGGGCAATGGTGTACACGATGTCCTCCACCAGGGCTCCCCGGGAGAGGTCGTTGACCGGCCGGCGCATCCCTTGCAGCATGGGGCCGATGCTCACGACACTGGCACTGCGCTGCACGGCCTTGTAGGTGGTGTTCCCCGTGTTGAGGTCCGGGAAGATGAAGACGGTCGCCTTGCCAGCGACCGGGCTGTCTGGTGCCTTCGAGGCCGCCACTTCAGCCACGGCGGCAGCGTCATACTGGAGCGGGCCGTCCAGCATCAAGTCAGGGCGCTTGCTCCGCGCGATCTGCGTGGCCTCGCGGACCTTTTCAACGTCCACTCCGCTGCCGGACTCTCCCGTGGAGTAGCTGATCATGGCCACGCGAACCGGAAGGCCGAAGGTCGCCGCGGAATCGGCGCTCTGAATGGCGATGTCCGCCAGAGTCTCCGCATCCGGGTCCGGGTTAACCGCGCAGTCGCCATAGACCAGCACCTGATCGGGAAGACACATGAAGAAGATCGAGGAAACGACCTTTGCTCCAGGGCGGGTCTTGATGATCTGGAGCGCCGGGCGGATGGTGTTGGCCGTGGAATGAACTGCTCCAGACACAAGACCGTCCACCTGGCCCAGGGCAAGCATGACTGTGCCCAGCCACACGTTGTCCTCCAGCAGCTCCGCGGCAGCTTCAGGAGTCAACCCTTTTGCTTTGCGCATCTCCACCAGGGGAGCGATGTAGTTTTGCCGCAGCGGCACGGGATCGAGGATCTCCACCTGTGGGGGAAGTTCGACCTCCTGGCCCCGGGCGACACGGCGGATCTCCTCGGGGGAACCAATGAGGACACAGCGGGCAATGCCACGCTGGGCGCAGATGACCGCTGCGCGGATGGTGCGGGGCTCATTGCCTTCTGGAAGGATGATGCGGCGGGATGTCTGGCGGGCTCGCTCCGTGAGACGGAAACAGAATGCGGCCGGCGACATGCGAGCCTCCACCGGAATGGCGGCATGAGAGGCGATCCATTCACTGTCAATGTAGCTCGCCACGTAGTCCATGCTCTGCTGCACCCTCTCGATGTCATCCACTGGTACCTCAGCGCTCATGCGGGTGAGTGCGGTGGCAGTGTGCCAGCTGTTCGTGGGCACCTGGAGAATGGGCAGACCGGTGGCAAGCCCGGCCCGGCAGAGGTCAAAGATGGCCGGAGGCACCTCCATGTCACCGGTCAGCAGCAGGGCGGCGATGGGAATGTCGTTGAGCGTGGCCATGCAGGTGGCGACGATGACGTCACTGCGGTCCGAAGGCGTGATCAGCACGGAGCCCGGCAAAAAGGTGTCCAGCATGTTGGGCACCGTCCGCGCCAGCATGGTGAAACGGCGCACCCGCCGCGTTTTCAATTCCCCCTCATGCAGAACGGTGGCGTTCAGATAGCGGGCCATATCCACGGCCCGACAAGAGGCAAGTTCTGCCTTCTCCGGCACCGCGCCGATGAGGTGGAATCCGCTGCTATGGAACAAGCGGCTGCGCAAGGCGAAGCTCATCCCCAGTTCCTTGAGCGACTGGTCAACGGCGTCTGGAACGCGATTGATGATGCAGCCCACGACGGAGTCGCCAAACTTCCTGGAGGTGTACTCCATGCGCGATTCGAACTCATCCAACGGTACGTATCCGAGGGAGCCCACCAGGATGACTTCAGCGCTCAAGGTCTTGACCAGTTGAAGATTGAGTTCATCGGCCTGAGGCGTCTCGGCGGTGTGGACCAGACCTTCGACGATCACCACATCCGCATCCGCCGCAGAGGCGTGATAGTTTTCGATCACCCGCTCGAGCAGTTCATCCATTCGACCGGTCGTGATCAACCTCTCTGCCTGGTCCAGCGGAATGGGAGTCGATGGCAGCAGGTGAGTTGCCTCCCGCACGAAGTGTGTGGAGCGCTCCGGCCCCTTGTCCTGGCTGGTGGACTGGCCAATGGGTTTGCAGAACGCCACCTTCACGCCGTGAATGTCAAGGGAGCGAACCAGGCCGAGGGCGATGGTCGTGAGGCCGGCGCTGCTGCCGCTGGGGGCAAGGTAGAGAGTGTGGGGCATGCAGTTGGAGGGGGATCAAGTTTCTACCAGACGAAGCCGGTCCGCTTCGCGGGCAATCACGAGTTCTTCATTCGTCGGCACCACCATGGCCAGGAGTCCTGAGTCCGTGGTGGTGATGCGTCCGGCGACCGCAGAGCCGTGTTGAGCATTGAGATCATGGTCAATCCGCGCCTTCAGGAGGCCCAGATGCGCCAGTGTACGGGCGCGCACGGGTGCGGAATTCTCGCCAATCCCGCCTGTGAAGACCAGGGTGTTGACGTGATCAAGCGAAGCACAAAGGCCCAGGATGCCCTTGGCTAGCCGGTAGCAAAACACTTCGATTGCCAGGTGGGCGTGGGTGTCGCCCTGTTCGCTGGCGGCCACCAGGGTGCGCATGTCATTGCTCAATCCCGACAGACCCAGCAGACCGCTTTCACGATTCAAGAGGTCCGTAATTTCCTGCAACGTGCGTCCGGTGTGTTCGGCCAGGTACTGGTGGAGATTGGGGTCCACATCCCCGCTGCGGGTGCCCATGACCAGTCCTTCCAGGGGCGTGAAGCCCATGGTGGTATCCACGCTGCGACCATGCTTCACCGCACAGGCGCTGCAACCATTTCCCAGATGGGCGGTGATGAGCTGAAGCTCCGTCGGCAGCCGGCCCAGGCGGGTGGAGGCCTCACCCGCGACATAGCGGTGACTCGTGCCATGGAAACCGTAGCGCCGGATCCGGTGCTTCTCGTACAATTCGTACGGCACCGCATAGAGGTAGGCATGCGTCGGCATCGTCTGGTGGAAAGAGGTGTCGAAGACGGCGATGTGGGGCAGCTCAGGGAAACGCTCCATCGCCGCGCGAATACCGGTGACGTTGGCCGGATTGTGCAGAGGCGCCAATTCATTGCAGGCCTCGATGCCGACGAGGGTGTCTGTATTGAGCCGGACACTGTCGGAGAACTGTTCCCCTCCATGCACGACGCGATGTCCTACCGCCCCCAGCGCAAGGCCCCTCAGCCCTGACAAGATGAAGTCGAGTGCTTCTTCATGGTCGGCCTTGGGCAGGAGCTTGGTGTGCTTCTCGCCATCCGTTGCCGTCCAGATCAGCCGTGCCTCCTGGGAGCCCAGTCTCTCTGCCAGACCCTGGCTCAACACTTTGCCGGAGACAGGCCAGATCACGGCGAACTTGAGCGAAGAACTGCCGCAGTTGATGACGAGGATATTGGGCGAATCCATAGAAGCAGAGGGCAGAGGAGCAGCGAGCGACGGTGTGCCAGAATCGCACGCAGACCATTGACGGGATGGCTGGAGGCAGAAGGGGCATGTGGTGACGATTCTGTGAAGTGCTGTGCCTGCCATCCTTCTATACGGTTCCGCTGCGAGGGGTGTTCGTCTGCAGATACGACACGGTCGCAGGGTGCATAAAAAGGGGGGGGAAGTCGAACCGCGGTTGGATCGCCCTGATTTGCCCACCCTGCTTCGGCGGTTGTGCACCGCCCGACCCTGACTCATGGTGGAGACATGAGATCGTTCGTCGCGCTTTGTGCCCTCAGTGCCAGTGTTTCCTCCCTCCTCGCGCTGGAGGTTCAGGTCAGTCCGGCTGGACCGGTGAAGACGCTGGAGCAGGCTCGGGATGCGGTGCGGAGCTGGCGGGTGGGTGAGGGCAAGGGAAAAGCGGAGCCGGTCACCGTGCGATTAGCGCCCGGCACGTATCCCATTACCCACCCGGTGACCTTCGGTCCTGAGGACGGTGGCACTGCCGAATCACCAGTCACTTATGAGGGCGGCGGCAAAGCGGTCATCAGCGGGGGGAGGGGCATCACTGGGTGGCAGGATGCGGGCAATGGCATCTGGGTGGCCGAGATCCCAGAGGTGAAAGAAGGGAAGTGGTACTTCCAGGACCTCTGGATCAATGGCCGGCGTGCCACCCGGGCCAGGACTCCCAACACCCGCTACTTCCACGCCACGCGTCCCGCACTGGAGGCTCCAGAAGGGGCACCACCCATGGGCAAGCCGGAGTTCACTGCCTTCTATGCGGAGGTGGATGACCTCGCTCCGTTGGGCAAGCTGGGGCAGCATGAGCTCAAGGACGCCGAAGTGGTGGTGTTCCAGACCTGGCAGATCGCCCGCCACCGGGTGGCTTTCCTGAAACCTGAGGCAGGTTATGTCCAGTTCACCGCCGGCTCGCGCTGGCCCTTCCTGGTCTATGAGACCCGGCAGCGTTATTTCCTGGAGAACATGAAATCGGCGCTGGACGCTCCCGGGGAGTGGTTTCTGGACCGGTCAGGGAAGCTCTTCTACAAGCCGTTGCCAGGCGAGGAACTGGGCAAAGTGGATGCCGTGGCTCCGGTGGCCGACCAGTTGATCCAGATTCAGGGAGCGCCAGAAAAAGGCGAGTTTGTCCAGCACTTGCATTTCAAAGGCCTGGCGTTCAAGCACAGCCGCTTCGAGCTGGGTAAGGATGGGCACATTGACTCCCAGGCGGATTCCAAGATTCCAGGGGCAGTGATGCTGGACGGCGTGAAGAACGTCACGTTTGAATCATGCGAAATCGCCCACACCGGGATCTACGCGATCTGGTTTCGCAAGGGGTGCACTGAAAGCGCCATCACCCGCTCCTATCTGCACGATATGGGGGCGGGAGGCGTGCGGATTGGCGATGTGCCGCTGGACCCGGATCCTCGGGGACGCACCCACCACATCACGGTGCACAACAACATCATCCACACCGGGGGGCGTTATTTCATGGGCAGCGTGGGGGTCTTCATCACGCACAGCGGCGAGAACACCATCACCCACAACGACATTGGCGACTTCTTCTACAGCGGCGTTTCAGCTGGCTGGGTATGGGGCTATGCGGAGAGCGTGGCCCACCACAACAAGATTGAGTTCAACCACATTCACCACCTGGGCTATGGGGTGTTGAGCGATATGGGCGCGGTGTACCTCCTCGGACCTGCCTCCGGCACCACCGTGTCCAACAACCACGCCCATCATGTGAACGGCTATCGCTACGGCGGCTGGGGGCTGTACACTGACGAGGGGAGCTCCGGGGTGCTCATGGAGAACAACCTCGTGCATCACACCCGCCACGCGGGCTTCCACCAGCACTACGGGAAGGACAACATCATCCGGAACAACATCTTCGCCTTTGGCGAGGAGGCTCAGATTCAGCGGTCCCGGACGGAGGAGCATCTCTCCTTCAGCTACCAGAACAACATCGTGTACTTCGACAGCGGCCTTCTCCTCTACGGCCAGTGGAAGAGCCCGAAGGTGCGCATGGAACAGAACCTGTATTGGGACGCCTCCAAGCGCCCGATCGACTTCGGGGGTGGGGACTTCGCCGCGTGGCAGAAGCAGGGCTATGACCGGGGGTCAAAGATCGCTGACCCGGTCTTTGTGGATGTGGCGAAGAGCGACTTCCATCTGAAGCCGGAGTCACCTGCGCTGACCATGGGCTTCAAGCCCTTTGACTACAGCCAGGCTGGCGTCACGGGTGACGATGCCTGGAAACAACTCGCCGCCAGTCTGAAGCCTCTGGAACTGGAGCGCGAAGAGCTGCCCAAGTTCACCCTGCACGATGACTTTGAGAGCACTCCGGTGGGCAAGACCATGTGGAATGGCCGCGTCAGCACGGATGAGAAGGGGGGCACCATCCTGGTCAGCGAAGATCACGCAAAGAGCGGCAAGCGCAGCCTGAAGTTTCAGGATGCCCCCGGGCTCACCCAGCGTTACCAGCCGCATCTCTCCTTTGATCTGAATCACAAAACGGGCACCACCACGGTCGGGTTCAATCTCTGGCTGGAGCCGGAGGCTGAGTTCACCCATGAGTGGAGGGACAAGAATGCCCCCTATCGGGCAGGTCCGAGCCTCGAGATTCGCAAAGGCTCGCTCAAGGTGGCTGGCAAGGAGCTGTTAAAGCTTGAACCCGCCCAATGGATGGGGATTGAGATCCGTGCCGCCCTGGGCGAGTCCAGTACGGCGAAATGGGATCTGACCGTGACCTTGCCGGATGGGACCCGTAAAGAGTTTAAGGAGCTGGCATTCAAGAACCCGGACCTCCAACAGCTCGAGAGCATGGTGTTCGTGAGCGACGCCAATGTGGCCACCTCCTTCAGCCTGGACGATCTGGACATCCACAATGAGTGATCCCCGCGAACTTCGCATCGGCATCATCGGCTGCGATACGTCGCACGCGATCGAGTTCACTGCCCGCCTGAATGATGCGGGGCACCCCGGCCATGTGGCCGGGGCCCGGGTGGTGGCCGCCCATCCCACGGTGAGCCCGGACATGCCCTGGAGCCAGACCCGGGCGGCCGGGTTCGTGGAGGAATTAAAGACCCGCCATGGTGTGGAGATGGTCGGGAGCAGCGAAGCCCTGCTGGAACGATGTGACGCGGTCCTGCTGTGCAGCCTGGATGGCCGGGCCCACCCCGAGCAGGTGGCACCCGTATTGCGGGCGGGATTGCCGGTGTTCCTGGACAAGCCTGTGGCGGGCAGTTTGACGGAGGCGGAGCGCATTTATGAACTGGCTGCGGAAACGGGCACCCCGCTCTTCAGCTGCTCCGCCTTGCGTTGGTATCCTGGCATCCAATCTCTGGTCGCAGCCGATGCAGGAGTTGTCCGGGGAGCGGTCTCTTATGGGCCGGCCCCGATCGAGCCCACCCATCCGGACCTGTTCTTTTACGGCATCCATCCCACCGAGGCGTTGTTCACGGTGCTGGGCACTGGTTGTCAGAGTGTGCAACGCACCACCACGCCTCATCTGTCCGTGGTGACCGGGTTGTGGAAGGATGAAAAGGTGGGCACTCTGCATGCGCTCCATCGCTGGCCCGCAGAGTACAAAGTGATCAAGTTCGGCGACGCGGCGGTGGTGGAGCAACAGGATGCCGGGGACTACACGCCGCTGCTGAGACAGATCATTGCCTTCTTTGGCTCGGGTGTGGCTCCGGTGTCTGAAGCTGAGACCCTGGAGATCTACGCTTTCATGGCAGCCGCAGACGAGAGCAAACGTCGTGGCGGGGCCCGGGTAGAGCTCAATGAAGTGCGCGGCGAGCGCTGGCGGATTTAGACTAGCGGATGCTCCGGGGATCCAGGGCGTCGCGCAATCCATCGCCCACGAAGTTCAGCGAGAGCAGAGTCAGGGAGAAAAATACGCCAGGGAAGAGCAACAACCAGGGGGCGGTGTCCATGCGCTGCGCACCGTCATTGATGAGCACGCCCCACGACGAAGCGGGCGGCTGAATGCCGAGACCGAGGAAACTGAGCGTGGCCTCCAGCAGCATCACTCCGGGCACGGTGAGGCTGGCGTACACGATCACTGGTCCGATGACGTTCGGAAGCAAATGCCGCAGAAGGATGCGGCCAGTGCCAGCGCCGTAGCTTCGGGCAGCAGTGATGAACTCCTGGTTTTTGAGTGAAAGCACCTGGGCTCTGACCACACGAGCCATGGTCAGCCACTCCACCGCACCAATGGCCGCGAAGAGCAGAAGGAAACTGGCATTGAAGCCGAGATCCGTAGCGGCTCCCTTCAGCGCAGGGATCACGGAGAGCTTGTCCAGGACCCAGGCCTCAGCTCCCACCAGGAAAGGGTGAGTTCCCAGAACCGCGGTGAGAATGATCACAAAGTTCAGGAAGGGGAAGGCATAAAGAATGTCCACCACCCGCATCATCGCGGAGTCTGTGCGCCCCCCCACCAGGCCTGATACCATGCCATAGAGGACGCCAATGGCCACGGCGACGCCCGTCGCCACAAACCCTACCAGCAGCGTGACGCGACCTCCATACATGGTGCGGGTCATCACGTCCCGGCCCAAGGGATCGGTGCCCATCCAGTGACTGGCGTTGGGAGCGGCCGTCTTGTTGTCCAGATTCTGCTCGGTCTGTTTGTAGGGAGAAAGGGCCGGACCGATGATGCAGAAGGCAAAGAGCAGAGTGAGAAAAGCGAGGCCGGTCACAGAGCGCGCATTGCTGAACAACCGCCGCCTTGCTGTGCGCCAGGGAGATTCGATGAGGGCCTTGGGAGGCGCGGGAGGAGCCAGGGTCATGACTTCAGTCCGATTCGCGGGTTGAGCGCTGCCTGGATGATGTCCACCAGCATGTTGAAGACGAGGATGAGCACAGCGAAGAGGAGGGTAATCCCGACAGCCAGCGTATCGTCCCGGTTGATTGCTGAACTGATGAAGTGCTGGCCGAGGCCGGGGATCTGAAAGACAGTCTCCGTAACCATGGAGCCCGTGAGCAGCCCTGCGGCCGTGGGACCGAGGAAATTCAGCAACGGCAGGCAGGCCAGCTTCAAGGCGTGGCGTATGACCACCACGGGTTCACTTGCCCCCTTCGCGCGGGCCGTACGGATGAAGTCTTGAGCAAGCGTTTCGCGAAGTCCGCCGCGGGTGAGCCGCGCCACATAGCCGCTGTAGATGAGCCCCAAGGTGAGCGAGGGCAAGACCCAGTCTGCTGAATCGTGCCAGCCAGCCACATTGAACCAGCGCAGATAGAGCCCGAAGATCATCGCAATCAGGGGGCCAAGGACAAAGCTGGGGATGCAGATGCCCAAGGTTGCCGTTGCCGTTGCCCAGTGGTCGTCAAATGTGTTGGGACGCAAAGCGGCAATCGCGCCCAGTGGAATGCCTATGGCCAAGGCGATTAGCAGTGCAGGAACCGCCAATGCGACGGACACAGGAAAGGCCTGTGAAATCACCTCGCCAACGCCGCGGCCGGGTGACTTGACGCAGTCGGGTGGGTTGAAAGTGGCGAAGGCCTTAATATGCAGCCACATCTGGACCAGCCAGGGTTTGTCGTAGCCATAGTAGGACTCCAGAGTCTTGCGCACTTCTTCCGGCACATTGCGCTCCCCGTTAAAGGGACTGGTCGGCGAAAGCTTCTGCAGGACAAAGGTGATGACGAAGACCGCCAGGATAACGACGATGCCTTGCAGAAAGCGGCTGAGAAGGAACCGGATCATGCGATGTCAGGGGGCAGGGGCGGCAACAGTCGCTGGCTGTTTGAGGACGGAGTGGTCAAGGTACCAGCCCTTGTAGGCGCGGTGCTGTAGGACACTTGGCATACGGCCTTTGAGCTCTGGTCGCGAGGCGTACACCTGCACATACCAGTAGAAGGGGATGATGGGCATCTCATCCAGCAGGATGGTTTCCGCCTGCCCCAGCAAATTCAGGCGTTTGGTGGCGTCGGCCTCCTGGTTGGACTGGTTGATGAGATCATCAAACTTGGCGTTGCTCCAGCCAGTCTCGTTGTTGCCGTCGCCAGTCTTCCACATCGAGAGGAAGGTCAGCGGATCCGGGTAGTCCCCACCCCACGCTGCACGGCATACGGCGTAGTTCATCTGGCGTTGCGATTCCAGGTAAACCCCCCAGTCCTGGTTGTAGATGCCCACGTTGATGCCCAGATTTTTGCGCCACATCTCCTGCACGGCTTCCGCGATCACACGGTGGGCTTCGTGAGTGTTGATGAGGATGTCGAACTTCGGGAAACCCTTGCCATCGGGATAGCCTGCTTCAGCCATCAGTCGTTTGGCCTCGACGGGATCAAAGCGGATCGACTTGGGGGCCTGCGGGTAGTCGAGGCTTTCCGGATACGGGGTCAGGCCCAGCGAGGGCTTTTGGCCAGCGCGCAGGATGTTGTTGATGATGCCGTCGCGATCGATGGCCAGGCTGAGGGCCTTGCGAACCCGGACATCTTTCAGCATCTCCCGGGTGGTGTTGATACGGTAGAAGTAAACGCTCAGGATGGGCTCGCTGGTGAGCACGTCCCTGCGGTTCTTTGCATACTCCTGGATGAGCGGGTTGGGCAGCGTGAAAGTGGAGTGAATCTGGCCGTCCCGAAACGCACGTTCTTCGGTGGTGTCGCTGGCAATAGGGACAAAGACGATCTTCTTCAGCCGAACGACGGCTGCATCCCAATAGTAGGGGTTCTTAACCACGGTCAATGAATGGGTGAATCGCCATTCCGTCAGTGCGAAGGGGCCGTTGCCTACCAAGTTGCCGGCCTTGGTCCATCGATTGGCCCGGTCCGTTACGCTTCCGAACTTCTCGATCACGTGCCGGGGGACGGGGAACCAGGAATAGTGCTTCATCATGCCCAAGAGGTAGGGCATGGGACCGACGAGGGTCAGTTCCAGCGTGTGGTTGTCGATCGCTTTTATCCCCACCTGGGAGAAGTCTTTCAGAGTTCCCTTGTTGAACTCCTCCGCATTCTTCAAGGGATAGAGCATCGACGCATATTGCGCGGCGAGGGCGGGGTTCAGAATGCGCTGGTAGGACCAGACAAAGTCGTGGGCGGTGAGGGGTGTTCCGTCGCTCCATTTCCCATTGGGCCGGAGGTGGAAGGTCCAGTGGATGGAGTCCTTGGTCTCCCAGGAGGATGCGG
This sequence comes from Verrucomicrobium spinosum DSM 4136 = JCM 18804, assembly GCF_000172155.1. Classification (NCBI taxonomy): domain Bacteria; kingdom Pseudomonadati; phylum Verrucomicrobiota; class Verrucomicrobiia; order Verrucomicrobiales; family Verrucomicrobiaceae; genus Verrucomicrobium; species Verrucomicrobium spinosum. Next base: position 6,584,688 of record NZ_ABIZ01000001.1, on the reverse strand, counting down.
CACCCGGAGCGGGTTTGTCGGGATTTGCTGGGTCGGGGGCGACGAGACCTTCAAAGAGGGCTGCAAAGACCATGTGCTCGGGCTGGCCTGTGGCAACCTGAAGATCCAAGGTGCTCAGCTCTGTGGCGTTTCCCAGCAGCAGCGTGTCCTCCTTGGTGGCCTCATTCACCCTTAAAGGCCTGTTGGAGCGGACGATGTGAAAGCACACCAGCCCGCCGACGAACACGGCAAGTACCAGGAGGCGGGTGGTCCACTTCATGGGCGCGCATTCTAGGAGGGTTGAGCGGGCAGTAAAGCGTGGAGGTTAAAATGCAGTCTTTTAGGCGGATTCATGCAGGAAAACACGTCCCACCCCCGCGAGGATGAACATCCGGACCGGACAGATTTCTCAACCTCGATCTGGCGGATGTTGAAGATGAAAAACTTGTGCGGCCGTGCGTTCTGTACGAAGCGTTTTGATTGACTGAACATGAGGGACTATTTCATTCGCCGCCTTCTCCTCATCATCCCGACTTTGCTCGGGGCGACGCTCGCCGTGTTCTTTATCACCCGGATTGTTCCCGGAGGGCCGCTGGAAGCCCGGATGAGACAGGCCATGGCTCTGGCCTCGGAGCGCAGCATGAAGGACGCGGGGGGCTCCCTCAGCGAGGAGCAGAAGGAGCAGCTCGCCGCCTACTATGGTTTCGACAAGCCTTTCTTTGCTGCCTACCTGATCTGGCTGGGGGTCACCCCCCAGGAGGTGGAGAAGCAATACATCAAGTTCGAAGAGGGGCAGGCGGAGGCCAAGATCACCCTCAAGACCCTGCTGCCCCGGGACCAGTGGACCGCCACCAATGCCTTCAAGGTGACGGAGGCGACCGTTGACCGAAAGGGGGTGTTGAGTGGGTCTGATGTGTCCGGCTGGAAGACCAAGGCTGAGGCCGAAAAGCAGCGGGTGACCGTCTTCCGAAACAAATTCAACGGTCTTCTACAGGGGAATCTGGGAGTTTCCACGCGGTACAACGACCGGGTGTGGGACATGATCAAAGAGCGAATGCCGGTCTCGCTTTTTTACGGACTGGTCACTTTCATGCTGACCTACGCCGTTTGCATTCCGCTGGGGGTGATCAAGGCGATCAAACATCGCACGGTGCTGGACAATGCCACTTCGGTCATCATTTTCATCGGGTATGCCGTTCCTGGATTTGTGCTGGGAAGTCTCCTGGTGGTTTACCTGGCAGCCAGGATGGGCTGGTTCCCCACGGGCGGATTTGTCAGTGACAACTTCAGCCAGCTGAGCGTGCCTGGAAAGGCCTGGGACCTCATTCACCATGCCGTGCTGCCGCTGATCTGCTACATGGTGGGCGGGTTCGCCTTCATGACGATGCTGGTGAAAAACAACCTCATGGACAACCTCGCGGCAGATTACGTGAGAACCGCGATTGCCAAGGGGGCGACCTTCCGGGGTGCCGTGTTGGGGCATGCCCTGCGAAACTCGCTCATTCCTCTGGCCACCACCCTGGGGCAGGTGGTCACCGTGTTTGTGGGAGGCTCCATCCTGATTGAGCGCATCTTTGACATCAATGGATTTGGGATGTTGAGCATCCAGGCCATCACGGACCGGGACTATCCGCTGGTGATGGGGGTGTTGGTGGTTTCCGCCTCGCTCACCCTGCTGGGAAACATTCTGTCTGACTTCTTCGTGGCGCTGGCGGACCCGCGCATTCGTTTCCGATGAGTTTATCTCCACGCAAACTAGGAACCGCCCTGCTGTGCTGGGCTCTGGGCTCGGCAGCCTTTCAGTGGGCAGGCCTTCGAGTGCCGTTTTTCAAGCTGCCGCAACTGGCAGGTGAGGAACTGACGGAGGTGATCTTCGCCGTGGCCCGGCTCTGCGGGGCCAAAGGGGCATGGACGGCCAACCCAGTGGGCTTTGCCGGGGTGGTCTCATGGATCTTGCTGGCCCTATTGACGGCGGTGAGCCTCCACTTTCTGTTTAGGCATGCCCCGCAGTGGCAGTTTAATCCGCTGACCAGGAAAAAGATGCAGCGGTTCCGCTCGATCCGTCGAGGGTATGTGGCGTGGATGATCTTGCTGGCCCTCGTGTTTGTCGCGTGTCTGGACAACCTGATCGTAGGCAAACGGGCACTGGTCGTGCACTACAATGGGAAGTACTATTTCCCGTTCGTATCGCCTCTGATCCCTGGTAGCACTTTTGGGCTGCCCTATGATAGCGAGACGGAATACCGGGCGCTCAAGAAGAAGCTTGCCGAAGAAAAAGGCGGCTCCAACTGGGTGCTCATGCCGCCCGTACCGTATGGTGCTCATCTGGATGCGCCCGAGGTGGTGGAGGAACTGGAGGACCGTGGCGGTGTCATCTTTCGCCGCGGAGCTGCCCAGCCGTTTGATGGTCGCGCCTACAGCGTGTATCCCTCCAAGCCCACCCAACCGCGTCAGGAGTGGACCTATCGCAAAGGCCTCCGACATGGAGACATGCGTGGCTGGAACCCCGGCGGGGAACAAGTGGAAAAAGGCAAGTTTGAGCAAGGCAAGCAGGTCGAATACAGCGATTTCACTGATGGCAAGGCGGCTGGGCTGGAGGCTGGCACCGGTTTACAGACCCAGTTGTTCCCCCCCATGGCCCCCTCGCTGCAGCATCGTCACTATCTGGGGACCAATACCAGCGGTGGGGATGTACTCGCCTCACTGTTTGGGGGCTTGCAGCAGTCGATCTATGTAGTGATTTTCTACCTCGTGGTTACCGTGACACTCGGGGTGGTGATTGGTGGGATCATGGGTTTCTTTGGCGGATGGATCGACCTCTTCGGGCAGCGGATTATTGAAATCTGGTCCACCATGCCCTTCCTCTTCATTGTCCTGATCGTGAGTTCAGTGATTCAGCCTCAAACTTCCATTCTGGTGCTGATCATCTGCCTGTTCTCATGGGTGAGTCCCACGCTCTACATGCGCACTGCCACCTATCGTGAGAGAGAGCGCGACTACGTGGCCGCCACACGCCTGCTTGGGGCGGGTACTGGGAGGATTCTGTTCAAACATATCTTGCCGAACACCATCGCTGTCTTCGTCACCCTGGTGCCGTTCATGGTGCCGGACATCATCATTTCACTTGCTGGCCTCGACTTCCTGGGATTTGGCCTGCCGCCTGACCAGCCCAGCTGGGGGCGGCTCCTTCAGGAAGGGACTGAGAATTTCAACTATCCCTGGATCGTGAGCTCGGCCTTCTGCGCACTGGTCTTCGTGCTGGTGCTGGTCACCTTTGTCGGTGAGGCCGTGCGTGAAGCATTCGATCCTAAAAAGTTCACCACCTATCAATGATGTCTGCGATGAGGAAAGCCCTGTGGGGGGGCGTGTTGGCTGCATCCCTTGCCGTGGGAGGGTTCACCGCCCATGCGGACGACCGTTTCCCCCCGTACGACAACACGGAGGAGGTCAAGGCTTTCTGGAAGTCCAAGCCTGACTTCTTCCAGTGGAAAACGCCTGCGGATCTCCCGAATGATCTGAAATGGGAAAACGGCGGCGATCTGCCGGAGATGGGCGATCCTGCCGCGAAGAAGGGAGGGACTTTTCACGACTACATAGAGTCGTTTCCTGCAACTTTCCGGATCAACGGGCCGGATGCGAACGGGTCTTTCCGCAGCGAACACCACGACAACATTCTGATCACGCTGGTGCAGCGTCACTTGAATGTCGAGGGCTGGGCACCGGGGCTTGCTGACGAGTGGGCCATCTCCCCGGACAAGAAGACGATCTACTACCGGCTCTGCCCGACCGCGACTTACTCCGATGGCGTGCCCGTGGAGGTGGAGGACTTCTTCATGACGTTCTTCATCATGTTGAGCCCGCACATCCAGGATCCCTGGTACAACGACTTTTACGCCAAGGAGTTCAAGGCGATCACGAAGTATGATGACCATACCTTCTCGATCACCATCCCGAACCTGAAGCCTGATCCGCTCTGGTATGCGGATCTCCCTCCGTCCCCCCGGCATTTCTACAAGGAGTTCACCGACGACTATCCCGCCCGGTATCAGTGGAGGAAGTCACCCACCACCGGAGCCTATGACATCCTGCCAGATGGCATCAAGAAAGGCCGGTCCGTCACGCTCACGCGGGTGAAGAACTGGTGGGCGAAGGACCGGAAGAACTTCCGCTATCGGTTCAATCCCGACTTTATTGAGTACAAGGTCGTGGCCAACATGGACAAGGCGTTCGAGATGTTCCGCCAGGGCCAGCTCGACTTTTACATCATGGGACTGCCCCGCTACTGGTACGACAAGGCGGAGATACCGGAGATCTACAACGGCTACATCGAGCGCGGGATCTTCTATAGCGTCTATCCCCGCATTTCCCGGGGTATTTACCTGAACCAGAGCAAGCCCCCTTTGGACAATCTGGATGTGCGCCTGGGCATCAACCATGCGCTTAATTTCAAGAAGGTGATTGAAATCGACTTCCGCGGCGATCCCAACCGCATGAAGAGCACCTTTGCAGGATTCGGGCGCTATACCAATCCGGCGCTCAAGCCCAGGGAGTTTGATGTCGCCAAGGCGGAGGAGTATTTCACCAAGGCAGGCTTTGCCAAACGGGGGGCTGATGGGATTCGGGTGAACGACAAAGGACAGCGCCTCAGTCTCACCCTGTCACTGCCCAACATCGGGCCCATGGTGCAGATCGCCATGCGGCTGAAGCAGGAGGCCTTGAAAACAGGGCTGGATCTGGGGGTGGAGGCGCTCGATACCACCCAGCTCTATAAAAAGATCGACCAGAAGAATCACGAGATGTGCCTGGTGGGATGGTCGGCGCAGCCGCCCTACCCACGTTTCTGGGAGTACTATCATTCCGACAACGCCTGGAAAGTGCAGCCGGACGGGACCAGGAAAGTGGTGCCGGACACCAACAACGTGACGATGACGGCTGATCCGTCGATGGATCCGATCATCGACCAGCAACGTGTGGCACCGACCGAAGAAGAGATGCAGCGGCTCTGCTGGATCCTTGAGGAAATGGTGGAGGCGAAGGCTGTTGCGATCCCCGGCTGGGAGTCTCCCTGGTATCGCTATGGCCATTGGAGATGGGTGCGCTGGCCCAAGGACGGGAACCTCAAGAACAGCCAACTCCCCCTCGACACGTATGTGCATTGGATCGATGAAGATGTGAAGGAGGAGACCCTGGAGGCGAAGCGTGCGGGGAAATCCTTCGGAGAAACGCTGCGCGTGTTTGACCAGTACAAAGATCAATGAGTGCCGCTGACAACATTCTTGAAGTGAAGGATCTGGTCACGGTGTTCGACACCGATGCCGGCCGGGTGACTGCCGTGGACGGGGTACGGTTTGAGGTCGAACGCGGCAAAACGCTGGGCCTGGTGGGGGAGTCTGGCTGTGGCAAGAGCGTCACGGCGTTCTCCATCAACCGTCTGCTGCCCCAGCCGCATGGCAAGATCGCGGGAGGTTCCATCGCGTTTGAAGGCCGTAATCTCGCGGAGCTGAGCGTGGAGGAGCTTCGCAAGTTCCGTGGACGGGAGATCAGCATGATCTTCCAGGAACCCATGACGGCGCTCAATCCTGTGCAGACGGTTGGCAAGCAGCTGGCCGAGGCCATCTTGCTGCATCAGAAGTGCAGCTCACGGGAGATCCTGCAACGGTCCGTTGAACTGCTGACGAAGGTTCGCATCCCTTCACCGGAGGTCCGGCTTCAGGAGTATCCGCATCAGCTCTCTGGCGGCATGCGGCAGCGTGTGATGATCGCCATGGCCCTCGTGCACAAGCCCAAGTTGCTGATCGCTGATGAACCCACCACCGCCCTGGATGTCACGGTGCAGGCGCAGATTCTGGATCTGATCAACAGCCTGCAGAAGGAGATGGGCATGAGCGTGTTGTTGATCACCCATGACCTGGGGGTGATCGCTGAGACCTGTGACGAGGTGGTGGTCATGTACGCAGGTCGCGTGGTGGAACGAGCACCCGTGGCGGAGCTCTTTTCCTCTCCGCGACACGCCTACACACAGGGCCTGCTACAGAGCATCCCCAAGATTGAATCCACTCCCAAGTCGCGGCTCAAGGCGATTCCCGGCAGCGTGCCTCCCATCGAGACCTTGCTTCCAGGCTGTCGATTCGCAGAGCGGTCGGGACGCCCCCATCTGCCTGAACACTTGAACCAGCGTCCGCCCTTCATTGAAATCTCCCCCCAGCACTGGGTGGAACAATGCCCCGTTTGCGTCGCATGAGCCTGCTGAACGTCGAAAATCTGAAAATGCATTTCCCTGTGCGCGGGGGAATCCTCATGCGTGCTCTGAAGACCTGCAAGGCCGTGGATGGGGTTTCCATCTCAGTTTCTCAGGGCGAGACTCTGGGGTTGGTGGGGGAATCTGGTTGCGGGAAGACGACACTCGGGAAGGCCATTGTGCGGCTCTATCAGCCCACCGATGGCAAGCTCCAGTTTGAAGGGCAGGACATCACGCGTGCGAGCCAGCGGGCGCTTCGTCCCATCCGCCGCGACATCCAGATGATCTTCCAGGACCCTGCGGAGTCTCTGAATCCGAGGCTGACGGTGCGCGACATCCTTGAAGAGCCTTTCCTTATTCAAAAGCAGGGCACGACGGCGGAACGCCGCCAGTGGGTGGGGGAACTGCTCGACAAGGTCGGACTGGCCTCTACCGCTGCCGACCGTTTCCCCTTCGAGTTTTCCGGCGGCCAGCGTCAGCGCATCGGCATTGCCCGCGCCATCGCGCTCAAGCCCAAGCTGATTGTCTGTGATGAGCCGGTGTCGGCGCTCGACGTCAGCGTGCAGAGCCAGGTGCTGAACTTGATGCTGGATCTCCAACGTGAGATGGGGTTGAGCTACCTTTTTATTGCGCATGGGCTCTCCGTGGTGAAGCACATGAGCGACCGGGTCGCGGTGATGTATCTGGGCAAGATCGTGGAGATGGCCCCCTCTGAAGAGCTCTATCACCATCCGCGCCACGCCTACACCAAGGCGCTTCTGGATGCCATCCCGGTGCCGGATCCCTCGAAGCGTCGCGCCCGCCGCCTTCTCTCGGGAGACGTGCCTTCCCCCATCGATCCACCCAAGGGCTGTGCCTTTGGCCACCGCATGAAGCATCCCAAGTGGGAGCAGAGTGTGGGCATGGAGCTCAAACTGGAGGAGGTCTCCCCCGGCCACTGGGTGCAGAAGTGCCCCTGCTGCATGGACTAGGCTCTGTTAATTCATGAATCCTTCACCCCGACCTCCCGACATGGCTGCTGACTTCACGCAACGCAAAGAGGCCTGGGCGCGGAAGATGCAGGAGCGGGGAGCGCACCGTCTGGCGGAACGCTCCGTGGACCGGTTGCCACCCGGCCAGCATCTGGCCGCCGGGTTTCCGGTGCTGGATCTGGGGATCCATCCCAAGGTCAAACTGGAGGAATGGAAGCTGGAAATCACCGGAGAGGTGGAAGTGCCCCTGACGCTCTCGCGGGGCAAGTTGAGCGCCTTACCGTTCACGCAGCGTACCAGTGACTTCCACTGCGTCACGACCTGGAGCAAGTATGACTGCGCCTGGAGCGGAGTGTTGCTGGCAGATCTCCTCGACCGGCTCCGCCCGCATGAAGGGGCGCAGTACGTCTTCTATACCAGCTATGACGGGTACACCACGAACACTCTGGTGGAGGACTGGACGCATGCCGATGCCCTGCTGGCCACGCATTTTGAGGGAAAACCCATCACTCTGGAACACGGCGCGCCAGCACGGATTGTCATCCCGCATCTCTATGCCTGGAAGAGTGCCAAGTTCGTGAGAAAGATCGAGTTCCTGAGCGCGGAGCAGCTCGGGTACTGGGAAAAACGCGGCTATAGCAACACGGCAGACCCCTGGCTGAACGACCGGTTCGCGGAAACGGCGAGGTCGTATCTTCCGTGAGGGTAAGGCGTCGCAGGAGTGGTTTTAGACAGAATTAACAGAATTTACGGAACTGGGATGAGAGGCGGAGTGGTCGAACCATGTGTCATTTTTTAGGGTGCAAGTGAGCCCAAGGAGCAGCGGTTTGTGCTTGTAACAACCGCCGGTGGTTGCTGGAGGAAACTTGTTTCCATGTAAGAAGGCCGCAGCAAGCCCACAAGAGGTGGTGGATATTTGGCGATCAGCCGCTCCGCTTTCCCTCGGCGGTTGTGCAAGCACACACCGCCGTTCCTTGGACGACTTGGCGTCACCACCTCAAAGCGGTGACTTGGGAGTTGTTGATGCATTCAGCCACGACTTCCGCCAGGAGAGAAGGCGGCGCTCCAGGGGAGCGCCAAGCAGCCAGCACACGATCAGAGGCGTGGCGATGAAGACAGGGCCGGAGATCAAGACGGGGCTGCCTGCGAGTACGGCCCCGGGTTTGAAGAGGAGGTCAGTGAGACCGATGACCGGCTGATGCAGGAGGTAGAGGGGATAACTCCAGATGCCGAGGGTGTGGGCCAGCTTTTTCCAACGAGGTTCTCTCAGCCAGGTCGCATCGCGCAGGCGAAGGATCAGGAACGCAAACCCAATGCCCGCCACCAGTTCCAGGCCGTGCAGAAGGAAGACCCGGCGGGAGTACAACCAGAAGGCGGTGTAGAGCGCAAGAAATGCCAGGACGACGGCCGGAAACAGCCAGTTGCCCGCGCTTCCGGATTTCCTCGAACTTGTCATTGCTGTCCAGCGTTCATAGAGCCCCACGCCGACAAGCCAGACCAGAAAACGGACGGTGACGGTCCAGGATTCATTCACTGGTCCACGAGGCTTGCCTTCTGCAAGCCACCAAAAGACGAGACCGCCAGTGACAAGAAACGTGATGGCAATACCAGCCCACCAAGCCCGCGCCGAGTGAAATCGACACGCCGTCAGGATCAGAGGCCACGCCAGGTAGTAGAGGCATTCGTTGGTGAGGCTCCATGAGGGGGCAAAGTGCTCCGTGTAGCCGGTGACCCCCTGGAGCATGAAGAAGTATCCCGCCACCTTACCCCAGCTGAACTGGTCGGGTCTGGGGTTGAGCCATTCCGCGAGAAGGCATGCGGCGATGCCCACCAGGAAGAACGGGTAGATACGGCTGAACCGGGCACGTAGGTAGTCGCTGAAACTCCATGTCCCCGTCTCCAGACTGTGGCGGATGCTCATCTGGATGCAGAGGCCGGAGATGACAAAGAAGCCCATGACCCATACCAGGCCCTGCCCCACGGAGGCATGGAGCACACGCATCAGAAGAGAGTCACTCATTGCCCACTCACTGCGCGTCACCGTCTGGCGGAAGGCGTGGGAAAGCAGCACCAGCACGGCCAGCAGCCCCCTGAGCAGATCAAGCCCCGCCGAGGTGCTCTCATCCAGCTTCGGTGCGGTGGCTCGGGTCAAACCAAGCCCTCCTTCAGTGCCTTGGCCACGGCCCCCGTGCGGGTGTTCACCTCCAGCTTGCGGTACACGCCGCGCAGATAGGTGTCCACCGTGTGCAGGCTGAGGTTGAGCCGGTCGGCGATCTCCTTGCGGATGAATCCCTGCACCATCAGTTCCAGTGTTTCTCTTTCCCGTGTGCTCAAGCCGTAGTCCGCATGCCGCGGGGCGAAGCGGGAAAACAACTCCAGCACCTGGTGGGCAATGCATGGGGTCATGGGCACCCCGCCCTTCAGAGATTGCTGGATGCCACTGATAATTTCCTCGATCGACGAGTTTTTCAGGAGATAACCCTGGGCTCCGTTGCAAATGGCCTGGGTGATCTTGGCGGCATCCTCAAACACGGTGAGCATGAGCACCCGGCAGTCGGGGGCGCGGTCACGCATCGCAGGCAGGAGATCGATGCCGCTGCCATCGGGCAGCCCGGCATCCAGCAGGACGATCTGAGGGGGGAGTCGCTCTTGGATGGCCTGCATGAGAGCCCTGCCCGTGCCAAACTGTTCTTCGCAATGGAGCTCCCCGGTGGCGGTCAGGGCACGGGCCACCGCGCCGCGGTACACGGCATTGTCTTCAACGATCCAGACGCGGGGCAGGGGCATGGGCGAAGGCTTGTTCGGGAAGGTGGGAATTGCAACTCACGAATGTCCGGGGGGCAGGGTACCGCTTTCATCACTGGCTTACACGGGCCAAGGCACCCGGATCTGGACTTCACAGCCACCGTCCTCAGGAGAAATCAACCGCACCTCACCCCTCAGGGAACGCGCCCGCTGTCGCATGTTTTCCAGGCCATTGCCAGGGGTTGGGTTCTCCCCCGCCTTGGGCAGCCCTTTGCCATCATCCTTGATGCGCACCACCAAGAGCCGGCCTTCGCGGGTAAAGGAAATCACCACGCTTTTGGCTCCGCTGTGCCGGGCGATGTTTTGCAGGGTTTCTTTGAAAATGAGGAAGAGCTCGCGCTTGAACTCCAGTTCCAGCCTGGGTGGCAGCGCCGTCTCCGGAGGGTGGAACTGTACACTCATGCCGGAAAGCATGCGTCCGGCAGTGAGCCGCAGGCCGCTCACCAGATCCCCCGGCATGCCCGGTTGGACCATCCACACCAGATCCCGCATGGAGGCGGCCGTCTCATCCGCCACGCGGCACACCTCTTCCAGAATCTGGCGACGCAGCGGAGGGGACGCCGTCTGGCTGGCTTCCCGGCTAAGAAGGGAAATGCCGGCGAGGTTGCTGCCTACCTCATCATGCAGGTCGCGGGCGATGCGTTGTTGCAGGGAGCGCAACTCCCTCCTCCGACGCAGGGAGTTGCGAACGAGGGAGGTGCTGAGTACCGCCAGGGTCAGCAACACCAGGCCGATGCCGCCCCTCAGCAGGCCGCGCTTCCATTTGGCCTCGCGCAGGGACTGCTGGTCTTTGAGCGATTTCAACTCGTGCTCCATCCGGGAGGATTCCTGGAGTTCCTGCACCCACTGCTGCAGGGGCAGGATCGGATTGTCGCTGGCATCGCCATCGACCAGATTTTCGTTGGCCCATGGGGTGGAGGGGTACACGCTGGTCGTGGTCACCGTTGCCTGACGGGCTACATTGGCACCTGCGGAATAGACCTGCACTTCAGATAGGGCAAACGCATGGTCGGTGAAACGCTCCCATTGCTGGGTGGCGGTGATCCGGATCATGCGGGCCTGGAAACCATCGGCCGGCAGTGTCACTGCATTCATGCCGGGGTTCGGGACATCATGCCGGGTAAAGTCGGCCACGGTGCGGGATGTGCTGAATGAAGGATCATCGGCACACTCCACCTTGTAGCGCACGGGAAAGCCAAATCCCAGCCAGTGTGGGTAGCCCTCCCATCGCATGGGGAACAACCGCACATCGTCCAGCGGCATCACCTGGCCAAGATCCAGCGTGATGGAGACAGGAGTGGTGGCCTCTGGGTACGCTTCGCTGTGCCAGCCCTTGCGCATTTTGGAGCCTGCGCCCACCGGGGCAGCCAGTACGCTCTCGCCGTCGGTGAGATTCTGTAGGGACCAGACGGGGGCTGCTTCCCGGGAAGTGGGGGCCGTGACCCGGCGACCCGCAGCCAGATTCCGGTCTCCATGCAGCACCATGACTTCTGCCAGTGCCAGGGAGGGCCAGTTGATCCGGCCATCTGATCCCACTCTGCCGGTGGGGCCCGTGGCCGTCACGCGCAGGTGTTGCCCTCTCGCATCCTTCGCGTGAATCAAAAGCGGAGCCCGTCCGGGGTTGGGCAGATCGGTCGAGGAGTCAATCAGCACCTGCTCATCTGCCATGTCAGGTGTCTCCGCCACGGCAACCCGAAAGCGGCGCGGGAATCCATAACCCGCGATGCCACCCAATTCCCTCGGAAGCACGACCGGTACGAGTACGACGGTATCAAACTCCCGGCTCGCGCCCAAGTCCACCTGCACCCAGAGATCTCCCACTCTTCCACCTTGAAGAATGCGGCTGTGATAGCCCAGGCGTTCCCCGGTTTGCTCCTCAGGCAGATGGGCCAGTGTGGCCAGGCGTGTCTCCAGGAGCGAGATGTCCTCATGGAGTCGCCTCATCGTGCCATCAAGATGGGACAGCCATGCCCAGCTTGAAGCCTCCTCCGCGACAACGGGGGGAGTGCCCTGAGCCAGAGCGCAGGTCGGCTCTCGCACGAGGAGGCACCCTAGCGTGCAGGCGGTGATCAGGAGCCGGGGGGAATTCATCACGTTGCAGAACGTGCCGCCAGTGAATCACGTTCTGCAACCCTGCGGAAGAAAGATTTCCGCTGCTCAGTCCCTGCTGCGGCCAGACTTCTGTATTTCCTCCAGCTTGGCCGCCATCGCCGCAGCTTTGTCAGAATGTTCGCTCAGGACATTCACCTTCTCTCCGAGGTCGCGGGAGAGATCGAACAACTGGCCCTTTTCATCTTTGCCAGACTCGACTCCGGTGTTCTGCTGCCGTTTGGGGCCCTTGCCCGGGGGGATGTATTTCCAAGTACCTTGACGCAGGGAGAGCTGGCTTGCGTGTTCCACCAGGTACTCCCGGCCGGTCTTGGATTCACCCAGCAGTGCTGGCAGCAGATTGAGGCTGTCTGGGGCCGCCTCTGCGGGCAAGCTTTGGCCAGTGAGTGCGGCGAAGCTGGCCATCAGGTCAATCTGGCAGACGAGTGCGTCTGAAGTGCCCGGCTTGATGCGATCCGGCCAGCGGACGATGAAAGGCACACGGGTGCCGCCTTCGAAGTTGCTGTACTTGCCACCGCGCAGAGGTCCGGCAGGGGTGTGGGTGCCCAGCTTGGCCACGGCCGCATCCTGATAGCCGTCATCCACCACGGGTCCATTGTCGCTGGAGAAAATAACCAGGGTGTTTTCTGTGAGCTTGAGTCGCTCCAGGGTTGCCAGGACCTCACCCACACACCAGTCGAGCTGGACGATGGCGTCACCGCGGGCACCCATCTCGGTCTTGCCGACAAATCGCGGGTGGGGTACGCGGGGGACATGGATGTCGTGAGTGGGGAAGAAGAGGAAAAAGGGCTTCTCCTTGTTCTGCTCCACAAATGCCGTCGCCTTGCGCGTGATAGTGTCGGCGATGTCTTCATCCACCCAGCGGGCTGCCTTGCCGCCGGTCATGTAGCCGATGCGGCTGATGCCGTTGACAATGGTCATGTCGTGCCCATGGCTGGGCTTGAGTTTGAGCAGGTCGGGGTTTTCCCGGCCCGTCGGTTCATCACCGATCTTCTCACCATAGCGCACGGAGATGGGGTCAGCGGGGTCCAGACCGACCACCCGATGATTCTCCACGAACACGCACGGGGTGCGGTCGCCCGTGGCGGGGATGAGGAAAGAGTAGTCAAACCCGATTTCAAGGGGGCCGGGTTTGATCTCAGTGTTCCAGTCCACCTTCTGCTCTGCGGTGCCGAGCCCCAGGTGCCACTTGCCCACCACGCCGGTTGTGTAGCCCGCCTGCTTCATCAGAGCTGGAAGCGTGAGGCTCCCTGGCTCGAAGATGAGGGCGGCATCGCCCGGAAGGATCGCGGTACCTTTTTTCCTCCAGGCATACTGACCGGTGATCGTGGCGTACCGGGTGGGGGTGCAGGTGGCGGAGGGGGAGTGGCCATCCGTAAAGCGGAGGCCCTGCGCTGCCAGACGGTCCAGGTTGGGGGTGTTGACCCGGGTGGCCCCGTAGCAGCTCAAGTCCCCGTAGCCAACGTCGTCAGCCAGGATGTAGATGATGTTGGGTTTTTTCGCGGCGGGCAGCGCTGCGGAGAGGCCTAGAAAGGCCGCAGTCAGGAGGAGATGGCGAACCGTCATATGCATAGAATGACTGACTGGAACGAAGTGTCACCCTTTGTGTTTCGGCAAAATGCACTGCATGGAATGTCGCGTTCCGGTACATTTGAGGCGGATGTCGGTGCCGTCGCAAGACCTTGCGGCCTGAAGGCGATTGGTCAGACATGCGTTCACCTTCCTTCCTCTCGTGGAATTTGCTGACGACCGCGGCAGCATGTGGCCTCCTGCTGAGCCCATCGTTGTCAGGCGCGCCGGATGAAAAGGCGGGAGAGGTGAGGCTGGCGGCCTACTTCGAGCGACAGGTCTCGTTGATCGAGGATGCTTCAGCCGTTGCTCCGGTCGGGAAAGAGAACTGGAAAACCTTCCGCGACCAGAGCCGGGCAGAGTTGGCGGAGATGCTGGGGCTGGACCTGCACGCGCATCGCACGGACCTGAAGGCCACGAAGACGGGTGAGTTCGAGCACGAGGGAGTCGTTGTCGAGAATCTACACTACCAGTCCCGGCCCGGGCTGTATGTCACGGCGAACCTTTACCGGCCCAAGGTGGTGGACAAGCCCTTGCCCACCGTGCTCTACGTCTGCGGCCACTCCAGCATGGTGAAGGACGGCGTAAGCTATGGCAACAAGACCGGGTATGAGCATCACGGCGTCTGGTATGCGAAGCATGGCTTCGTCTGCCTCATGATCGATACCGTGCAATTGGGTGAGATCCCAGGCGAGCACCATGGCACCTATCGATTGGGGAAATGGTGGTGGATGGCCCGGGGGTACACTCCGGCCGGAGTAGAGGCCTGGGCGGGCATCCGTGCTCTGGACTACCTGGAGACTCGACCCGAGGTGGACAAGACCCGCTTTGGCGTGGCCGGGCGGAGTGGCGGCGGCGCTTATTCATGGTTCGTGGCCGCACTGGATGAGCGGATCAAGTGCGCCGTCCCCACGGCGGGCATCACAACGTTGCGAAATCATGTGGTAGATGGCTGTGTCTCCGGGCACTGCGACTGCATGTATTTTGTGAACACCTTCCGCTGGGACTATGACCAACTCGCCGCGCTCGTCGCCCCGCGGGCTCTGCTGGTCACAAACACAGACAAGGACGGCATCTTTCCCATTGATGGCGTGTTCAATATCTACCAGTCCACCCGGCGGGTGTACAAGGCCCTGGGGGCTGAACAAAACATCGGCCTGCATATCGCAGAGGGGCCGCATAAGGACATGCAGCCTCTCAATACGGGAGAGTTCCACTGGATGAAGCGTCACCTCCAGGGAGCGGGCCTGATGGACACCACGGATGCACCGGCGGTGAAAGGCATTCCCATGGAAAAGCTCCGCGTCTTCCGGGAGTTGCCTGCCGATCAGATCAACACCCGTGTGGATGAGGTGTTCGTGCCTCTGGCAAATGCGGTGAAGGCTCCGGAGGATGCTGCGTCCTGGGACAAGATGCGTGCCGGCTGGATGGAGGCCCTGCGGAACAAGTGCTTTGCCGGCTGGAGCGGGCTGGGTGAGCCTGCGGCAAATTTCTCTGAACCTATTGTCACCACGAACCAGGACGTCACCCTGACCACCTGGAAACTCGCCCCTCCGTCGGATCGTGATCCTCAAGGGGGCGGGGACTTGTTTCTGCTCCACGGGGCCGCATTCAAACCAGAGGATCTGCAGTTGATGGTGTTGCACGTGCTGGATGATCAGGGCTGGCAGGAGTTTGGAAACACCTTTGGAGATGCGTTTCCCTCCATCGTGGGAGAAAAGGTTGCCGCGGCGGAGTCCGATGCCAAAGCATTCGATCAGGAGAGGGGTATGCTCACGCGCATGAAGTGGGGCATGATCTACTTCTGCCCTCGCGGAGTGGGCCCAAGAGCGCTGTCCTCTGACGTGAAGACTCGCACGCATCAATTGCGTCGCTACTACCTGCTGGGGCAGACCCTGGAAGGTCAGCAGGTCTGGGATATCCTCTGCGCCATTCGGGGATTGCGCAGCGTGGACGCGCTCAAGCAAACGCCACTGTGGATCCAGGCCAGCCGCCATCAGGCGGGGAATGCGGTGTACGCCAGCCTCTTCGAAGACGGCATCACCCGTCTGGATCTGCATGAAGTTCCCACCTCCCATCACGATGGTCCGATTTACCTGAATGTGCTGAAGTATCTGGACCTCCCTCAGGCTGCGGCCATGGCGGCCCAGCGAACCCGTGTGATCATCTACGCGGACGACAAATCACCGTGGGAATTTCCCCGGGCACTGACTGAAAAGTTCTCGTGGGATGCAGAGAAGAAAGCAGGGCTGCAGTTGAGGGATCTTCCCAAGCCCCGGTGAGGCCTTGCGGAAGCGGTGCATAATTCTTTGGCTGGTAAAGTGTCACGCATCAAACCAGGGGTGTTGATGGTCTAAATAGAAAGGCCATCTGGAGGTCACCTTGGCGGTCATCCGGAAAAGTGCCTGGCTGGCGCAGGCATAGGGCCTCGGTCTCGGATCTGGAGTGGCTGAGCGTGGAGTTGCGGCAGGAGAGGCACTGCCAGAGAGGATGCAGAGAACGCCGTGGAAGAAAGAGATTGAAGATAGAGCGAACATTGATACATCGAACCCAATAGGTGATCCAATGAATGAGGCGCTCAAAGATATGGAATGCGTCACTTTGCCAAGTGCCATTCACAGATGATGTTTCCTGACTATCCAAAAGGTGAGTGAGGATTGGCGGGGAAGTTGCTGGACGAGATGGTGAGCCCCTATGAACAACCCCTCCCGCATTATCGCGTCCCGGCAGAGCTTGTTTTACGTCCCAGCCTTGCGGACCAGACTGGTGCGCGGGGGCCTGTTCATGGCTTGGTTCGCGCTTCAGATGGGAGCGGGGCAACCCCTGATGTCGCAGTGGACTGACTCGGACTCCGATGGGCTCAACGACACGTGGACCGATCCTGTGACCCATGCAGCTTCCACCCTTGTAGCCATGAACGGGGCGGGCCAGGATGCGGATGCAGATGGGGCCACCAACGATGAAGAGGCCGTGGCGGGATCCAACCCCTATGTCTATGACACTGACTTTGACGGATTAAGCGATGGTGACGAGTTGCATATCGGTGGGCCGGTGTCCCCCTCGCTTTCGCCCACCAACTGGGACAGCGATGGCGACTACGTCAGCGACTACGATGAATACTACAACAACTATTGGGTTGCCTACCCCAATGGCCAGCTTCCCGCCTTCCCCGGAGCCAGCTACTCTGACTACGATGGAGATGGGTTGAAAAATCCCTTTGATCTCTTTCCCACAGACCCCACCAACAATGCGGACAGCGACTACGACGGGATTCCTGACCTCGATGATCCTTTTCCGGGGGACGCGAGCAACTACAGTACGATCAACTTCATCTACTGGTATGGGGACGTACAGGGGGATGCGGATGCTGACGGCACTGTGAACTGGCAGGATTATGACCCCTATCCGCCTGCGACCGGGAATGACTCTGATGGCGATGGCCTCTTTGATATCGAGGATCCCTTTCCTTCGGATCCTGTGAATTACAGTGGCATCAACGGCTTCAATTGGTATGGAGAGGTGCTGTGGGATGCGGATGGGGATGGCATTGCCAACTGGCAGGATCCGGAACCATTTCCTACTGGCGACTCCGATGGCGATGGCATCCCGAATGGGCAGGACCCTTTCCCTACCGACCCGACCAACTACAGTACGGCCAACGGTGTCGCTTGGTATGGAGATGTGCTGTCAGATCCAGATGCGGATGGCTTCCTCAACGGGGAGGATCCGTTTCCTTCGGATGCGACCAACTACAGCAGTGTCAATAACACCCACTGGAACGGACAGGTATTGGATGATGCGGATGCCGACGGGGTCGACAACTGGCGGGATCCCTACCCGGCGGATCCGGTCAATCGCAGCACCGTCAACGGTGCGATCTGGTATGACACCTTGTTCGATGACGATGACGGGGATGGGTTTGTAAACTGGACAGACCCGTTCCCCTGGGACGCGACCAACTTCAGTGAACACAACGGTATTTCCTGGTATGCTGATGTGCTTGGGGATGTCGATGGAGATGGCGCGGCCAACTGGATCGACCCATTCCCCTCGGACGCGACCAACTACAGTAGCGTCAACAACACCGCCTGGCACGGTGCCGTCCTGGGCGACGCCGACGGGGACCGCATTGTCAATAGCCGTGATCCCTTCCCCGCTGACTGGACTAACTACAGCAGCATCAACGGCATTGCCTGGTACGAGTACGTCTTGGAGGACTATGACAACGACCACGCCCCCAACTGGAGCGACATCTCTCCGTATGAATACGATGGCGACCGCGACGGGTTGACCCTCCGCCAGGAACTGCAATACGACACCAGCGACTGGACGGTTGACGGGGACAATGACGGACTCACCGACTATGAGGAGTTGCTCATCTACCACACCAACCCGAACAACGCCCACTCCCTGAGCCAGCAGCAGGGCCATGGGAACCTCTACACCGACTTTGAGCTGGTGGACCAGACGGACACGGACGGTGACGGGATTCCCGACCTCATTGAGACCCACTACGGATTGAACCCCAATGATCCCGCCGATGCGACAGGCGACCTGGACGGCAACCTGATGAACAACCTGGCCCAGTATCAGTCAGGGATTGGCCTCAAGGCGGACCTCTCCCTCTATGACGCTGACAACGACGGCATGACCGATGTCTTTGAGGACTATTTCCTGCTGGACAAAAATGATCCGGCGGATGCCGTGGAGGATGCGGACAACGACGGCGTCCTCAACTATGAGGAGGCACATCTGGCGCTGTCTCCCCTCGACCCTGATACTTTCAACAAAGGCGGGTTTGGGGACTTGCAGGTGCTGATGGCTGAAATGTTGTACCCATACAGCACCCCTCCGGTGACTGACAACGACGGCGACGGCATTCCGGACTGGGCGGAAACCGCACACGGCGGGAGCAATCCTCGCTTTGTCCGGGTGAACGCCGGAGATCTCGACGGCGACGGGATGCCGGACGCATGGGAACACAACTACGGAGCCTGGCGATACCCCAGCGGGGGGCTGAAGCTGCGCGGCAGCCATGATGCCCAGAGTGATCTCGATCAAGACGGCCTGACCAACCTTCAGGAGTATCAGTTTGGGACCCATCCGCTGGTCGCCGACTCTGATGGGGATGGCATCGAGGACGGAGATGAGGACGAAGATGGGGATGGACTCCCCGACTGGTGGGAGATGCAACACTTTGGGAGCCTGAGTGCCATCGACTCAGGCGACTATGACAAGGATGGTTACACGAACTCTCAGGAGTACGCCTCAAACAGTGACCCTGCTGACTACTTTGAACAAAATGGCGTCACGGTGGTGCCGCTGCTGACTGTTCACTCTGGAAACTTGCAATATGCTCCGGCTCTTCAGTTTGCCCCCAACCCTCTGGTAGTTCACTTGGTGAATTCTACAGACAGTTCTCCGCTGGTGAATGCTCCGGTGACATTTGCCGCGGGAGTCGGCGGAGGGAAGTTGGCATCCGCCAACCAGGGAACACCAGCCTTGTCAGATTCTCTTCTGGTGTTGACCGACTCCTCCGGCAACGCCCAGGTGTTCTTCCAGCAGGCGCCAAGTCCGCCGCCCTTTGGCAGTGTGTCGGTGGTGACGGGATCGGCGGCCCCGGTCACGTTTCAGGTCTCCAGCACTCCATTGACCCTGGCACCCACACCATTCGCTGCTACGGTGCCAGCAGGCACCGAGGCATCCCACACCTTGCGACTAGTCAACCATAGCAGTCAAGCGGTGGATTATACCCTCTCGGTCGAGAATGCAGAATTGCAAGGGGTGGGGGACTCCTACCGATGGGCCGATTCCGACATGCCTGTGGGCCCGACTTACACTTGGACAGAAATCAGTTCCACCGGAACTCTGCTGGCTGGCGTGTCCGACTCTGACGACGCAAGCGAATTGGTGACTTTGTCGTTTCAGTTCCCATTTTACGGAACGTCCTATGCTGAAATTCATGTGAGTTCCAACGGTTATGTCACGCTCGGAGACGGCAGCTCGATGTATCAAAACACGGCTCTGCCAGGGGTCGAGGCTCCAGGAAACCTTATTGCCGGGTTTTTCGATGACCTTAATCCCGGAACGGGTGGGGATATCTATTTTCTGGATCAAGGAGACAAGTGCATTATCCAGTTCGAGGAGGTCGAACGTCCGGGTGGCAGCGGTACGCTGACATTCCAGATCGTGTTGCACGAGGATGGAACGATCGAGTACTTCTACAAGACTCTCTCCGGCACGTTGGACAGTGCAACGGTGGGCGTTCAAAACAGTCTTCAGGACGCTGGGATTACAGTGGTGCACGATACCCCCTATTTGAAGAATGAACTGGCGATACGGTTTGCCCCAGGAGGGTATTGGTTTGAAATCGGGCCTTTGTCTGGCACGCTGGCGGCTGGTCAAGGAATGGATTTACAAGGGGTGTTCAGGGCTATCGGCCTTGCTTCTGGTCTGATGGAGGGGGCCTTGACTGTGGGGCACACACATCCGGATCAGGATCCCATTGAAGTGGCGGTGACCATGCGGGTGAATCCCGGGGCGCCATCGGTAGTGCTGGTCGAGCCGGTCGCTCCCACGGTGGCACTGCAATGGCAGACGCTGGCTCTCAAGGCGGAAGCGGAGGACGAGAGCGGTATCATCACGAGGGTGGAGTTTTATGCCGGTACGACCAAGGTGGGCGAGGACAGCACCGCCCCCTACCAGTTGAACTGGAGCAACCTGCCCGTCGGCACATTCCAGCTCACGGCTCGCGCTTATGATGATCTGGGTACGCCGGGAGATTCCCAGGCGGTGACCTTACAAGTGTTGGCAGACACGGACCGCGATGGTCTGGCCGACGCATGGGAGCTGCAGCATTTTGGAGACCTCGTCCACAATGGCGGGGGGGATGAGGACGAAGATCAGAGATCCAATCTCGACGAATACCTTCAAGGTACATCCCCGAGGGACTTTTTCAATGGCGACACCCCGAGAGTGTTGTTGGTAAGTGGAAACAACCAGACCGGAGGGGTGGGGGGCGCCCTGGCTGCCCCGCTGGTCATCAAGGTGACCACGGCAGCCGGGGTGCCCATTGCCGGGGCTCCCGTACGCTACGCGGTGGGAGATGGCAATGGGTCGGTGCTGGGGGCGTCGGGGATTCCGGCCATTTATTCGACCACGACGGATGGGCAGGGCGTGGCCCAGGCGGTTTTCCTGCCTGGAACTAACCCTCTCAATCGGATCATTGCTGGCGTGCTCAGTCAACCGCCTGTCACGGTGTCATTCTCCGCCTACACTTCATCGGGCCTTGCAGGAGGCGGAGGATATGGGGACCCCAATGCCGCGCCCAGTGCTGGAGGGGGGGGCGATGCTCCCGACTTGGACCTGGATCCCACGGATCCCCGGGTCTCAACGCTGACCCTGACGTCTACTGATCGGCTCAACGGCATGACGGAGTGGGATGAAAGTTTCGATCCCACGAAACTGACCATCGAATGGAACACCGTTGTTCCTGGATTGCAATACATCCTGGAGCGGAAGGTGAGCGATGGTCCATGGCAATTCGTTCAACTGGTCTCGGGGTCAGGGACGCTGAGCGTGGCCCAAACGGGGCTGGAGGGCGATACCCGATATCACTACCGCCTATTCACTGTGGTCTCGTTGAATGGCCAGACCTTTGCAACAGAACCGTCGTCTGTGGCCGCTTATGAACCCCCGCTGTTGAGATCTCTCGATGCCAAGAAAAAGATCGCCTTTGCGATTAATCCTGGCATTCGTGACTATGCATACGGGGACTCGGGCTGGGTGCCGAGGCACTACCTCCGTGAAACTGTGACTTGGAACATCTCCGTGGTCAGAGATTTGTGGGGAGTGAGCGAAAGTGGCACTTCGGCGATCTCGGTGGATCTGTTCATTGATGAATTTAACGATTTAAACTACGACCTTTCTTACGAGGGTTCGAGTTCCACATCGACTTACGAGTACGACATCTTTGGCAACTATTCCTCTGATTCCTACTCGGCCACCGTTGACCCGGATACAGGTAATTGGACTGGCCGAAGGAGTATCAGTGTGGATTCTGCGGGGCAACGTCATGACGTGCCATATACGGAATTTAGCATTGAAAGGATCAACCCGACGACGCTTCAAGGCAGTTACCATCTTGATTCTGGCAGCTGGACGGCGACATTAAGTGATGAGTATCCCGTTGCCACATTCATCTCTGATACGCACAATCTGTTGGGTGACTATCCGCAGGAGTGGGACCGAATTCCACTGATTTTGGAGTTCTTCAACGCGCATTATCAACAGTCACTTACTAGCGGTCGCAACCTGCACAGAGAACACAGTTATTACGGTGCAGGCAAAGTTAAGTACAAACTCTCGGCATTTCCCGCTTCAGGGCGTACGGTCAAATGGATGGAGGTGTATGTTGAAGAAGAAAGTGCAGAACCCGAGGAGGAGCGCACTTTTGTTCAGAACATAAGGAGCTGGACCATCAACTCCTCGTCTGCGTCGGAGAGTCCCGAGTACGAGCTGGACGGCACTGTGAAATCAAAAAATGGCCATTTTGAGCTGCGGTTCCTGCCCCGCCTTGAAATTGGAAACGGCGGCTGGGGCGGCCTTGATGAAGATGAATTGGAGCACCCTGTCAGAGTCGGGAAAGGGGAGGACGGGGCATTGATTTTCCACTTGGAAAGAATGGTGTATGACGGCTACAGCCATGTGGTCAACTGGAGCGGCGATGATGACATCGAGATCCATGCTTACCACCGCGCGAGCGGGCAGTGGGTGAAACTCTCCCGTGGTCAGGTGATGACTTACGAGGAATATGGCATGACTTTTCGGGTCTACGTCGGAGAAAATGCCGTGGATGGAGACCGCATTGATTTTTCAATCACCTTCAAGGCCCCGGATGGCACCACTCTGAACACGGAGGAAGCTACCTTTGAGTTCCAGCCTCGCCGTAGCCTGAGTGTTCCTACGGATGAATCCGCCGGTGCCAGATATCGCAAGATCGCGCTCAATGGCCGACCGCTGCCGGATGGCAAGCCTCAAACGGCCGGTGAAGATGACCAGCAGGCGGAGGAGACCTTTGTGGACGCGCTGACCCTCGGGCTGCGCTACAGTTCCACGGACGCCTATGTGCCCACGCCCGGAACCGAACTGCCCCTCGAAATCCGGCGGGATTTTCAAACGGAGATCTGGACGACACGCAGCGGTCTGCGGCCGCATGAACGAGTGGACCGCCCATTTGGCGCGGCCTGGGGCAGCAACCTGGTGTCCGCAGTGCGGATCGTCGAAAGTCCCGGGAACAACTCCAGCACCAACCCTGAGCCCAACTATGCCTATGTGACCGACGAAAACGGCTCCACCTTCCGGTTTGCCATCTACCAGGAAACCGTGGGCTCGGTCTCGTTCACCCGGTTCTTCCCGATGCCGACCGGCCGGCACGAAAAGGCGGCTTACCTGGCCAGTCTGGCGTTTGAGGACGATCGGCTCGTCTTCAGGAAGAAGTTTGGTTCGGTGCTGCGGTTTGAAGCCACCAGCCTCCTCCATGAAGTGGCGCAGGACCGGCTTGCGGGTCATGGCGCGAAGGAGAAGACCACCTACTACCGCCTGGCCACGGTCACCGACCGGCTCGGGCAGTCCCTCTCTTATGACTATGAGACCCTGGAGACTCTGGTGCCGAAGGTCATCAGTGTGGACGGTCGCGCCGATCAGGCCCTCTTCATCCAGCAGAATGCCAACGGCCTGGTGACAGCCATCTGGGACCCCAACTGGAACAAGACCCAGTACAGCTACGTTCATGACAACACCAGGAATGTCTGGCTCCTGCAAAAAATCACTGCGCCTGATGGGGCGGAGACGCAGTTCACCTACGACTTTGCGCAAGAGGCCGATCTTACGCCAAGGTTGCCGGAAATCACTGACCCAGGCACAGTGCACATCCACTGCGACCTGGCCTCGGTGCAGGACCCCAATGGGAAGGTGTATGGCTTCGAGTACCGGTACAACCATGACGGGACCAACACCGGTCGAGGGAAATACAATTTCAAGTGGGACAGCGACAACCCCGAGCTCGCCGGGTATTACGCCACCACAGGCCATCCGCGCCAGGTGAAGAAGGTCACCTTGCCTGACGGGGCAGGTTTGACCGAGTTCGAGGACTTTTCGAAGGTCAAGATCGAACGAGACCCCCAGGGCAAAGCCCGGCTGACGGCAGACAGCTTGCGCAAAACCCGCGTGATCGACGCGGAGGGCCACGCCCGCACCTACCAGTGGTCCGATGGGGTGGTCCATGAGGTGGACACCTTCCGGGAATACTTCCCCTCCCAGGACGTCAGCGACCCCAAGATTGTCTATTTCACGACCATGGCTGTGACCCACGAAGGTTACGGCACGGAGACCTTCCAGTTTTCTGAGGAAGCAGGTATGGCGCTGAACAGCAGCACGGACCTTTCTGGCAATACGACGACCTTTGCTTTTGGTGATGCCTGGGCGGCCCCGGTAAAGTACAGGCAGATTCTGCCGCTCAGCACCGGGTTGAACGGGTTCTATGAAGATCCTACCTCCCAGACCAATGCGCTGGGCAAAACCAGGTCCTTCAGCTACGACAGCCGCCGGATCATGACCCAGGTGGTGGATGAAGAGGGGCAGCGGACGGTCTATGATACGGATGCCCTCGGTCGGCGGACCCAGGAGTCCGTTTATTCCAGCACCAACACCCTGGTGCAGCAGACCGCCTTCGAGTATGGAGACAGCCAGTTCCCCGGATTCATCACTCGAAAGACCGTGAAGTCTCTGGCAGGAGATCCTGCGTGGGCCGGAGACCTTGTTACTGAGTATGTTCCTGATGGCGCAGGCCGGGTGGCGCAGGAAATCGTGGCCCCGAGCGGCCTGGCTCTGACCACGACCACCACCTACCTGCCCAATGGCAGCAAGCGATCGGTGACCAATCCACGCGGGCATACGACGTGGTTCCACTATGACAAACGCAACCGGCTCATCGGGGTGGAGAACCCGGATGCCACGGAAAAGGAAATCGCCTACGACAGCCGGGGCAACAAGGTCCGGGAGGAGGACGAGAATGGCCATGCCACCTTGTTTGAGTACGATGGCTTGAACCGCGTCATCAGGCAGGCTCGTGACATGAACGGCAATGGCGTGATTGACGCCCCGGATCTGGTCACCCAGCAAGCCTACAACGCTGTCGGCTCGGTGACGACCTCCACCGACTCACGTGCCAAGGTCACCACCTATGTGTATGACGGGCTGCAACGGCTCAAGGAGCAGCATGCCCCCATGAGCGCCACCACGCTCTTTCAGTACGGAGCCAACAGCGGTGGCAGCGTCTTTGACTCCACGCCCTTCAAACCCACGCGCAGCGAAGACCCCAGGGGATATGTCACCGGTGTCACCTACGACGCCCTCTACCGGGCGGTCGAGACGCGGACAGGTTATGGCCCGGGCGCGGTGGCGATTACGACGACGGACTACGATGACGTGGGCAATGCCATCGAGGTGACCGATCCGCTCGGCAAGCACACCTCGACAGACTACGATGCACTCAACCGGCCGGTGCAGGTGACTTTCCAGGATGCCACCTTCCAGAAGTCGTTCTACACCTCCACCGGACTCAAGTGGAAGGTCCAGGATGAACTGGGACGGGTCACGCTGACCGAGTCTGACCGGGCGGCCAGACCGGTAAAGGTGACGCAACCGGCCGTGTTCAACACCCTCACCGGACTGACCGAGAGTCCGGTCACGTTGACCGAATATGATGACGCAGGCAATGTGTCCGCCACCATCAATGCCCTCGGGAAGCGCTGGGAGTTTGAATACGACAATCGCAACCGGAAGGTATCCGAAGAACATCCCGAAGTGTGGGATGCGGAGACAGCCGCCTTCATCCACCCCACCATTGTGACGGACTATGACGACGTGGGCAACGTCGTCCAGATCGTGGATGCCCGTGGCCATGCCACAGACACCACGCATGATGAGGCCAACCGGGTTGAGACCATCACCAGCCCGCTGGTGACCAAGCCGGATGGCGCCACAGCCCGCCCCGTCACCGTCACGACCTATGACAAGAGTGGACATGTGCTCACTGTGACGGATGCCAACGGCAAGGTCACCACCAACACCTATGACGACCTCGGGCGGCTGGAGACCACCACCGATGCGGAAGGCATGGTCGTGACCAACGAGTACGACAAGGTCGGCAATCGCACGGCGGTGGTTGATGGCAAGAACCAGCGCACCGAGTTTGAATACGACGGGCTCAACCGCAACACGGTCATCCGTGATGCCTTGGACCGGGAGACGGTGTTCGTTTACAACGACGTCAACAAGACCGCCCGGGTGGATGCCATGGGCCAGCGCACGGAGTACGGCTACGATGACCGTCACCGGCTGGAGACGGTCATGTACGTGGGGCGCACTGCCGACAACCGCAGCTATGACTACGACGCAGCGGGCAATCTTCTCGGGGTCACCGAACCCGGCAAGGTGGGGAAAGCGGATGTCGCCTACACCTATGACTCGCTGAACCGCCCGTTGAGCGAAACCTCTGGCGGCGTCACTCACCAGTACCGCTATGATCTGGCCGGCAACCGCACCCGGGTGACCTACGGCGGAACTGCCCGGGAGATCGTCAGCACCTATGACGCGCTCAACCGTCTCGCCACCATGACCGAAAACGGGCGGACCACGAGCTATGCGTATAATGCAGTCGGGGCAGTGTCCATTCGCACGCTGCCCAATGGCGATGCCACCACCACCCTCTACGATGCGCTCAATCGGGCGACCCAGATCCAGGGGATGACCGCTGCGTCCGGCCTGCTCTACACGCAGACCATGAAGCACGACCTGGTGGGCAATGTGGCCCAGGTCTCGGAAGTCTATCCCTCCGGTCTGGCCAATCGCACGGTGGTCAACACTTACGACGACGTCTATCGCCTCGTGACCGAGTCCACGACCACGGCAGGCAGTGGAACCGTGAGCGTGACCTATGGGTACGATGACGCCAACAACCGCTCGCAGAAGATCGTGACGGGCGGCCCTACGCCGGGCACCACGGACTACTCGTACAATAGCATCAACCAGCTCACCGGGTGGACAGACGGTGCCAACACGATCAGCTACACCTATGACCTCAACGGCAACCGGGCCACCCGCACTCAGGGGGCAAACAGTGATGCCCTGGCTTGGGACTGTGAGAACCGGCTGGTGAGCTTTGACAAGAACACGGGAGACGGGCAGGGGCTCTACTCCTTTGTGTACGACTACCGCACCCGGCGGATCGAGACGGTCAAGGATGCGGCACCAGAGACCAAGTTCGTGTTCAGTGGCGGCACCTCGGTGCAGGAGCTGGACGGCGGCGTTCTTTCCTCAGAGCTGGTTCGTGGCAGTGACATCGGCGGTGGTGTGGGAGGTCTGCTCTATTCCCTGCGGTCGGGCACCCCCAGCTACACGCACTACAATGCCCGTGGCGATGTCGTGGCCAAGACCGATGGCGCTGGAGCCCTGACCTATCAAGTCGCCTACGAGGCCTGGGGCGAGATCAAGGCGGAGTCTGGCAGCACCCAGGACCGCCAGAAGAGCAACAGCAAGGACCGCGATGTGCCGGGGTATGCGAATGAAGGGTTCCGGTACCGGGATCTGGAGACGGGGGCATTTCTGTCGAAGGACCCTGCGGGCTTTGTGGATGGCCCGAACCTGTATGCGTATGTCCGGCAGAATCCTTGGACGAGCTTCGATCCTGAGGGGTTGAGGCAATCCAAACGGAATGTCCCGTGGAGTGATACAGATCACCACATTGTTCCGCTCAATCGGGCAGATGCTAACGACTTTGATGACGAGCTTCAAAGATCCCTAAATAAAAAAACGGTTGCAACTGCGGAGCCTCATGGAGCAGCGGCTCACCGCGAATATGACCGTCGTGTGCAGAAGGTCATCGAAGAATATCAGGATCACCTCGCGAAAGACGGGGTTAGCTTGTCGGCAAAAATGACTACAGAAGAGGCCGCAAAGCATGCCGATGAATTGGTCAGTCGAATCAAAAATTCGAACGATGGCTACATTTCGGGCTATTTGAAGAGAGTCGGTCACTTTAATCAAGGGCAGTTGAAAGCGTGGGGCTGGGGGTACAGATTTGCTGAAGCCAAAGGGACAAAACATCTTGCACGGTTTGTCAGGCAAAATGAGGCTAGTATTAATCGCGTGTTTAAAGGATCTGGAGGAAAGATCCTGGGCGTTGTACCATTTGGAATCCAAGCGCTTGCCGCAATTGGGGCTCATGGCGATGCAGTTGGTAATCGGACGGCTATGCACAAGATATTGACAGAGCAGGAGGGCATGACTCAAGATCAAGCCGACTCTGTGATTCAGAAGGTCATTAGAGCTGAAGAACGAATGATCACGACTCAAATTGAGCACACTGGCTATCCAGATCTAAGCCCAGATCAAGAGCGAGCGCTATTTAACATGCACTCCGACCCTCAAGGAGTGTTGAATGGAACCAATGCTACAGCCAAGTACTATGCACCACCAGATCAAAGCTGAACTCGTCTCGTTGGCCGCTATGGATAAGCTATTCGCGGAACCGTATAATCCGCCTGTATTGGACGAAGATGCATTCGCTGAGGAATATCTAGAGGCGCAGAACCTAATTAGGTGTCGAATAGAAAAAATAGGGGGGGTCTGTGATCCGATCAGTGGAAACTTTGTGATGAACGACTCACGCGGTAGATCGCGATGGATCTCAATCGAGCTCCATGATGAAACATTGATTCGAGGAAGTTTTCTGCCGACAATAGCCGATGCCTTGACCCATCTTTCAGAGAACTATGCTGTATACGTCTCGCACGAATGCCCCCAGGATAGTATTTTCCACTTGATTGTTTTTCGTGATCGCGTCGTGCACGGAAAGTCTAAGTCAAAGTGGTTGGGCCAATTGCTGAGTGGTCTTCGCTGAAAAAGGGTAAAAAACATAGCAGCCCGTGCCAACAGCCTGCTCTCCGTAAATAAGTGCCAAAAAAAGTGACAACCCAAAGCAGGCCGTGCCAACAGCCTGCTTTCGCAAAATAAGCACCAAAACAGGCTCCTCGTGAGCGGAGGCTTTGTGGGCATGCCCTCTTACCATCCGAACGTATCCGGTAGACCAATCTCCGTCCGTCTTTGCTTGACTGGTTGACACGTCTACCCGCCCACGACAGCGGCCTGGGTCAGTGCCTGGCGGGCCGCGTCTCGGTCGGCCGCCCAGTTTCGTGGCGTAAGTCGATGGACCGTCCGGTTGGTTTCGCGGGGCAGGCGCGTAAACACGTCACTGAGGTACGCAAAGGCGTCGATCCCGTTGCGGTGGCAGTTCCCGATCAGCGTGTAGAAGGTTGCCGCGCGGGCTCCACTCTGCGCGTCTCCCATGAAGAGCCAGTTCTTCTTGCCAATGGCGCTGGGCCGGATCGCGTTCTCGACAAGGTTGTTGTGTATGCCTCGGAAAGGCGTTGAGAATCACCGGGTGGAAGTCCCGGCTGGCTATATCGCTCCGGCCAGAAGCACTGGGGGCGGTTCAAGAGGTGACAAATGAATCGAAGTACTTCCAGAAAAGGCTCCGTAGGGAGTCAGCGATCATGCGGGCTGCAATGTAGTGTGAACACCGTGCAGGCCTCGAAAGACTGTTGTGGGAGCCGACCCGCCATAATAACGGGGAAGGCCGTCGTCTGGGGCCGCTCTGAGCGGTTGAAGGTCCTGGATTCCACCGGGGTAGTGGTGGCAGTACGCATGGAAGGGGCTCAACGCAACGAGGGAAGTCTGCTGGGATGGACAGCCGGGGTGGCATCCGGAGCCCAACCATCGGCCCGCGAGGGAGACGGTGGGTCCTGGCAGATGACGGATGGGGGTGTAGTACCTGGGAAGCCTGGTAATGCGGGTGGAGGGAAGGCTCCCTGATGACTGGCAAGTGAACCAAGCAGCGAGAACCATGAGGATTGATGGCAACATCTACGAACTTCAACCGGGCAAGACCGGGACGGTTGGGAAGCTGCAAAGTGCACTGCTGACAAAAGCCAAGGCCGAGCCCGGCTGCCGGTTTTACAGTCTGTGGGACAAGGTCTGGCGCGAGGATGTGCTGGCTGAAGCCTGGGACCGCTGCCGCCGCAAAGCGGGGGCACCCGGAGTGGATGGCACCAGCTTCCAACAGATCGAACAACAGGATGTGAGCGTGTGGCTGAGGGAGCTGCGGGAGGAGTTGCGAAGCGGTGCTTACCGCCCGCAACGCCTCCGCCGGGTGTGGATACCCAAAGCAGGAGGAGGACAGAGACCGCTGGGCATTCCCACGGTGAAGGACAGAGTGGTGCAAATGGCGATGGTGCTGGTGCTGGCCCCAATCTTTGAGGCCGACCTCTGCGAAGAGCAGATGGGGTATCGTCCGGGACGCGACGCTAAAACTGCGGTACGCCTTGTCTATTATCAGGTGAGGCAGAAAGGACGCAGTGAAGTGGTGGACGCGGACCTGAGCGATTACTTCAACACCATCCCCCATGGAGCGCTGCTCAAGTGCCTGAGCCGGAGGATAGCTGATGGCAAAGTGCTCCGGATCATCCGGATGTGGCTCAAAGTCCCCGTCAAAGAACCAAGCAGAGGCAGCCGAACTGTCCAAGCGACTGAAAGCCGCAACCACCGACGCGGGGTGCCGCAGGGAGGGGTGATCTCGCCCCTGCTTGCCAACCTTTACTTTCGGAGGTTCCTGCTGGCCTGGAAGAAGTTTGGGCACGACCGTGCCACGCAATCGGTGATCGTGAACTACGCTGATGACTTCGTGATCTGTTGCAAACCCGGAAACGGGCCGACGGCCCTCGAGGCCATGGAAGGGATCATGGAGAAACTTGGGTTGAAGGTAAACGAGCGCAAGACGCGGCTGGTGCAGGTGCCGGGAGGGATGTTTGACTTCCTGGGTTACAGCTTCGGACGGTTTTACGGACGAGACGGAAAGTCATATGAAGGGACCCGGCCTTCCAAGAAGGCTGTGCAAAAACTGATGAAGGCAATCCATGACGAGACCACCTCACTGTGGCACGCCTCGGAACCCGAGGTGAGGACATTGGTGATCAACCGGAAACTGAGAGGCTGGGCGGGTTACTTCAACCAAGGCCCGGTCTTCAAGGAGTATCGCAAGATCCAAGCCTATACAGAGAGGCGGTTGCGCAGGTGGCTGATGCGGCGCAGGCAGAAGAAAGGCACGGGCTACCGCCAGTATCCCGACAAGCACCTCTACGAGGAGCTTGGCCTGTACAAACTGCAATGCGAGCGCCCAGGCACGCTGAATGCGAAAGTACAGAAGTCGGTGATGAGAGCCGGATGCGGTAAAGCTGCAAGTCCGGTTCGATGAGCGGGGGCAGGAAACGGAGTCAAGGGAAGAGACTGAGGCACCGGCATCAGGCGAAAGCCGCCGGCAACAGCAACTCCTCTTTCCTAAAACCACCGCGCCTGTCTCCGACTCTACCCACCTCCACGCGTCCGTCCTCAAGGAACACTTCAAGGCTCGCACGCTGGTTGAGGGCATAGCGTATCGCGGCCCCTGTCGGACTCTTGGGCGGGTGTTTGCGTTGCTGCTGCCATTGCTCCAGCTTCTCATAGACCTGCCCCATCACAAGGCGGCTTCGGGCTTCTCGGGCCGCCTGTCTTTGCTCCGGCCCAGCCCGGATCTCGCGCAACTCTTCCTCCACGGCATAAAGCTCCCGGATCTGCACCAGCACCCACAGGGCATCCTGGCAGTAGGTGCTGGCCTCAAAAAACTTCCGCCGGGCATGCGCCCAGCAGCCCGCCAGCCGGATCGTGCCCGCACGCTCCCGGCTCTGGGCAAAAGACGCGTAAGCGGCATACCCATCGCACTGGATGATGCCCTCGAACCCGGCAGGCACCAGGCTCTCCAGACAAAAGGCCGCCCGTCCGGTGTGCCACTGGAAGAACGTCTCCTGGGTCAGCGGCGAGTGCGCCACCCACAGGTAACCCGTTTTGGTCTGGCCATGACCGGGGCTCAAGTACTCAATGGGTGTCTCATCAAGCTGGACATACCCGCTGGCAAACACGCTCTGATGGATCTCGCGCATGAGCAGCCCGCAGGCCTCTGCGGTCATCCCGCTCCAGTTGGCCAGCGTCTGGCGCGAGATCTCCACGCCCAGCCCGGCGTAGATGCCCTCCAGCCGGTGCCAGGGCAGATGGTCCCGGTAGCGCGACACCATGCTGTGAGCCAGCAGCGAGGGGGCGGCCAGGCAGCGCTCCTGCAGGCAGGGCTGCAACGGGGCCACCACCGGAGGCAGATGCCGCTGGTCCTTGCGCACATACTTGCGCCGGATGATGCGCAAGCGCTCGAAGCTTGCCGGGGTGTACTCAAGCTGCTCGGTGACCTCTTCGCCGATGTGCACCCAGTCCTGGGGGCTGGCCGTGACCTCTTCTGGGTCGATGAACACCTCTTTAACCGGCAGGTGCTCCGGGATGCGGGGCTTGCGCTCCCGGACTGGCTCCGGGGTGGACGGCTCCCTGCCCGGCCGGGTCTGACGGGCCGACTCTTCGGCCAGCGTGAGCTCCTCGATCCCGTCGAGCAGCAGCTGCATCTGCTCTGCATCCAGCTTCTCGCTGCTTTTGCCGAACATCCGGCGCGAAAGCGCGTCGAGCTTGAGGCGCAGCAGCTTGTTCTCCAGACGCACCGCCGTGAGTTCCTCGTCTTTGCGACGAAGCTCTGCGATCAAAGTGGCGGCGTCAGGTTCAGGAGTCACGAGGCGCGTGATGTGGCCTCAAGCCGCGCCCTTGTCCAGCTTCAGATGCAGGAATCAGGAAACTATCCCGTCTCACGTTCATACCAGGGGCGCATCTTCGCGCCCCGCAGATCAATGCCGTCGGTGAGCATGGCCAGAGCCTGCGGGGCCAGGGCCAGCTTGATCTGCGCAGGATCGGCGACAGCCGGCCAGCTGAAGGTGCCTTGTTCGAGCCGTTTGGCCAGCAGCCACCAGCCCGAACCGTCCCAGTAGAGGATCTTGAGCACCGAGTGGCGCCTGTTGCTGAAGACAAAGAGCGAGCCGCTGCGGGGATCGTCCTGCAACTGCGCACTGACCATGCCCTGAAGGGTGCCCACCCCGGCCCTCATGTCACAGGGTTGAAGGGCGATGAAGACCTTGAGGCTGCCTGAGAAGCTCAGCATGAGTGGAGGTCCGGGGAATGCTTGAGTTCGAGTTGACGCAGCAGCGCTGCAACCAGGGGCATCTGCGAGGAGCAGGACAGGTGCAGGCGGGCGGTGCCGGGCAGCAGAAGATCCAGGCGTGTCGAAGGCAGTGGGGAGATGGGGACGGCCTCCAGAAACGCCACGATGGGAGGGGAGGCTGCCTGAGTGGCAATGCAGGTGGAGATTTTGGCCTGCCTGCGCCAGGAGACCAGCGTTTGGTACTTGATGCCAGCAGATCTGGCGAACTGGGGCCCGCTCAGGCCTGAGCGGGCATAGGCCTCCAGCGCGGCGTGTCGTTGTGCCGGGGTGCTGCGCACCCTGGACCTGACATCACGCTTGAGTGGAGCTGACGCTATGGAAGAAGGATCACTATGAGTCATACCCCTCAGCTATGACTGATGGTGATAACGCTTCATAGCGACATCAGACGGGGATCGGCTTGACGCTTACCTACGGTCCGTATGGTGAGCCACTCGGCCAGAGCGGTGATGCGGAAGCATGCCCGTTCCGCTATCAGAGCAAGTTCCACGATGCCGAGACGGGTCTGAGCTACTTTGGTTATAGGTATTACACCCCCAAGATGGGGCGATGGATCAGCCGTGATCCGCTAGGTGAAGCAGGTGGGTTCAACCTGTACGGGTATTGCGGGAACGACCCGGTGAATGGGTGGGACTATTTGGGGATGGCAGCGGTGGAAGACACGGCATACCAGGGCATTCCGGGGAGTGGGTTTGTTTATCGAATTCTCCTGGACGAAGTAACTCGCAAACCGTTGGCGGATGACGCTGGTGGGACGCGGGCAAAGATCTATGAAGGACGAGACATTCGCGAATTTGAAAAATTTGGTTGGACCTACTGGTTTGGTATACGGGAGGAGGGAAGTGAAGGGAGTGTCAAGGACGGGTACAAGGTGCAACGGAAGCCGGCGATGCAAATGCCGGCGAGGTGGAACTATCCCGGTGACAATGTGAATGCGAACCGGGTTTGGGGAGCTGCCTCTGATGGCGCTTCGTGGACGGTGCCAGTTGCGCAAGCTTCCGTCTTTCTACTGGCTCCAGCACCCGAAGACTTTGCCTTACGAGCGACGTTCAAACTGGCAGGGAAAGCGAGGATCTTAACATTTCTGTCGCGGGAATTCAAATTCTTTGAGCATGCGCCAGCTGCCGCAAAAAGCGGATTGAATTCGACTAAAATTGTAGATGGGGTTACCTACGAGCTCAGAGCGTCGAAAGGAGGGGTTGGACCGAATCGTTGGTTTAGAGTTGGGGCATCTCCATCAGGATCGAATGCTACCCGCCTCGGGGTGGTTCGTGACAATCCGGCGGATTGGAGAGCCACGCGTGACCTTTGGGACGAATTGGGATACGGCGATATTTGAAGCCATGAAAACAGGACGTTAATTAATCGTGGACTTGTTCCAGAAGTGGACGATGCTTGGATCCGTGTCTTCCCGGGAGATGATGTCCTGAAGGGCGAGCTTATTCCGATGCACCATATACAAGGTCTGCCACTCACAATCCCAACACCAGCGACGCGGCATCTTGATGCACATATGCCAGGAGGATTTCGATTCAATCCTGGCGGGATTCCAACATCTGGTTAGATATGACGATCACCCGAAATCATCCCAAACAGCAGTTCATTTTTTTGCTCAGGAACGATCCAACTCCAAAACTAATTGATGCGCTTAAGCGAGGGATTGCATCTGTGGCCGCGAGACGGTCTTGGACTATTCAAGAGCCATCTTACTTTGAGGACGAAGTTTCCGGAGCATCGCCGAGTGCTACCATGCACGGTGGGTCTTTTGAAGTCTACTCTGCATTGCCGCCATGGGGCGCGAAGCTCCCCTTGGAAACTGATCGTGCCCACTATCAGGAGGTAGAAGAAGTGGTAAGCGAACTTTGTAGACTTAGCCGTGACTTTGGTATGTCATTTCAGTTGCAACTTGATGGAACGGTTGTGGGAGGAGTGCGTGATGGATCTATGGATCGCATGTTAGATCAAGGTCTTATGCAACCTTGGAAGCAAGCCCTTCGAATTTAGTAAATGGGACGTGCTCATCGCAGTCTGTGCCAACAGACTGAAGCGTGACAACCCATAGCAGGCCGTGCCAACGGGCTGCTTTCGACAATTTGGGCTCCAAAACAGTAAGCGTCACGCCCAGCGCCCTATGACCATGCAGGCATCATAGACGTCGAGGTTTGAAAAGGTATGACGTCTATGAATACGACGTCATTGGTATTGAAGCAGGACGGGCTGGGGCGCGTGCGCACCCCGGCAGTACGAAGAGACAGTACGAAGAGACAGGCTATTACGGGAGAAGGAAGTTGACTGCGCAGTCTTTTAATGCGATGGGGACCTCATGGCCTCGCCTCGATATTTTGCCGATCCGATGGTTCCGGTTGCGTACTACCACTGCATTTCCAGGGTGGTGGAGCGGCGGTTGGCGTTTGGACCGGAGGAGAAGGAGCAGTTTGTGCGGCTCATGCGGGCCTATGAGGGGTTCTGCCAGGTGCGGGTGTTGTCCTATTGCGTGATGTCCAACCACTTCCACATCATGGTGGAGGTGAAGAAGCGGCCTGAAGGGGCGGTGTATTCGGATGCTTGGTTGCTCAAGCAGGTGGCGTTGATCTATTCCAAACCGGCGGTGCGGATGCTCAAGGAGACGCTGGAAACCTTGCGCAGCCAGGGGCATGACGCGGCGGCCGAGGAACTCAAGGAGAGATACCTGGGGCGGATGTGGGATGTGAGCCAGTTCATGAAGGAGCTCAAACAGCGCTTCAGCCTGTGGTTCAACAAGAGGGAGAATCGCAAGGGCACTCTCTGGGAGGAGCGGTTCACCAGTGTGCTGCTGGAAGGTGAGCTCGCTACGCTCTCGGTGATGAGTGCCTACATTGACCTCAACCCGGTGCGGGCCGGACTGGTGCAGGACCCCAAGGACTACCGGTGGTGCAGCTATGCGGAGGCGGTGGCGGGGGGGCGCAAGGCGTTGTCAGCCTTGTACACGATCACCAATGAGCATCGGCTGCATGAGCAGAATCAGACGGGAGGGTCACAACGGATCCCGAGTGCGGATCGAGTGCTTTCCGGCTACCGGGTATGGCTCTTTGGCCAGGGGGAGGAGGTTCGGGACGGTCACGGTTCCGACAGCCAGGTGCTGCGCAAGGGGATCAAGTGCGAGGTGGTGGAGCAGGTGCGCGAGGAAGACGGCAAGCTGACGCTCGCGGAGACGCTGCGTCATCGGGTGACGTACTTCACGCTAGGTGTGGCCTTGGGAAGCCGGGGGTTTGTGGATGAGTTCTTTGAGGCGCGCCGTGAACAATTTGATGCCCGCCGCCAACGAGGTGCCCGCCCCATGAAGGGCGGAAGTTTTGCCGGAATGTTTGCCTTTCGAGCGCCGAGAGTCGGGGTGGTGTGAGGGCAATCAGGGGTGCCGCAAAGCAGGGTGGCCGGTACAAACGGGAATAGGGGGCCAAGGAGCATTGAGACCCTGGTGAATCTGTGTGGACTCGCATCCAGGAAGAGTGCTGATTTGCTGTCCGGAATGCCGTGGGTAATCCCGCCGAAGGGGTCTGAAATGGGGCAGAGATTGGAGGTGTGCCTCGAATGAGCATTTGGATTGCGATATTCTCATTCTGGATTTGCGTATAGCCTGTCTTTGCGCATTAAGGAGCAGGACAGGTGCAGGCGGGCGGTGCCGGGCAGCAGAAGATCCAGGCGTGTCGAAGGCAGTGGGGAGATGGGGACGGCCTCCAGAAACGCCACGATGGGAGGGGAGGCAGCCTGAGTGGCAATGCAGGTGGAGATTTTGGCCTGCCTGCGCCAGGAGACCAGCGTTTGGTACTTGATGCCAGCAGATCTGGCGAACTGGGGCCCGCTCAGGCCTGAGCGGGCATAGGCCTCCAGCGCGGCGTGTCGTTGTGCCGGGGTGCTGCGCACCCTGGACCTGACATCACGCTTGAGTGGAGCTGACGCTATGGAAGAAGGATCACTATGAGTCATACCCCTCAGCTATGACTGATGGTGATAACGCTTCATAGCGACATCAGACGGGGATCGGCTTGACGCTTACGCCGCGCTGGCTGGCGTGCACTATCAAACCTTCATGGGCTGGGTGCACAAGCAAAACCACCTCAGACCGGGCACAGCCGTTTCATCCCGGCGACCGCCGCGCTTTGTGGTGGTGATGGCAATCATCTACGCAGACGACAAA
Organism: Verrucomicrobium spinosum DSM 4136 = JCM 18804; assembly: GCF_000172155.1. Classification (NCBI taxonomy): domain Bacteria; kingdom Pseudomonadati; phylum Verrucomicrobiota; class Verrucomicrobiia; order Verrucomicrobiales; family Verrucomicrobiaceae; genus Verrucomicrobium; species Verrucomicrobium spinosum. Next base: position 6,547,603 of record NZ_ABIZ01000001.1, on the reverse strand, counting down.
TCACCGTGGGAGTTTCCCCGGGCATTGACTGAAAAGTTCTCGTGGGATGCAGAGAAGAAAGCAGGGCTGCAGTTGAGGGATCTTCCCAAGCCCCATTGAACTGACCCCAGGGCACTCCTTCTCTCAATTCTTCGGAGGGCAACTCCATTAGTTTCATTTCGGCTAAATACTAAAGCATTTGCGTAGAGCAACTAAGTCAAATGCCAGGTTCGAGGAGCAATCCTTTCCGTTCGAAAGATAATATACATGGTATCACAGCCGTCCCACAGCGAAACAAAAAGGTGACTGGCGGCCTACCCCACACAGGGTAGGCCTGAGATGAAATTCAAACCAGCCAAAGTCATTGGAAGCGTTCTGGGGCAGCTTTGCAAGCTCATTCCCGGGCACTTGGTCGCGAACCTCTGCGCTCAACACCACCACGGCAGCCAGCCGCGCACCTTCAGTTCCTGGAGTCACGTGGTCAGCCTGCTCTACGCGCAACTGACACACTCCATCAGTCTCAACGATGTGTGCGACAGCTTGAGGCATCATGCCGGGGCCCTCGCTGCCATCCGCGGAGCGACACCGCCAGCCCGCAACACCCTGTCCCATGCCAATAAGAATCGGGACAGCGACCTGATGGAGACCCTCTTTTGGAAGATGTTGGATCATCTCCAGCATCGGCACCCCGGGTTTGGCCTGCGCTATGAAGGACTGCCCCGGCGGTTTAGACGGGCCATCTACGCCATCGACTCCAGCACCATCGCCCTGGTGGCCAACTGTATGAGTTGGGCCAAGCACCGGCAGCGCAAGGCGGCGGCCAAGCTCCATTTGCGTCTCAACCTGCAAACCTTCCTGCCAGCCTTTGCCATCATCGAAGAAGCCTCTCATCATGATGACTCGCGCTCCCGCGCGCTTTGTGCCAGCCTCAAAGACGGGGAAATTGCCTTGTTTGACAAGGCTTACATCAACTTTGCCCACCTCTGGGAGTTGACCGGGCGGGGCATCTTCTGGGTCACCCGTGCCAAGGACAACATGAGCTACCGGGTGACGCGCAAGCTCCAGGCACGGCCGCAAGGCAAGGTGCTGCGCGATGACCTCATTGTGCTCAAAGGAGCCAGGAGCCTTTCGCAACATCCCGGCCCGCTGCGCCGGGTGGAGATGCTCGTGGAGCTTGACGGCAAGGAAGTGCGCATGGCCTTTATCACCAACCAGACAGAATGGGCCGCCAGCACGGTAGGAGAACTCTACCAGAGCCGCTGGGGCATTGAAGTGTTCTTCAAGCAGATCAAGCAAACGCTCTGCATCTGTGATTTTTTGGGACATAGCAAAAACGCGATCCGCTGGCAGCTCTGGGCGGCCCTGTTGCTCTATGTGCTGCTGCGGTTCCTGGCACAAGTATCGGGCTGGCCGCACAGCTTCACCCGCCTCTTCACGATGATCCGAGGGGTGACTTGGAGCCGGGTGGATCTGCTCAGATTGCTGGCGTTCTATGGGACAGCAGGCGGTCCATGGAAGATGCGAGCCAGCCCGCAAAGCGTGTATCTGCCTGGGCTGGAGCCCCCCGTCTATGGGACAGCAGGCGTCGCATAACGGAGCAGGACCGCCCCGTTTGAGAAATCACTTTCGCAAAAGGCACTTCAAAACATCACCAACTCAAGCCTCTGGCGCTGCTTTTGCAGGGCTATGGGATGACTGTGACATGGTATTGACAGTTTCTAGAGTTTTGACGAGACTTGTGTAGGATCCTGCAACGGATGGGTGTCATGCCGACGCCAAACACGGGCAGGGGAGATAGCAGTTCATGAATCTACGTCCCCCACGTCTTCATGCCCGATGGGTCGCCTCATCAGCGGCCTTCACGCTGATTGAGCTGTTGATCGTCATTACCATCTGCGGCCTGCTACTAGCCCTGGCGGTGCCAGCGACGAATTCGATTTTGAGTGCGCACCAAGTCACCACGGGCACGCAAATGGTGGTGGATGAGATCAGTCTGGCCCGCCAGGTGGCCATCACGAGGAACCGCATGGTTGAAGTGAGGTTCTATGACTTCGCCAGCGCGGATCGCGGTGATGCTGTCGCCCCAGAGGTGTCAGCTTTTGAATCGGTGGTTTTTGACGAGACCAACGTCAAAGCCACGCCTCTGGCCGCTGTGCAGCATCTGCCCGGCGGAGTATTGATCAGCAAGGAGGCTGCGCTCTCGTCGCTTCTAGGGCCGACCCGGAAAAAGACGAACTGGACCGCGGACGATCCCAAGCGGGACCTGCCACGAGGCATTGGGTCCAGCTATGAAGCTTATGTCCTGCGGTTTAGACCTGATGGATCCACGGACCTGGGGGCGGGCAGCTGGTTTCTGACTCTGCATGGATCGAGGGAGGGCGGATCACCGCCCCCCAATCATGCCGCCTTGCAGATTGATCCGCACAACGGCTCCCTGCGACTTTATCGGCCCGGCTAACCCCCAGACTTCAATTCATGAAAAACCTACCAACCACCACCGGCAGGGCCGGTGGCAAGGGTGGCTTCTCGCTTGTGGAAGTTGCCGTCGCTTCCGGTATTGCTGCCATTGGCATCATCTTGCTGTTCAGTCTGCTTCCTTCCGGTCTGACCATGTTCCGGGATTCGATGACTGTCACGATGTCATCACAGATCGCGCAGCGGTTGATTCATGAAGCCGTTCAGACGGATTACGACGTTCTGGTGGGAGCCTCCGGGGGAGGGGCCAGCCCTGTCGTGAAACCCTGGCGTTATTTCAATGACCAGGGAGTGGAAGTCACCTCCACCTCCGATGCGATCTACCATGTGCACACGCGGGTGCTTCCCTCCAGCCATCTGCCGGCCACGTCCTCCTCGAACTCGAACTCCTCCCTGGCCACCATCACGGTGCAGGTCGTTACCAATCCTTCCAATCGTCCCATCAAACTGAGGCCTGCTTCTGAAACGGATCCACTGGCGCAGACGGTGGACCCCGCCCCCGGTCTCGTATTTTACACCTACAACAGCCACGTGGCTCGTGTCCGATGAGAACCCGCGCTTTCACCCTCCTTGAACTGCTGGTCTCGATGACCATCGTCTCCATTCTCATGATTGTGCTGGTCACCATCACGGGGCAGACCAGCGCTGTCTGGAAGGACACGACGGGGAAGTCCAACCAGTTTCGTGAGGCCCGCAACGCCTTCGAAGCCATCACTCGAAACCTGTCGCAGGCCACGCTGAACACGTATTATGACTACTACGCGGCGGACGGCACCTCACGCAAGGCCTCTGATCCAGCGACCTTCGTCCCTGCCAGGTACGGGCGGCAGTCTGAGCTCCGTTTTCAAACGGGGCCGGCGGCCACGCTTCTGTCTGGAGGAGCAAGCAAGTTTCCTACGCACGGGCTGTTCTTCCAGGCTCCGCTGGGTTTCACGGAGATTCCAGGGAATGCAGGGCTGGAGAATCTGGTGAACACCTGGGGGTACTACCTGGAGTTTCGTGAAGACACTGACCGTCCCGCCTACCTGCCCGCCACAGGACGCTACCGCTACCGCCTGATGGAGTTCATGGAGCCAACAGAGGATCTCAAGGTGTACTCCACGCCGGCCCAATGGCTGCAGACCGTGGCAGGCGGCACCCGCTCCCATGTGATTGCGAGCAACATCATCTGCCTCACCTTTCTGCCCAAACTGCCGGGCCAGGGGCCGGCAGGGGATCCCAGAGTGGATCCAGACGGCTCACGACTGGCCCCTGCCTACGCCTATGATTCGGTGACACCTGGTCAGGCGGCGGAAGGGCCGGGGCGCAGCAGTTTGCACCAGCTCCCGCCGGTGGTGGAGGTGACCATGGTGGCCATCGATGAGAGCTCTGCAGCCATGCTTGAGAAGGGGGCCACCGCGCCGGACTTTGGGCTGGAAACGCTCTTTACCGACGCCAGGCTGGACGAAAGAAAAGCCGACCTCCAGACTCTGGAGAACAATCTCGTCGCCATGAAGGTGAACTACCGCATCTTCAGCACCGAAGTAAGCCTTCGGGGGGCGAAGTGGAGCCAGGATGAATCCAACTGAGGAAATTTGCCCCCCCTTCATCATGCATTTCCGATTCTTATCCCGCTTGGGGAGGCATCTCCCGAACCGTCGCAGCGGCATGGCCCTGGTGCTCGTTCTGAGTTTCCTCGTCCTTTTGAGCGCCCTGATCCTGGCCTTCTTTGGCAGTGTCACCACTGAGACCAAGGCGTCCCGCCATGCCGATGCTGGCAACCGGAGCCGGGAGCTGGTGGATACGGTCACCAGTGTGGTGATGGCTCAAGTCCGGGCGGCGACCACCCGAGGGCCAAACGTCGCCTGGGCATCCCAGCCGGGCATGATCCGCACCTATGGTGTGGCAGCCGGCGCAACCACCAGCGCTTCCAGCGCCCCGCTGGAGTACTACAAGCTGTACTCTGCAAGGAGGATGAACTGGGTGCCGACCGACGGGCCTTTTGTCGCCCAGAGTGATGTCCCCACCACATGGCATGAGCAACCGGCGCTCTACACGGACCTCAACCTTCCTGTGTTGAACCGGTATGGCACCCGCCAGTACCCTATCTTTTATCCTTCCTCAGTGACCGGACCGAACCCAACCCAAGGCATCACCCTCACCGGGGCCCCGGTGAAAGGGACCGGGCCGGAGGACAATCCCGCGCCCATGCCAGTCAGGTGGCTCTATGTGCTGCGGGATGGCACGCTCACGGCCCCGTCCTCAGGCACCACCACCACGGCAACCTGGGAGACAGGCGAAATCACGTCACCGACCCAGCACAATCCCGTGGTGGGGCGGATCGCCTTCTGGACAGATGACGATACCAACAAGGTCAACATCAACACGGCTGCTGGCGACGAGTGGGCTTCCGGCACCGGCACCAATCCCATTCCGGGTTCCTACTGGGACGTTCCGCGTACCAACAATAGCTTTGAGAAGGAGAGGATGGCGAAATTCCAGCCTGCCCAGCGCGAATACCAACGGTATCCCGGCCATCCAGCCACCACTTACCTCAGCGCCGTGTTTCCCTCCCTCACCCGTGCGCAGATTGCGGAGATGGTGCCGCGCATTGGCGAAGGGGGATCCCGGGGCGGGACGGTGATTGCATCAACTGGAGTGGTCACGGACGTGGACCGTCTTTATGCGGCGGTGGATGAGCTCGTTTACCGCCCGGACCGCTCCGTGACTGCGCTCACGCCTGCCGACCTGGAAAGAACCCGCTTCTTTCTCTCCGCCCACAGCCGTGCGCCGGAGGTCAATCTTTTCAACCGCCCACGCGTGGCGATCTGGCCCGTGCATGAAGTGAACCAAAGTGACTACCGGACCGCCTTCGACCGCCTGATCGCTTTCTGCGCCAGTGCCGGTGCGGCGGACTACATCTTCAAGCGGGCAATCGCGGACAGCCCGACCGCAGACATCGAAGCCATTCCCGGGAATGGGAGGCTCTACCGGTATCTCCAGACGCTCACGGACAAGGCAGTGCCCGGCTATGGCGGCACCTTCTCGTCAAAGTATCCGCTCGACCGCGACCAGATCCTCACAGAGATCCTTGATTACATCCGTTCGACCAACCTTTTTGATGATACCCTCGAACCACAGGATCAGAACCAGCCTGCGGGCTGGACCTTTCCCACGAAGGGCAAGCAGTTTACGAAATCTCGCGCCACCATCTCCACCGGGGCGGTGGGGCACGGGCAGGTGGTGCCGCTATACGTGACTGCCACGGATACCATGGGCTTCGGCCGGTATGAGACGCTGACCGAGGCTGGCCTGCACTTCATCTGCACCGCCGATCCCGCCGTTCCCGCCAGCAATGCGGTGGTGGACGCGGATGGGTTGAAAAAGAACAAGACGTTGGGAACGGCCAAACTGCAGGAGGGAGAGATACGAGTCGAGGCGTTGTTCCTGCTTGAGTTGTTTTCCGTGATGCAAGGTTGGACGTCTTTGAATGAGGATACCCAGATCAGGGTGACGGGTCTGGAGCAGTTGCAGTTGAAAGGGGACGGGTCTGGAGATGCGATGCAGGATCTGGGCTTTCCTGCAGATGCGACCATCTGGGTGACCAAGCGGCGGCGGGACATTGCGCACGAGCGGGCCTTTGGCGGGCAGGGCGGTTTCCGGGTGACGCTGGTGGACCGTGGACTGCCTGCGCGCGGTGACATGCCCAAGGACGCTTCTGCCACCAACATCCAGAACACCTATCCGTTCGTCAGCAAACCGATCACGATCAAGCCGGGCACCGCACGTACGATGACGCTCCAGATGAAGGGTTCGCAGCCCATCCAGGTTCAGTTTTATCATGGGGGCGTGCCGGCACCGATACCTGCCTACCCGTCTGCTTATGTGCCGGATGCTGCCAAACTCGTGCAGACCATCGAGTTGAAGTTCCCGTCCCGCAGCTTCCCCGCGCCGGGGCTGGTCACGTCGGGCCATAATGAGATGAACGGAGCCAATCTCGAGTATGTCACCACGCAGGAGAATTTCTGGAGCTTCTCCAAAGACGGGGCCCAGGCCGGGAAAACGGGGCGCATCGGCAGTATTGCGCGTCCTCCCAACCGGGGCAACATCCAGACCAGCGGCGGCCTGTTCCGTGACGTGGACACGGTGCGGACGCTGGTTCCGGTTCATGGAGATTACCGGCTGGTGGCGGGGATGCGCACGGTTCCGGACACCGTGTTTGTCCCTCACCAGCACTATGACGCCGCTCAAGCCATGGCGCACTCGTTCACCACTGGCTATCAAAGTCACGGCAACTTCTACGGATCCACCCGGACGGGCAAGCTGGTGCCAGGTGCCAGCTACCAGGGCACTGCGTCCCCGGACGTGCCGTTCAAAGACCCTCCCTGGGGCAGTGACTCGGGAGACTGGGACACGGGTCTGGCCTTTACGCCCGATGGTGCGTACATCAACAAGCCTGATGAAGGCCATAACAGCCGCGGCACCGATGGGCAGGCCGTCCCGTACTTCACCAACGACTGGCTCATTGAAACCAGCGGCCCCACCTTTTTCTCGCCCAACCGGCAGGTGATGTCCCCGGTCATGTTCGGATCACTGCCCAGCCAGCTGAAGTCCGGCGTCCCCTGGCGCACGCTGCTGTTCCGGCCCGACCCCTCGCCGCTGGCTCCGCCGCCCGGAGCTTCCCATATCGGGGCCCAGTCCCCGCGTGATCATCTGCTGCTTGATCTGTTCTGGATGCCGGTGGTGGAGCCTTACGCCATCAGTGAGCCCTTCTCCACCGCTGGCAAGATCAATCTCAACTTCCAGATCGTTCCGTTCACCTATGTAGAGCGGACCACGGCCCTGCACGCCCTCTTTCGCAGTGAGCGGGTGACCGCCATCCCGGTGGCGGATGCGGGAAACTACAAAGGCGGCAACAGCAAGAACTACCGGTACGAGATCGATGCTCAAAAGACACTGGACCAGTTTCGCACACGGTTCGCTGCGGAAGATCTCTTCCGCTCTCCGGGGGACATTTGTGAGCTTCACTTGATCCCCAGAGGAGTGCCCGGGTTTGGGAGCCTGACCGCGGCCGGGATGACCGCCTTTTGGCAGGGGCACTCGCCAGGGCTTACGCATCTAGTTTTTACAAAGCACGTGGAAATTAGTTAAGATGTGTGAATGAAGTGGGGCATGTCTTCCGCCTCTGCATCTCCTGACAGCAATCTTCGTGAAGTTTTTCAGAGCATTGATGACTGGAGGGTGCAGCGTACCCAGCGACATGATCTGGCCGACATCCTGGTGATTGCCACCTGCGCCATGCTGTGCGGTCAGGGGCATTACACCCATATGGAAGCCTTCGGCAATCTGAAGCGCACTTGGTTGGAGAGCTTTCTTGCCCTGCCCAACGGCATTCCCAGTCACGACACGTTCCGTAAAGTCTTCAGCCTGCTTGATCCCAAGCGCTTCATGGAAGCCTTCAGTCTCTGGACCCAAGGTGTATTGCGCCAACTCTCCAGCGAGGGGCTTGAGAGCGGTCTCAAAGGGGTGATCGCCATTGATGGAAAGGCACTGCGCGGGGCCGTCGACAAAGGGCAGGCACCTGCGGTCATCGTGGGGGCTTGGGCCAGTGAATTGAGCCTGTGCCTTGGACAGGTCAAGGTTGCTGACAAGAGCAATGAGATTGGCGCGATGCCGGAGTTGTTGGAAATGCTGGCGTTGAAAGGCTGCATCGTGACCATCGACGCCATGGGCTGCCAGAGGGAGGTGGCCAGGAAAATCATCCAGCAAAAGGGGGACTACATCCTGGCCCTCAAAAGCAACCAGGAAAGCCTCCATCAACAGGTCAGCCACTATTTGGACACGGGGGAGGACCTGGCCAGGGCAGAAGGCAACTTTCATCAAGAGGAAAGCGATGGGCACGGCCGGCATGAAGTGCGTCGCTGTTGGGTGAGTGAGGAAGTGGAATGCTGGCTGCAGGGGGCAGAAAAGTGGGCGGGACTGCGCAGCGTGGCTGCGGTGGAATGCGAGCGCACCGTGGCGGGTCAGACCACGGTGCAAAGGCGTTACTTCATCAGCAGTTTGAAAGCCGATGCCGCGCTCATTGCAGCCTCAGTACGCGCTCACTGGGGGATTGAAAACTCGCTGCACTGGGTTCTAGATGTGACCTTTGGCGAAGATGAGAGCCGGTCTAGAAGCGGTTACAGCGCGGAGAATCTGGCCACCCTTCGACGCCTGACTCATGCAATGATCAAGCGAGAGAACCCAAACTCCAAAAAATCGGTCAACCAACGCAGATTCGAAGCCGGACTCAGTACAGACTATCTCCAAACCTTGCTTGGAGTAAATTTAGATGCGTAAGCCCTGGGGCACTCGCTGACAGGAGACAATGTCAAGGAGCGTCCCTATGCGGGGCTGTATCCCCGGCTCACGACAAAGTCCAACACGTACACCGTGCATTACAAAGTGCAGGCGCTGCAGCAGGCGGCCCGCTCCCGTGGCACCTCGGAAACGGCTTGGGGCACCTGGGAGGAGGGGCGCGATCTGGTGGTCTCTGAGTCTCGCGGCTCCACCACCATTGAGCGGTATGTTGATCCATCGGACCCCGCCCTGCCTGACTTCACCGATCCTGCTCATGCCGACGCCACTCTGGACCCTTACTACCGTTTCCGGGTGATTGGGACAAAGCGTTTCACGCCTTGATCAGGATGGCCGCGGGCAATGCGCTAACTGCGGGTTGGTTCTCGTCACGCGCGATTCATCGCTCACTTCCAATACGATGTGACCCAACCGCCTCCGTATTTCACTTGCCCACGTATCCTCCTATGGGGGAAGATGGGCCTATGATTTATCTCGACTCGAATGCAACCACCCAGACCGATCCACGGGTGGTTGAGGCCATGATGCCGTTCCTGACGAAGCATTTTGCCAACCCTTCCTCCGGGCATGCTGGAGGCAGATTCGTGCACAAGGCGGTGGAACATGCGCGGGAGCAGGTTGCCGCACTCATCGATTGTGAACCCAATGAGCTGATCTTCACCAGTGGCGGCACCGAGGCTAACAATGCCGCGCTGGCATCCGCCCTGACCCTGCAACAGCCGCGCAAGACCCACTTGATCATCTTCAAGACGGAGCACTCCTCCGTGCTTGAACCTGCCCGCCGTTGGACGGAAGAGGGCCGTTCTGCCAGTTTCCTGGATGTGAATCGCGAAGGAGTGCCCATGATTCGGGAGCTGAAAAGCTGTACGCGTTCCGGTCAGACGGCGCTGGTGAGCATGATGTGGGCGAACAACGAAACCGGAGTCATCGGCCCGATCGAGGAATCTGCGGAACTCGTGCATTCCAACGGTGCGATGTTCCACAGCGATGCCGTGCAGGCGGTGGGCAAGATCCCAGTATCGGTCAAGAAAATCCCCGTGGACTACCTTAGCCTCAGCGGTCACAAGTTTCATGCGCCCAAGGGCATCGGAGCTCTCTTTATCAGCAAGCGGGTGCGTTTTCGCCCCTGGATGCTGGGAGGCGGCCAGGAGTTCGGCCGACGCTCTGGAACAGAAAACGTCCCACACATTGTGGGGTTGGGCAAGGCGGCCGAACTGATGCTGGAGCATCTGCGTGACGACGGAGCTGCCAAAGTGGCCGCCATGCGAGACGCCTTTGAGAATCGCATTCTGGCTGAAGTCCCCGGCACGGAGGTCAATGGCAGTCGGGAGTTTCGTGTCCCTGGTACCTCCAGTCTCTTTTTTCCAGGGGTGGATGCCGCCGGGCTGTTGATCCTTCTCGATGATCGCGGCGTTGCGTGCTCGGAAGGATCTGCCTGTCACGCTGAAACGCTGCGTCCCTCGCACGTGTTATGCGCCATGGGATTCACGGAGGAACGCCTCGGTGGGACCTTGCGATTCTCCTTCTCCCGCATGAACACTGCGGAGGAGGCAGTCATTGCAGCGGGGAAGGTGATCGAATGTGTGGCAAAACTGAAATCCCTCAACGTGGAGGGACCCGTCAAGATGAGCGCTTAGATCCTCGGCACCGGGCCGGGTACGAGGCGGGAGTAGTGCGCCTCCACCCGGCTCAAGAACCAGCGCCAGTTCCGTCCGGGGCGACCGTTGTCGAGCAGGAAGTGCGGGCAGTTTTTATTGGGCGGATTCAGACCCTGCCGGGGCCAGTGATAATGGGGGACGACATTCCGCAGCGGAATCTGGTGCTCCATCATGAGGAAGGCGGTCAGCTTGGCGGTGTTGTCTATCGTGCGGGCCAGGTCGTTGCCCCGGTGTTCACACATCTCGATGCCGATGCTGTAGTTGTTGCCCGGTCCGTCGAAGTCCGCGTGCTCCCCCTGCTCATTGGTGGGAAGATGCTGGATGGCGACATTGTCCTGCACAGTGAAGTGCCAGGTCAGGAACCCAATCCGGTTGCCCCCTCTGCGCTTGGGTGCACGCAATGCTCCTCTTTTGAGCGCCAGAGCGTGGTTGTAGGCATTGCCTGTGTAGTTCTGGGTGGAGTGAATGGTGATGAACTGGGGGTTCATGCGCCGGAAGGTCTTACGACCTGCCGTACCTTTGGTGATCATGTCCTGCTGGAGGCGGACTTCCTGCAGCATGCCTACTGGCAGAACCTTCCGTTCCACCGGTACCGGCCCCAGCCGTCCCTCCCAGCCAGTCACGCGCGGGCTGGTGCTCTCACAGCCCAGGAGGACGGCAATCAGCACCGCCAGACAGAGAAGAGGAGGAAGTAATCTCATGCAGTGTAATATCCATAGATGTAACGCATCCTCACCGTGTGACAAGGGGGGCTTATCACGGGAATGGTGTGTAAGGTTGGAGATTCATCATCGACGGCCCCGGGAATTCCCTGAGCTGCCATCGATTTCGTCATCATCGTCCTTCACCCGGCGGTGAGTCAGTGTGAGCAGCAGATCCCAAAGGACGAAGGCCACCGCGTAGCCAGCAAATGCCAGCACGATGCCAGCGACCGATCCACCGATGTAGAGTGAGGCGGCCCAAGGCTTAAGTTGGGCAAAGAAGTTCCAGAACCCCGTGGCTTCGTCCAGGATTCGCTTGAGATCCTTCCAGTCCAAAGGGGGGGGATTGCCCAGATGCAGCTTGTGGCTCAACCAGTTGCCGAACTCGATTTCCCACCAGGCTATGGGAGGCATGGTGACGGGATTGCTGATCCAGCAGGCCACGATGGCGATGGGAATGTTGACTCGAAACAAGGCGGCCAGCAGCGCCGCCAGAGGCATCTGCCCGGGGATGATCAGCATGTTGACGAACAGGCCGATCGCGAGGCCGCCGGCGAAACTGTGCCGGGTGGGTTTCCACACGGTCTTGTCCAAAAAGTGCAATGCGAACCATTTGCGAAGGCGGCTTTGCTTGAGCTTCCGCGGATGGCGGAACCTCTTGTAGAGACGCAGAACAAATCTTCGGTAGTGCAGGTGCATGAAGAAGGGGGCGGTGACGGAAGATGTCCGTAAAATCAATGATTCTTTTGGCTTGATTGCGGGGGGGTGACCCGCTTAAACCTCAACAACATCTCACCGCCATGAAGAAAATCGAAGCCATCATCAAACCGCACAAGTTCGAGGAAGTCCAGGAAGCGCTCCGTGAGGCGGGAGTATTCGGGATGACCGTGACGGAGGTCAAGGGCTTCGGCAGACAGCGGGGGCATACGGAAATCTATCGCGGCAGCGAGTACACCGTGGACTTTGTTCCCAAGACCAAGATCGAGATCCTTACTACGGACGAACAGCTTCCCGGCATCATCCAGACTATCATTGAATCTGCCAAAACGGGAAAGGTGGGGGACGGCAAGATTTTCATCTATGAAATCGAAGATGTGCTGCGCATCCGGACGAATGAGCACGGAGTAGATGCCCTCTGATTTGCCCTTCCCGCTCTGAGCCGGTCCCAGTCTCTCACGGCCTACAGGCCCTCCCACTGGAGGGCCTGTTTTATTTAGACCGAGCCAAACGCTGGTCAGCGTGCCAGCCAGAGCAGCAACACCCCTCCGAGGGCGACCCGGTAGATGGCGAAGCCGTTGAAGGTGTGGCTCTGGACGAAGCGGATCAGCCAGCGCACCACCACAAAAGCGGAAACGGCAGCGGCGATGAAGCCCAAGCCGACATGAAACCAGTTCAGGGTGGCAAACTCGCCATCCTTCAGGGCCTTCAGAATCTCATAGCCGCCCGCCGCCAGGAGGGTTGGGACGCCGAGCAGGAATGAGAACTCTGTGGCCACAGGGCGGGACAGCCCCATCATCAGGGCGATCATGATGGTGGCACCGGAGCGGGAGGCTCCTGGGAAAACCATTGCGATCAACTGACCTAAGGCCACCCCGATAACAATGGGCCAGGTAAGCGAATCCGACAGCACGCGGCGCTTGCAGATGGCTTCCACGCCAAAGATGACGAACCCGCCGATCAACGTGGCCCAAGCCACGGGCCGGGCGTCCTCTGGGAGTTCCAGCCCTAGTTTTTTCATGGCCATGCCAGCCACGCAGGTGATCATGAACGCCGTACCCAGTTTCATGAGGAGGTCGCGGTTCTCCGCCTTGCCCAGGCCGAAGGCCATGCCGCTGAACTTTTTCCAGAAGAGGGGGACCAGCGCGAGGGCTGCACCGCTCTGAATCACAATGTTGAACAGCTCAGACTGCCGGGGGAGCCACTTCTGGGCGATCAGCAGGTGGCCGGTGGATGAAACTGGGATGAACTCCGTGAGCCCTTCAATGAGGCCGAGAATGATGACGGTGAGCCAGTCGGGCATGGTGGGGTAGGGGGATGAGCCCGGCATGATGGGGGAGGATCATGGATGCGCAAGCTTCAATAGCAGGTGGCCGGTGAACTTGGCTTCATATGCAACTTGATCGTGGCAATCCTCCCAACCCCGGCTACGGTGTCTTCCCCGCCAGCCCGAAGTCTCTTTTTCAACGCATTGATCCTTAAAACTGTCGCAAGCCGAATGCTCCGTCGTCTGACCCTTTTGCCGCACCAGAACCCGCCCCGTGGACCCGTATTGGGTTGGCTTGCATTCGTGGCCATGATGACGGTTCTGCTGGGGGCTGGGCCCGCCGCTGCTTTTGAGACAATCCGCTGCCAGCTGGCGGATGGCTTCGACTTCCCTTGTGGCAAGCCTGAGGGCGCTGGCTATTACAAAGCCCGCGGATTTTGGCCCAACGGCCACCTTGGCGAAGACTGGAACGGCTCTGGCGGTGGCGACAGTGACTTGGGGGATCCGATCTACTCCATTGGGCGTGGGATCGTGGTGCAGTCGGAGGATGTAAAGGTCGGCTGGGGAAATGTGGTCATCATCCGGCACGTTTTTCGGGAGGTGACTGGCAAGATTGAGATGGTGGACTCCCTCTACGGACACCTTCTGGAGCGCAAGGTCAAAGTGGGGCAGATGATCGAGAAGGGTCAGCTTGTGGGCACCATGGGGGGGAACAATGGCATGTACCCGGTGCACCTCCACCTCGAGGTGCGGAAGAATCTCGCCATCGGGATGAACCGTTCCAAGTTCGCGAAGGACTATTCCAACTACCATAGCCCCACGGCCTTCATCAATGCCCACCGCCAGCTGGCCTCCGACTTCAAAAAGTACGATGTGCCGATCAATACGTTCGCTCCTTATGGGGGAGAATTGACTGAGGCTCAGGAGCGGGTTTCCGGGGCCACTTCCTCGGCGGCGAACACCGCCTCCGGGTCGGCGCCTTCCCGTGGGTTCACGCGCACGGGGCGCGGATTGGCCATTCCAGTCATCAATGGCCCGGGTAGCGGCTACCCTCCTGCGGGTAAACCCGCAGCGGGGCCCGCCACGGCTTCCACAGCGCCGACGCCCGGGGCACCTGGGACCTCCACCGTACCGGGCAGCACGCTGCCCACTCCCCCTGCGGATCCGAATGCAGGGAAGGGTGATTTCTGGTCCCGGCTTAAATCCAAGATTGCCAATGGTGCGGTAACCACTGGCCTGGACGAGAAGTGACGACTGCGGTTCGGCATTTTCTGTCCGCTCAGGAGAGAATCTCGACCGGACAGGGGGGCAGGGCGTTAAGGAAAGCCCGGCCGTAGGGCTTGGTGAGCACGCGATTGTCCAGGATGGCGCAGATACCCTGATCCTTTTTTGTTCGGATCAGGCGGCCCACTCCCTGGCGGAGTTTGAGAATCGCCTCCGGGACGGAGTATTCAGTGAAAGGGTTGCCACCACTTTCTTCGATGTGCTCCAGGCGGGCAGCCGTAAGCGGGTGGTCTGGTACTGCGAAGGGGAGTTTGGTGATGATGACGTTGCTCAGGGCCTCGCCTGGTACGTCCACTCCAGTCCAAAAGCTTTCCGTGCCGAAGAGGATGCTGTGAGTGTCCTTGCGAAACTCGGCGAGAAGCTGGTGACGAGGAAGATTCCGGCCCTGAACAAGCAGAGTCCAGCCACGATCTTCGCAGAACTCCTCCATCTGCTCCGCGATTCGGGTCATTTGCGTGTAGCTGGTGAAGAGCACAAAGGCTCGGCCCTGGGAGAGGTCCAGGAAGTGCTCAATCCACTTGGGCAGGGCGGCCTCGTGCTCCTTGGTGCCTGGCGCAGGCATGGATTTCACCAGGTAGAGTCGCATCTGTTTCTCGAAGTCGAACGGACTGGCGATGTTGACAGCCACGGTGGAGGTGGCCCCGACGCGCTGGCGGAAATAGCTCAGGTCCTCTGCTTCGCCCACTCCCAGTGTGGCGCTGGTCAGGATGCACGCCTTGTCACCACGGAAGAAGAGCTTGGAAAGCTGGGGGCTGACATCGATCGGGGCGCTGTGCAGACTCACGGACTTGTTCTCCCCGTTGCTCCGCTCCACCCAGTACACATGGTCGTCCTCGCTCTGATCGAGGAAGGCTGTCATCCCGGCTTGCACGGATGCCAGCCGACGGGTCAGATCCTGGAACTCCAACCGGGAATTTTCATTCTTTGCCGCGTCTCCGGCAATTTTTGTCCGTTCGATGACCCGGTGCAGGGGGATGGCGAGGGTGTTGTCCACCAAGCCGGTTTCGCGGACGCGGAATTCCCGGCTTTGCTGGTTCATGAAGTGAGAGGAGCCTTCCACGGCGCGGAAGAACATCTCCAAGGCGTCCAGAGCCTCTGTCACTGCGCGACACCCCACGGAATCTCCCTGGTGGGGAAACTGGCCCTTTTTGGTCCGCGGGTTGAAGAGCCGCTGCAGCTCAAAGCGGATATTGCTTTCGGACAGGTGGAGGCCAAAGGCCCGGGCGGCCACATTTTCGATCGTGTGGGCTTCGTCCACGATCAGGAAGTCCTTGGGATAGAGGAAGTTGGCGTCCTCAGGCAGCACATCTTCCGTAGAAGACAGCAGCATGAAGAAAAGGGAGTGGTTCATCACCAGCACATCTGCTTCTGCCATGCGCTTGCGGACGGCCTGATAGAAACAGCGCGTCTGGCCGCAGCGGCGAGGGGTGCAGATGTAGGATTCGCTGCAAATCTGAGACCACACCTTGGGAGAGGGGGTGAAGTCCAGATCGCTCAAGCTGCCATCTTGCGTTTTCTGGCTCCATTCCCAGATGAGTTTCAACTCCGCCTGCTCGCTGCTCGTGAAGAGGTCCGGCGTGCCTTGGAAGGCCCGATCCAGACGTTGGGGGCAGAGGTAGTTGCCGCGTCCTTTCAGGAGTTCTGACTTGAAAGGTGTCCCGATGATCTTTTGCACGATCGGCAGATCTTTGTAAATGAGCTGCTCCTGGAGGTTGATCGTGTGGGTGGTGATGATCGCTTTTCGTTTTTTTTCCACCGCAAAGGTCACAGAGGGCAAGAGGTAGGCGAGGGACTTTCCGACGCCTGTGGCCGCCTCAATGACGACCGGACGGGTTGTCTCCAGCGCTTTTCCAACTATTTTTGCCATGCGCTGCTGCTGCTTCCGGTACTCAAAGTCAGGAGACTTCGCCAGGATGCCGTCGGGCGAGAATGCCTGCCCCATGCGCTCCGCCAGTGAGGGTTGGGCGGCACTTTCGGCATCGGAGGCAATGTGAATCATGGAGGTTGTTTTGATACGTCCGGGCGGGCGGCTGTGCAAGGTGCAGACAGTGCTCAGGTGTTTGCCCCTCCTTGACGAGGGCCGCTTTGTGTTGAAACCTCCCAGCCCTCAAGCATGACTAAGCAATTCCGGAAAGTGCTCACCCCCGTTTTAGACGGCTGCAACGCCATCTGGCGCTGGTTGCGGCACTCCCCGAATGCCGGCTGGCTCGCCCTGTTGCTGGCAGTCATCGTCATGTTCGTCTGCCAGATGGCCGGGTATCACCGCAACTACATGCCGGTGACGCCTTCCAACATCAATGAGCTTCCGAAAGGCTGGGAGGCCCCCCCGGAGGGAGCCTATTTCACTCTCTATATCCTGTCCTACATGCGCTTGTTCGTGCTGGTGGGCGGGGTGGCCTACCATGCGTTCATCCTGCGTGCCTACCCTGACGCCCGCAAGATGGTGATCCCTACTTGGATCGCTTGTGGTTATCTTGCGCTTTGGGCGCTGGTCTCCCAGCTGTATGATCGCTGGGAAACGCTCAGTGCCAGCTTCTCTGGAGAGGTGTTTTCGGTCACTGCCTTTGCAGTCCAGCTGTTGCTCATTCTGGGGCTCCTGTGCACACCGCCCATCGTGCTCGTGTACTACGCCCGGAGCAAGATTCTGGAGCGGTACGTCATGCGCTCGTTCCTGCAGCCAGTGATGTTCTGTTTCATCGCGTTCTGCACGCTCTGGATCGTGATGGACCTGCTGGACAACATGCAGGATTTCCAGGAAAACAAGATCTCCCGGGCGCAGATTGTGATGTTCTACATCAAGCTCATTCCGTTCATCTTTGTGACGGTGGCTCCCATCTCCCTGCTCCTGTCCACCTTGTACACGCTGGGGCGTATGTCCCGTACGAACGAGCTGATCTCCATGCTGGGCACGGGCAAGAGCATGTTTGATGTGCTCAAGCCTTTCTACGTGATCGCCTGCTGCGCCTCTCTGCTGGGCATGGCGGCCAACTACCACTGGGCTCCTGTTTCTGCGGGGAACAAGGAAAAGCTTCTGGAGAACGTGAAGGAACGGATTGGAAAAAATTTCCTGGTCATGGGTCTGATGTACCGCAACCAGGAGGATCGACGGACTTGGTTCGTGGGCCAGGTGCCGGAAGATTTGCGTGGAGACCGCATGCGCCGGATTGAAATCCGCCAGGAAGACGACCAGGGGCGCCTCGTGAAGGGCTGGTTTGCCAAGAGCGCCTTCTGGTGGCCCGATCGGAAGGTCTGGTCGTTCTACTCCGGCGTGGAAGTCACCTACAAGAACGGCCAGGTGGTGGCGATGCAGAACTTTGACGCCGGTGGAGGGCACCCGCGTATTGACTTTGAAGGCTGGACGGAAACCCCCTGGATCCTCCTCAGCGGCACCTTGGTGCCGGACTATTTGGGGGTCCCGGATTTGATCTCCTACATCCGCGGAAACTCCGCGTATGGGCAGCGGAAGCTTGCCCCGTACCTGACGCACCTTTTCTACCGGTTTACATTCCCCTGGCAGTGTCTGGTGGTGGTGCTGTTCGCGGCCCCTCTCTCTGTCGTGTTTTCCCGACGGGGTCTTGTGGGCGGGCTCTCCATGGCCGTCATCTTTTTCTTTGTGCTGATGTTCATGGACAACCTTTTCCTGAACCTCGGGAAGAGCAACGTCATTCCCCCCTTCATCTCCGTCTGGCTGCCGCACTTGCTGCTGGGGAGCATCGGCATCTACCTGTTCAAGTTGCGTTCGCAGAACCGGGAGCTGCCTAAACTCTCCATCAAGACACTCCGTGAGAAGCTGGCCCTGGGCTGGCAGGCCCTGCGCTCACGCATCTTCGTCAAGACAGCCTAGCCTTTGGGATGCAAGCCAACTGGAACATCAAGTCACGAGCCCACGAATGCTCCCGCACGAACCGCCCGTTTGAAGAGGGGGAGAGGTTCTATACGGCCATCTACTTCGATACGGGATCAGGCGAATTCCAGAGACGGGACGTGGCGGAGTCCGCTTGGAAAGAGGAGCTCGCGGAGCGGAAGCCCTTTTCCTACTGGAAGTCTGAGTACGTCAAGCCAGAGAGCATGAAGCCGAAGGTGGAAATCACCGGACGCGAAAGCGCAGAAGATCTGCTGAGGCGCTTTGTCGAGGAGGATGAAGAGCACACCGAGCACGCCCGCTACATCCTGGCGTTGATGCTTGAGAGAAAAAAGCAGCTCGTTCCCAAGGAGACCAAAGAGACGGAGCACGGCAAGACGATCATTTACGAACACCGCAAAAGCGGGGAAGTGTACATCATCAAGGATCCTGAACTCAGGCTCGATGAGCTGGCCATGGTGCAGGATGAAGTTGCCATGCTCCTTGGCTTTGGCGGTCCCGCAGCCGAAGCGGCTGCCGCCGTTGGCATGCGGATCACGCCCGACGGCAAGGTCGAAAACTTGGAGAAGGGCAAGAAGGGGAGCAAGGCAGGCAAGGGCGCGAGTGCTCAAGTCCAGCCTCCGGCCGAGGTCGCGCCCTCGGAAGCGGAAGTGTCTGCTGCGGAAGCATCAGCGGAGCCAGCAGCCACGGAGGAAGCTCCCTCAACGGAAAATCACCAAGCGGATGAAGCTGTCGCCGGAGAGGGGGAGCCTGTGACGGAAGGGCTTGAGGAAACTTCCTTGGCGGAGGAGGCGGAAGACGCCACGGCCTCTGATGAGGATGTGGCGGTCGGAGGGGCTTCCAGGATGAAGGAGGCTGAGGAGGAAACCGCTCCAGACGAGCCAGAAGCCACTGAACGCTCCGCCTAAGCGGAATCCCTGCCCGCAGCTATGCCCGGGAGGACCAAGGGCGGAGACTTGAAATTTTAATACCTACACATGATTTCCAGAGTCCCATTTGCTCAAGCGGCCTTGCTTCTTGCCAGCGTCGCTTTTTTCTGTTCCTGCGAGATGGAGGCGAAAGGGCGGGCGGCATCTGACCGGGCTGGTACTCGTCCCCCTGAGGCTGAGGTGCCGGGGTATCAGGAAGTCAAAGTGGAAATCCGGGACGATGGGCTTGCCTATCTCCCCGGTGCTGAGGTGCCCTTTACCGGGGATGCGATAGAGCTCCACTATGATCGGACACCCCCCCGGTTGGCGCGCCGCACTCCGTACGTAAAGGGTCGCCGCCACGGTATGATGGTAAGCTTCACCAGCGGAGGCAAGCTGCGGGAAGAGCGCACCTTCGATCAAGGCAAACCCGCCTTCCTCGTGGTGTACCATGGCAACGGTAAGAAGAAGTACGAATTCGCTTTGAACGAGAAGGATGTGGGAGAGGGGCCCATATTGCGTTGGTACGACAACGGGGTGCTGTGGTCCGAAGGGCAGCTCGATGCTGAGGGCCGTTTCCACGGCGAAGAGAGGGACTATGATCGCGAGGGGCGGCTGATGGGGCACTACATCAAGGAGCACGGGCGGCTCAAGGAGATCCGCTTTGAGACGCCTGAGATGATGGCAGAGAGGCTCCAGCAGGAATCTGGAAAGCCGTCTGCTGAGGTCATTGAGGCGGAAGCCTCCGGACAATCCCCCTGAGTCCCTGGCCTGTTTTTTCAGCGCCGGGTCAGCCAGAAAACTGCTGCCACGCCGGCGAGAAGGGCGCATGTCAGCACGAGGCGCCACAACGTGGAGGAGTCGTTCTGAGGAGCTGAAGGTGTGATTGGGGCAGGCTCGGGGGCGGCGGTCGTTTTGAGAGGCAGGGGAAAGGCCCGGCTTGTCTCGCCGGGATAAACGGATTGGGGGGTGACCTTGGGATTGTCGAGTTCTGAATTGAGCAGGATCACGGGGACAGCGGCGGCGCGGGCGAGGGTAAGCTTGAAATCACTGGCGTCTGCACTGGGTTTCACCCGACAACTGGCCAGGAGATGTACTTCTGCGCTGGTGGGAGAGAGGGGGGTGGTCAGGGTGCTGTCGATGGCCTGAACGGTCCATGAGGGTTGGGTCTGAGCGGTGCCGAAGAGAAACTGGAGGGTGCTGGCCACGTACTGGCGCGCGCGATCCTGGTTGAAGGCCCGATCAGCCTCACTCTGATCTCTCCACCAAGATCCGGGTATCGGAGGCAGCGTGGAGGGGACTTCGTGTAGAAAGAGCCGTGGATCGAGATTCACCTTCAGTTCACAGGTGCGATCCGGGTGAAAAATGGCTTCCACGACGAGCGTGGGGATGGGATGGGCCTGGATGCGGACCGCTGTCAGAATGAATAGCAAAGCCATCAGGGCCCACTGCCTACGAACCATGAGTGAACCTCGAAGAACTTGCTGAAAATGCCAACTTGAAATCTTAGGCAGGAAGGTGTCTGGAAGGGGTGCCATCAAACTGATGAAAAAAAAAGGAAGAGTTGACTTTCATGGGTCCATTCGGTTGAAAGGAGGTGACAAATGGGAGCCTACCTCAGAACCTTGACCAGCGGTGATACCTTTCCTCTGGAGGACTTTAACCTCATCGGACGCAGTGAGGAGGCTACCATCCGCCTGAACGACGCGGGAGTGTCCAGGCAACATGCCACCATCCGCCGTGAAGGGGTGCATTACTGGCTGGTGGACCTGGGCAGCGCGAACGGGAGCTACGTCAATGACATGGCGCTGACGACGGCACGTGTGCTTCGTGACGGCGACCGGTTGCAGATCGGTGGTGCCGTGTTCCTCTTTGACCAGAGCGAGAGCTCGGCCAACAGCGACACCACCATGCTCGGCACCAAGACCCAGGTGTTACGCCGCAACCCTGTGCCGATGAAGACCACATCGGCCACCTTGCTGGTGGGCGATCTCAAAGGATTTACCCAGCTGAGCTCCCAGCTCAGTGCCGAGGAACTGGCCGAACTGCTGCGCGAATGGTACGCGGACTGCAATACCATCATGAAGCGCTATGGCGCGATGATCGACAAGTTCATCGGTGACTGCGTGTTTGCCTACTGGCCGGGAATTGAGGCTGACATCCGCCAGAAGGCGGTGGCCGCTGCAAAAGCCCTGCGCGAGGTGGAGGTGACGGTGACCACGCCGGTGCGCAAACACCTTCGCGAGACTCGTGGCGTGGTGCTGGACTGCCGCATTGGCATGCATTTGGGTCCTGTGGCCCTGGGAGCGATGGGCAAGGGCATCAACACTGCCCTGGGGGATGCGGTGAACCTTGCCTTCCGTATTGAAAGCCTGACCCGGCAGACTCGCCAACCCATCTTGGTGAGCGCTGCGTTTCTGGATGGCTGGGCGGAGGGGCAGGAATGGTTCGAGCCTTGTGGAGCTTATGAGGTGAAGGGGCACCCGGACAAAGTGGAGGTCTTCGGCCTCCGCCAGGGGCAGGCGTAGAGGAGTGAATCGCAGAAATTTATTTGAATGTTTATAGGCGGTGGTCGTCGAATCACGACCACCTCCATGAAGATTCCCGCCGTTTGCAGTGTCGGAGCCCTCGCGGCTGCGTTCACCCTCAGTTCCTGTGTGTCTTACTACCCAGGGCCTAATGAACGCGTGGGTGGGGTGGCTGGAGCCATAACCGGAGCCGCGGCTGGCGGCATCATAGGTCACCAGAGTGGTCGGGGATTGGAAGGGGCTGCCATCGGTGGTGCCTTGGGGGCTCTCGCGGGTTCATTGATCGGCAACTCCCAGGATCAATATGCTTACGGCGGCTATGGGTATGGGCCGCCTCCTCCTCCGCCCCCGCCGCGTTACTATTCATCGTACTCTTACGACTACTGCCCGCCCCCTGTCGTTTACAGGCGGCACTACGCACCCCGCTACTATGGTGGTCACTGCTGGTAGGTGCCCGGTCGAAAGCTGACAACCTCGCGCAACTTCATGTTGCGGGCGGCGTTGGTAGGCGGCATGGCTTTCTCCATGTCGTATCGGCACACCTTGGCTTCTTCTGGCGGGCTTCTGGCGGTCATCCTCGGGTTGACTCACTGTGGGCCAAAGCAGGAGCCAGTCACGTCTGAGAAGACCGCTTCTTCGGAGTCGCCAGCACCCACCCCCACGCCAACTCCGGCACCGGCCAAACTCAAGTTTGCCTGGACTGAGGAGCTGATGAACAAGGAGATCAAGTTTCACAACCCTGAGTACGAGGGCGGCGGACAGTTCCGGATCGAGGGCGGTGAGCCACTTGCCGTTGGTCTGGACGGGGCCAAGGTGAGCAATCTGAAGTTTCTGGAAGGTCGCCCCCACCTGACGGCTGTTTATCTAAGCGACACTCAAGTGAGCGACCTCACTCCTCTGAAGGGGCTGCCGATCACGGAGCTCTACATTGAGCGCACGAAGGTGCGGGATCTGTCTCCTTTGCGCGGGATGCCGTTGACCAAACTCTATCTCACCGGGGCACCGGTGCAGGATCTGGGGCCCCTGGAAGGGCTGCCCCTGACGGACTTCAACGCCAAAGACTGCCCTGTGTCTGACATCTCCGGGCTGCGGAAAAGTCCGCTCTCGATGGTGTGGCTGAATGGATGCCCGGTGAGCAACATTGCTCCGCTCAAAGGGCTGCCACTGAAAAGCCTCACCTTGCACCTCACCCGGGTGGTGGATCTCAGTCCGCTCTCGGGTTCGTCTTTGGAGCGACTGCACATCGGTGAAACGCCTGTAGAAGATCTCACGCCTCTCCTGGGCCTGCATCTCACGAGGCTGGTGTTCACTCCAGATCGCATCAAAAAAGGTCTGGAGGTCGTGAAGGCCATGCCACTCGGGGAGATCGGCACCAAGTTTGCCGAAGAGGGCAATGATCTCAAGCCGCCAGCCGCGTTCTGGGCAACCCGCCCTACGGGTCCCTGAGGGCCAATCTGGAAACCTGGTTCAATGAGGGGGGATCCTCCAGGGTAGATCGATTGGCATAAAAAAGGGAGGAGGGTCAGGCCCTTCTCCCCGGAATTTTCATCAGAACAGATCCGAATCAGATCCACATCCCGGCGGGGATGATGGCGTCCTTCGGAATGACCACGATCCCATCGCGGATGTAGTAGAGACCTTCCGGATGGTCGAAGTTTTCCGGTTTGTCCTTGGGCGTGATCACCACCCCATCGCCGATGTGGACGTTCTTGTCGATGATCGCACGCTCGATCTTGCAACGTCGGCCAATGCCGGTGGCCGGCCGGTTGATCGGGCAGTTCACGGCACCAGCGTAGTAGTCCGCTCCCATGATGATGCAGTCTTTGATGGAGGTCTCTGCCTCCACGACGGTGCGAATACCGAGAATGCTGTTTTCGATCCGGGCTTCGGACAGAATGCAGCCGTCGGAGAGCAGGGCACGGTGAATGCTGCCGCCGTTGATCTTGGTGGCAGGCAGGAAGCGAGCGTGCGTGTAGATCGGGGCCTGCGAATCGAAGAAATCGTACTGGGGCACCACTGAGCAGAGGTCCAAGTTGGCTTCAAAGAAGCTGCGGATGGTACCAATGTCCTCCCAATAGCCCTGGAAGGGATAGCTGAGAACCTTGTAGTCCTTGATCGCCTGCGGGATAATGTGCTTGCCGAAATCCACGAAGTCATTGTCCAGGGCGGCGATGAGCGCCGCACGGTTGAAGACGTAGATGCCCATGCTGGCCTCATAGTAGGGCTGGTCTTCGCCCAGCTTGAGTTGCTGGACGATCTCTGCGGGCATGGCAAGGGATTGCAGAACCGCGGGATCCTTTGGTTTTTCAACAAAGTTTCTGATCCGGCCATCGGGATCCGTCTGCATGATGCCGAAGGACTTCGCCTGCCGCTCGTCCACCGGAATGGTGGCGATGGTGATGTCGGCATTGTGCTCCAGGTGGCGGGTCAGGACCTTGCGAAAATCCATCCGGTACAACTGGTCACCGCTTAGGATGAGAAAGTACTCGTACTTGCCCTGCGTGAAGTTCCGAAGGTTTTGGCGGACAGCGTCTGCCGTTCCTTGATACCAAGCCTCGCCTTCTGGTGTTTGTTGAGCCGCCAGAATTTCCACAAAGCCGTGGCTGAAGAGGTCAAATTTGTAGGCTCTGCTGATGTGCCGGTTGAGTGAGGCGCTGTTGTATTGCGTCAACACGTACACCTGGCGCACGCCGCTGTTGATGCAGTTGCTGATGGGGATGTCCACCAGACGGTACTTGCCAGCAAGGGGGACCGCAGGCTTGGCCCTGTCTTTGGTCAGCGGGAAGAGTCGTGTGCCAGCCCCCCCACCCATGATGATTCCCAACGTATGACGATTCAGAATCGCTTCAGTCTCGAAACGATTCACGGAGGAAGCAGCAGCAGCCATGGTGGAATTTTCCTGAAACAAGGCATTGGGGCAAGCGTTTCCTTCGCCGCCTTATGACAAAGCTTCCTATAACCCGCCGGTCCATCGTCCTATGGGTCGCTGCCACCCTCCCGGTGACGCTCTCTGCGAAGGTGGAGTTCAAGTCCGAAATCCTTCCGATTCTGGAGACGAAATGTCTAAAGTGTCACAGTGCTCCGCATGAGGAAGGCGGAAAGCTCGTGAAACCGAAGGCGGAACTTCGCCTGGATGCGGCCTGGGCGATGCTTAAGGGGGGCGAGAGCAAGCGTCCGGCGGTGGTGGCCAAAGAGGTTGCCAAGAGCTACTTGTTTGAAGTGCTGACGCTTCCGAAAGACGATGACATGTTCATGCCGCCCAAGGGGGATCCCGTCACGGCGGACGAGATGGCGAAAATCAAAACTTGGATTGAAGAGGGGGCGGACTTTGGTGGTTGGGAAGGCAATATCGCGGGCAAGCCCGCAGACCCAGCCGCCGCAGGCAAGGTGGCGCAGAAAGTGCGGGAACACGATGTGCTCTACAAGGCGCTCGCAGAAGGTCTGCAGCCTGCCAGCGCCGAGGCCTTGAAGAAGGCGAAGAATGCCGGAGCCCAAGTGAGCGCCTTGATGGTGAACAGCCCTCTGTTGAGGGTGGACTTCCTCACCGGTGTGAGCCGCTGTGATGATGGCAGCATTCAAAACCTGCTGGTTCTCAAAGATAATGTGGTGCACCTGGACCTCGCCCGCACGGCCGTGACGGATGCCGCTCTAAAAACCGTGGTGCAATTTCCCCGGCTTACCCGTCTGGACCTGCGCAAGACCAAGGTTACGGACAAGGGAGTGGAGCAACTCGGTGCCCTGAAACATCTCACTTACGTGAACCTCTATGGCACCGAGGTGACAGATGCGAGCCTGGCAACACTGGCAGGCATCAAAACTCTGCGGAACATCTACCTCTGGGAGACCAAGGCAACCGATGCAGGGGTTGCCAAACTCAAGGCGGCGCTGCCCCAGGCAGAGATTGTTCACAATGTCGTCATCGCCGCTCCGGAAGGGGCCGCGCAGGAAGACACGCAGGGCAAACGCAAGAAGAACAACAAGTAGGAAGAACCGGGGGCGGCGGTGTGACGTGATGAGGGGTTGTGTTTCGACGGAGTTGCAGGATCGTAGCCTGTCACCGTCGAAGCTTCCCCTATGAAAACCCGCTGCAATCTCCCCATCTTCCCGGTCGCTTTTTTTGCGATCCTGGCCACGATTGGCACCCTCCTCGTTGCCGGGCAGGAAGTTCCCGCGACGTCCGCTCCGGAAGCTGATGCCCCTGCGCCCGCTCCTGCTGCGGCCAAGGAAGACGCTCCCAAGGAATCGGCCAAATCGGAAAAGCCAGTCGATGACAAGAAGGATGAGTCGGTGGGAACCGCGCCCGTCCCCAAGGAGGCCGCGAAGCCTTTGCCCAAGATGCAGGACTACGTGCTGCCCCCCCGGGTCAAACCTCCCGCGACTAAAACGGGTGAGTACACAGGCAAAGTGGTCGTCATTCCCATTGGTGAAGAGGATCTCATCAGCCCGGCGCGGTTCGAGTACATGTCCCGCACCATGAAGCGGGCGACCGAGGAGGGCGCAGAGGCGGTGGTGTTTGATCTGGACACACCCGGTGGTCTTGCCTGGCACACGACTACGGTGGTCATGAAGGACCTTCAGGAACTGACGCCTCGCAGTGTGGCTTTTGTGAATCCACGGGCGCTTTCAGCCGGTGCCATCATCGCGATGGCCACGGATGCCGTGTACATGAGCCCGGCGAGCAGCATCGGTGCCGCCACACCCGTCTCGGGCGGCGGCGAGAAGATGGATGATGCCGAGCGCGCCAAGATGAACTCCGCCTTTATGGCGATGGCCCGTACGGCGGTGAAGAGCAAAGGTCACAATCCAGAGATCATCGAGGCCATGATCGACAAGGATGTGGGCTTGATGGTCTCCGGTGTGGAGATCTGCCCCAAGGGGCGCATCCTCACTCTGGACCAGCAGGAGGCCACGAAGACCTATGACGGGAAGCCGTTGCTGGCCAGGGCCATCGTGCGCAACCTGGATGAGCTGGTGAAGAAGGAGGGCTTCAAGGGGCCGATGATCAAGGCTGAGCCCAAGGGGTTTGAGCTGGTGGCCATTCTGATCACCAAGTACGCCGCCATCTTGCTGCTGGTGGGTATCGCTGGGGGCTACCTGGAAATGCAGCACCCGGGCTTTGGCATTCCAGGGATCATTTCTGCGACCGCTTTCGGCCTGTTTTTCTTTGGTCACTATGTGGCGGGCAGCCTGGTGGGGTATGAGACGGTCTTTATCTTCTTTATCGGCGTGCTCTTCTTGATCGTGGAGCTGTTCGTCTTTCCCGGGCACCTCATGTTCGGGCTGGTGGGACTGTTGCTGGTCATAGGATCCATCATCTACACGATGTCCGGCTGGGATGTGAATGTGCCAGAGGGCGGCACCTTCCCAGTGCGGTTCGAGGACTATGTCGTGGCCCTGCGCAATCTGGGGCTGGCCTTCACTGGAGCGCTGGCCTTGATCATCATCTTCATGCGCTACTTCCCCTCTGCGGGACCGTTCCAGCGGTTGATCCTGCAGGCGGCCGTGGGTGGCGAGCAGGACTCCATTGAAGGCCATGGTCAGAGCCGCGCCTCCACGGTGCCGGTGGGAGCCTCCGGCACCACCCGCAGTGCCATGCGCCCGTATGGGCATGTGGACTTTGGCGAGACCACCATCGAAGCGATGGTGGAGGGGGACTACATCGCCCCCGGAACGGCTGTGAAGGTAAAGTCCGTGACGGGCAACCGGATCATCGTCCAGAAGGCGTGACGGGGGGGATTTTCGAATTTGGATTTGTGATTTCGGAATGGTCGGGCATCCGGCCATTCGGGGTGCAGGTGTGATCAGTTCAAAGTTGATCCCTGCAGGGGATCCGTAGCACAGCCCACCGTTGACGAGCTTCAAGCGAGTCTACGGTGGGTACAGTGAGGGAAGCTTTCAACGCTGAAAGCGTTGTGTAGATACTGCGTCTCCTGAAGTGCTTGGCGGGCGCCAGGGGGAGTCAACGCGATGTGCCTACCACTCCGTGGTAGATGGCAAGCGGGAGATGCCCATGGGCAGTCCTCTCCCGCCTTGCGGGATCGGCCGGCCCATGGCAATGCGGATTTCCCAATCGCAAATCGCAAATCCAAACCCTAATTCCAAAATCAAACCGGCCTATTTCCTGAACCCGAACTCAGCCGCCAGGGCCAGGCACTCGGACACCGGGCGCAGCCCGGCGGAAGGTGTGGGATCGGCCAACGAGGCCGCCGCCGTGCAGACGGCCAGTTGCAGTCGCTCGGCCAGGGAAAGATGCTCGTGCAGTCCATAGAGCAGACCGGCGGCAAAGGCATCGCCGGCACCGGTGGCTCCCTTGCTGTAACCCGGGGGGATGAGCAGGGAGGGCTGGTGAAGCTTTTCTCCTGTGATGGTGACGGAGGCGCAACCGTGCTCCGTATGAACGGTGACCGATTGACGCACGCCTAGGCCCAGCAGGTCCGAGGCGGCACTCAGCAGCGCCGCAGGCTGATCCGCCGGAATGCTCCGGTGCAGAACGCGCGCGGCCTCCACTTCATTGAGCATGAGGTGATGGGTGTAGGGCAGGGCGCTCAGGGCGATTTCCCTGAACTGGGGATGCTCCGTGCTGACCATGTCCACGCTGGTTTCCAGTCCTGCGAGCAACGCCTGCTCCAGCAGGTGGGAGGCATGCGTCCGGCCGTCCGGTGCAAAGGAGTCCAGGGTGTCCAGCAGCATCAGGTAGCCCAGATGGAAGATGCGGGCAGAGCTGTTGCGGAAGTCCACATGCGGCACATCAAAGAGGGCATTGGCCCCGCGCTGGTGAAAGAACGTGCGCCGCCCCGTGCCGGCCACGGTCATGGCGTCGGTGTAGGAGGTGGCGCGTTCCTTCGTGGCATGGAGTTGGGCTGTGTTAATACCATGAACCCGGCAGTCCTCACGGATCCAGCGCCCGTTGTCGTCCTCTCCCACCATGCCAGCGGCGGCCAGGGGGAAAGTGGCTCCCATGGCGGCCAGGTCCTTGAGTACGTTGTATGGACCGCCACCATTGGCCTGGGTCTGGCCCAGAATGCTGGCCAGCATGTCCTGGTCCGGGTAGGCGTCGATGATCTTCACGTGATCCACGATGAAGTTGCCGCCCGCCAGCAGGCCGCTGCGTGAGGAACTCATGACAGACCGGGAATAGGGACGACGGTGCTGGTGCGCTGGGACTCCAGGGCGGCGGCAAAGATCTCGTGGGTGGCCACGGCTTCCTCCGGCGTGGCACAGCCAAACCGACCCTCAAGCAGGCCTTCGCGTTCCATGAGATAGGCAGCCCACATCTGCTGGATGACGTCGGGGAAGCCGGGCTCAAAGATGCCGCCTGTCACTGCCTTGAACGGGGTGCCGAAGCCGAGCTCGGTCTTCTTCCACCACTGCTCCTTGCCGCGCTCAAAGACCCAGAGGGTCTTGGGCTCGGCCGTGCTGAAGCGGACCCCGCCCTCGGTGCCTAATATTTCAATGAACCAGGTATTGGTGGCTCCTGGGGCGAGACGTTTCATTTCAAGACGCAGCGGCACCTCGTCGCCGCCGATCGTCGTCCAAGTGTGGAGCAGGGCATTGTCCCAGGTGTCGCAGACGGCCAGTCCACCCTTGCCATCCGGGCGTTGGGGATAGCCTTTCTGCAACTGGGCAAAGACGCGAGTAGGATTCCAGCCGAGGCGCAGCGGCAGGTGGCACGCGTGCATGCCCAGATCGTTGAGAGCGCCGCCTTCTCCGCAGAACTGGTTCATGCGCTTCCAGTTGGCCGCCTTGTTCGGATCCAGGTCGCTGCTGTGATGAAAGCCGGAAACGACCTCAAGCACACGGCCCAGGGTGCCGCTGCCCGCCAGACTGAGTGCCCGTTGGGCACCGGGGAAGAATGGCATCTCGGAGCTGCAACGGACAAAGCGGCCGCTGGAGCGAACGCCTTCCAGGATGCGCTTCGCGGAGGCGAGATCGATGCCGAAGGGTTTCTCGGCAAAGAGGTCCTTCCCGGCGGCCAACACATCGAGATAGATGGGTTCGTGGAGATGATGCGGCACGGCCACATAGACGACATCCACATCAGGGCTGGCGAGCAGCTCCTTGTAGTCCCCCGTGCGCAGCGTGCAGGAGGGGATGATGTCAAACCAGGACAGCGTGGACGGATTGAGATCCGCCACGGCGGTGAGCACGGGGCGCACGCTCACGTCCGTGAGGGCGCACCAACGCGCGAACGCGCTGGCCATTTCCCGGCCCATGAGACCGCCGCCAATGATGCCAATCTTGATGTCTTTCATGCGGTGCAGAAGGCGGGCGTTAGATTTTCGTCAGGGCTTCATCCACACTGGCTCCGTCATGCACCATGGCCATGAGAGCCTGGGTGATGCCCTTGGGGTTCGGGTGCTGGATCACGTTGCGACCATACACGATGCCGGATGCCCCCTGCTCGAGGAGGCCCTGCGTGCGCTCCAGAATCTCACGGTCACTCACGCGACCGCCGCCACGGACCAGCACCGGGATGCCGCCGGCGGTCTCCACCACCTTGTGGTACACGCTCACATCGTCGGTGGGATCGGCCTTGATGATGTCTGCGCCGAGTTCCACGGCCTGGCGCACCAGGTACATGATCTGCGTGAGGTCACCATTGACCATGTAGCCACCGGCTTTTTCATTGGGCTGAAACACAAGCGGCTCCACCATCATGGGGATGCCGTAGTAGTCCGCCTGGGGCTTGAGTCGCAGGATGTTTTCCACACACTCGGCATGCACTTCCGGGGCACCGGGGATCTGGAAGAGGTTCACGCAGACGCAGGCCGCATCGAACCGCACGGCCTGGAGCATGGTTTCCTCGATCATCAGGCTGAACCGGGTTTCAGGCAGTTCCTTTCCGTAGATATTGGCCACGTCAGTGCGCAGCACGAGGGAGGGCTTGTGGCGGCCTGGGATCTCCTGGAGATGGCGGGCCTGCCCCAGCGTGAGCTGAATCGCATCCGGCGCTGCATCCACGAGGGTCTTCACCACCGTGCGCATGTCTTCGATGCCCTGAAGGAAACCGGGCTGGTTGAAAAAGCCGTGATCCACGGCGACGTCGAAACAGCGGTTGGACTTGGCGTTGAAGAGGCGATTGAGGCGGTATTGTTTCATGGAGCAGGTTGGGAAAGCGGGAAGGGGGGCTTTGGATGAGGCAGGCGGTGACTCAGGCTCTGGTCTTACTTGATACCCATGAGGTGCTTCAAGATGTAAAGTTCCAGGGCCTCATAATCACGACCGTCGCGGTATTGCTGAACGAGCCCGTTGTCGAGTGAGCGGACCTTGTCCACCAGGTGGAGGAAGATCTCACGGCTGTTCTTCAGGTGGTCGGTCACCGGGCAGCCGCGCTGGGTGCGGATGGCCTTCACATCCAGGCCGATAAATTCGCCGCGCTGACCGTAGCCGGCTTCTTCAAGCACGCGCACCTGGTTGAATGCGGCACGCAGGTTGGCGCCACCGAAGTTCTTGTCCTGGTCGTATTTAAGCCCGTTCTGGTCGTTCAGATGCACGCTGGCCAGCTTGTCGTGGGAGAGGGCAAAGGCCATCTCATCGCTGGGGTCAAGGCCGGCGAGGAGGGCGTGGGCGCTCTCGATCAGGCCCTTGACCCGCTTGGGATCGTTGGAGGCGTAGGAAAGCGCGACGGCATGGCCGATGGTGGGGACATAGGCCTGGTCCGTGGGCTCATTGGGCTTGGGCTCAATCCAGATCTCAATCTCCTTGTCGTAGTCCAGCATGGCGTTCACCGTCTCCAGCAGACGCTGGTAGGCCAGGCGGGCGTCCTTGGACTCGCGGATGTAGGAGCCCTCACGAGCGAGCCAGAGGACGACCGCCTTGCAATCAATGGCACGGGCGATGTCGATGCACTTCTTCGTGCGGTCCCAGGCGTAGGCGCGGTCGCTGGCGCTGTTGGAGGTGTAGGCACCATCGGTGGTTTGTTCCGCGAACCAGAGGCGGGGCGCGACAAACTCCGGGGTCAGGCCCTGGTTGGCCAGAATGGTCTTCACCTCGGCGGCCTTGGCGGAGATCTGGTCCGGGCTCAGGCTGTCCATGCCCGGGACCACATCGTCATCGTGGAACTGCACGCCTTCAAAACCCAGGGGACGGTAGAGGGCGTATTTTTCCTCGTGCGGGAAGGGGGTGCGGACGTCAACGCCAAAGGGGTCCGAACCTTCGCTGATGTTCCAAGGGCCGAAGGAGAAGCGGTACTGGGTGGGATTGCTCATGCCGGGACAATGGCCGGGTCTGGCGGCGGGCGCTACGCTCCCAGACTCAGGGGCTGCGACTATTGTCTCAATTTTCCTGCTGTACACCGTCATTCGCGGATGGAAGTGACATGAAACGGTGGAATTGTGACCGGCGGGGTCTGCCTCAGGGAGGCTCCGCCACGCGCCGCCCCGTTTCTGCTTCCCTCCATCGCCATGCAGGTTCTCCGAGAGAAAATCGACTTTCCACCCGGCCAGTCCTTCCGGGTCATCCGCTGGTCGCGGAACCTCAGGGAGGTGGAGTGCGTGCTGGCCCCGGGAAAGGCGCAAAAGATCGCAGGCGAGGGCACGCACTGGCACTACCACACGGAGATGGAACTGACCCTCTTCACCAGCGGATCGGGGATGCGCTTTGTGGGGGATCACATCGGCAGTTTCGCCGGAGGCGATCTGGTGCTGCTGGGGGCGAAGCTGCCGCACTACTGGCACACGAAGGAGTCCTCGTCGGGCGTCTCGGTGCAGTGGCATTTTCCGGAGAGTCACCCGTTCTGGGCGTTTCCTGAAACCCTGAAGCTGGCCGGGCTTTTCAAAAAGGCTGGGCGCGGACTCCGCCTCAGCGGTCGCACCGTCACAGCCGCGGCAGGGCTGTTGCAGGAACTCACGACTGCTGATGGCGTGGAGCGCCTGGCCTTGCTGCTCAAGCTGCTGGCGCTGCTTTCACGGGCACCGGAACAGGATCGGAGCTTCCTCTCCGTGCGATCCTTTGCCCTGCCCATGGAGTCGCACTATCAACAAGCCATTCGGGATGCGGTGCGCCATCTCATCGCCAACTTTCGCCAGGAGGTGCGCCTGGAGGAGGTGCTGGAGCTGACCAATCTGAGCCGGCCCACCTTTGCCCGGCAGTTCAAGAAACACTCCGGCCGCACCTTCAGTGAGTTCCTGAACCGCCTGCGTCTTCAGGCTGCCTGCCGGGAGCTGGTGGAGAGTGACCGCAGTGTGCTGGAAATCTCCGGGGAATGCGGCTTCTCGCAGATCTCGTTCTTCAACCGGATCTTCAAGCGGGTGCACAAGTGCAGTCCCACGGAGTGGAGGCGGAGGAGGAGGTAGGGGAGTTCAGTGCGTCAGTGGGCAGTGCGTCGGTGCGTCGGTGCGTCGGTGCGTCGGTGCGTCAGTGCGTCAAGGTGTTGGGGGTGAGTTGTCGGGAGGGGATGATATCGGCTTGCGGGGGTGATAGGTGCGGCGCAGTCGCCAAGCGGCGCTGTAGGGCAAGCGCTCCGCTTGCCGCGAACGGCTCCTGAGGTGGCAAGCGGAGCGCTCGCCCTACAACCCAAGAGGTTTGAGGGTGGGGGTGTGAATTGGGTGGCTGGCGAGGCTTGCGGGGGCTAGGTGCGGCGCAGTCGCCAAGCGGCGCTGTAGGGCAAGCGCTCTGCTTGCCGCGAGTGGCGACTGAGGTGGCAAGCGGGGCGCTCGCCCTACAACCCAAGGGGGTTGAGGGTGGGGTTGTGAATGGGGGCTCTGGGGAGGCCTGCGGGGGGCTAGGTGTGGCGCAGTCGCCAAGCGGCGCTGTAGGGCAAGCGCTCCGCTTGCCGCGAACGGCTCCTGAGGTGGCAAGCGGAGCGCTCGCCCTACAACCCAAGAGGTTTGAGGGTGGGGGTGTGAATTGGGTGGCTGGCGAGGCTTGCGGGGGCTAGGTGCGGTGCGGTCGCCAAGCGGCGCTGTAGGGCAAGCGCTCTGCTTGCTGCGAGTGGCGACTGAGGTGGCAAGCGGGGCGCTCGCCCTACAACCCGAGACGGTTGGGCGCGGGGATGTGATTGGGGTGTCAGGGAAGGCCTGCGGGGGGCTAGGTGTGGCGCAGACGCCAAGCGGCGCTATAGGGCAAGCGGGGCGCTCGCCCTACAACCCGAGGGGGTTGAGGGTGGGGTTGTGAATGGGGGCTCTGGGGAGGCTTGCGGGGGCTAGGTGCGGCGCAGTCGCCAAGCAGCGCTGTAGGGCAAGCGCTCTGCTTGCTGCGAACGGCTCCTGAGGTGGCAAGCGGAGCGCTCGCCCTACAACCCAAGAGGTTTGAGGGTGAGGGTGTGAATTGGGTGTCTGGCGAGGCCTGCGGGGGGGCGCGGTGCGGTGCGGTCGCCAAGCGGCGCTGTAGGGCAAGCGCTCCGCATGGTGCGAACGGCTCCTGAGGTGGCAAGCGGGGCGCTCGCCCTACAACCCAAGACGTTTGGGCGCGGGGGTGTGAATTGGGTGTCTTGGGGGACGTGACTGACACCCTTACTGAAGTGCTGCACTACTTTGCTCTGCCACAGCGGACGTCGTCCGGCGGTCCTCACTCAGGTCTTCTGTCTTTCGTCTTCTAATCTTTGGTCTCCCGCGAAGCGGGCTCCACATCCTTCACCTTCACCCGCAACAGAGGCGGGGTATTGCTGCCGCTTTCCTTTGTGGCAAAGGCATGCGCCATGCCGTCGCGGGCGGATTCATCTGTCTCGCGGCAGATGATGAAAGTCACCAGCCCATTGGTGTCGCCCTGCAGGAACTTCACAAGCTCCTGGCCCTTGATGGATCGGGTTCCGCGGCTGACCCCTTGGGCGATCTGGAAGCGGCCGAGCAAGGCGGCCTTCCTTAGATCCGGAAGGTGGTGCTGACCCGCGTCAGTGTCCACATGGTGGGCAGGAGCTTCCTTCCACGTAAGGGTGTTCTCGCTCCAGTTGTCTTCCGACTCATCGGTGAGGCCGTACACGGCGAAGGTGCTGTCTGGCACGAGGGTGGCAAAGCCGAGATCGCTGGGTTCGATGCTCAACACCAGCTCGGCATCCTCTTTAAGGTCATCCTTGAACTTGCCAAGGTCGAAGCACACATAGCCCTTGCGGTCCAGCTCCGGGGAGAAGCTGCTGCGTTTCACCCGGAAGTACGGGTCCTTGCCGAAGTTCTTCGACTTGGGATTGCCCTGGATGTAGGTGTCCTTGCCACGGCCGTAGGCGGTGGAAACGATCTGCCAGCCGCCCCCGGCATCCAGAATGATGTTGGGCTGCCAGCGGCGGGACTCCAACTCCACGGTGGTGGGGTTGGGAGTCGGGGTGAGCTGGCTGCGGCGGATGCCGGTGTCAACGCTCTGCCCGCCGCGCAATTGTTTGGCGTCGCCGGTGGCTTTGGGGCTCACTTCCACCAAGCCGTCCAGCACCTTCACCAGGTACTTGCCATCCTCACCGGCACTGACACCGAAGCGCGTGCCGTAGTCCACGACCTTGGCGTCGGGCGTGTCCACCACGAAGCCGATGGCGCTGGGGGGCACATCGGCCATGAGGGTGCCTCTGACCAGGCGGCAGGCTTTGGCATCCACGATCTCCAGCGTGGCCGGAGCCTCCATGACGATCTCTGCGCCGCTGTCGAACTTCAGCGTGGCAAGACCCTCGGCGAGCTCCAGCATGCCTGCGGCCACGCGTGATCCTTCGGCAGTGGGCAGGGTGCTCCCCGCCCATTTGCAATCGCGGGCCTTGATGACTGTGGCCACGGTGAGATTCGGACCGTCGCCTGTGCGAGGGGTGAGCTGCCAGTTCCAGACGGCACCCACAATGCCCAGCACGGCGATGCCTGCGGCGGCCGCAAGGGCGGAGGGTAGCCAGGGGGTGCGGGAAACAATGCTCCTGCCAGGGGAGATCTTCGCGATCGAGGGCGGGGATTCGCCTGCCAGTTGCTTGAGCAGATGGGAGTCGAATTTCAGTTCCGCATGCTGGTGGAGCGCCGCGGCAAACAAGCGACGCGCTTCCTCATCCATGCGCAATCGCGCATTGAGTTCCTCCCTCTCCGCCGCAGTGAGCTTTGCCGTCAGGCTTCTCTCGCAGAGCTCAAGCAGGTGCCAGCGTTCGGAGTCAGTCATCGGTTGGTGATTCATGGGGCTACCCCCTCGTTGGCGTTGGGTTGCAACTGCATCTGTCGTTCTACACAGTCCAGCAGGGCCATGCGCACGCGACTGAGGGCGCGGTACACGGCCCCCGGAGTGCTTTGGATGCGGCTGGCCACCTGATCCACCTCGAGATCCTCATAATAGCGCAGCAGGATGAGCTGGCGGTGCTCCTTGGGCAGCTTGAGCAAACAGGCCTGAAGGGCATCCCGGCGGTGGTCGCCGCCGTCTGTGGCCAGCTTCTCCACCTCGTGGCCGATGGCCTCAAGCACGTCGTCTTCCAGAGGCAGGTGCTCCTTTTTCTTCTCCCGCCGGTAGGTCAGGATCTGGTGAAAGGCCACCTTCCGGGCCCACGCGAGAAAATTCGTCCCCAGCTCAAACTGGGAGAAACTCCGCCACATGACCATCTTGGTCTGCTGCAGAATATCGTCCGCATCCGCCGCCAGCGGCACCAGACTGTACACATACACCCCCAGCGCACGATCGTGCTGGGTGAGCAGAGTGAGAAATTCGGTCGTGCGGTCGGCGGACTCCATGCGGGCGGAAGCAGGGGCTGGCAGGGCTGGGAAATAGAGACTGTCACCCTAACTAGGCCGGATGGCGCGGGGAATTGGACAGGAAAAGTTGAGGTGTGGCGCCAGCGGCACGGTGAGACGGGGCGGCCGCTGGTTGAGACGCTGCGCTGGTTGAGGTGGGCTGGGGAGTCGCTGTAGCGCAGATTGGCAATCTGCTGTGCCGCCGATTGGCAATCGGCACCAGGTGGCCGGAGCGTGAGAATGCGTATTCTCACACGAAGGCACAAAGGCACGATGACTTGAGGCGTGGGTTCCCTGCGCCGCTCTGTCGTACGCTCTCACCATTTCGCAATCTCCCGCCCGTCCCCATCAAGGCCTGCCGCACACCACCGGGTCGGGCACGATCTTCACAGACAGCTCAAAGCCTGTCGAATTGACATCAATTCTTTAACGTTGGATGCTATGAACAAGCCCGGTGCAAGCAGGCCTCATCACTGTATTTGCGAGTTCGAATTCCCGCGCATGTCGCTCCACTGCATCCTCCGTTCATTCAGGTTCCTGTGCGGCCGCCGTCCGGGTGCCTTGCCTGTCGTCGGTCGGGATGCAGCGATGGGAGCGGTCCTTTGCCTGACGCTCACAGGCTTGTCAGGTGTGCATGCCTCGAACCCCGAGGGAAATCCGCTGTATCTGAAGAAGGTCCGCCCGCTTCTCGATGCGCAATGTGTGAAATGTCACGGGCCGGAGAAACAAAAGGCCAATCTGAGGCTGGACACCCTCAAGGCCATGATGGAAGGCGGCGACAGTGGGCCCGCCGTTGTGCCAGGTGATGTAGAAGGTTCGAACCTGATCACGGCCGTCTGCTACGAAGACGCCGACCTCCAGATGCCGCCTGATGGCAAGCTCGATGAGGAGCAGATCGAGATGTTGAAAAAGTGGGTGGGGGAGATGGGAGGGTAGGGTTCTTGGTTCTTGGTTCTTGGTTCTTGGTTCTTGGTTCTTGGTTCTTGGTTCTTGGTTCTTGGTTCTTTTGGGTTCGAGGTATAATGATTGCGCTGTCTTTTGCGCGACTGATTCCGCCTAAAGGCCAATGCCAACAGGGAAAACGCATCGTCTTGCTGTTTTGCCTTGGCGCGCCTCGGAGCTGCGATGGTGCAACCGCCACGACTGTAACTGGTGAGCCCCTTTCAGAAGGGCCGAAGGTCCGGGTTCATACCAGCCTGGGGCAACGCCCCGGGGATAGATGGCCAAACTACCCTTGAGGGCTGTAGGCCGTGTCATCAAGTCTGCCTATGCCGGCATCCCTGAATGAAGTCGGGCCTACAGCCCTCAAGATCTAAAACGAGCGCCTACCTTGGGCGTTGCCCAAGGCTGCAATGATGCCGGACCTTCGGCCCTCAATACTTTCACAAAAGGGAGATGCTCGACCTCTCCACTTTTCCCTGATGGCATTGGTCCCGCATGCGGGACGGTGCTCCAACCACGGCGCTGACGTTCTCATGAGGGTTGGAAGTCCCTTTGCCCTGCTCGCAAGCAACAGCCGTGAACTGCGCGACTTCCCATTCAGTGTACTCTAGACGCCCGCAGCAGGGTTGGAGTACCGCCTTTAGGCGGAATCAGTCGCAAGCATTGAAGATTGCCCCTTACCCACTCATTTTCCGACACTGCTCATCATGCCTCCATCCTCGCCAACCAAGCACCAAGCATCACGAACTCTAAGCCACCTTCGGTCGGAGCTGGCGTGTCTGCACCTTGCCGCCAGCACCAGCTTGGGCCGTCGCAGGCGTCATGACCAGTCCGATGGTCGCCCGGCGCACCACATGGTAGTGGTGCTGGCTCTTGTGGCACACGGTGGTCTCAAAGTAGAGGTCCATGGCGGCCTTCCGTTCTTCCTCGGAGTAATCATGCCAGTAGATCTCCCAGAGGCGGTGCTCCTCATCCACATGCACATCGAAGCCCAGCTCGGCCGCCTCCTGTCCCATGCGGTGCAGGGTGCGGATAAGGCAGGCGGGCTTCATCATCATGAGCAGGCAGACATACGCGGGCATCACCTTCACCTGCCGATGCGAGATCGCGTCCCAGCATTCCGGGCTCACGCAGGTGTCGATCACCTCGCCCTTCCGGTAGTGGACGCCGAGCCCGTGCACGGCCAGCTCGTAGGTGTGCACCACGTCAGAGAGGGTGCCATCGTGCACCGCGTTGCAGGTGATCTCAATGAGATGGCCTTCCAAGCGGAATTTTAGCGCGTGAGGGTGCTGGGCATCGGGCACCACGGAGGCTCCACGCTGAATCAGGGCCTGGCAGAGCTTCATCCGGTCCTCAGCGGTGCGGACCCAGAGGTCCACATCATGCACGGGCAGGCTCTTCTTGAGCAGGGGCTTGAAGGCGCTCCCGCAGAGAAATATCTCGCCGGGGAATCCATGGGGAAGGAGAAAATGAAACAGCCGCTCAGCATGCGCTTTAACACGCCTTTTGAAGAGTAGGCAGAACATGGAACTCGGACCCTCCGGTTTGGTTTTTATAAACTCGGGCTGAAATTACCATTTTTTCAGCGAATCGGCAACTGATATTTCGGAATTCTAAAATAAACCGCAATAATGAGGGGGATTTCTTAGAATTTGGAGAGAGCATTCTCAACCGACCGCAGGAGTTTTAAAGGATTGACCATGTCGAGGTCGAGCAAAATCGAAGAACGCCGCCCCAGCGGGGTCAAAATGCCATTCTCAGGGCCTGAGATGAGGGAGGATGGACTAAAGAGGGATAAGGGAAAAGGGACCAAAGAGGGAAAAGGGCAATACGCGGGCCGGCAGTCTGCTGCACGCAGGTCTGGTTTCTGGCCGTCTGGTGCTTGGATGGATCTTTTTCAGATTTTGTGGTTTTGATCTGGAGCCATCGCGGTTCAAAATGGCGGGATGCCGATGCCCCCGTCTGACTTGTCTCCTGAGCCCGCCAGCCGCCGCGCTGCCCTTGCGATGCTGGGTCGCCTGGGTCTGGCCGTGGGGGCAGGGGTGCCGCTTCTCGGGTGCAAGAAGCGGGATCGCACCCAGCCGCAGCCGGATCCCGCCGCCCTCATGGTGCCGGAGAAGAAGGGCGTGTTTGGCAAGGAGGCCCCCAAGCGACCCAAGGTGGTGGTGTTCCTGGACTCGCTGGAGACCCCCATGCGAAATTTTCAGCAAGTGCTGGCTGCACGCCTTGTCCGGACCCGGGCGGGGGTGGATCTGGTGCAGATCCTCGCCCTGGGGGACGTGCAACGGCAGATCGCCCAGCTCCGCACGCAGGTTGCCCAGGGGGCCACGCATCTCTTCGTTTTCCCGGTGGACGCTCAGGCACTCGTGCCCGTCCTCATAGAACTGAAAGCCACTGGCGTCACCATCATCGCGTTTTCCAAGGACCTGCCGGAGAAGGCCTGCACCACCGCGCTCTATGTAGAGGAGGCCAAGATCGGCGATCTGGCCGGGAACTTTGTCGTCTCCGCCTTGCAGCAGAAGTCCGCGGATGAAGGCAGGCCGGAGACCGTCGGCCGGGTGGTGCAGATCACCGGGCCGGAGGGTAATGCGTATTCGAAAGCGGTTTCCACCGCCTTCCAGGCCGCGATCCAGAAAGCCCCCGGGGTGGTCCTGGTGCATGACGCCCCTGCCAACTGGGCGGCGGAGGAGGCTGGCTATCGTTTCAATGATGCTCTGCGTCTGCAAAAGCAGTTCGATGTCGTGTTCTGCCACGGCGACTTCATGGCCTTCGGCGCGGCCCGCGCGGCTCGTGCCGCCCAGCCTCCCGTTCGCGACTCCCTTCTGATCCTCGGACTCGATGGCAACCCCGGCAACGGCGGCGGACTCAGCCTCGTGGTGAATTCAGAGATCGACGCCACCGTCCACGTCCCGCCGCTGGTGGACTTTGCCTGGGACATCTGCGTGAAGATTCTCGACGATCCCAACTACACGCCCAAGCCCCGCTACGAACTCCTCCCCGTCCTCGCCTCCGGCGACCTCGCCGCGACGCTCCAGAGCAAAGGCTCGCCCAAGCCGAGAATTTAGGGGGAGACACCAGACTGCCAGACATCAGACTCCAGACATGAGGTCAGGGACCGGGTGATAGCGTAGCGCAGATTGGCAATCTGCTGTGCCGCCGATTGGCAATCGGCATCGTTCGCTGGAACGGAAGATCTGAATCCTCACACGAAGGCACAAAGGCACGAAGGATTCATGAGGTTGGCCGAAGCGCGACAGCCCATGCGGGTGAGCCAGTCCAAGTCGCAAGCCTCTTCACCTGAACGGGATCGCAGCATTCCCGGCCCCATCCAACCCATCTGCTCTCAACTTCCCAAGGCTCAAAAAAATCTGAAAAAATCTCTGCCCGAAGTTTGACAAAAACCGCTTTCCGCCTATTCTTCCAATCCCTCGCCGACACGATCTGCGAACGACACAAGCACCCGTAGCTCAACGGATTAGAGCATCTGACTACGGATCAGAAGGTTTCAGGTTCGAATCCTGACGGGTGCGCTTTCTCTAACAAACGGAAAGCACTCCTAACACCTCATCATCAGAGGTTTTGCTTGTCTCCATCTCTCTGTCCGCCTGAGCCATTAGGTGCCCATTCGGGACGGTTCGTGACCATTCGTGACATCTTAGGCGTGACGTGGACGTTACGCGTTTTTATGTTGTGGGATCATGAAAGTCCGCAGGCGCAAGTATCCTTCTGGCAACTACGGCTGGCAGCTGGATTGCGGCATGATCAATGGCCGCCGGTTACTGCTGGAGCGCGCAGTCGATCCTCGGCCCTAAATGCAGCGGCGGCTGCATCACCCGCGACATCGCGGGTGGTCAATTGAGGAAATAACAACGGCAGATGGGGCACATGGGGGGTGACTTCTCCACGCGGTTTCCGCAGTGGTGGCAGTGGTTCTACGCTGATCAAGCAATGCAGGCCGGCCTAGTGGATGGTCTCACGCCTACCCTTGCGCATGTAGTGGCCGAGTTGCTCGAATGATTCTATTGCACCCTTCCAACTTTGGTCAATCTTGGTGAATGTTAGGAGCAAATAATGAAGGGCCGCAAGTCCCAGAAGGCGAGGCAGATCGGTTCAACTGGTCTATTATTCTGCTGATTTCCGGGTGGATAATAGCCTTGGTGATTCAATGGAACAGCAAGGACGGCGTATCTAATTGGTTTGACGCGTTCGCAGCCTTGGTTGCTGGGATGGCGTTCTTGTTGACGTTTGCAACTCTCACTTTGCAGCGTCTGGAACTTCGAGCTAATACAAAGGAACTAAGCGATCAGGCTAATGCGCTACACAACCAAGTTAAAGTAACGCGCCTGTCAGCGCTGTTGGCCGCGATTCCCGTGCTCATTCGCCAAGAACAAGATCGTTTGCTTGCCTGGCATCCTCATGTTTTCGGAGAGCATCAGCAGGACTTGTCGATCAACGGATACGAACAGACCTTATCCCATCATCTGTCCGAGGTGGCCAAATTAGATGAGCGAATCGCTCGTCAGGAGGAAAGGATCGAAGAACTGAGGGGAAATAGCAGTCTGATGGTGGATCAGTATATTGAGGGGCTAAAAGGACATCGAGCGCATAAGAAACAAATGCAATCGATTGCTGATGGTGCGCAGCGTTTGATAGATCTTACGAACCAATTGAATCAGGTGCACCGCGAGTTGGTAACTCTGGCTGAAGATCCTGCTGATTGACATATCGAGGGAGGCAACGTTTTCGATCCTGCCAATGACTATGCCTCCGGCGCGCCGTCCAGCGGTAGTCCGGGTGCTGCGCCCGTGGAGCCCCTGCTGGCGAGCCTGGCAAGAGGGCTCCTGAAGCCTCGAACGCTCCGCCAGCGGCGGTTCCTCAGGCGGTGAAGCCGGGGGGGGTGACACGGCCATTGCGATGTTCAAGGGCAAGGGTGAACTACAGGCCCAGATCACCGCACTGACTGGCGAGCGCGATCTGGCACGTACTGAGCTGTCAAGCCTCCGGACGCAGCTGCAGGCGGTGTGAAACTTTTTTCTTTGTTGTTGAGTTCCTGAGTTTTGGTCCTACTCAGGTGACTATGGAAACACCTGATGTCATGCTAATAATCGCCGTTGCGGCGCTTGCCGCCTGCGCTATGTCAGGCTTCGTCTGGCTCGGAAAAAAACAACGAGCGAGCCAAACGAAGTTTAAGAATCTGATCGAAGCCAAGCTCAAGGCTGGCAACGACATCACGCCTGATGATGCCCGCCATGTGGCGGAAGGGTTAGAGTTGCCTGAAAGCAAAGCAAAAGAAGCGGTGGCGTTGATCTTCATGGAAACAACGGACCCTGACATCAGCCAAAGAGCAAAGGAGTTGCTAGCAGGCCTGAAACTCTAACAATGCAGGACGCTACCGCACGGTGAACGTGCGAATTGCTGGCGCTGAGCATCTGTCGGCCTGACCAGGTCGTGGTGCGGGAACTGATGGAGCGTTTCACCGCTTGGTATCAGCGAGGCGATGAGTCTGCAT
Organism: Verrucomicrobium spinosum DSM 4136 = JCM 18804; assembly: GCF_000172155.1. Taxonomy (NCBI): domain Bacteria; kingdom Pseudomonadati; phylum Verrucomicrobiota; class Verrucomicrobiia; order Verrucomicrobiales; family Verrucomicrobiaceae; genus Verrucomicrobium; species Verrucomicrobium spinosum. The sequence continues at coordinate 6,504,822 of NZ_ABIZ01000001.1, read as the reverse complement.
CCCGTCGAGCGGGCTGCGCGGGTTCACTGCGACGTCTTGAAGATCCCTCCCTTTGTGGACGGCAACGGGAGAGCTTCACGGTTGCTCATGAACCTGGAACTGATGAAGGCGGGCTACCCGCCTGCGATTCTGCCCGTAGAACGTCGCCTGGCTTACTATCAGGCGCTGGATGCCGATCATGTTCATGGCGAGCAGGAAGCCTTCGTTGAGATGGTGGCGTCCATCGTGAAGCAGGGATTTAGGCTGTATTTTCACGCATTGAGTCTGCCTTGGGTGGAGGCAGTAGACTCGTTTCCTTGAGATGCGGTAAGACTAGCGTGCTCAAACTCGAGCAAATAGCGATAGGATTGAGGGGGGTGAAAGCCCTCAAATCGTCGACGCAGCACGTTGAGGGAGGTTTCGGGTTTGAGCTTCCAAGTTCTGCCAATTTGAATTCCGTGTGCCGTTGCGACTCCTGAAAAATAGCTGTTGAATTCTGCCCTGGATATTCCTGACGATGCTCCAAATTCATCGTAAAAAGCAGACTTTTTGCCAGACAAAATGCCCTTAACCTCAAATTTGCCAATTAGCGCCATGCGAGGGCCAGACGCGTATACAAGGACCAAATCTCCAGGCTTGAGTTTGGGACAAACTCTTCTCAATTCGACAGTCTTCGCGCCTGAGAAAATCAGATCTGCGTACTTGGGCTTAATGGACATTAAGACTGCGGTGGAACTCATTTGGAGATGCCGAGGGTGCCTAGGTTATAGATTGTTTTGAATGTGCTGTATGGAATACTTCTAGGCCCTTGCAAGCTTCCTTTTATTCCAAGCTCTGCGAACTGAGAGCGTTTGATTGGCCAATTGAAAAGTTCCGTATGGGAAAAGCGTAGCGCGACGAGCTCTGTATTGACGTTTTTGTTGGCTGCATTGTATACGTCATCCCACTCATAAACACCAAGCCTCCGGAACCTTTTGAATAGTTCCTTCGGCCCGCCGCGGACAACGCTCCGCAAGCGGGAAATCGCTTTGACTTCCATGCTGCCGAGGCTCTCATTCCCTTTGCTTACGTACCAGAGAATGCGACCAGGAGCAGCAAAGTGGAGTTTTGCGGCGCTAAAGTACACAGACTCTACTCCCAAATTCAGTTCTGGGCGCACTGAACAGATCCCCGGCAATCGCATTGAGGACAGATCTAGGTCAAAGAAGTGTTCTGCCCATTCAGCACGAATCGGGACCAAGTAGTTGGGAATATCAGGTGAGTCGACTTTCGCTGGCCAAATGAAGCTTTCTAGAAGATCAGGATCTTCCAAATAGCTGCTGGGAGTGGCAATTGGATGCGTGTTGGGTTGTATTTCTTCCTTGTTCAAAAAACCTCTCAGCAACGGCTTGATCCAGATTTTGTTGTGGCAATAGAACCCAAGCTCTTCTAATGCAGACTTGACTTCAGTAGTGAGCAAAGGCTCGTCTACGCGGAGGGAGCGTTGTCCCTTGTTCGCATGCTCGCGAATGATGCGCATCAGTAAATGTCGCAGCACTGTTGGAGCTAGCGGGTGAGATGCTAGTCGCAGAAGTTTTAATCGTGTTCCTTCTGTAGAGTCTTCGATCGCGCTCAAAAGGATGGGTTCCTTTTGGTCACTCTGTGTGAGTTGAACATTATACTGTCGCGGATTCGTCAAGTAACTATCCAAGGAAGATTTGAAGTCGTGTCGCTTCTCTTCGGGTTTGGAAACGAAAGATTCGACAAGCCCTTTTATATCATCGGAGCGAGCGCGAATCGATGTGATCGCAGTAGCATGTAGCCGTTGTGGCTGATACTCGCATTCTCTATCCAGTATATCAAGGTGGCCAATCAGGTCGACAGGTTCAAGTATATGAAGGTCAAAGTCCTGAAGAATCTCAGGTGACTTTTCAAGCACTAGCTGGTCGCGGGTCACGAAATACTTAACTCCATCGGCTATTGCAATTGCCAGATGTCTTAGGTCGGATTCACCGCGAGCGTTGGTGGCAAGTTCTGGATGCGCCTCGCGCAGCTGTGCTGCTATGGAGTCTACTCTGGCAGTTGCAGGGCTAACCATAGGATACTCTGAAGCCCGATTTTGGCTGAGCCTTCGGTTCTGAATGTCAGGGCAACGTTCAATATCGTTGAGAATTTCTGAGGTAACTACAAGCTCAACTGTATCGTCGATCCAAGTCTCAGTGAGCGATGAGGAAGTAGAGTGATTTTTCCGAGATGAATCTATTAGATCAAAGAAGACGTTCGCATCGATTGCGACGCGCGTCTTGGAGCTAGTCCCGTATGAGAAGAGGTCGTCGCGCTCGTGGTCGCAGCACCAGATGATCAGTTCTGTGCCATCAATGCCCCTTCCTTTGATTCGAAGCCTAGGGGTAAAGCCAAACTTCGGCCAAACTTTGTTTGCCTCGTAGTCGCTCCTACATCTAAGTGTGATGCAATCGAGATTGCTCGTGATCAGTTTGAGTCGGTCAATGAGCTGTCTGGCTATCTTTTTCTCTCGCTGATTTGCGCCTACACAAAGGTGGGCGATGGATGCCCGGTTGCGCGCAACTCTGTAGAGTAGATATCCGAGAACTTGAGTGTTCTCGATGGCAGCAAGCAAGGTTCCTTTCGCAATGGCATCTTCAAAGGCTCCTCGAGGCATGAATCCAAGGATATCCGCGTGTTTCCGGTAGAGTGAAAAAATCTCGTCGAATCTGGATGTGTCCTTTATTGCGGAAATTAGAACGCTCATCGGCAGGTAACAGTGAGAAAGTCACGTGGCTGGGTCATGCAGCAAGCAATGCGGCTCATCGGGGTTGCATTGTGCCGGAAATCGTGAACCTCATGACAGCGAGGATTTGGATGTTTGTATCGATTGGAATAACGTGCTAAGAATTGTGTGGAGTTTCTTGTAGGAGTTCCATGTGCGCGCTGCGGGATGCGAGAGTTCAACGACCAGAGGGCCGTTTTCACCTCCTTGGAGCTGTAGTTTTTTCCCTAGATGGACATTTTCTCCAAGTAGATTTAGCGAGTGCAGGGCTCGGAAAGGCTGTTCGCCGCAAATGATTATCAGATGGGGTGATGTCGCGTCAATCTGCTTCGCCAATATACTGCCATTGCGTTCGGTCGCATGTCGGAAAACTTCCAAGGCATCCATTCTTGTGCCGTCGGCCCTGGAAGCTTTCTTAACGTTTATCCAAGCCAGTCGGGCCAGGGTTTGTTGAAGGCGATCCAGGTTGTTTGGGTTGCAACGGTACAGACCGTGTAGGGCAGTTTCCTCAATCTCCTGGCCGTGTTCGAGCGAAGAAAGCAGGGCCCAAAGTAGAGAGGTGAGTCTTCTTACAGATTTCACAGCAGGACTGCCAAGGCCAAGAAGGTCGTTTTCTGCACACTGACTTTGGATGTCCGTGACGCCATTTTTGTCATAGCCGTAAGACTCGGCCAATACGCAGAGCACCCGTAGTTTCTGCTGAGAGTAGGTATCTGAATTGATTACGCCATCTGCAATAAAACCTTCTGAATTCTCCCAATCGTGACTCTGCTTGATGAGTTCAATCACGTCTTGGTGGTATGCGGCATATTTCTCTTTTTCGAAGGCCATTTTGATTGATGCTGTTTTGTTGGTTTAACGCAACAAAATCTTGCAATTAGTTCAATTTGTTGATGACGGAAAAAAGCGGAATGACGAGTGGATTTATCGCAATTACTGGCTGTGAAGATTAAGTAAAATTCACTGTTTGCGCCCCGTCCACCGAGTCGGTCTCAAAAACTTCTTGCCAGTCTCAATTCCCCGTGACAATCTAGCGTCGTTATGAACGCGATGCTCTTCCCGTACTTCGGCGTCTCCTGGAACAATCCAGGGGTGGAGAGCTGCCTGATCGCTGATTGACTTGATTCCCTTTTCGAGATCCGTCCAGCCAGTTCCTCCACCAAAGCCAGAGAGCGGGTGGCAGACCGGACCAGATCGAAAGTGCAGGCATCTCGTCTAGGAAGGAACGCCCCCGCTGCCGCAAAATCGGTCAGTGCCCCTTCGTCAGTGTTCCTCTTCCGAAAGCTCCTTTCGGCATCGCCATCAGAATCCGCCTCTTCGCCTCTCTGTCTGTTTTTCGGTCTGTTCCCGTCTTCGTCCCAGTCGCCCGAGTTCGTTCGTCAGTTCCTGCCCACGCATTGCAACCCTCTCATAGCCCTCCACTCCCATGGGAAATTCATCCAGTGATTCATCGCCCTCCGATCCGGCCGCCTCTGATACAGGGGGGCAGCCGGTCGCCGATCCGGACTCATATAGCAAACCGGACTCGGACTTGAAGTCCAAGACCAAGACAAAGCCCAAGCAGGCTCCGGCGGCGCTGCTCTGGACCCTGATGCAGGGGTTCCGGGGTCAATATGCGCTGGCCATTGTGGCGCTGCTGGTCTTCACCGTGATCAACTACCTCATCCCCCTGGTGGGCAGTGCGACGATCGACTTTGCCCTGAAGTCGGGTGTCTTGCCTGGAGCAACTCCGGCCAAAGAGGCACCGGAAGCGGTGCTTTCCACGGTGCTGATCTCCTGGATGGGTGGGGCGGATCTGGTGCGCCAGCATCTCTGGCTGCCAGCCCTGGTCATGGTGGGGCTGACGGTGCTCGCGGGTGTCTTCAGCTACCTGAAGGGTCGGTTTGCGGCCCAGGCCTCCGACGGCATTGCCCGGCGGCTCAAGGACCGGCTCTACGATCATCTGCAACGGCTGCCGACGCGGTACCATGACCATGCCGAGACGGGTGACCTGATCCAGCGTTGCACGTCTGATGTGGAGACGCTGCGGATGGCGCTCTCCACCCAGGTGGTGGACATCAGCAATGCCATCCTGATGTTGCTGACGGCGGTGCCGGTGATGCTGTTGCTCGATGGCCGGATGACGGCGATCTCCTTTGTCCTGGTGGTGCCGATTGTGCTCTTTGGCTACATCTATGTGGGACGGGTGAAACACCTGTTCCGCGAGGTGGATGAGGCGGAAGGACAGGTGACACGCGTGGTGCAGGAGAACCTGACCGGCCTGCGTGTGGTGCGGGCCTTTGGGAGGCAGAGCTTCGAGATCAACAAGTTTGCCACCCCGAACCAGCTCTACCGGGATCGGAGTCTGCGCCTGCTGCGCCTTATGGCGTGGTACTGGTCCACCTCCGATCTCATTGTGCTGATTCAGCAGGGGATCGTCCTCATTGCCGGGGCCTGGTTCATCTCCCAGGGCACGCTCACGGTCGGCACGCTGTTCGCCTTCATCATGTTCCTGAACATGCTCCTCTGGCCGGTGCGTCAGATGGGCCGCACGCTCACGGACCTGGGCAAGGCCACGGTGGCGCTGAACCGCATGGGCGAGATCTTGAGCGAGGCGGAGGAAAGCAAGCCGGACCCTGCCGGTGGGCATCCTGATCCTTTTCAGGGTGGCATCGAGGCGCGGGATCTGGTGTTCGACCACGACGGCAAGAGCGCGGCGCTCAATGGCATCAGCTTCACCGTGCGACCGGGTGAAACGCTGGCGATCCTGGGGCCTTCGGGTTCAGGGAAATCAACCATCATGCACCTGCTGCTGCGGCTCTATGACTACCGCTCCGGCTCGATCCGCCTGGACGGTCAGGAACTCACCACTCTGGACCGCCAGTGGGTGCGCTCCCAATTCAGCGTGGTGATGCAGGAACCCTTCCTCTTCTCCAAGACGATTGGGGAAAACATCCGCCTGGGACGCGAAGGCGCGGCCAAGGAGGAGATCCAGGAGGCGGCGCGACTCGCAGACATCCATGACACGATCAACACCTTCACCGCCGACTACGGCACCCTGGTGGGTGAGCGTGGCGTCACCCTCTCGGGTGGGCAGCGTCAACGTGTGGCCCTGGCCCGTGCCCTGCTGCGGGAGACGCCCGTGCTGCTGCTGGATGATGCCCTGAGCGCAGTGGATGCGGAGACGGAGACCAACATCCTGCAGGCCCTGCGCAGCCGCCATGGGCAGCGCACCACGCTGGTCATCGCCCACCGGCTCTCCACTCTGGCCCATGCCGACCGGGTGATCGTGCTCGACAAGGGCCGGATCATCCAGGAGGGGCAGCCGGAGGACCTTCTGAAACAAGAGGGCCTCTACCGTCGCCTCTGGACCATTCAGAACGCCGCCCAGCAAGAGATCCTCAATGACGAGCAGTTCGCGGCGGCCTCGACTGCCGCTGCCGCCCCTGCTGACCTGGCCGCGGCCCAAGCTGCTGCCACCCCGGCTTTAACCTCTGTCCCTGCCAGCCGATGAAAAACGAACCTCAAGAAGATGTCTTCAGTGAAAAGCTTGATCTCAAGCTCTGGGGGCGCGTGTTCCGACATGCGCTGCCCTATAAGAAACTGTTGACTCCTCTAGCCATTGCCGCCGTGGGCATTGCCCTCTGCGACGCCAGCTTCGCGCTCATCACCCGCTGGACGGTGGATGCCGTGGCCCAGCAGCAGCAGGTGAACCTGTGGCCCTACGCCACGGTGTACTTCGTGGCCGCCCTGGCACTCTCCGTAGGCGTCTGGATGTTCATCAATGCGGCGGGCGGGCTCTCCAACAACATGAGCCACGACATCCGGCAGGACTGCTTCAAAAAACTGCAGGAGCTGGAATTTGCCTACTTCGACCACCGGCCCACCGGCTGGTTGATCTCGCGGTTGACTTCCGACTGCGACAAGCTGGCCCGCATCATCGCGTGGGGCACGCTGGATGTGCTATGGGCGGTGTGCCTGGTTTTCATGATCGCCGTGGTGATGGTGGTGCTGCAGCCGCTGCTGGGCCTGCTGGTGCTCTCCGTGGTGCCGCCGCTGGTGTGGGTGAGTGCCGTGTTTCAGAAGAAGCTGCTGCTCAGCTCCCGCGAGACGCGGAAGTACAACTCCATGATCACTGCCTCCTACGCGGAGGAGCTGCAGGGGCTGCGCACCACGAAGTCCCTGGTGCGGGAGAACGAGAACCAGCGGGAGTTCGAGGTGTTATCCACCCACATGTATGGCGTTTCCATCCAGAACGCCCTGCAGTCGGCGGTGTACATTCCCATCGTGCTCACTCTGGGCAGCGTCGCGGCCGGCATCGCCCTGTGGCGTGGTGGCGCGGATGTGATGAGCGGCACCCTGAGCCTGGGCACGCTGGTGGCCTTCATCTTCTACGCCGGGCAGTTCTTCAACCCCATCAACCAGATCGCGCAGACGCTGGTGCAGATGCAGGGGGCCCAGGCCGCGGGCGAGAGGGTGCTGAGCCTGCTGGCCACGGTGCCGGGGATCCTCGACCATGAGGAGGTGCGGGCGCGGTTGCATTTGTGGGATCGTCCTGACCGGGCTCCGGATCTGGCCCCGGATGGCTACGAGCGGGAAATCCGCAGCGTGGCCTTTGACCATGTGGACTTCTCCTACCAGACGGGGGAGCCGGTGCTGAAGGACTTCAACCTCAAGGTGGAAGCCGGGCAGACCATTGCCCTGGTGGGGGCCAGCGGCGGGGGCAAGAGCACCATCGTGAACCTCGCCGCGCGATTCTATGAGCCAACTGGCGGACGTATCCTGGTGAACGGGCGGGACCTCCGCGACCGCAGCCTGGAGTGGTATCACTCCAACCTGGGCATCGTGCTCCAGGGGCCGCACCTGTTCAGCGGGAGCGTGCGGGAGAACATCCGGTATGGCAGGCTGGATGCGACTGATGCCGAGGTGGAGGCGGCCGCCCGCAGTGTGAATGCGGACAGCTTCATTCGGGCGCTGGAGAAGGGCTATGACACCGATGTGGGGGAGGGCGGGAACCGTCTCTCCACCGGACAGAAGCAGCTTGTGTCCTTCGCGAGGGCGCTGCTGGCCGATCCGCGTATCTTTATCATGGACGAGGCCACCTCATCCATCGATACGGAGACGGAGCAGCTCATCCAAAAGGGTCTGAAGGCGATCTTTCAAGGTCGCATCAGCTTCGTGATCGCCCACCGGCTCTCTACGATTCGTGGGGCGGACCGCATCCTGGTGATCGAGAAAGGAAGGATCCTGGAAAGCGGCACGCATGACGAGCTCATGGCCGCCCGGGGGCACTACCATGCGCTGTACACGCAGCAGTTCAGAAATGAACAGGTGGGGCAGATCCTGGATGCGGCTGTGGAGAAGCCAGTGCGTCTGTAGGCAGTGCGTCAGTGGGGGAGGTGTTGGGGGCTGAAGCTGTAGGGAGGACAGGCTTCAGCCTGCGATGCTGGGGGCGGGGTAGGGATGCCCCGCTGCGATTTCTGGGGGACATCGAACCGTGGTGCTTTGGTTTGAGGAGGTCTGATGGCTCCGGTCAACCGTGCCGATTGCCAATCGACGGCACAGCAGATTGCCAGTCTGCGCTACGCCGTCGTCGGCCGGGCGAGCATGTTCCAGGGCGGGACTCCTCAAGGGTCACGCGAATCCTGATTCCGCTTGAAAGCGGTACTCCAACCCCGGCGCGGACCTCGACTCACCAGGCAGGATCTCCACCGCTCTGCTGGGGATCGCGAAACGCGTTCGCGATGGTCTCGCCACTCCCAAGCACCCAGCACGCCTAGCCGCCCCCACCACTCCCATCTACCCCTGACTCGAAAGTTTCGCCCGCTGCGCTGCGATCTCCTTATATTGGAGCTGCTCCAGCTCGTTGATCTTGTGCCGGGCGTTGCCGCTGTGGCGGGTGCCGGGGAAGTTGCCGGCTACTTGCTCCAGGATGTCCTTCGCGGCATCGTAGTTCCGGGTGGCCATGTGGATGTCAGAGAGGCGGAACATGAGGAATGCGGCGTTCTCCTCCGTCCACTCCCGGTTTTCCAGGTTCTCCTGAATGATGACCAGGGCTTGATCGGGGGCGTGGAGCTTTTCCGAGTAGATCTTGGCGATCTCAGATACCGGGAACGGATCCTCCGGCTTGTTTGCGATCATCTTCTCGTATTCCTTGATCGCCCCGTGGTAGTCGCCCTTGGCCACCAGGGCCACGGCCTTCATGCTTTCATCCTGCTCCACTTCCTCGCCGGAGGAGTACATCACCGTGCCGATCGCGTCGCCGAATTTGGGCAAGACCACCGTGACGAAGAAGACCCCGCCTACAATCGCCAACATGATGATGGAGATCAGTGGGTACATGGGATTCTCCTGCCAGTCAGGGGAATTCCATTTTCCCATCACATAGAGAACTGCCAGAACGAACAAGGTGCCGACGCAGATGTTGACGATGGTTCGCGAAGTCATGGTCAGAGGGAATGCTGTTGAAAAAAAATTATCAGACCGACTCCGGCTCGAAAAGGAAAACATTCATCCAGAAGTCTCCAGGCTGCGAATAACGGGATGAGAACGAAAAAAACCTAAAATTTGGGCCTTGCCACAATCGCGCCTTGCAAATCTGCGAACCTGATGTTTTTATAAGCCTGCCAGTATCATTTACTGGATGAAGAACCTTGCTGAGACGGATTATAACGACTTCTAGTTTTTTAATAATTTCAAAGTTTTCTAAAAATTATCTTGAAATTATTGTGATTAGGTTGTTGGTTATCAATACTGCGGGCATAGCATAGTGGTAATGCGCTAGCCTTCCAAGCTAGCAAGACGGGTTCGATTCCCGTTGCCCGCTCCACTTTCAAACCGTCTAAAACGCTCAGAATCAGCAAGTTATGAAGCTTCACCTGCTCTTCACCACGGCTCTCGCTGCGGCGTTTTCCCCCGTGATTATGGCTGGCGACCTGACGGAATGCGATCTCGTTGCTGATAAAGTGCGATCAGAAGTGGAAGTCGAACCTGCGAAGGTTCTCCTTATTGTTGAGGATGCGATGGTCAAGAACGAGGCTTGCGCGTGTGAAATTGTAAAGGCCGCCATCCTTGCCTCCCACGCCACAGAGGAGTTGGTGAAGCAGATCATGCTCACTGCGACGAATGTGGCCCCCAACCGTTCTTCCCTGATCGCGGAGTGTGCGAACGCGATGGTGGCCCAGCGGGCCGGTGGAAAGGAAGTGAAGCAGGTGATCGCGGTGCAGCCTGAGGTGCAGCTGGATGCTGACTACAAGACGGCGCCTGCGGACATCCGCGGCATCTACCTCATTCAGCCAGCGGCGGGTGGGGTGGTGATCACGCAGGACAATCCAAAACGCACCCCGCCGCCCCGGGGTAATCCTCTGTCCCCGTCCAAGGCGAAACAGAAGTAAAATTCTCTCCCGTGGGCATCAGACCCCCGCTTGCTCCCGTTTTTTTCAGTCTCCGATTATTTAGCTCCGCACATTACGCATCAGGCATCTTGAGCCCGCACCCTCAGCTTTCTATGAAGGTCACACTCGCCCTGTTCCCCCTGACAGCTCTGCTGTCACTGGCACCCGCCCTGCAGGGGCAGGGCCTGCTGGGTATCGGGCGATCCACAGATTATCTCGACGAAATACCGCTGACCTTCAATGCGGGGGCGAGTGTGGGCTATGACAGGACCGAGTACGACTCGATGGGGCTGGAGAATGAAGAGTCCGCCTTTGTCCAGGCTGGGGTGGGGCTCACCTATGCCAACAACACCGCGCCGACCAAGTGGAACGTGGGCGTGGACCTGGGCACGATTTATTACCTTGATGACACGGTTCGAGGAGAGGACTATGACTACACCGCGCGCGTCGCGTTCAACGTCGCGCACCAGGTGAGCCGCCGCCTCCAGGTGAGCAACAACCTCTACGTCACTTATGAGACGGAGCCGAACTACGGCATCGGCGTGACGACGGGCCGCCGGGCGGGCCAGTACCTCTACGGGTACAACAACACGTCTGTGGCCTATGCCTGGAGTGAGCGCGTGGCCACCACCACCGGCTACACCATCGACGGCGTCATTTACACGGACGATGAAACGGTGGCCGACTTTGAGGACCGCCTCAGCCACCTCATCAGCCAGCAGGTGAGCTATGCTCTGAGCCGCACCACGAAGCTGACGGCCGAGTACCGCTTCCGCTACACCCGCTTCGCCAATGATCCCGCCACCGATCTGGACGGGGAGGTGCCCAGCCCGGACTACATGAGCCACTACATCCTGGTGGGGGTGGACAAAGCCTGGAGCGAACGCTCCTCCGGCAGCCTCCGCGCCGGGGTGGAGATCTACCAGAGTGACCGCTCAGACGAGAGCGCCCCCTATGTGGAAGGTGCCCTCAACTACGCTCTCACCCGGCGCAGCAACCTGCGCTGGTATGCGCAGATGGGCTATGACGCCTCGGAAATGTCCCTCTATGACTCCCGCTACTCCTACCGTACTGGTGTGGTGGCTGGCTACCAGTTCACCCAGAGCCTGACCGGGAACTTCGGACTGCACTATGTGCACAGCGACTTCGAGGGGAACCAGGAGGTGGAATCCTCCTCCGAAGATGAGGTCAATGCCAGCCTGGGCTTCAGCTACAACTTCTGGAACAACCTGAGTCTGGACGCAAACTACAGCTACACCACGATCTCGTCGGACTCGTCCTTCCGAGAGTATGATCGACACCGGGTGAGCGTCGGCTTGAACGCCGTGTTCTGAGCCTCTCCTGCCCATGGACACCTCATTCAGGCAGAGCCTCCCCCACACTCTGCGGAAAGGTGGAGCCGCTGCGGCTGGTATGAGGTATGATGCACTGCCGGACCCCTGGGCCGGAGTTTTCTCAAAATGACCCCTTGCCATGAGCACGACGCCCAACCGTCTTGAGATCCAGCGCCACGCCCAGGACTACTGGCAGATCGTGCGCAACCGGCTGGGATTGATCTTCCTCACCTTCCTCCTCGTCTTTAGCGTGGCGGCCATCATCACCTACATCATGCCGCGCAAGTACGTGGGCCGGGTGGAGATGGTCATCGAGCGGGTGCAGAGCGATGCCCGCGTCATCGGGCACATGGGGGATGCCCTCGCCGTGTCTTCAGACAGCTTCCTCAAGACCCAGTTCGAGATCCTCTCCAAGCGCAAAACCCTCGACCGCGTGGTGGACAAGCTCGACCTCGTGGCCCGCTGGAACGCCCCCAACAAGGCCGCCGCTGCGGGCAAGCTCATGGGAAATCTGGAACCCCAGAGCAGCATGAAGAGTGACTTCATCACGCTGGAGTACTTCGATGAGGACGCCAAGCTGGCTGCCGACATCGCCAACTCGATCGCGGAGAGTTACAAGGAGACCCGGCTGGCGCTCGACAATGAGCGTACGGACAAGGCGCTGGCCCAGATCACTGCCCAGATCGCCGCGAAGGAAGAGCAGGCCACGCAGGCGCTCGCCAAGGTGCTCGACATCAAGAAGCGTCTCGGCATCGTGGAGATGCCGGGCTCCGTGGGCCGCGCCGCCAACCAGGATGATGTCTCCACCCCGGAGAGCACCTCTCTGGTGGACACGATCAAGGACGTCAGCAGGATCCAGCGTGAGATCCGCGATATGACTGCGCAGATCGAGCAACTCCGCTCTCTGCAGGGGGACGACCTCATCCGCCAGGCAGGTGAGCTGCGTGTGGAGAACGAGACCATCAAAAAACTCGGCCCCACCTACCAGGATCTCCTCATCCAGCAGAAGAACTTGGGCAATGCCGGTCTCGGCCCCAAGCACCCCACCATGAAGGGCATAGCCGACTCCATCCTGCAGACTCGCGGCATGCTGCTGGATGCGGCAGAGGACTATCGCAAGAACCTCACCTTCCGCGTGGAGACCGCTCAGAAGCAGCTCACCGAGGCGGAGCGCATGCGCGACAATCAGAAGGACACGTCCATTCAGGCGCAGACAGATCACCAGGAATTCCTCGCCGCCCAGCGCGAGTGGGAGATTCTCCGCCAGGATGCCACCCGCCTGAAGGACACGCTTTCCCAAAAGCAGATCGACCAGCAGATGACCAAGACGCCCGTGACCGTGTACCAGGCCGCGGAGCCCGGAACCGCGCCTGTGAAGCCCAATGTGCGACTGCACCTGCTCCTCGGCGGGGTGGTGGGCCTGCTCTGCGGCCTGGGGCTGGCGTTCTTCCTTGAGTACCTCGACACCAGTGTGAAGAGCATGGACGAGGTCGAGTCCATCATGGGCGTGCCCGTGCTGGCCGTGATCCCCAAGGGCGTGGGCATCCTGCACCGCTCCAGCGGAGTCACGCCCGATGCCGAGGCCTACCGCATCCTGCGCACGAACATCGAGTTTAACCGCAAGGACATGAATGCCAACTGCATCAGTGTGGTGAGTGGCAGCCCCGGTGAAGGCAAAAGCACCACCATGGTGAACCTTGCCACCGTCTGCGCCCAGGCTGGCTACACCACCTTGATCATCGATGCGGACATGCGCCGCCCGCGCCAGCACACCTTCTTCGATGTGCCGCACAACTTTGGCCTGAGCAACTACCTCACCGGCAACGTGCCGCTGGAGGAAGTGGTGGTGCAGACCCAGGTGGACAATCTCTACCTCCTGCCCAGCGGCATCATGCCCGCCGACTGCGCCAGCCTGCTGAACTCCCAGAAGTTTACCGACCTCATCGCGGACATGAAGAGCCGCTTTGACCTCGTGCTCATCGACTCCCCGCCCATCCTCGGCGTCAGCGATGCCAGCGTGCTCTCGGCAGAAGCCGACATGACCCTCATCGTCGTGCAGCACCGCAAGATCCCACGCCACATCCTCGGCCGTGTGAAGCAGGCCATTGAGCAGGTCGGTGGCTCCATCGTCGGCGTCGCGCTCAACCGCGTGGACATTCGCAGCGACAGCAACTACAGCTACCAGACCACGTACTACGGCTACTATCACAACACGCCCAACTACGAGGATGCCCCCAAGGGCACACGCCAGACTTCTTCAAGGAAACAACGCAAGGCCAAGGATGCACCCGAGACGCGGAGCCAGCGTGGAAGCGCCGGTGGCGATGATGTGTTCTAAGACGAAGCCAAGGCCCCACTCCTGAAAGGAATTCCGTTCATGGTCACTTCCACTTTCCGAGCCCTCCTCATCGGCCTCCTCTGCAGCCTTATGTTCGGGCCTGCCATGGCCCAGCAGACGACCGAGTCCGTCCTGCGCACCGGAGACAGCATCGTGATCAAACTCTCCGGTGTGCCCGCAGAGGAGATCACAGTTGTTTCCAACAGCTATGACATTGCTGACAACGGCTCCATCAATCTCCCGTACATCGGTGAGGTGAAAGCCGCCGGAGTGCGTCCTTCTACGCTGCAGAAGAACATTGAGAGTGCTTACAAGCGCGCCGAGATCTTCACGCACCCCACCGTTCAAGTCACCCCGAACCGCGAAGCTGCCACCCAGGTCATCTACGTCAGCGGTGAGGTTCGCGCTCCCGGCCGCATCGGCCTCACCCCCGGCATGACCATCCACGACGCCATCACCAGTGCCGGCGGCCCCACCGAATTTGCCGGCATGAAGAAGGTGAAGTTCACCCGCGGCGGCCAGACCCGCGAGCTCGACCTGCGCCGTGCCGATGGTGCCGAAGCCGCCATCCAGGCCCAACCCGGGGACAGGATCCATGTGCCGCAGTGAGACCCGCTTCGCGGGAGACACAAGACTAGAAGACACCAGACATCAGACTTGAGGTCAGGGACGTGGCGATGGCGTAGCGCAGATTGGCAATCTGCCGTGCCGCCGATTGGCAACCGGCATCAATGGACTCCGAGCCGCAACCTATTCATCTACCCTCTCGCTGCCGCCAGCAGGGTTGGAGTTCCGCTTTTAAGCGGTCAGTCCGCGCTTCCTCATCGCGCCGCTTCATCTCACCCACCAACTTCTCTCTATCCAAACGACGGTTCATCGGATAAAAAAGATCCGCCGTCACTGACCGATTCACCCTGGGGATCATCCACCTGTAGAAACCGGCAGCGAAAACCGCCAGCCCGCCGCGACCACCGCCAACGGCAACGGCAGGCCCAAATCCTTCTGGTCCCGCGGGGAAGCCGCAGGCGACACCATGGAGTTCGGCATGCGGACCTTCCTCGGCTTCTTCTGGCTCGAAGTGAAGTTCGCCCTCCAACTCTTCCCAGGCCGCACACCTCATCCACTGTCTTGAGTCTCGCTGTCCTCTCGGTTTCTGTTGTGGCCGCGTTTGCTGTGACCAGTCTGCTCACTCTGGTGTGGGATTTCAGTTTGAAACATAAATCTGCACGGCTGTTGTACCCGCTCTCCTTGCCCTCAGGTGCTGGGGCTTCACCAAGTTCATGACCTGCGATTATGTTCAGGGGGCATAGACATCCCGTATCACGTGGTCCCTCGAAAGCATCGTCATCCTGGCCGGAGTAGAGGTGTTCAGCGCCGAGGCACAGATTGCCGGAGTGGAGTATGCATTTTTCTCACACGAAGGCACAAAGGCACGAAGCGTTGAAAGGACTTCAGCAGGGCGGTGAGGAGTCCTTACTCCCAGAAGAGGTCCGCACCGGGGTTGGAGTACCGCTTTTAAGCGGAATCACTCCTCACACGTCCCATGGCGTGAATCCTGCCCAGGACTTCCTGGCAACCGCCAACTGGTCTGGAATGACTCACTGCGGGCAATATCAAGGGTTACTTGCATCCTGATTCCGCTTAAAAGCGGTACTCCAACCCTGCTGCGAAGCGGAGACGGTGGTTTGGCTGCGCAAGGTGAGGACAAGCTTGGTGAGTAGGCATGCGTGCAGGTGACAGCGTAGCGCAGATTGGCAATCTGCTGTGCCGCCGATTGGCAATCGGCAACCGTCGCTGGAGGGGTTGAGGTTCTCCCTCACGTACCCATGCCCGAGAGGCTCTGCCAGTCCTACAGACGCTCGACTGAGGCAAACTAAAGTTTGAACTACGAACAGCTTCCAACAGCTCCCAATCCCAGCTCACCCCGTGCCCTCAAGCCACTACTTCCTGACGCACTGACGTACTGCCCACTGACGCACTGAGCTCCGAAGCCCCTGGATCCCAATTCTCCCACTACGCCCTGGCCGCCCTTCCTCGTCCATCTACCCCTGAAATCCGTTGTCTGACCCCTGATCCGAGGCGATAAAGGGGGCCGCCATCCCTCATGTCCGACCGTTCTGCCGCCAATCGCCTTGCCTGGATCGACCTTTTGCGTGGCCTGGCGGTGGTGGGCATGATCGAGACCCACGTGGTCAACGTCTTCCTGAGCTCTGGCTACGACACTGCCGGGTGGCGCTCGCAACTGAGCTTTTTCAATGGTCTGGTCGCTCCCGCCTTTCTCTGGATCGCTGGCTATATCCAGGGGAGGTCCGTTCGTCGCAGCCACGAGCTGGGCCGTCCCGTGGCCACGGCTGCCCGCTGGCGACGCCTGGGTTTCGTGGTCGCGCTGAGCTTTCTTTTGCACATTCCCTGGCATTTTTGGGGGGTGGGGGACTTTGGCCTGGCGAGCTGGAAGCACTTTTTCCAGATCGATGTCCTCTCCTGCCTGGGGGTAAGCCTGGGCATTCTGCTGCTGGCTGGGCAGCTCCGGCCCCGGTGGTTTGATGCGGTGTCCGTGGGCCTTTTGGGATTCTTCGTCCTGGCGGCCCCGATGGCGACGGGGTGGCACACGGGCTGGCCGATGGTGGATGGCTGGCTGAACCGCGCCGAGGGCTCTTTGTTCCCGCTCTTCCCCTGGCTGGGATTCTGTGCTGCGGGCAGTCTGGCCAGCCGTTGGAGGCTCGATGGTTGGTTCTGGCCCGTGCTTGCCGTGGCCATGGCCTGGGGCGGCTATGAGCTTGCTTCAGGGCCGTTCACCAATACCGATCCCTTGTTCTTCGTGGAGCGCCTCGGCTGGCTGCTGGGACTGATCCTGCTCGTGAAAGCCGTGTCCCGCCTGGCGGCCCCCAAGTGGCTCCAACTGGCAGGGCGCGAGTCACTCCTCATGTACATGTTGCACATCATCCTCCTGCACGCCTTCCCGGCCGGCGGTGGCATGACCTGGGACCGCAAGATCGGCCAAACCTTGTCCTTGCCCAGCGTGGCGCTGGTGTTCGTCGGGCTGCTCAGCGTGTGCCTCCTGGCCGCGTGGTTCAATGAGACGAGGAAGGCGAGGGGAGCTGAACGGGTCCGGAAGCGTCGGGAGAATGGGCCAGAGCCCGTGGGAGCGTAGTTTCGGCAAGTGGTGAATGGTAAGAGGCAAGGGGTGGACTGAGGCGCGGTGGAGGTGAGCACGCGCATGCGCCCAAATGCTTCTCCTTGGAGGATGCATCCCAACGACCATTTCTGCCACGCAGCGGGGTTGGAGTACCGTCCCGCATGCGGGACCAATACCATCAGGGAAAAAGTGGCGAGGCTCATTGTCTCCCATTTGGGAACGAGCGGAGGGCCGAAGGCCCGGTCTCATGCCAGCCTTGGGCAACGCCCAAGGTTCGTCAGGCCTTTAGGAGATAGAGGGCTGTAGGCCCGACGTCATTCAGGGATGCTCGTCATAGGCAGACTTGATGACACCGGGCCTACAGCCCTCAAGGGTAGTTTGGCCATCTATCCCTGGGGCGTTGCCCCAGGCTGGTATGAACCCGGACCTTCGGCCCTTCTGAATGGGGCTCACCAGTTAGAGTCGTGGCGGTTGCACCATCGCGGCTCCGAGGCGCGCCAAGGCAAAACAGCAAGACGATGCGTTTTCCCTGATGGCATTGGCTTTTAAGCGGAATCACGTCACACGCGTCCCATGGTGTGAACCCTTCCCGGGGGCCTCCAAGTTGTCGCCAGCCGCTCCATCGGAAGCGATATCAAGGGCCATGCGAATCCTGATTCCGCTTAAAAGCGGTACTCCAACCCTGGTGCGGACCTGCACTGGGAAGATGGGTCATGCACCGCCCTGTTCGTGCTTTGCCAACTCTTCCAATCTGCGCTACGCTGCGCCCCAGACTTCCATCCACTCCAGCGAAGCGCCTCAACCAGCGCAGCATCTCAACCAGCAACGCGTCTCAACGTGCCGCTTGCGGCACATCTCAACTCCCCAGCCCTACGGGCCTCACTTGCTCCGCACTCGTGAGCGTCATCACGCTCCCGTCCTCGCGCTGCACCACCAGATGCCCCTCTGAGTTCAAGGTGGCGGCGACGCCGCGGACTTCTGCGCCGTCCACCATGGCGGTCAGCTTCTTTCCCAGTAGCCAGCTGCGTTGCCGGACTTCATCTACCACCTGCGGATAGTGCTCGTCATAGCGGGAAAGCAGGTGGTCCAGGTGCTTGAGCAGGGAGATGGCGATCGTGTTCCGGTCCAGGGGCGTGCTGCTGCCCAAGGCCAGTCGAACGGAGGTGGCCTGCTGGCTGAGCTCGGGTGGATACGTCGTGGTGTTCACGTTCAGGCCGATGCCCAGCACCATGTAGGCACTGCCACCGCCGGTGAAAGTCTCCGCCAGGATGCCGGCGACCTTGCGGTCGTTGAGATACACATCATTCGGCCACTTGATCGCCGGCTGAAGGCTGGCGTGGAACGACTCGATCGCCCGGCAGATGGCCAGCGCGGCGAAGGTGGTGGTGCGGGGCCAGAGGTCCATCTTTACCTCAGGACGCAGCAGCACGGAGAGCAGTAGATCCTGCCCAGGCGGGGAGCTCCATCGGTTCTCCCGGCGGCCTCGGCCGACGGTTTGTTCCTCGGCCAGCACGACCAGCCCGTGGGGGTATCCGGCGCTGCCGAGATCCCGCACATGATCGCTCGTGGACGCCAGAGTTTCATGAACCTGCACCTCCGTGCCCAGAGCATGCCCGGCCAGCGCCGTCGTCAGACGGCGGGGCTGCAGGGCAGTGTACTCCGGAGCAAGCGACACAGGACAATCAACATTTAACAATGAACTCCCAGCTCCTCACAGTGAGCCAAAATACTTTTCAATCGCCTTCACCAGGCCGGGGATGCTGTGCTCCTTGGCCTCGATGTCGATCCGCATGCCGTTTTTGCGCAGGGTGTCGGAGGTAATGGGGCCGATGCTGGCCACCTTGATGCCCTCTGGCAGCGGCACCTTGAGTTCAAGGAAATGCTCCACGGTGGAGCTGCTGGTGAAGGTGATGACATCCGCACCCTCTTCCTTGAACTGGGTGATGGACTCATGATCGGCGTCCTCCGGCACCGTGCGGTAGGCGATGGCCTCATCCAGGATGGCACCCATGCCCACCAGCTCGTTGCCCAAGATTTCGCGGGTGCTTTCCGCCTTCACCCAGAGCACGGTCTGGTTCTCCACGCTCTGGTCCTTGAAGGCCTTGATCAGCCCCTCGGCCACGAACTTCTCGGGCATGAGGTCCACCGCCAGGTGGTAGGCCTTCACGCGCTCGGCGGTACCGGGTCCGATGGCTGCGATCTTGGCCGCGCCGATGCTGCGGGCGTCATCGTAGAGCTTGTAGAACATTTCAAAGAACCGGTCCACTCCGTTGGGACTGGTGAAGATGATCCACTCATACGTGTGGGAGTCCATCACCAGCTGGCCAAAGGCCTTCAGGTCCTGCGGCGGCTCGATCTTGATGGTGGGGATCTCCAGCACGCTTGCACCCAGCAGGCTGAGTTGTTTGGTCAGGCCACCGGCCTGCTGGCGGGTGCGGGTGACCACGATGCGCCTCCCAAAGAGCGGCCGCTTCTCAAACCAGTTCAGCTTGTCACGCTCCAGCACCACGGTGCCGATCACGCAAACGGCGGGTGCCTTGAATCCGGTCTCCCGCACGATGCCTGCGATGGTCTCAAGCGTGCCCTCAATGGTGCGCTGGCGGCCGGTGGTGGCCCAGCGGGTGAGCGCGATGGGGGTGTTCGGCTTGGCACCGTTCTCGATGAGCTTCTTCGTGATCTCCTCGATCCGCTCTACGCCCATGAGCATGACCTTCGTGCCGTCGGCCTGTGCGATCTTCGCGTAGTCCAGCGAGCTCTCCGGCTTGGTGGGGTCCTCATGGCCGGTGAAGATGGTGAGCTGGGAGCAATGGGAACGATGTGTGACCGGGATGCCCGCATAGGCCGGACCAGCAATGGCGGAGGTGATGCCGGGCACGATCTCGAACGCGATGCCCGCATCCACCAGCTCGCCTGCCTCTTCCGCCCCGCGGCCAAAGAGCACAGGATCACCGCCCTTCAGACGGGTGACGATCTTGCCCGCACGGGCCTTCTCCACGATGAGCTTGTTGATCCCTTCCTGGGAGAGCGTGTGATCCTTGGCCTTCTTCCCCACATAGATCTTCTCCGCGTCCGGCCGGGCGTAGCGGAGGAATTCCACGTTGCTCAGGTAGTCATACACCACCACGTCTGCCATCTCGATGCATTCCTTCCCACGGATCGTGAGCAGGCCCGGATCACCTGGGCCGGCACCCACGAGGTAACAGATGCCGGTGGAGGAGGACTTGGAGGCGGCTGGCATGAGAGAGGAATGAGGGAGATGGCAGGAAATAACGAAAGAACAAACAAACGGACGGGGCAGACTAGAGCGCGGTGACCAGGGCGGCTACTTCTGCTGCCAGCCCCTTGGGCGAGTGGTAGGGCTCCGTGGAGGTCACCTCCTTGGGCGGGCGACCCGGGTCGGTCTCGTCAAAAACGCGCACCTTCATCTGTAGCACGCCGTTCTCGAGGAAGGTGTGAGCGCCGATGGGTGTCTGGCAGCCAGCCTTGAGGATGTGGAGGAACTCCCGCTCTGCGGTGACGCGGGCGTAGGTCTCTTCATGGTTGATCGCCTTCAGGAACTCCAGGGTGTGCGCGTCATCCACGCGGGCTTCGATGCCGATGGCCCCCTGGCCTGCGGCGGGGAGGAACTCCTCACAGTCCAGGATCACCGCATGCAGCGGCTGGCCATCCACCACCACATGCTCGCCATCCAGCAGGGACAGGCGCTCCAGCCCGGCACGGGCCAGCAGGATGGCATCCAGATCAGAGGGGGCAAAGAGCTTGCGGATGCGCGTGGGCACATTCCCACGGATTTCTACGCACTCCACGCCCGGGTTCAACCACTGGAGCTGGCGGATGCGGCGCACACTGCTGGTGCCCACCTTGGCCCCGGCAGGCAGGGTGGCCAGGGTGTAGCCTTCCCGGGAGATGAGCACGTCCTCGATGGGGGCGCGCGGCAGCACGCCGGCGATGAAGAATTTCTCGTCCAGCACCGTGGGCACGTCCTTGAGGCTGTGCACGGCGATGTCGATCTCGCCACTGGCGAGGGCAATCTCGAGCTCCTTCGTGAAGATGCCCTTGTCCAGCCGGTCGCCTTCGGTGAACTCGGAGAAGCGCAGGTCCGGGCGCTTGTCACCCGTGGTGGCGATGACCTTGCGCTCGACCCGCAGGTAGGGGTGGGCGGCGTGCAGAGCGGCCTCTACCATCTCCGCCTGGCGGAGGGCAAGTTCACTGCCGCGGGTGCCCAGTCGGAGAGTGTCGGTGAATTGGGAGATCAAGGCGGGCGAAGGGGAAAACGGGTTACGGTTAGGAATTGCGGGGCGTAAGCGGTAGGACGGGATTGCCATCCTCCTCGCGCTGGAGGGTGGTCCCGGAGGCGGAATCTTCTTGATAGCCGAACTTGCGCAACTGCTCTTCGATGATTTCCTCGCACAAGGCGAGGGCGCGTTCCCGCTCGCGGCGGCCTTCATCGGCGATGGCCTGGAGTGCATCCACGTCGTAGAGGTACACCTCAGGGATCTCGTTCACGTGCGGGTCCACATCGCGTGGTACGGCGATGTCGATGATGAGCAGGGAGTGGCCATGGCGCTTGCGCATCACAGGCTCGATGAGCTCCGGCTTCACCACAAAGTGGGGGGCACTGGTGCTGCTAATGATGATGTCGGCATCGTGGAGGGCGCCCTCCCATTCATCGAACCGCAGGGCCTGGCCGCCCATCTCCTGGGCCAGCTCCACCGCGCGGTCGTAGGACCGGTTGGAGATGAAGATGCTCTTCGCCCCACGGGAGAGCAGGCTCTGGGCGCAGGTGCGGCTCATTTCGCCAGCACCGATCAAGAGCACGCGGCACTGGCTCAGGTCAAAGATCTTCTCCGCCAGGTCCACTGCGACGCTGCCCACAGAGGTGGAGCCGCGCTGGATGTTCGTGCCATTGCGCACCTGCTTGCCCACACTGAAGGCACGCTGGAAGAGCTTGTTGAGCGTGCGGCCTGTGGCCCCGGCCTTGAGCGCCACATTGTAGGCGGCTTTCACCTGGCCAAAGATCTCCGTCTCCCCCAGCACCATGGAGTCCAGCCCGCTCACCACGCGGAAGAGATGGCGCGCGGCATCGGCGTGGCTCAGTTTGTACGTGGTGAGTGCCTCCCGCTGGGCGGGGGTGAGCTGGAAATGGTTCACCAGGTAGTCGTGCAGGACCGCCAGCCCCTGCTCAGGGCTGTTGTGATCGCATGAGGTGAAGATCTCCACCCGGTTGCACGTGGAGATGACCGTGCTCTCCTCAAAGCCCGGCAGATTCTTGATCTGCTGCGCTGCCTCGGGCTGCTTGCTTTCGGCAAACGCCAGCCGCTCACGCAACTCGATGGGAGTCGTGCGATGGTTCAGGCCAAGACAGAGAAGCATGGAGGGTGGGGAATGAGAAGCGGAGGCGTTGGGGGGGAAGGGAGACAGTGGGGGAGGCGGGGCGTAAAAGAACGGAAGGAAAGGGGCGGGCTATCGGCCGATCACGACCCAGAGGGAAAGAAAGGGGACCATGAAGCCCAGCACGGAGAGCCAGGCCGTGTGGCGGGCGGAGAGCGTATGGCGCCACATCAGCAGCAGGATCACCGTGTAGAGACCCAGGATGCTCCAGGAGACGGTCATTTTCACCGCACTGATGGCCAGGTGGATCTTGAATGTGGAGATCATGGCCACCGCCAGCAGCAGCACGCCCAGCGCGACCATGCGCATGATGGCCCGGGAGAGGTGATGAATGGGCGGGAGCTGGCGGAAGAGGGCGTGGATGCGGTGCTTCTTCAGCAGATGATCCTGCAGGAGGAACATCACGCCGGTGATGCACGCCAGGGCGAAGGCGGCGTAGGCGATCATCGCCAGCGGGGCGTGCAGATGCTCCCATACAGACATTTTTACGTGCTTCACGGCCCCGGGGTTGTCCGGCATGAGGAGCGCCAGTGTCTGAAGAATGGCGATCAAGGGTGCGGTGAATAGGCCCAACAGGGAGAGCCGGTAGGTGGCCCCCACCAGGAAATAGAGCAGAACAATGCACCAACCAATGAAGATGAAGACCTCAAACTGGCTCGTGAGCGGGCAACGGGCATGCATCTCCCCACGCAGGTAGAGGAAGGCGCACTGGAATGCGAAGCCTACCGCCATGGGGAGAAACTGCCACTTGTTCTCCTGCCAGCGTCCGGCCCGCAGGGCGGCGATCGCATGCACCACGCCCACCACGAAGGCGACAGTGGAGAGGATCAGGAGCAGGCGGGTGAGTTCCATGGGATTGGAAATGTGGACCAAACAGCGGGGGATGTCGAGCGCGGGACGGGCTTTCCGCAGAGGAAGTGGCTCTTACGGGCTG
Organism: Verrucomicrobium spinosum DSM 4136 = JCM 18804; assembly: GCF_000172155.1. Classification (NCBI taxonomy): domain Bacteria; kingdom Pseudomonadati; phylum Verrucomicrobiota; class Verrucomicrobiia; order Verrucomicrobiales; family Verrucomicrobiaceae; genus Verrucomicrobium; species Verrucomicrobium spinosum. The sequence continues at coordinate 6,481,570 of NZ_ABIZ01000001.1, read as the reverse complement.
GTGAAAGGCCCGCTGTCTGCTCTCCCTATTCTACGTGCTTGCCCTTGGCCCTCGCGCATGCACTTTGGCCCGCCCCTCCTGACCCGTCATGAACGAAGACTCCCTCCTCCGCCTCCAGACTGCCATTCGCGATGTGCCGGACTTCCCCCAGGCCGGGGTGCTTTTTAAGGACATCACACCCGTGCTGGCGGACGCCGACCTCCTGAAACTGGCCGTGGACGCCATGGTGGAGGCCTCGGCAGAATGGGGTACAGTGGACAAGGTGGTGGGTATCGATGCCCGCGGTTTCATCTTCGGTGCCATGCTGGCCGCCCGCCTGGGCTGCGGCTTCATTCCCGCCCGGAAGCGGGGCAAGCTCCCCTGGAAGACCCGTGGGGTGGACTACGCCCTGGAGTACGGCACCGCCTCGCTGGAGATGCATGAGGACGCCCTCCTGCCCGGCGAGCGGGTGGTGTTGGCAGATGATCTGCTGGCCACCGGCGGCACCGCGGGCGCGGCGCTGGAACTGGTGCAGGCCATGGGGGCCACCCTGCTGGGCTCAGTGTTTTTCATTGAGCTGGCCTTCCTCAGCGGGCGGGAAAAGATCACCCGCTTCGGCCCGGTGAAGTCTGTGCTCGCCTTCTGACCCCCTTACCCCTCAGACTTTCCCAGCGTAAATTTTCCTTCAGCCGTCCCACATGCCCCAGCTCATCAAGAAGCTCTCCACCCGCGCCCGGGAAGCCCTCGCCAACACGACCGGCAAGTCCAGGTCCAACACGGAGGTGCTCCGGGCCTTCAAGAGGTTCCGCAAGGTGGAGGAGGCGCGGCTGCGCATGCTGCACCGGGCTGGCGGCAGCGGCATGGAGATCTGCCGCATGCGCTCGGATCTCATCGATGCCGTGCTGAAGCATCTCTGGCATGAAATGCTGCTGGGGGCAGATGCTGGCATGCTGGCGAAGACGAAGATAAGCCTCGTGGCCACCGGGGGCTACGGCCGCCGCCAGATGAACCCGGGCAGTGACGTGGACGTGCTCTTCCTCCTCTCGGGCAACAGCAGCCAGAGCCCCGCCGGACTGGCCCAGCTTGTTTCCTCCTTCCTCACCATGCTCTGGGACTCCGGCTTCAAGGTGGGGGACTCCTCCACCCGCAGCGTGGGGGAGACCATCAAGCAGGCCAACAGCGACAACCAGGTGAAGACCGCCCTCATCGAGGCGCGGCTCGTCTCCGGAGATCCGGAGCCTTTTGCCGAGCTGGAGCAGCGCTTCGACAAGGAGTGCATGGACGGGCGCGACATCGAGTTCCTCCAGATGCGCCAGAAGGACCTGGCCGAGCGCCACGCGAAGCACGAGGACACCGCCTCCGTGCAGGAGCCGAATGTAAAAAACGGCTGCGGCGGTCTGCGCGACTACCACAACGCCCTCTGGATGTCCTACGCCAAGTACCGCACGATTGACCTCAAGGAGATCGTGAAGAAGGCGGAATTCCCCGCCACCTCGCTCAAGGACATGGAGCGCGCCTACGACTTCATCCTCCGCGTGCGCACGGAGATGCACTACATCGAGAAGCGCGAGAGCGATGTGCTCACGCTCCGCCTCCAGGGTGTTGTGGCCACGAACCTGGGCTATCGCCAGAAAAAGATCCTCAACCGCATTGAGGTCTTCATGCGGGACTACTACATGCACAGCAGCAACATGCTGCACCGCTGCAGTGAGCTGATGGACCGCTACCACCTGCAGGCTGTGGAGAATGGGAAGCCCAGCCTGGTGGCCCGCCTGCTGCGCAAGACCGTGCCCAAGGTGGAGAAGTTCGACGGCTTTGTGGCCAAGAATGACCGCCTCTACGCAGAGCACCCAAAGATCTTCGTGGAGGATCCGCCGCGGCTCATGCGCCTCTTCGTGCACACCCAGCAGCGCCATCTGCGCCTGAGTCCGGAGTTGTTTCATCTGGTCCAGCAGAGCTGGGCGCTCATCAACATCACCTTCCGCTACAACAAGGCGGTGCGGGAGAGCTTTGAGGCCATCCTCAGCCAGCGTGGGGATGTGTCCCGCGTGCTCCGCCAGATGCACCGCGTGGGCTTCCTCGGCCGGTACATGCCGGAGTTCGGCGCGCTCACCTGCCTGGTGCAGCATGAGTTCTTCCACCGCTACACGGCGGATGAGCACACCCTGCGCACCATCGACAAGATGGACGAACTGGCCGATGCCACCCCGCAGAAGGGCATGGAGCTTTACAAGCGCCTCTTCCGCGAGATGCAGGAGCCCTACATCATGTACATGGCCCTGCTCCTGCATGACTCCGGCCGTGCGCTCAATACGAACACCCACACGGACGCCAGCGCCGAGCTGGCCAACCGCGTGTGCCGCCGCCTCCAGATCAAGGGCTCCCGCCGCCAGCTCCTCATGTTCCTGGTGGACCACCACCTCACGCTCTACCGCACCGCCACCACGAAGAACCTGGACGACCCCAAGGTGGTCTCCGAGTTCGCCGGGATCATGCGAAACAAGCAGAACCTGGACGCCCTGCTCGTCATGACCCTGGCCGACTCCCGGGGAACCAGCGACAAGAGCTGGAACTCCTGGAAGGAGAGCCTCATCCTCCACCTGTACCACAACACGGTTCGCTATCTGAACGATCCGTCCGACTTCATCAGCAGCATCACCGCCCCGCTGGAGGAGCTCCAGGGGGAGGTGCGCAAGAAGCTGGACTCCTACTACGAGCGCGAGATCGCCGCGCACTTTCAGCACATGCCGCGGAGTTATTTCAACTTCCGCAGCCCAGACATCATCGCCTTCCACATCGAGGCCTTCCGCGGCTTCTTCCGCAACGTGGCCAAAGGGACCTCGCAGGAGGACCTCCTCCCCGCCCTCACTTGGGTGGAGCACCCCGAGCAGGGCTGCAGCGAGCTCATCGTTTGCTGTTGGGACCGTCACCTCCTCCTCGCCCGCATCGCCGGCGCCCTCGCCGCTCAGAACATCAACATTCTGAGTGCGGATCTCTACCAGCGCAGTGATGACGTCGTGTTGGACGTCTTCCGCGTCTGCCGCACCGACTTCTCCCCGGTCACCAACGAGCGCACCAAGGCCCGCGTGGAGTCCAGCGTGAAGACCTCCTTTGAAACTGGCGAGTTCGACTTCAGTCAGGCCATCCAGGAAAACCGCCGCTCGTTGAAAGGGCTGGAAGACGTTGCCGCTGAGGTGCCCCAGCGCGTGTACATCAACAACGATCTCACCACCGACTACAACGTCATCGAGATCCAGGCCCTGGACCGCATCGGTCTCCTCTATGACATCTTCATGGCTATCGGCCAGCTCGGCCTGAACATCTGCCATGCCCGCATCAATACCGAAAAAGGCGTCGCTCTGGATGCCATCTACATCCAGGACAAAGCCGAGCAGAAAGTGACCGACAAAGACGTGCTCAAGGAACTGCAGGCCCAGCTCGAAGAAGCCGTGTTTTCCTTCGGGCGACAGAACAGCAGCGGCATGCTCGCGCTGAGAAGGTAGTTCGGTGGCTCGGTAAAACAGTAGTTCAGTAGAGCGGGAATCCGGGAAAGCCGGGGAGGGCACGCGATGTTGCCCTCCTCCGACATCGCTGGTCAGTAGCGCGAGCTTTATACTCCGAGCTCCCAACACCTGGCGACGAAGTCGCTGTGGAGTGCGTGCGGGAACCGCCGCTTTCGCGTCCCTTGTGATATCCTATAACCCTATCAGCCCACCAGCGCCCATGACCCCCAAACCAGCAGCCGGGGTGCGCACGCATCTTGCGTGCTGTTCCCGGCATCTTGCCGGGAACGCTTTGCGCATCCAAGTTGCCCAAAGAGGTGAAATAATCTATCGCGAAGCTGATCGAAGCCGTTCGTAGCCTTGGGCATCTCATCATCAATCCCCACTCTTCTGGCCCTCCGGCAACTGATGCCGATTGCCAATCTGCGCTACCTCACGCGAGCCCATCCGGCTCCTCCCCGAATGGCCCAATCAAATTCACCGCCCCAGCTCCGCAGCAGGGTTGGAGTGCCGTCCCGCATGCGGGACCAATACCATCAGGGAAAAAGTGGCGAGGCTCATTGTCTCCCATTTGGGAACGAGCGGAGGGCCGAAGGCCCGGTCTCATGCCAACCTTGGGCAACGCCCAAGGTTCGTCAGGCCTTTAGGAGATAGAGGGATGTAGGCCCGGCGTCATTCAGGGATGCTCGTCGTGGGCAGGCTTGATGAGGCCGGGCCTTCAGCCCTCAATGGTTGGTTTGTCATCTATTCCTTGGGCGTTGCCCAAGGCTGGCATGAAGCCGGACCTTCGGCCCTTCTGAAGTGGCATTCCTGCCACCGGTATAGCGAATGCACCATCGCCACTCCGAGGCTCACCAACCCAAAACAGCAAGACTATCCTTTTCCCTGATGGCATTGGCTTTTAAGCGGAATCACGCCCCAGACGTCCCATGACGTCCATTCCACTCCATCACTCCGATCAGCTCTCCCTCAACCAAGCACCACGAACCTCACTTGATGCCCCTCCGCCACATCCGGCACCTCCACCTTGCCCGCCAGTTTCTCAATCACCCTCGCGGGCACCGGATCCTTCCTCCCGGCATTCCGCTTCAGCACAGCCCGCAGCTCATCCTCCAGATACACGATTTCAATCCACGCACCATACCCGGCAAACAGATCCACCCAGCGTTTCCTCAAACTCACGGTCAGATTGGTCGCGTTAAACGCAAAGTCCTCCCCGGCGCGCAGATGCTGGCGGCAACGCTCTCTCGCCTCCTGAATGACGCGTCCCTGATTGTCGGTGGCATCCACATCCAGATCCTCCCGCACCGCGTCCAGGGACACCACCGGCAGCTCCGGCCGGCTCCGTGCCAGCCAGGTGTCCTTGCCTACGCCGGGCAGTCCGCTCATCATGATCACACGGCATTTGTAATCCTCATGCGGCACATGGTGCAGATCGCCCACTGCCTCCCGGAAATACAGGAACCGCGCCTGCGCATTCGCAAAAGGATAAGGTCCGTCATAGCACCCGTGCTCCACCGCGACGTCGCGCCAGAGGTTCAGCATCTCCTCGGTCCGCATGGTCTCCCCCGCATCGCGACCCCGGGTGTCTGCCAGGGCAAAGAGATGGAGCAGCCGGTTCTTCACCAGACATGACAAACGGATCACTTCCTGCTCGGGGTGCGCCTTCTCCAGGAGATACGGCGGCCGACCGTGATAACGCACCAGCCGCACGATCTGTTCACGCAGCTCCAGCGGGCATCCCAGCTCCGCCAAAACGCCCCGCGCCAGACTCGCTCCGACAATGGAGTGCCTCAATGACCGCAACCTCCCGGTCTCCGGATCCAGTGCGGTGGTGGCCGGCTTGCCGGAGTCATGCAACAGCGCGGTGAACAGCAGCTTGAGCTGGTCCTCGCGACCAAGTTCCTCGTACCCCTCCAGCTTCTCCACCTCCGCACACACCATGAGAGTGTGAGTCCACACATCCCCCTCCGCATGCCAGATCGCATCCTGCTGGCACGCTCGCATGGCATCTGCCCAATCACTCCCCGCCGCCCAGCGGATGATCTCCTCATTGGAGCCCTTCAAAATGTCCTGCCAATCTCTCATCGCCGCACTCCATTTCTAATTCCTAATTTCACTACGCCCAGATGTCGGCATTCGCGTCCAGCTCATTCGGCACCATCACCTGATGCTGCCAGTGCGTGCTTTCCTTGATCTTCTCCACGAACTCCGGTCGCACGATTTTGGCCCGGCCAGTGACCACGCCATCGGCCTCGGTCCGCAGATACAGACCCTCCATGCGATGATCCACAGCACCCGCGCCAGGATGCACAAACTCTGCCTCAAACGCAGAGACCCCAATCAACTCCTGCAACTTCTCCTGTGTGGCAGCTCCTTCATGCAGCACCGGCACCGTGGGGATGCCTGTGCCCTCCAACAGCTCCAGCCGACGCTCCAGAGAGAGGAAGTGCCCGGCCTCTTTGTCATAGATGTCGAACTCAAAGAGGTAATGTGGCAGACCGCGATAGTGCACACTGTGCCGCGCATAGAGCCACTCGCCAAAGAGGATGTACTGGTCCGCCAGCATCGTCTCCAGCACGGAGCGTTTCACGGCGGTCCATTGCTTGAAGAGATCATACTGCGGGTGCATGCCCTCTGTGATCTCATGCCCGCGACATTGCAGAAACAGCTTCCCGTTGGTGAGGAAGTGAATGCCCACATTGGTGCCGTCCAGCTTCTCTTCCACAATGAGCGACGGATCTTTGACAAACGCCGCCGAGGCCTTGAGCCCCAGGTGCTTGTCATCGTCCGTGCCCTTTGATCCAAAGAGATGCGGCGTGCGGGGGTACTTGATGAAGTTGTCGCGTGAAGCTCCCATGGGGGTGGGGAGTGAAGGTGAATCTGATCCCGAAAACGAGGGGATTTCTTTCCTGCCGGCCGAAATTCTCAAGGGCATCCGAGGCGCACCAGGCGGGGGCGAAGAATCTCCCATGCAGCCAAAATCTCAACTGCGCCTTTTTGCAGGGGACCTGTTAAAAAACGCAGGTGTGTCATCCACGTCTTGCTGGCATTTAGCTGACCTTTTGTGTTGGATGCAGAACATGTCGGAAATGGACACCGCGTTTTACCTGGTCACCCGGACCCTTGAACTGAGCCCTGAGGGCGATGATCAGGTGTTGGTGGAGTTGTTGCTGGTGCCGGAGGCGGCCACCTTTGGCAACCGGGTGCGTCGTGCCCGCAGCGAGCTGCTGGATCTGGCAGAGGAAATCCTCAGCAAACATCCGCTGGATGAGCTCAACCGCCGCCTCGTGCGCAGCGAGCCCGCCCTGGCCAAGGTGGAGCTCACCGTGGAGCCTGCGCGGCGCAGCGAGGCCTGGCGGGAGGGCGTTGCAGTCACCCTGGAAGCCGTTGTCTGGGATCAGGGGGGCCATGCGGTCGCCACGGTGCCCGCTTTGAATATCGCCGTCATCGCGCCGGATCGTGAACGTCTGCCGGAAATGCTGGCAGATCATGTGCTCCTGGCCATCAAGCGGGAAGGCTTCAACCGGGATCTGCTGGAACTCGCCCGGTTGGAACGCGGCACGCTGGAACTCACCCGCCTGCAATGGACGCCCAATCTGGGAACGGCCAAGGAGCGCTGGAAACAACGCAACCAGGAGCCCGGCAAGGAGGATGCGCTTGCACAGCTCTGCACCCGCATGGAGGGCATCTTCCAGCCGCGGGTGTTCGAGGTGCAGGGCCAGGTGGCGCAGCTGGCGCGGCTCCTGAACCTGGAAAACAAGCCCAGCATCCTGCTGGTGGGCCCCTCCGGCGTGGGCAAGACGGCCCTCGTCCAGAAGCTGGCCGCGGATCGCGGGGAGCATGGCCTGGGGCAGTGCGAGTTTCATCGTACCAGCGGGGCGCGTCTCATCGCCGGGGCCTGCGGGTTTGGCCAGTGGCAGTTGCGCTGTCGCGAGCTGCTCCTGCGGGCGCGGGAGCTGGGGGCAGTCTTGCACCTCGGCAGCCTTTTCGAGCTGCTCAACGTGGGCCAGAGCAGCGCAGGAAATGAGAGCATCGCCTCCTTTATTCGTCCGTACCTGGTGCGGCGGGAGGTGCAGGTCATCGCAGAGTGCACCCCGGAGCAACTCAGCGTGGTGGAACGTATCGATCCCCGCCTGGGCGATGCCTTCCGTATCATGAAGGTGGAGGAGCCAACACCGGAGCGGGCCGATGCCATCCTGCTCGCGGCCTCCGTGGCCATGGCGGGTGACCGCGCCCGCTTCACCCGGCCCGCTCTGCACCGCGTGGCGGCCCTGCACCGCCGGTTCATGGGCTATGCCGCCTTCCCCGGCGCCCCGCTGCGCTTCATGCGGCGTCTGCATGAGAAGTCTGCGACCGACATCCTGGTGGAGGAGGCGGAGGTGTATGACGCCTTCACCAAGGAGACCGGCATGCCCCGGCGTCTGCTGGATCCCGCTCTGCCGCTGGATTTGGATGCCGCCCGGCAGTGGTTCGAGGAAAGGGTGCAGGGCCAGCCGGATGCCGTTGCCGCCGTGGTGGCCATGATCGCCCGGCTCAAGGCGGGGCTCACCCGGCCCGGACGCCCCCTCATGTCCCTGCTCTTCACCGGGCCCACGGGCACGGGCAAGACGGAGATGGCGAAGGCCCTGGCGGAGTTCCTCTTTCAAGCAGCTGACCGCATGATCCGCCTGGACATGAGCGAGTACAACCACCCCTGGAGCGCCCAGCGTCTGGTGAGCGGCAGCCAGGATGGTCGTGAGGGCCTGCTCACCGCCGCCGTGCGGGACCAGCCCTTCAACGTGCTGCTGCTGGATGAGTTCGAGAAAGCGGACCCCGCCGTCTTTGATCTGCTGCTGCAGGTGCTGGGCGAGGCCCGCCTCACGGATGCGGCCGGTCGCACCGCGGACTTCAGCAACTGCGTGGTCATTATGACCTCGAACCTCGGTGCCCGGGAGTTTGCCCGCGGGCGGCTCGGATTTCAGCAGGACGGGGAGACGTGGCGGAACGCTGTGGAACACTTCACCGCCGCGGTGCAGGCCGTGCTGCGCCCGGAGATGTTCAACCGCATCGATTCCATCGTGCCCTACCGCCCGCTTTCTGAGGAGGTGGTGGAGTCCCTGACCCGCAGGGAGCTGGCGGCGATCGCCCAGCGTCCCGGCCTCGCGGGGCGCAAGCTGCGTCTGGAGGTCGCGGAACCTCTCATCCAGCATCTGGCCCGGGAGGGGTATGATCCCCGCTATGGCGCGCGTCCGCTGAAGCGACGCATCGCTCAAGAGTTGCTGGCTCCGCTCTCGGCAGAATTGCCCGTCACTCTGGCACCGAAGAGCTTGGTGAAGGCTGAGCTGGGAGCGGATGGCAAAGTGAAGTTTCAGTTCACCAAGCCGCTCCAGCAGGCGGAGCATCTCTCCGGCATCCAGATCCTGCAAGACAGGCTCGAGTACGTGACACGCATCCGGGAGTATCTGGCCCAGCTGCGCATCTGCACCCTGATGAATGCCTTGAGCGGGAACCTCCGCGTGCTGGAGGCCCGTCGTCGTCGGCTGAAGCTGAAGAGCCGCCGTCGGGGTGGGGAGGCCTGGGTGGCGCATGACCCGCGCTATGAGGCGCTCAAGGAATGTGTCACCACCGTGGACGGTGCGCACAAGACCCAGACCGAGCATGAGGAGACGCTCATCCTGGCGCTGCATCACGGCCGCCCCGCCGATGCGCCAGCGCACGATCCCATCAAACAACATGATGTGGAGGAGATGGCGCTGACCGCGTTGGAAATGTTTCAGCCGCCCCCTGAAACACTGGTGCTGGAGTTCCGCGGGCAGCCGGGCGTGTGTCTGGTGGATTTCGTCCGCGTGTACCGCGCGCTCGCCGTGGCTGTAGGGGGCAAGGTGCAGGTGGGCTACTTTGCCAAGGAGGTGCCGGTCCGCCAGCGCGACGCCAGCGGCCTCCGCGCCTTTGTGGATGTGGATGAAAAGGACGTGCTCTGTGAATCCCTCGCCAAGGCCGATGGTGACAAGCTGAGTGCCATCGTGCTCTGGGTGACCGGGGGTCGCGCTCCCATCTACCTCAAAGGGGAGGGCGGCCTGCATCTCTCCCGCCGGAGCCGCCTGCCGGGCGACCAGGACAATGCCAAGGGTAACTCCGCGAACTTGGGGCAACCGCCGGACTGGACCTGCCGGATCACCGTGCATGTGCTGGAGCCCCCGGTGAAGCAACTCAAGGACTTCCACCTCGCTCTGGATGGCCTGGTCGGCCAGCCGGAACTGGAGAGCGGCGTGATCCGCCGCCAGTACGATCCCGTGAAACAGACCGTGAAGGACGGCCCCATTGGCGATCGCGAGAGTGGCAAGTTTGATCCGGACTGGCTGCTGGGGGCAATGCGCCAACAACTGTTGAGGGAGGCTCTTTCATGAACCGCAAGCTATCCATTCCCGTGTATGTGGACCACCACCGCGAGCCGGGCGGGCAGGCACGCTTCCGCGTGCGGCCGCTACTGCCACCGCTGTGCGCGCACTGGGAGGAGACGGATCCCCAGGAGGACCGTGCACTGAAGCGGCTGGAAGACCGTCTGCAGCGGCATCTGGCGGAGCTCGTGACCGGGCTGGACCATCGCTCCCTGCTTACCTGGAGCTTCAGCCCGGAGGTGACGGGCCACTCCGTGCGCCTGCGCCTTGAACTCCGCCGTCACTCGTATGAGGCGCAGTTCTTCGTGGCCGTGTTTGACTCCGGCGAGCGCCGTCTGGCCGTCCTGCCACGCGGGGAGGGGCTCACCTTCCTGTGGCCGGCGGGCACCCGGCTTGAGGATGTGTTGCAGAGGGTGCTCACCGAGCACTTCCGGAAGCTGGAGAAGGAATCTGAGGAGGTGGTGGACCTGGAGCCGTGGAGTTCCGGGAGCCAACCGCATGTCTCCCATGTCAACGTCGTGGTGCCCGGCAATCAGCGGGTGGCCGCAGAGAAGACCCGCCATGTGGCCCTGGGGCAGGAAGAGCCCATGGACGGGCAGAAGGAACTCTATCGCGTAGGACGCAGTCTGGATCGCCAGTATCCCCAGGAGCTGCAGCGGGCCCTGCTGCGGGAGACGGAACTCACGGAACTCGCCGGTTGGTTCAGCCGCAAGACGCCGCATGTCCCCATGGTGGTGCTGGTGGGCCCGCCCAAGGTGGGCAAGACTGCCCTCATCCGTGAGTGCGTGCGCCGGATCATCGAGTCTCCCAAGGTGTCGCGTCGTGGACAGTTCTGGCACGTCTCGCCGCAGCGCGTCATCAGCGGCATGTCCTACCTCGGCCAGTGGGAGGAGCGCTGGACGGTCGTGCTCGCAGAACTGCGGAAGCGCCGGCATGTGCTGGTGCTGGATGATCTGCCCGGTCTCTTTGAGGCAGGGAAGAGCTCCGGCAGTGAGCTCACCCTGGGCCATGTGCTGAAAGCCCGGCAGGAGCATGAGCCCGTCGCGATCCTCGCTGAGGCCACGCCGGAGGTCTGGGCGCGTCTGCGTGAGATGGATCGCGCCTTTGCGAGCATGTTCCATGTCATGCACGTGCGGGAGACGGATGATGAAACAACGCTCCGCATCCTGGTGCGCACCTTGCAGGCCATGCCGCTGGGGGCGAGGACACGGTTCACCCTGGATGTGGTGCCGATGGTCATGCAGCTCCAGCAGCGCTTCGCCAGGGCGCGGGCCTTCCCCGGCAAGGCGGTGGAGATGGTGCAGGCCCTCGCCCAGGGCTTGAAATCCGCCGGCGGGACGGTGGTGGACGGTCCGGCGGTGCTGGAGTGGTTCGCCAGCCGCCACGGCATCCGTAAGAAAATGCTGGATGCGGGAGAGTCGCTCCCCAGAGCCCGACTGCGGGGTGCCTTCAGTCAGCGGATTGTGGGTCAAGAGCCAGCCATTGCTGCCATGGTGGACACCGTCCTCATGGCAAAGGCTGAGCTGCAGGATGCCCACCGCCCCATGGGGACACTGCTCTTCCTCGGCCCTACGGGCACGGGCAAGACGGAGTGTGCCCGTGCACTGGCGCAGTTCGTCTTTGGCAGTGAGGAGAAAATGCTCCGGTTTGACCTCAATGAGTACTCCGGTGCCGATGCCGCCCTGCGGCTCATTGGCGGTGCAGGGCGGGGTGGTCTGCTCACCTCCCGTGTACGGCGGCAGCCCTTCAGCCTGCTGCTGTTTGACGAAGTGGAAAAGGCCCACCCGGATGTGCTGGACCTGCTCCTCCAGGTGCTGGGGGAGGGGCGGCTAACGGATGCCCAGGGGCAGACGGCGGACTTCTGCAACTGCATCATCATTCTTACATCGAACCTTGGTGCGGGCGCTGGCAGCAGAAGTGTGGGATTTGCGGCGACAGAGGAGATTCCAGGCGGTGAGCACTACATTGAAGCGGCCCGCAAACATTTCCGACCTGAGTTCTTCAACCGGCTGGACCGTATTGTACCCTTCCACGAGCTGCGGAAAGGGGACATCGTGTATCTCGCCAGAACCATGGCAGAGAGGGCGCTCAACCGGCAGGGCTTGCAGGACCGGCACGTGGATGTGCGCTTGGAAGATGATGTTGTGAAGGCGCTGGCAGACCGTGGGTTTGACCTCGCATTCGGGGCGCGCGCTTTGCGCCGGGCAGTGGAGACCTATCTGGTGGAACCGCTGGCGGAGAAGTTGCTGGGAATGCCGTGGGATCGTGCGGCTCGATTCCAGGTGACAGTTGATCCAGAAGGGCGGCTTCAGTTTCACCTTCACACCGTCAAGCAGGTTGATGTCCGATTGCCGTTTCCGGTGGAAGTGCCTGATGAGGTGCTCTGGGAAGACCTCTCGCGTGCGCATGCCGTGCTGGATGCTGCGACTGATCGACTGGATGCCTGGGAGTTCGATGAACCTAGCGACGATGTGGGGCCCATGAAGGCCTGGTACTACCATCTACGCGGCGAGATCAGTCGCCTCCGCTTTGGGCTGGAGCGTTGTGAAGACTTCCTGGAGGGGGAGGAAAAAGCGAGAAGGCATGCCATGGCGGCACGCTCGAGCAATCCGCATCCGCCCCGGCGTCGCGACGTGCTGCACGTGCTGCCGGAAGAGGTGCTTGTAACTCTCCTGGATGACCTGATGGCCGAGCGCCTCGCCTCGCATGCGATTGAGGATGTCTTGGGGAAGGCTCGTCCGATGGATGAAATCCGTGGGCGAATCTTGCGCTTGCTCTGGCGCACCCGGTATCTGTACAGCGTGTGTGAGCCCGACTTTGTGGAACCCCAGGAGTGGGTGTTGAGGCTGGACTCCCCCATTGGTTATCCCGTGATGTACTCGCATCGGCCTTGCTGGGCCCAGCATGCCTTTGGGGATTACGGTGAGATTGACCCCGATATTGATAGGGCAAAAGTGACCGCCCACGGCGCATCAGATTTGATCCGATCGCAGAGTGGCACCTTTGCCAGAATTTCTCCGCGTGGACTGAGCTCGATCTCCACGCACGTTTCTTCTTGGGAAGGGCCTATGTTGCAGGCTGATCCGTCGATCATTGAGAAGCTGGAACTGGACGCCATGCTTGTCGATCTACGCACTGGTCTCGTTGCCCACAAGTACTCCCTTGACGACGGAGTGATGGACTTCGCCTACGTCTATGGCCTGCCGATCGAAGAGGTGGAAAACGCATAACCCCTGATTTCCCATGCCCAAATCCCAACGTCATCCCGTGGTCCTCTGGCAGACGGGCGAGCGCGCCTGGAGTGGTCGTCTTCTTAATGACTCGGCCACCGACGGCACGGCCAGCGGCGTCTCGACGGCGGATGTGCTGCGCCAGCTCAAGGAATACCTCACCGCAGTGGACCGGGACGGGATGTTGTGGCTGATTGCGCCAGATTTCCTGGAACCCACGCTGCGTACGGTCAAGGTCTCGGCCGTGCCGGAGTACGAGTTCCTCGTGGCCGGGAATGGGCAGCGGAAGCGCACCCTCCCCTGTGAGGAGCCCGTGCAGCTCCGTCTGCCCTGTGTGGTGGGCCGGCGGGAGAGCGGCCTGGTTTGCGCCCTGCTGCCCACGCTGGATGTGCAGTTCGAGCTGCCCGGGGGAGATCGGATCGAGGAAATGGCGCTGCACTACGCCAGACAGGCACTGAAGGGACAGAACCCGGCTGCCCTCCTGCGCTACCTGCCGCCCATGGACTGTCGGCTGGAGGAGATCGTGTACTCCCCGTGGCAGAAGAAGGACAGCGTCCGCGTGGAGCCTCCCGAGCACCTCGGCAAGGTGGCGGAGCACGTCGGTTCACCCGCGATCCGCCGCCATGTGCGCACCTGGGAGCGGGAGGCGGATGTTGCCCGAGTCCAGGCAAGGCTGGACCTGAGCAAGGGCAGCACCCTGCTGGTGGGTGGCCCCGGCAGCGGCAAGACGGCGGTGCTGGTGGATGCTGCGCGGAAGGTGGAGCGTGAACTCGGCCTGGGCCCGGGCGAAGCCCGATCCCAGCGTTTCTGGATCTCCAGCGGGTCGCGCCTCATCGCCGGGCAGCGCTGGCTGGGCCAGTGGCAGGAGCAGTTGGAGAAGGTGATCGCAGAGCTGCGTGCTCTGGACGGCGTACTCTGTCTGGAGAGCCTCCAGGAGCTGTTGCGTCTGGGCGGCTCCAGCCCGGGCAGCAGCCTGGCGGCTTTCCTCGTACCCTATCTGCAAACCGGGGAACTGCGCGTGGTGGTGGAGGCAACCCCGGAGGAGGTGGAATCCTGCGAGCGCGAGCTGCCCGCCTTTCTGGATGCCCTGGGCGTCGTGCGCATGGAGCCGCTCGACGAGGCGCAGCAGGCCCGCATTCTGGACCAGGCCGCCCGCTCGTTCTCCGACCAGACGCAGCTCGACTTCACCGCCGATGCCGCGCGCGAGGCCGGACGGCTCTGTCGACGGTTTCAGCCCTATGCCGGATTTCCTGGAACCCCACTCGGCTTCATGCACGAGGCGCTCAACCGGGCGCGCGAGGCCGCGGCGCCCGCCGTGGATCTCACCCACATGCGCGGGCTCTTCGCCACCACCACCGGCCTGCCCGACTGGCTGTTGGATGAGAAAGCCACGTTGGATGCCGCAGCTCTGGCGCAGTGGTTCAACGAGCGCGTCGTGGCCCAGCCCCGTGCCGTGCAGTCGGTCTGTCGCCCCCTGACCAAGTTTAAGGCCGGTCTCAACGATCCCCTGCGACCTCTGGCCGTCCTGCTCTTCACCGGACCCACCGGCACGGGCAAGACCCAGCTCGCCAAGACGCTGGGGGATTACCTCTATCCCAACCGCAAGGCCGCCGACCGCATGGTGCGCCTGGACATGAGCGAGTACGCGGGCTACGACGCCGCGCGCCGCCTTCTGGGCGAGGCCGGTGGGGAGCCGTCTGACTTCATCAAACGCATGCGGCAGAACCCCTTCACCGTGCTGCTGCTGGATGAGGTGGAAAAGGCCTCCCCCGAGGTCTTCGACACCCTCATGAACGTCTTCGACGAAGGCCGGCTCACCGACACCCTCGGACGCACCACCTGGTTCCGCAGCACCGTCATCATTATGACATCGAACCTTGGTGCCCGGAAAGGCGGCTCCCTCGGCTTCACCCCGGGCGATGCCGGAGCCTCCGCCCGCGTCGATCCCGCCGCTGCGGCCCAGTTCTTCCGCCCCGAGTTCTTCAACCGCCTGGATGAGGTGGTGGTGTTTGATCCCCTCGACCGCGATGCCGTCAAAGCCATCGCCTTGCGCGAGGTCGCCAGCCTGGAAGAACGCGAAGGCCTGCGGGATCGCGACATCAAGCTGCAAGTGAGCCCCACCCTCCTGGACAAAGTCTGCGAACAAGGCTTCGACCCCATCTACGGCGCCCGCCCCCTCCAGCGTCGCCTGGAAGAACTCGTCGTCACCCCCGTAGCCCGCTGGCTCGTCGCCCATCCCGTGGCGAGGGAGGTGGCGTTGGTGGCGGATTGGGAGCCAGGGGCCGGTGCGTCAGTGCGTCAAGGTGTTGACTCCTGAATCGGCAATGCGAGCCTGCAGCCGGGTTGGAGTACCGACTTTAGTCGGCTCAGTCAAAGCTCTTCCTCGAAGAGGATGTGGCTACAAGCCCAACGTTGACGAGCAACTACAAACAAAGCCTCGCAGCCTTGGGCATCTCTTCATTAGACCCCACATCCCCGGCCCTCCGGCAACTGATACCGATTGCCAATCTGCGCTACCTCACGCCAGCCTATCCAACTCCTCCCCGACTGGCCCAATCAATTTCACCGCCTCAGCACCGCAGCAGGGTTGGAGTACCGCTTTTAAGCGGAATCAGGAGGCATGGGGAGGGATGGACGTCATGGGACATGCGGGGCGTGATTCCGCTTAAAAGCGGTACTCCAACTCCGGCACGAAGCTTCACAAAAGATCGGATACGGGTCGCCCTGCTGGAGATAGGCGATGAGCAGACTGTTCACGGCCCATTCACACCACCCCTGACCTCAGGTCCGACGTCGGGTGTCCGGAAGTCTGGCGTCTTGATCCCCCTTTACGCTCCCTACCCAACTCTGGATTCCTTTATTAGCGTTCCATAAGTGTCTATAAGTGGTTCCTCCTCGCCTCTTGACAACTTATCCATCCATGTTATCCATTCCCATCCACGTATGAAACCCCGTGTCCTGAAAATAATTCAGTCAGCCCTGCTTCGGCAAGGGCTCGGGATGACGTGGTCATTCTCCTGAGAGAGAATTCGGACACTGTCAGATTTGGTTGCTTACCCCCGGGAGCCCTGCCGCAAGACGCGACAGGGCTTTTTTGTCTTCAAGACACATCCACATCGTGCTTTCAGGATCCCGTGAGATGGATCCTGCCGGGGGAGCAGCGCCAACTGTCAGTGAACTCTCTTCAGTTATGAGTGCCCGTTTCAACGATCAACTCAGTGCCCAAAACCAAACCCGAAGCATCAACGCCACCGCCAACCAGGCCCAGGCGCTGGAGAAACTGCGCAACATCGGCATTGCCGCGCACATCGATGCGGGCAAGACCACGCTGACCGAACGCATCCTCCTTCACTCTGGCGCGATCCACTCGGCCGGCGAGGTGCATGATGGCAACACGACGACCGACTTCTCCGACATCGAACGCGACAAGGGAATAACCATTTCCTCCGCTGCCGTGCCCGTTCATTGGACGCCGCTCGCGGAGGGTGGTGTGACCCCGCTTCATGCGGGTGAGCGTCATCGTCTCAACGTCATCGACACCCCGGGCCATGTGGACTTCACTGCGGAGGTTGAGCGCTCCCTGCGTGTGCTGGACGGCATGATCGCCGTCTTCTGCAGCGTGGGTGGCGTGCAACCCCAGAGTGAAACCGTGTGGCGACAGGCCGACCGCTACGGCGTGCCCCGTCTCGCGTTCATCAACAAGATGGACCGCGCTGGAGCCAGCTTCGAGCGCGTGGTGCAGGAGCTTCGCGAGAGGCTCGGTGCCAACGCCTGGCCCATCGTCCTGCCCGACGGCAGCGAGTCCGAACTTCGAGGTCAGCTCGATGTGATCCATCAACGTGCCCTTGTCTCGCAACCCGGATCGCCTCCCTCCCAATCGGTGGAAGCGCTCACGGAAGCCCAGCAAGAACGCGTGCAGATCGCTCGTGCCAATCTGGTCGAGGCCCTCGCGAGTCTGGATGATGAGGTGGCGGCCTTGTGGCTGGAAGGTCATGAGGTGCCCTCTCTCGTCCTCCAGCAGGCCGTGCGTCGGCAGACCCTTGCCGGTCGCTTCCTGCCCGTGCTCGGTGGCAGTGCTTATCGTCATGTGGGGGTCACTTCCTTGCTGAACGCCGTGGTGGACTATCTGCCCTCCCCGGTGGACATGGCCGCGTTGCGTCCGGTGCCTGCAGAGGTGCCGGTGGCGGCGCTGGCTTTCAAGGTCGTGCGTCATCCCCAGGCAGGCCGCCTCGTGTACGTTCGCATGTACTCCGGCAGTCTGCACAAGGGCATGGAGCTTTTCAATCCTCGTACCCGCAAGACAGAGCGTCTCGGCCGGTTGCTGCGTTTGTTCGCCGACCGTCGTGATGAACTGGATGCCGTGGGCGCGGGCGACATCTGTGCGGTGGTGGGCCTGCAGAGCGTGGGCACGGGGGACACCCTGTGTCTGCCCGGTGCCGGTCGCGAGATCCTTCTCGAGCCCCCGCAGTTTCCTGAACCGGTGGTCAGCATGGCCATCGAGGCAGCCCATTCCAACGATCAAACCCGGCTGGCGAGTGCGCTGGCCCGACTTAGTGATGAAGATCCTACTTTCCAGGTTCGCACCCATGAAGAAACCGGCCAATGTCTCATTGCCGGCATGGGTGAGCTGCACCTTGAGATCATCCGGGAGAAACTGTCCCGTGAGCATGGCGTGGAAACCCGCGCCGGTGCTCCCGAGATAGCGTGTCGCGAGACGATCCGGCAGACGGCCGTAGCCGACCATGAGCTCAAAAAGCAAAATGGTGGCTCTGGCATGTATGCCCGCGTCAAACTGGCTGTCCAGCCGGTGGAGCGCGGCGCTGGGTTGTCGGTGGAAGACGCCGTCTCCGGCGGCACCATCCCGACCAAGTTCCTCACGGCCGTCCATCGTGGGATCGAAGAGGCCGCCCGCAACGGTGTCCTCAACGGCAGCCCCGTGGTGGATGTGCAGGTGCGGATCCTGGACGGTGCCGCGCATGTGAAAGACTCCAACGAGCAGGCGTTCCGCCTCGCTGCCGGGGAGGCCTTCCGCGAAGCCCTGCGTGCCGCCCGGCCCTTGCTCCTCGAACCCGTCATGCGGGTGCAGGTGACTGTGCCGGAACAGCATCAAGGCGACATCCTGGGTGACCTGAACCGCCGCCGTGCCCGCATCACGGGCATGGAAGCCGGGACCGATGCCCAGGCCCTGGCCATCGTCACTGCCGAGGTCCCTCTCGCAGAGATGTTCGGCTACGCTGGTGCCATCCGCAGCCTGTCAAAAGGCCGCGCCTCGTACTCCATGACCCCGTCAGGATACGAACCCGCCCCGGAAGGTGCGGTGAGGTGAGGTGAGGCAAGGTGGAGCAAGTAGCTAGGTAAGAAATACGAGGAACCGCTGACTGACGTTAAAGAACGCTCATGGTGAAAGCCTGAGGGTTCGAGGTGTTGGTCAGCGGTTCTTTTGTAGCGCAGATTGGCAATCTGCTGTGCCGCCGATTGGCAATCGGCACGCTTCGCCGAAGCGGGGAACGCGTTTTCGCACACGAAGGCACAAAGGATTGAGCTGCTCGGATGCCTTTAAAGGAGGCGGGGGTTCCCAGCCCCGCTCAGTCGCCACACCGAGCACGTACAAAATATCGAGATTCAACCTGGTCGAATTACCCCTCCCGCTTTAGAGATCCAGGTCTCCAAGCTGCCACCGATCTCCTCCCCGACAGCCTCTCCTGTAGGGCGGATGCTCCGCCTGCCACGATGCACTCCCGGATTTCTCTTCTCCTGAATTGGCTGCCGCCGCGCCGCGCCTGATCAAAACGGTTCGTGACAAAGTTCTCGAAAGGGTGCGGCATGAGTGTTATTTCTGGGGACTCTACCTGCCAGAGCCCCCTTCGTTCCCGGCTCTCATTTTCTCGCTATGGCCAAGACTCTTTATCTTCACATCGGACATGGGAAAACCGGGACAAGCTACCTTCAGTCTGTCTTTGCCTGTAGCGCATCAGTGCTCCGGGCTCAGGGACTGGACTATCCGTGGAATTCCAGCTGTGACTTGGCGGCTGACGCGAAGATTACCTCAGGCAACGGGATGTTCTTCGAGCGCTATCTGAGGGCAAATCCGGAAGCAGGCGAGCCTTCTCTGGGGTCTTCAGATCCGGATGTGCGTGGCACTTTGTTCAGCTCGGAGTGGATTTTCACGTTTCTGATCGAAGCAGTGTCCCCACCTTGGACCGGATCGCCATGGGAGGACTACTGGGGCGAGATTGGCGCAGAAGAGCGCGTCGAGCGCCTCGTAAGATGGGCGCAGGCCAAGGGATATGATCGCATCAAGGTTCTGCTGTTTATTCGGAATCCAATCTCGCAGATTCTCTCGGGCTATCAGCAGTCCATCAAGCGGGCGGGAGACACACGGGCTATTGAAGGCTACACACCCAGATCCTTGCTGCCTCCCCGCGTCCTGGCTTGTCTGAATCTCTTCGACCGCTGGCCATGCATTGAGACAGATGTGGTCAACTATTCCGTGGTCAAAGACCAGCTAGCGGTGATTGCCGCAAGCTGGCTGGAGATTCCCGTGCACAAGTTGATGCATCCTCCCGCTGCGATCGTGAACCGGTCCATGACGCATGGCGAGCTGGAGTTCCAGCGCTGGCTGAACGTCTCTCTCGGCCCCAGTGGAGAGCTTGTCTCTGATCCCCTTTGTCAGGAGTTGCCGCATGTCCGCGCGCAAGTTATTGTCCCCTCCCGTGGTGCTCAGGATTCCCTGTGGGAGCAGATTCGCGAGTCCGTAGAGCAGGTCAACCGCCGGATCGACCCCCAGCACCGCTACGAGTATGATCCCATTGAGAGCCCTCCTCCTGGGGAGGAGTACTCATTCTCCCGCGACCAGATCCGGGTGATCGCCACCAGTCTGGGCAAAACGATCCTGGATCTTCGGGAACGCATCGGGGCCTGCTCCCCGGAGCACTATCGTCAACTCCAGGCCCAGTGCACTGATCTCCAGAAGCAGTGTGTGGATCTGGACGAACATTGCGGAAGGCTGCATGAAGCGTTGCAGGAACTCCAGGTGAGGCACGAATCCTTGGTGGCGGACCAGGGTGAAAAGAACACGCGCATCAAATCGCTGAAGGAAGAACTTCGGACTTTGTCCAAAGCGCTGCGCTATCGGGATGCAGAGCTCGCAAAACGCAAGGCCCGCCCTACGTTTCTAAGCAAGCTCTTCGGGGGGCAGCACTGGAAAAGAAGATGGGCACGGTGGAGGAGAGCCGGTGTTCCGACGCCGCCTAAGGGCTAGGAAAGTACGGGTCGGAGATGGTCCACCAGCGGCGTCACGACGGCGTCCAGGTATAGGCTTTCCCTCATGGCACGGAGGTTCCTGCGCTTGCGTTCCACGGTGGAAGGGGCGCTCAATGCCTCATATAATTCGGTGGCGATCGCTTCGGCGTTCAGCTGCTTGAAGCGGATGCAGGCATCGTTGGCCGCGATCTCATCCCCCAGTGGGTCTCCGCCGTTTGTGGCCAGCAGAGAGCCGCTCCAAACGCAATCCACCAGCCGCGTTCTCCAGGCGTACTGGTTTTCTATCCCCGGCTTGCTAATGAGGACCGTTACGTCGGCATCGAGATACCAATCGGCCCGTTGGGAGTACGGCACCCAATCCTTAAAGTGAACGATGCCGCGAAGGTGTTCCTGTTGTGCGTGGTCGATCGCTGCCTGGGCGCTCGCTACAAAGTCCGGCTGATCAACAAAGGGATTGGCGGCTCCCACCACAATGAGTTCCGTGGGGTGACGAAGGTTCAGAAGGGCTGTCGCATCCATCAAGTGCCGGATGTCAAACCAGGGGTACACGCCGCCAAACCAAAGGAGCTTCCACGCGGTGGGATGGCTCAACAAGGCGGTGCACGGTGCTGAAGACGCCTGGGGCTCTTCGCGGGAAATGCCATACGGCACCCGCAAGATGGGGTTCTTCCCGTAGTTGAGGGGATTAAACAACCCCAGAGCCGACAGTACGCCGGTGTAGAACCTTTCCTGTGCCTCGTTCGCGCAGAGGAAGAGGTGGCCCTTTTTGAGGATCAGGTTCCATTGGTCGCGGTAGATCTCGTACTGCAGATGTTCGCGCATCTTTTCGCTGGAATCTCTCGCCGCCACTTCAAGGTAGGCCGGCACATAGCAATCCAGCACCAGCGTTTGGTCCTCCCGCAAATTGCAGGCCGTTTTCAAGGACACTTCGCCAAAGCCATAGCTGATGATGACCACGTCCGAGTGCGCCGTGTGAGTGGGAAGTGACTTCTCATTCCAAGAGCACAGAATCACACCATCGGCCACCGCGGGGAGGGTGGTGCGGAGGCCCGTTTCGTGGAAGGCGAGGGTGATGGAGGCATCGGGCATCCGCATCTTGAGACCCACGGCAAGGCGCCAGTTGCGCAGTGCTCCTCCATCCACCAAGTCCGCGTCATTTAGAGGAGGCTGACCGTAGGACACAATGAGTATCCGGCGGGAAGACCGGAATTTGCGTTCCTCTTCTTTGAACACGGTGAGGAACTCCCGGGCAGCCCGCTCCCACCGCAATCTCTGCCAGACTTGAACTGCCAGGTCCTGATTGTTGATCGGGCCCTCCCCCATGGGATTAGGAGTCAGCAGGTCCACTACTTGGGAGGCCATCGCTCCCACGTCCAGATAGGGCACCTCATAGACGCCTCTGGGACAATATTCCACGATTCCGCTGACGCCTTGGAACAGGACCACGGGGACGCCGTTGCGCAACGCCTCCAGGCAAACAAGGCCGACCGGCTCCTCGCGGGAGGCGAGGATGAACACGTCGGCCTGGCCATAGAGCGGTTCCGGACAATCATGAGTGCCTGGGAAGTGGACAAAGCGGGCGACTCCCAGCCGCGCTGCGTCGTGCAAGCACCACGGGCCCCAGCTGGCGTTGTGGGCACCAATCCACACGAAGTGGGGCATTTCGACCTCTCGACCCTGCTCCTTGAGCAAGCTCATCATTTTCCCCGCGACCTGGACAAACAGATCCGGCCCCTTTCTTCCGTCGGCCGTGCCAGATGCCAGAACGATCTTGCATCCGGAGGGGATCCCCGCGAGTTCGTGAAAGTCTTTAGCGCCTGTGCCAGGGTCTTCCAGGCGGTGATCTCCGCCGTAGTGAATCACTGTCCCTTTCGCCCGGTCGAGCTGGAACTCTTGTTCGTTGGCTCTTCGTACGAGTTCGGCAGGGTAGATAACACGATTGCAGATCGCTGTGTAGGCCAGCATTTCAGCATGGCCGATATGGCTCTTGTTGAAAGTGGGCATCTCATGAATCCATCCTACCAGAGGAAGCCGGCAGGCGGCGATGATGTGAGCCAGGTGATGGGTTACCGTCGTGCTGCACAGGACTACCTTGGGTCCCTCAAGCTTGGAGAACCACTGGGCCAGCCGGGCGACGGCCTGATCGGGACAGGTGGAAACTTTGTCTAGTTCCCCCCGTGTCAGCGTGGGGGCCTCCGCAGCGTAGCTTTTGAGGAAGTGACCGCCGGAAATGAGGTGGGTCCAGCACACGGCCATGCCAGTCTCCTGAAGTTCACGAATGAGGTTGAGAAGGCATATCGGAGCGCCCGTGAGCGATGCTTCGTGACCCACCACCAGCACGTGAATCTGGCCGGGCTCCAATGTCTTTCGTTGGCGTAGATTCCTTTCGTCGCGCCACGATTTGAGAAACAACCGGTCAATGAGATCCAGGCTGTCGGCTTCACTCATCTGCCGTGAGCAGGGAGGGGGGCTGACACCCGTGCCCGCTTTGCCAAATGTGGGGCAGGGGGACCGTCCATCCTTCCATCCCTCCTCCAGATAGTGCTTCAGCGGCTCCAGACCCAAGGCTGCCACGTCCGGACTATGCGCAAGATACCACTTTGTTGCAAATCCCGGGTGAGGATCCATGCCCAGCTTCCATCCCACATTTTTGTAGTGTTCGTACGGTGTCCTGCCCGACAGTTTTGCCTCTGGACACTGACTCAAGTAATAGGCCTCATCGAAGAATGGAACTCCCGTCTGCGAGGATGCCGGCTTGGGGCTGGTGCCTGCCTTTTTGGGAGCGGTGGTTCGAAGCTTTCGCAGTCGTTTGGCAATCACCTCCAACTCTCTGATTTCTGAGGAGCGAATGCCAATTCTGCCCAGGAAACCGCGGCGCTTTTGACGCAGGAGATCCACCACCGTCGCGATGGCTGACTGTTGAATGGCTGCCCATTCGAGGAAAGTTGTCTTCTTCTTTGACTGCTTCGCCGCCTCAAGCTGCATGTCGTATGCGGCGAGCGCTTTCGAGCACAGTTTGCGGTTGGAGGTGCGCTCGCACACTTTGACAATCAATTGCCGTGCCCTCTTGACTAGGTGATCACTTTCCTGATAGACATCTTTCATAGGCCAGCCTCCTCTGAGGGCGGAGTCCGCTTTACTTTTAAAGGCAGGAGTGGTCAACGGAACAGTGGGTGCAAATAGAATCTTTTGATGAAACGCCTCCTCATTACGAATAATTCCCTGAACCAAAGAGGAGGTACGGAGCTGTTTGTCAAAGACCTTGCCCCGCTTCTGAAGGCGAAGGGGTGGTTCCCAATTGCCTTCAGTACCGAGCTGGGGGAGGTGGCGTCAGAACTCAGGGCCATGGCGGTTCCTGTCATTGATGACTTGTCCAATCTCGCCGAGCCGCCTGATTTGATCCACGGGCAACATCACCTGGACACCATGGCCGCCATCCTCCGGTTCCCGGGAGTGCCCGTGGTGCACTTTTGCCATGGCTTCCTGCCCTGGGAGGAAATCCCCGTAAAACATCCCCGCGTGCGCCGCTATGTGGCCGTCAGCGCCCCGTGCCGGGAAAGGCTGGTGACGGAACACGGTGTTCCCGCCTCGGAGGTGGAAATGTTGCTGAATTTTGTCGATACGGAACTTTTCCAGGCCAGGGGCCCGCTGCCTGACAAAATCGCCCGGATCTTGGTCTTTGGTAATCAGCTCGGAAGGTCCTCGCCACTTTTTGAGAAGCTCACTGAGGTGGCCCGTCATATGGGTGCCACCCTTGATCTGGTCGGGCAAAAAGTAGGAAACACCACGCGGTGTCCGCAGAACATTCTTCCGCTCTACGATTTGGTGGTCGCCTCGGGACGTTGCGCGCTGGAAGGGATGGCGAGTGGTTGCGCCGTGCTGGCTGCAGATGCTCATGGCTTGGGCGGGCTTGTGACACCTGAGCGATTTGATGCCTATCGAGCACACAATTTTGGACTTTCCCTCACTTCGCAGTGTCCCGCTCCGTCCGTGGACCATCTCATTCAGGAGCTATCACGCTACTCGCCTCAGGATTGTCACTTGGTGACCCAGCGCATCCGGACAGAGGCTTCGCTCGAGGGGGCTGTCGCGAAGCTGATCCTTATCTACGAACAGGCGCTTGGGCAAAAGGAGCCCGCCGATCATCCTCATTTCCCGACCACGACTGCTGCTGCGGAATCCGCTTACATGACTTGGATTTGCCGGGAGTTCAAAGAGCGTGAACGCCAAGCCCGCATCATCATTTCCTCGTGCGAGGAAGCGGTGCGTGATGCCGCAGAGGTCCGCAGGGACGCTCTCGCAGCCCGGTCGCACTGTGAATCATTGGCGGCACTGCTGCGCGAGCGGGAGGCAGTTGTCGAAAACCAAGGCCGGGCCTTGTCGGTTCAAGAGATTCGAAACCTTGATCAAGCTGCGGAACTCTCGACGGCACAGTGCGAGTTGCGGAACGCGAACGCGCAGATTCTCAAGCTCCAGTCCCAACTCAAGGAGAGCCGTCAGAGGCTCGACCGTTTTCGGGGTGCAAGGCGATTTTTGCCCCGGTGGATGGTTCGATGAGGCAAGCTCCAAGACACCCATGCTGGGATGGTGACACGGGCGTCCCGCCTGTGCGTGCTGCCGGCATCTTGCCGGTGAGATCTTCCTCCGCACCCTGACAATATCGAGGAAATAAAGGGGGCGGTGGTGCCAGCCCCGCTCAGTCGCTGCGCCCCTGAGACTGCGAAGTCCTCTTCGTCCGCGCGCGATTCGAAACGGTTCGTAGTTCAATCCCGCATGCGGGATTTCTCTTGGCGCACGACCCTTGATCGACTGAGGCAAACTGAAGTTTGAACTACGAACCAAGCCCCTCTGCACCATGTCCCGGAGGGGCCTCGGAATGTAGCCGATGGAGACAACCACCGGATAGTGATGGTTGAAGCATCTGCGTCCCGTAGGGACGCCGGATCGAGCACATTTGGAAGCTGTACGGAGTCCAGACTTCAGTCTGCTCAGCTGCACAAGGACAAAACCGACTGAGGCAAACTGAAGTTTGAACTACAAGCAGACTCCCTTCGGAGTTGGTCCCAGGAGGACCTCGGATCCGCGCATTGACATGTCACTTGGACTTCTCCCACCAACTCTGGACCGCCTGACGGACGCGATCATATTCACCGGGCGGCAGTTCCTCAACATGATCCGGATGATGAAATCGAAAGTTCTGGCCAGCAATCTTTGACAGAATAATGGCGACACAGTCGCCCACAGTGAGCATGCGATGGGAAAACCAGGAGCTTCGGCTGAAGTTGACAGATCGGGTCGGTCGTTCGTCTGCGAGCGCCTCAATGAGCATGGGGACCGCGGGTCTTCCAAACCTCACGAGGCGGTCGGCAGGAGAGTCGTTCGGCATGAGACTTGGCCATTTAATTCAACTCGTCAAAGCGGGGCGAAGTGGCTGTTTCTCCTCTTCGTTTGCCCACAGGACACAAATAGGCGTCCAGAATAGTGAAGTTTCCTCCTTCTGTTGAAGAACAAATGTGAGTCTCGACGGGGTGTTAATTTCGCCTTCATCATCGGCTCGGCGAATTTCCGCCGATTCAGCATTTTTGGTAGCGGGGAATCCCAGGGTTTCAAACCACGCAAAATCCGCCCTGGCTTCAGGAGAGAGCGGGGCCGCCGCAGGCGCGGCCAGGACCAGCGCGAACAGGAACGAGGCGATGAGGAGAGGTTTCATGGCAGGATGGAAAATACCCCGTTTGCGGTAGAGGAGGCAAGGGGAGAGAAGGGGGTTGCCACGATCCGGCGTCCCACCGGGACGCCAAGGGAAGGGCGTTGTGATCCGGTGGTTGGCACCACCGCCTACTGTCCAGCGTCCCTCCTGGACGAGAACCAAATGCCACCAAACACACCGCAGCCTGGTAGCGCAGATTGTCAATCTGCTGTGCCGCCGATTGGCAATCGGCCCGGTTCGCCGGAGCGGGGAATGCGTATTCTCACACAAAGGCACGAAGGCGCGAAGTATTGAACTGCCCGGACGGAAGTGAACTTGCGGGGAAACTGAGGGGGTGGGCGACGCGATGGGCCTACCACTCCGTGGTAGCAGGTCTGGACGTCTGTCCACGGGTAGCCCTCGCTACGCTTGGTCGACCCGTGGCTATGCATGGTGAACCCTCCGGGTTCGATGCAATGGTGTGTGTGGATTCATTGGTGGCAAATATCCCTGCGTTCGTTGCGGCGTGGCCTTTCACACTTGGCAAACAAGGAAACAACCCAATCGCAAAGTTGTTGGAAGCGGTTCGTAGTTCAAACTTCAGTTTGCCTCAGTCGATCTGGGGTAGCGCGTCCTGATCAAGCTAAAGTTTGAACTACAAACAGCTTCCAAACTCCCACTCCGAGCATCTAACTCGTAACCCTTAACGTCCAATTCCCCCCCCAAACAAAAAAGCGGGAGACGGCCAATGCCATCTCCCGCTCTCAATTAACAGTCAATCAATCAACACCCCAATCACCCAATCACCTCAGGCCACTCGGTGTGGAAGAACTCGCCTTCGGGCTTGTCCAGGCGCTCATAGGTGTGAGCACCGAAGAAGTCGCGCTGGGCCTGCAGCAGGTTGGCCGGCAGACGCTCGGCGCGGTAGCTGTCGTAGTAGCCCAGGGAGGCGGAGAAGGCCGGAGCGGGGATGCCGTTCAGGGTGGCGAGGGACACCACTTCGCGCCAGTTCTGCTGGGTCTCGCTGAGCACGCCCTTGAAGAACGGGTCGAGCATCAGGTTCACCAGGCTGGCATTGGTGCGGTAGGCGTCCGTGATGCGGTTGAGGAAACGCGCACGGATGATGCAACCGCCACGCCAGATGGCGGCGATGCGACCGAGGTCGAGGCCCCAGCTCTTCTTCTCGCCCATGGTCTTGATGAGGTCCAGACCCTGTGCGTAGGAGATGATCTTGGAGGCGTAGAGGGCGTCGTGCACCTTCTTCACCAGTTCAGCCTTGTCGGTCGTGATGTTGGCGGTCGGGCCGGTCAGCTCCTTGCTGGCTGCCACGCGCTGCTTCTTCTGGCTGGAGAGGATGCGGGCCTCCACGGCGGCGTTGATGGTGCTGATCACCACCGCGTTTTCCGCGGCGTTGAGGAGCGTCCACTGGCCGGTGCCTTTCTGGCCGGCCTTGTCCACGATGAGCTCGACCACGGACTTGCCGGTCTCGGCGTCCACCTGCTCAAGGGCCTTGCCGGTGATCTGGATGAGGTAGCTCTGGAGGTCGCCTTCGTTCCACTCGTTGAAGATCGCAGCAATCTCAGCGGTCGTGAAGCCAGCGTGCTTGAAGATGTTGTAGGCTTCGCAGATGAGCTGCATGTCGCCGTACTCAATGCCGTTGTGGATCATCTTCACGTAGTGGCCAGCGCCGCCGGGGCCGATGTGGATGACGCAGGGCTCACCGTCCACCTTGGCGGAGATGCTCTCAAAGATGGGCTTCATCACCTCCCAGGTACTGGCAGGGCCGCCGGGCATGATGGAGGGGCCTTTACGGGCGCCTTCTTCACCGCCGGAAACGCCAGCGCCGATGAAGCGGAGGCCTTTTTCAGCGAGATAGGCGTCGCGGCGCTCCGTGGTCTGGTAGAAGCTGTTGCCGCCGTCGATGACGATGTCGCCCTTGTCGAGGAGGGGGATGAGCTGCTCGATCACCGCGTCCACCGCGTCACGGTCGCTGTCCTTCACCGCGGTGGATTTCACCATGATCTGGATCTTCCGGGGCGTGGCCAGGCTCTGCACAAACTCTTCCAGCGTCTTCGCTCCCACCAGTTTCTTGCCCGGATGCTTGGCGATGAACTCGTCGGTGACGGAGCCGGTACGGTTGAAAACAGAAACCTGGAAGCCGCGGCTTTCCACATTCAGGACAAGGTTCTGGCCCATCACGGCAAGGCCGATGAGTCCGAAATCGCTTTTTGACATGGTAGGGTGTAGGTGGTTGGCGGTGTGTTGAGACGCCCGACGCCCGGAATTGGGCGGGGAGGGAGTTAACCTCCCTGAGGCAAATCGCAAACGGGAAATTATTCATGGGGGCCATGAGCCAGCCCGGGGAGAGGACGGCCTTTGCCCCCGGTTGCCGTGACTCCCACGGGAGCGGGGCGAGGGCACTTGAACTTGATGTTTCGCCGGGGTGTCGGAATGGTCACCTGTCCATGTCCGCCCTGCCGTCACCGTTTGAGTACCAGTTGATTGCCGATCCCATCCTGCCCGCCCCGGCCGTCTTTGCGGCAGAGGAGGGGGCGGAGGTCCAGTTTCTGGGCACCGTCCGTGGCCAGGAGGAGGGGCGTCCGATCTCGGGCATCGACTACAGCGTGTACCGCCCCATGGCGGAAAAGGAGCTGGAGCGCCTCTGCCAGCGTGGCCAGGCCGAGCAGCTGCCCCACCGCGTCTTCATCCAGCACCGCCTCGGCTTCGTGGCCGATCGGGAGCCCAGCATCCTCATCCGCGTATGGACCAAGCACAGCGCGGAGGCCTTCGAGATCTGCCGCTGGTACCTCAAAGAGATCAAGACCATCGTGCCCATTTGGAAGAAGCCGGTGTGGGTGAAGGCGGAATAAACTCCAAATCTCAAACTTCAGCGTTCCGGCTCGTGACCACAGGACTTCGACATTGAAGTTTGAAGTCTTTTGCCCTCCCCTCCCGGCCCGGTTTGAGCTAAAACAAGGAATTCCGAGGTGCGGGCGGAACGGCCCCCAGAGCTCCATGAGTGCTGACGACGCTGACGAGTTTCACGTGTACCCACAGGGCGCGGAAACCCCGCGCGTCATCCTCCTGCCAGACGGGTGCTCCGACCTTACCGAAGCATACACCGCCCAAGAGGTGCTTGGCCCGCTCCTGCCATCCCTAGGCGGGCACATGCGGCCCCAGAAGGCCGTCGTGCTGCCGGATTCTCCCACTGTGGATACCCTGGCACTGGTGCTGCAGGTGGCTCCGTATGATGTGGTTATTGCCCTGTTGGGCATGAAGATCTTTGCTGCGGTGGGCACTGTGCTCTCCGTCGAGACCGCCGCCGCCGTGTGCAGGGAGTCCGGATTTGTCGCGCTGCGGGTGGCTTAACGCCCCCACAAGCCCCTCACCGGGCGAATCTTGGGAAATATCTTCTCTCACCGAATCGTGGTTTGACACAGGGATGGCACCGCGGCTAACAAGCCCCGTCCCCTCCGGCTTCCGTCCGCCGCGCCTGCCAGTATCATCGACTCCATGAACCTTCCCAACCAGCTCACCGTCCTTCGCCTCATCCTCACGGCGGTGTTTGTGGTGCTGTTCCATCTGCCCCTGGCCAACCGTATCTCCATCGCCCTGTTGGTCTTCGCCCTGGCGTCGATCACGGACTACCTCGATGGCCACCTCGCTCGCAGCCGGAATCTGGTGACGAACTTCGGCAAGCTCATGGACCCGCTGGCGGACAAGATCCTTATGACGGCCGCGCTCATCATGCTGGCCACGCCGGAGGTGCCGTTGCCCAATGGCAAGATCGCTCTGGATGTCTGGATCGTGATCGCCATTCTCGCCCGTGAGTTTTTCGTCACCGGCATCCGCCAGATTGCTTCCAATGCCGGGGTTGTCCTCGCGGCGGAGAAGCTGGGCAAGCACAAGATGGTCTGGCAGATCATCACCGTCTGTTACTTCCTGCTCTACGCCTCTACGGCTGAGCCGATGTTCCGCTGGCTGGCCCCGGCCTTCTCCTGGGTCCCGTTTTCCCCCGCCGTCTTCGGCCTCATCTGCATCATCATGATGGCTGGCCTCACCATTGTGTCGGGCTTCAGCTACTTCTGGAAGAACCGGCGGTTGTTTGGAGATGCGTGAGGGAGGGCAAAACTTCAAAATTCAAACGTCAAACTTCACAGGGGGCGGGCTTGGTGCCCCTGTGACGGCTGGCCCATGTTGAAGTTTGGCATTTGAATTTTGAAGTTTAAAAAAGCATGCGCCATCGCGCATATATTTTTGTGAAAGTGAAAAATCTTTCAGAAGCGCGGTCGTTTCTGGCAAGCTTTGAAAACGCGACGGCGTTTTACCCCATTGCCTGCCATGAAAACCTTCTCTTCCACCGCCTTCACGCTGTGTGCCTTTGCGGGCATGCTCGCCTCCTTCCAGCCCTCTTCCCAAGCCAATGACTGGCCCACCTTCCGCGGTGCCGACCGAAAGGACATCTCCAAAGAAACCGGCCTGCTGAAATCTTGGTCCGCCGATGGCCCGAAGAAGGTCTGGACCTTTGAGGGGGCCGGTCTGGGCTACTCCGGCTTTGCCGTTGTGGGCGGCACGCTCTACACCCTGGGGGCCAAGGAGTTCGAGGAACACCTCATCGCCGTGGATGTCGCCACCGGGAAGGAGAAGTGGACCGTCAGCATCGGCCCGCTTTTGACTAACGGTTGGGGCGACGGCCCGCGTAGCTCCCCCACCGTCGATGGCGATCGCGTCTATGCCCTGGGTGGCAAGGGCGACCTCGCCTGTGTCAGTGCCAAGGATGGCAAGGTGATCTGGAAGGCCAGCCTGACTGATGCTGGCGGCAAGGTCCCCGGCTGGGGCTATTGCGAAAGTCCGCTGGTGGATGGTAATCAGGTGGTCGTCACTCCAGGAGGGACCAAGGGCGCCGTGCTCGCCCTGGACAAGCTGACCGGCAAGCAGGTCTGGCAATCCTCTGAGTGGACGGATGGCGCCCAATACGCCTCCCTCGTGCCTATCGAGTTTAACGGCGTGCGTCAGTACGTGCAGCTCACCATGCAGAACTTTGCCGGCATCAGCGCCAAGGACGGCTCTGTGCTCTGGAAGGTGGCCTTCCCCGGGAAGACGGCCGTGATTCCCACGCCGATCTACGATGCAGGACAGGTCTATGTGGCCGCCGGTTATGGCGTGGGTTGCAAGTCCGTAAAGCTGCAAGGGACGGGCGAGCCCGAGTTCCTGTATGAGAACACCAACATGGTGAACCACCACGGCGGCGTCATCCTGGTGGGCGACTACCTCTACGGCCACTCCGACAAGGGTGGCTGGACCTGCCAGAACTTCAAGACTGGCGAAGTCCAGTGGGCCGAGCGCGGCAAGCTGGGCAAAGGCGCGATCCATTGCGCCGATGGCATGCTCTACCTCCTGGAGGAAAACTCCGGCAACGTGGTGCTCATCGAGGCCTCCCCGAACGGGTGGAACGAGAAAGGCCGCTTCCAGCTCGGACCCCAGACCGCCCAGCGCAACCCCAAGGGCAAGATCTGGACCCATCCCGTCGTCAGCGGTGGCAAGCTCTACCTGCGCGATCAGGAGCTGATCCATTGCTATGATGTGAAAGGCTAGAAGTAAAAAGTTGAGAGTGAAAAGTTAAAAGTGAGCGGGGGAGGGCGCGGAGTGGTTTTGTGGAGGACCTGTTCCCTGTGTGACCTCTCGAACCATGAAAACACCGCGCTTCCTCGGCTCCCTGGCCGCCAGTCTCGTGCTGGCGGGTTCCCTGCACCCGCTGGCCCAGGTTCAAGGTGCCAACTGGCCCTCCTGGCGGGGGCCTAGTGGCGATGGCGTCACGGAGGAGACCGGCCTGCCCACCACCTGGAGCGCCACCTCCGCCAATGTGAAGTGGAAGGTGCCCCTCCCGGACCGGGGCAACTCCACTCCCGTGGTCTGGGGGGACAAGGTCTTCCTCACCCAGGCGGCGGCGGGCGGTCGACGCGAGCTCTTGTGCCTGGATCGCAAGACCGGCAAGGTGCTCTGGCAGCAGGGCGTGAGCTACACCGAGCCCGAGACCACCCACGCCACCAACCCCTACTGCTCCGCCTCACCCGCCACCGATGGCGAGCGGGTCGTGGTCTCCTTTGGCTCCGCCGGGCTCTATGCCTACGACTTCGCCGGGAAGGAGCTCTGGCACCGCACGGATCTCGGGAAACAACATCACATCTGGGGCAATGCCGCCTCACCCGTGCTGGCCGGTGACCGCGTGTTCTTGAACTTCGGCCCCGGGGAGAACACCGCCCTGCTCTGTGTGGACAAGAAGACGGGCAAGACCCTCTGGGAGCACAAGGAACCCGGCGGCGCTTCGGGCGAGGAGGGGAACAAAACCTGGCTCGGCTCCTGGAGCGATCCGCTGCTGCGGAAGGTCGGCAGTCGCTACGAGCTCATCATGACCTACCCGGGGCGCGCCTGCGCGTTCGATCCCATAACGGGCAAGGAACTCTGGACCTGCGCCGGGCTGAACCCCCTGGTGTACAATTCACCCCTCTACTCCGAGGCCGATGGCATCGTGGTTGGCATGGGCGGCTTTGGCGGCATGGCTCTGGCCGTGAAGGCCGGCGGCAGCGGGGATGTCACCGCCACCCACCGCCTCTGGCATCTGCCCAAAGTCAGCCAGCGCATCGGCAGCGGCGTCCTCTATGAAGGGCGGCACTACATCCTCAGTGATGGCGGCATCGCCGAGTGCCGGGATCTCAAGACCGGCGAGATGGTCTGGAGCGAGCGCCTCAAAGGCCCCGGCCCCAGCGGCCAAAACTGGTCCTCCCTCGTGCGCAGCGGCGATCTCCTCTACGCCGTGAACCAGGGCGGCGACTGCTTCATCTTCAAAGCCGCCCTCAAGTTTGAACTGGTTTCCACGAACTCCCTCGGCGAGCGCGTCATCGCCTCCATCGCCGTGTCAGACGGGGAGCTGTTTATTCGCGGGTACAGGAACCTTTGGTGTATAGGCCGGTGAGCCAGTGCGTCAGTGGTCAAGGTGTTGGACAATTGAGTTGTCTGAGGTCGTCCATTGCCTTGCGGAAGCTGGATGCTGTTCGTAGTACAAACTTTAGTTTGCTCAGGACGTGGTGAGCATCTCCTGACCGCCTAAAGGCGGAACTCCAACCCTGGTGCGGATCTTCAACAAAGTGAGGTGTCCTCTCCCGCTGCTCAAGTTTCAGGAAACCTCGAACAGGGCATTTGCACTTCCAAACTGTCCGCTGCATTCGCACCGTGGTTGGAGTTCCGCCTTTAGGCGGTGAAGCTGAAGTTCCATTTGGCGTCACCGGAACAATGTGCGGTCGCATCGGTTTACGCCTGCCCGCCAACCTGAAGCTCGCAACAGCCCGCCTGAGGCAAACTGAAGTTTGAACTTGCGAACATAACCCCAGTCTCCGATCGCGCCGCGCCCAAGCACCAAGCACGGAGCCCTAACCACCAACCACCCGCTTCGCCCTAAACGCACCGGGCGGCAACCCGGTCATCCTGCGGAAATGCCGGGTGAACGCGCTCTGATCACAAAACCCGGTGGCCACGGCGATGTCCGTGAGGCTGTCATCCGTCTGCGCCAGCAGGTGCAGGGCTTCATCCAGACGGATCTTCATGATGAGCTGCCGCGGGGTGATGTGAAACAACCTCTCCACGAGCTGGCCAAAGTGGTGTGCCGTCAGCCCGCTGAACTCCGCCAGATCCTCCACGGAGGGCGGATTCGCCAGATGCGCCTGCACATGATCCAGCACCGCCGCGAGTTCCGGGAAACCTCGGGCGGCTTCGCCCTTGGCATGCGTCTCCACATCCCGGGACACACCCATCACGCCCGCGGGTTGCCCGGTCTTGGGGGTGATCAGAGGATATTTGTTCGTCAGGCACCAGCCCCGGCGACCACTGGGATACAGGTGCAGCTCCAGTTGATCCAGCAGCGGCTTGCCCGTCTGCATGACCCGTTCATCCTGCTTCTCATACCTGGATGCCAGCGCTGAGGGGAAGAGCTCACCCGGCCGCCGACCCAGCAGCGCCGCCTTTTGATCAAACCCGCAGCGCTCCACCAGCGTCCGGTTCACGCACCGGTACCGCCCCTGCGGATCCTTGATGAAGAAGACGAGGTTCGGTAGATCATCAAAAAGGCGCTCCAGAGGCAGCGCCACCGCTTCATCCAGCGCCCCCAATCCCGCCAGATTGGCCAGGAAGTTGGGCGGGGTAGGGGAGGCAGGCATGGGAGGCTAGGGTGGGTAGAATGAAGATACACCGTCCCTCGGGGATGCGAGAGATTCGTGCTCCTTCGTAGCGCAGACTGGCTGTCTGCCGTGCCGCCGATTGGCAATCGGCCTCAGACATTTTCCAATCTTCCTTCGCGGCCTGCTTGTGGAGCGCCACGGTCTGTCGATGCTTGGAGGCAGCGGGGAGAACGCGAACCTTGCAGACGCTTCAGTTAGAGCCTCCTCACGTCAACAATTACAGCGGCGTTGGGTGGTTGGCGATCAAAGACCAGTGGGTGGTAGTTGAGGCGTGAGCCATCGGTGTGTGTGTGTGGAGCCAGAGGGCGTTTGACGTTGCCTCCTGGCGTGAGGCTAACCACATCGGTCGTAGTTGTCGATGTGAGGAGAATAGACCAACTGGCGCGCATTTAGGGTGGCCGCCAAGGAACCATCTTCTGCTCAGCCCGAAGCTATTCCCTGAAAGGGATATCTAGCACAGCCCAGTGGTTGGACGAGTCCCGCAAGGCGGGACGAGTCAACTCTGGGTGCCTCCGCGGAGGATGATCAGGTGGGAAGGCCGACAGCATCTGCTTTCTCTCCACCGCCATCAACACCTCCGCGTCAGTCATTGAGGTTCCTTGGCAGGCGCTAGCTTCCCTGTATGCGATGTCTAAATCGTGGAATGCATCGCAAACCCAAGGTGACCTCTGTGACCGCGAGGGATGCGCATATATGATGTCCCGGATCATGATCACCCGTCCTGCATACAACAAGATGAACAGGTGAGCTGTGGGCGATCGCAGGCGAGATGCTGGGCGGTTGAGACGTCGTGCCGTGGGAAGAGAGCCCTCCCCTACGGCGTCGGACCGGTTGGCACAACCGGACTACTCTTGGCTTGAATCCCAATGGAAGGGGGTGCTGGGGGAAGGGAAGTTAGGGGATAGAACCAGTGGAAGCGCTTTGCGCTCCCCAGTTGCAATTGTCTGAGGCCGATTGCCAAACCACCCCGCAGATTCGCAGCAGGGTTGGAGTACCGCTTTCAAGCGGAATCAGGATGCGAGGGTTCCGTGATGTTTCCCCGGAGCAGAATGTGCATAATCAACTGACTCTTGCTTGGGAGTGTCGGGATACATTCGCGACTTGGGACGTGTGGAGCGTGATTCCGCTTAAAAGCGGTACTCCAACCCCGGCTCGAACCCTTGATCACCAGACAGGTCCCGAGACGCCCTGCTGGGGGCTTTCTTCTCAGGCGTTGCGAGGCCCATTCGTCCCACCACTCTAACCCATCCCTGACCGGGCGGGACGCCCGGACCACGCATCGGCGAGACGCCGGTGTCACTTCGGCTCGCCATACCCAGACCGCCCAAACGTCCTCCCTCTGGCGCACTGACGCACCGCCCACTGACGCACTGAACTCCGGAGCCGCGAACAACCAGCCATCCTCGACTCCTTGACCGCCCTCCCACTCCCAACCACCCCTGACCTCATCGTTCGACCGACAACAACTCGAACCGGTCAAACCCCGCATCTTCCCCATCGACAAGCCTCCCCACCACCTCGCCCGTCACCGGGGCGAGACTCAACCCCATCATGCCATGCCCGGTGGCCACGATCACGTTCTCCGCCTTGCTCGTGCGCCCCAGATAGGGCAGCCCATCCGGCGGACAGGGGCGCAGGCCATGCCACGGGGTGACGCCTGTGAAATGCTCCCGCTTGAACTTTGGATAATACTGCGGCAACGCCTTCAAGATGCCCTCGATCCGGCGCGGGTTGACCGGTTCGTTCATGCCCGCGATCTCCATGGTGCCGCCGACTCGCAACGCGCCGCCCATGGGGGTCACCGCCACGCGGGCCTCGGTGAAGATGGCGCAGATCTGCGGAAGTTCCACGGGCTCTGGCAGGGTCAGGCTGTACCCGCGTCCGGCCTGCATGGAGAGCTTCAACCCCAGCCCTAACTGAGCCGCCAGCTCCGGCGACCACGCGCCGCCGCTCAGCACAAATTCATCTCCCTCAATCTCACCCGCCGAGGTCATGGCCGCGATCACCCGCCTGCCAGATTTCCTGAAACCCGTCACGGCCACTTCATCCAGCACCTCGCCGCCCGCCGCCCGGATCAGTCTCAGCAGCGTGTTCACATACCGGTCCGGCTGGAGATGACAGTCTTGCGGAAAATACACGCTGCCGGCAATGTCCATGGTCACGGCGGGGTCCAGCGCGGCCGTGGCTCGGGCGTCCAGGATCTCGGCTGGGATGCCCAAGGCGCGGGCTTTCTCCGCCGTCACGGCCTCCTCGTCCAGACCGTGTTGCGTCTTGCAGAGCATGAGCAGGCCCTTTTTCACCAGGCCGAAGTCCTCTTGTTCCGCCAGGCCCGCATACAGCTTGCGACTGGCCAAGCTCAGATCCCGCAGCAGGGGGGCGCTCCGCTCCACATGCCTCTGGGTGCTGGCCCGCCAGAACTTGAGCCCCCAGGTGATCAGGTCCCAGTTCAGACGTGGTTTGATGTAAAACGGCGACTCCGGGCTCAGCATCCACTTCAGCCCCATCGCCACCATGCCAGGGGCGGCCAAGGGCACAAAGTGGCTTGGCACCACCATGCCGGCATTTCCCAACGAAGCACCTCGCCGTGCGGGATCGCCCTCCACGACCGTGACCCGGTGGCCGCGCTTCAGGCAGGCTAGCGCGGTGCTCAGACCGATGACGCCGCCGCCGATGATGACAATGTGCCGGGACATGCTTGGGGGGGGAAGGGGAAAAGGATAAGGCGAAAACTAGCTGACCCCTGCGGTCCATTTGCGGAACGGTCGGGCGAGCAGGGCCAGGATCACCGCGCCGATGCCGGAGGTGATGGCCACCTGGAGGAAGACACGGGGCATGGCACCAGAAGACTCGTGATCCGTCGCCGCACCCGCCAGCAGGCCGGCCAGGAGATTGCCCATGGCCGTGGCGAGGAACCAGATGCCCATGCACTGGGTGGTGAGCCGCGCCGGGGCGAGCTTGGTGACGTAGCTGAGACCCACGGGGCTAAGAGCAAGCTCCCCCCAGGTGAGCAGGAGGTAGGTGCCCAGAAGCCAGACTGGCAGCACCTTCCCCTGGGCCAGAGCGATCTGCGCCGCGAATTGCAGCACCACAAAACCCAGCCCAAGCAACAGCAGGCCGGAGGCGAACTTGGTGGCCACAGAGGGGAACCAGCCGCGCCGCGCCAGCGCCAGCCACAGCCAGGAAAACACCGGGGCAAAAAGGATGACAAAGACGGGGTTGATGGACTGGAACCAGCCGGTGGGGATCTCCGTGCCGAACATCTGCCGGTCTGTGAACCGCTCTGCAAAAAGGTTCATGGAAGAACCTGCCTGCTCAAACCCTGACCAGAACAGCGCGGAGGCCACAAAAAGAATGGCCAGCACGCCCAGTCGCTTCTTCTCGTCGCCAGTCAGTCCGGCAAAGGCAAAAGCCCAGGCAAACCAGGCCACGGCCATGCCGCCCAGCACCAGGCTGGTGTATTTGGCCACGCGGACGGGATCAATTGGCAGCACCCCTGCCAACGCCAGCCCTGCCACGAGCATCAAGAGCGCGATAGCGGTCGCCACCGCCATCCAGTGGCGTTTGGGGGTGGAACTGGGATGCGCCGGGTGCACTCCCGCATCCCCCATGTGATGCTGGGTCAGCGCATACTGGATCACCCCGGCGACCATGCCCACACCTGCGGCGGCAAAGCCCCAGTGCCAGTCCAACTTCTCCCCCAGCCAGCCACAGATGAGGGGACCGAGGAAACCACCCACATTCACCCCCATGTAGAAAAGCGTGAATCCCGCATCCCGCCTCGCGCCGCCTTCAGGATAGAGCTGGCCCACCAGGGAGCTGGCGCACGGCTTCAACAATGCCGTGCCCATCACGACCAGCAGCAGACCGGTAAAGAACGTCCGGTTTCCGGGAACAGCCAGACAGAGGTGGCCTGCCGCAATGATGATGCCGCCATACAGGACGGCCTTTCGAGGAGAAAGCAGACGATCCGCCAGCCAGCCACCCGGCAGCGCCACTAGATAGACCCCGCAGACATAGAGCCCATAGATGGCCGCCGCCACCTTGTCCGGCAGCCCCATGCCGCCCTCCACCGGCAAGGCGGTCATGTACAGGATCAGCAGCGCCCGCATCCCGTAGTAGCTCATGCGCTCCCACATCTCCGTGAAGAAGAGCGTGTAGATGCCGCGGGGGTGTTTCGCGGGAAGGGTGCCGGTGGGTGGGTTGGCTGTCATAGAGGCCAGTGGGCAGTGTGCAGTTGTCAGTGGGCAAGGTGTCGCAAATGGCGTCCTGAGCGGGGCTGGCTTCGGCTTCCTGATGCTTGAAGTTTGAAGTTTGAAGTTTGAAGTTTGCCGCGGCCCAGTGCTTCAGTTTCATGGCTGCCACAGCAGTCTTGGGACCGAATTGATGCTCCATTCCTCATTCCTCATTCAGCATTCCTAATTTTTCCCTGCTCCCAGCCAGTGTGCAAAAAACGCCGCCCTCCTCCTGCTCGCATACGGCGTCTCGGCCGCGCCATGTCCGGTGTTGGTCACGATGAGGAGCTCGTAGTCTTTGTCGGCCCGTTGCAGGGCATTGGCCACCTGCATCGTAGAGGCCGGGTCCACGTTCTTGTCCAACTCACCCACCACCAGCATGAGGTGCCCTTGCAGCTTGCCGGCGTCTTCCACATTGGAGTTGAGTTTGTAGCTGTCATCCACCGGCCAGCCCAGCCACTGCTCGTTCCACCAGATCTTGTCCATGCGGTTGTCGTGGCAGCCGCAGTCCGCCACGGCGGCCTTGTAGAAGTCGTGATGATCCAGCAGGGCGCGCATGGCGCTCTGGCCCCCGGCGGAGCCGCCATAGATGCCTATGCGGTTCAGATCCATCCAGGGCCTGGTGGCGGCCGCCGCCTTGATCCAGGCGATGCGGTCCGGGAAGCCAGCGTCCTTGAGATTCTTCCAGCTCACGTCGTGGAAGACCTTGCCACGATGGTTCGTGCCCATGCCATCCGCCTGCACGACCACAAACCCCATTTGCGCCAGGGTTTGCTGCCGGAGCAGGCGGCCAAATTCCTTGGGGGCAAAGCTGCCGTGCGGCCCGGCATAGATCTCCTCCAGCACGGGTGAGGGCTTTTTGGCATCCATGCCCGCCGGCTTGATGATGATGCCATGGATTTCCGTCTTCCCATCGCGTCCCTTGGCCACAAAGCGTTCTGGCTGGGTCCAGCCCGTGGCCAGCAGGGCGGAGATGTCCGCGCGCTCCAGTTCCTTGATCAGACTGCCATCGGCACTGCGGCGCAGTTCCGTGACGGGCGGCTGGTCGGCGCGGGACCAGGTATCGATGAAACAAGCCCGGTCGGGGGAGAAGGTGATCTTGTGCGTGCCATCGCCCTCCGTCAACCTCACAAAGCCGGTGCCGTCTAGATTCACCCGGCAGAGGTGCAGGTGGTAGGGATCCTCCTCCGGCCGCACTCCTCCGGCCATGAACCACACCTGGCGTTTCACGGCATCCACATGCTCCACCTTTCGCACCACCCAGGGACCTTTGGTCACCTGGAGCTTGGGCTGGCCCGTCGCCGCATCATAGAGCCAGAGGTGGCACCAGCCATCGCGTTCACTGGTCCAGAGCAGTTCACCCATGCCCTTCAGCCATTCGCGGTACGTCTTGTTCGTGTAGTCGATGAAGGTCTTGCTCGTCTCCTCCACCACGGTGCGCACCGCGCCCGTGGTCGCATTCACCGCGAGGATGCGGTAAAGCTGGTGGCCGCGCTGGTTGTAGTTGAAGTAGAACTCATCGCCGTTTTCAGACCAGCGCACATCCAGATCGGGGCCTTCGGCAAAGGGATTGGGAAACAACGCGTTGTGCGGGATCATCGCCCGACGCTCCGCCACCCGCACCAGCACCGGGCGGGGGCGGGGCAACTCATCGCCCGGTTTCAGATAGTTCAGCGTCTGCACCCGGGGCTGCAACTGGTCGGCCGGGGAGGACTGCACGATGCTTATCTTGCGACCCGGGATCTCGTGCTGCCGCATGAAGACGACATGCCGTGAGTCGGGCGACCACTGCACTGGACCGCTGCAGCGGGTCTTGTCCTCTGCGGGCAGCTCCAGCTTCGAGGCCTCGTTGTTCTCCAGGTTCACGAGGTAGGGCTGGTCATCGCGAAACTCGACGCGCCATTTCTTGTCGGGAGAGAGGCGGGGATCCTCCCGCTTCTCCGTGCGCGGATCTTTGGGCGGTTCGCCCGTGCCATCCACCGTCACTTCAAGCGTACCTTCCCGGGCCTCGAACGCGCGCAGCGGCTTGCCCAGCGCATTCACCACCACCCAGACGTGGCCGGCGAAGGTCTCCAGTTCCCGGGCATCACCCGCCTGGATGCGCCCATAGCTGCGCCGCTGCCCGTCGAAGTCGCTCCAGAAGAGCTCGACGGGTTCTTTCGTCTGATTCAGCACCCGGAGGTGGCACTTGGGGCCGGTGCTTCGGGTGCCGCGGATCACCGGCATGTCCACCTCACGACCATTCGGCGGCAGGCCCAGCTTTTCCAGAGTGGCGGCCCGCTGCACTGTGCCAGTGACAGAATCCACCAGCACGAACTCTTTGCTCTCAGGCCCGGTGCTTACGCTGTACCAGAACTGGTGCCCGTCCTCCAGCCAGTGCGGGCGCACCTCCGCGCGGAAGATCGTGTTCTCAGTGCGGGAAGCCAGGGCGCGTGCTTCAGGGTAATCCAGCGGAGCGGCGGCGGCTAGCACGGGCAGTGCGAGTGAGACGAGGAGGTGCGTGTAGTACATCGTGGAAGCGGTGTTGCCGGTGTGTAAGTGCGTCAGTACGTCGGTGCGTCAGTGGGCAAGGCGTTGGGGGCGAAGTCGTACGGGGTACAGGCTTCAGCCTGCGTATTTCTCATAACTCATACCCCCATCTCACCTGATACCCCAGCAGAAGGGGTCGGTATCGTCGAGCAAAAGCGTGGCTTCCGCGCACACATGCGCCGTGCCGCTG
Organism: Verrucomicrobium spinosum DSM 4136 = JCM 18804; assembly: GCF_000172155.1. Classification (NCBI taxonomy): domain Bacteria; kingdom Pseudomonadati; phylum Verrucomicrobiota; class Verrucomicrobiia; order Verrucomicrobiales; family Verrucomicrobiaceae; genus Verrucomicrobium; species Verrucomicrobium spinosum. Next base: position 6,440,347 of record NZ_ABIZ01000001.1, on the reverse strand, counting down.
AGGCAGGGCAGAAGGGTGCCGGCCCCGCGGTCCAGCCAGGTGTAGGAGGCGGTGAAGGTGCTGCCGATGATGCTTTCCTGAACCCAGGGTGTCCCGGGCTCCAACAGTCCCCGCGTGGCCAGGCTGGCCAGCTTCGCACTGGTGCCCGTGCCGCAAGGGGAGCGGTCATACGCTCCGCCGGGACAGAGCACGAAGTTCCGTGAGTTGCCGCCCGATTGCGGCGGGCCGAAGAGCTCCACGTGATCCACTTTGGGGTGACCCTGCGCATTCACCGCCTGGCGAATGTTTCCTGAAACTTCCAGCAGGCGCGGGATGTTCTCACGGCTCAGCGTCTGCCCGTGGTTGTTCACGAGGAAAAACCAGTTGCCGCCCCATGCGACATCACCGGTGACCACGCCCACACCCGGCACCTGCACGGTGACGTCTCGCGCTTTGAGGCGGGCAGGCACATTGGTCAGGCTGGCTCTGTCCCCCCCCTCCCAATGCGCCTGCACCACCCCTGCAGGCGTCTCCAGGCTGAGCGGTCCGGGTTGGATGCGCCCCAGATGGCCGAGGGTGATGATCACCCCCAGAGTACCATGGCCGCACATGCCCAGGTAGCCCACATTGTTGAAGAAGATCACGCCTGCCGTGCACGAGGTATCACTCGGCGGCACCAGCAGCGCGCCCACCATCACGTCATGGCCGCGGGGTTCATTCACCACCGCACGGCGGAAGTCATCGTGCTGGCTGCGGAAGACCGCGAGTTGCTCCGCCACGGTGCCAGGCCCCAGGTCGGGAGCGCCGGAGATCACCGTGCGGGTCGGCTCGCCCCCGGTGTGGGAATCGATCACCGCCACGCGTTGTAGGGTTGCTGTCATGACCGTCGCTTCCCTCCTTTGGATTTTGGCTTCACGGAGCCCGCGTTCATGAATTCTTCAATCGCATCGGCCTCCATGGGGATGTCGTGCATGAGACTCTGGGCCCCGGTTTCCGTGATGAGGAGTGTGTCCTCCAACCGCACGGCGATTCCCTCCTCCTTGATGTAAATCGCCGGCTCACAAGTCATGACCCAGCCGGGTTGCAGAGGTGCGTCCGCGGGCTGCACGTCATGCACATCCAGGCCGATGGGGTGGCCAACGCCGTGCATGAAATATTTCATGAGTGCCTTCTTCTCCGGACCCTGCGCACGCACCTGTTTCATGGTGATGAGCTTCAGGTTCACCAGTTCCTTCTGTACCGTCTCCTGGGCGATGGTCCGCCACTCCTTGGCCAGCAGCCCCGGCTTCAAGGCGGCTGCGCAGGTGGTGTAGGCACGGAACACGGCGTCATACACCTGCCGCTGGCGCGGGGTGAAACGGCCGCTCACGGGAATGGTCCGCGTCATGTCAGAGCAGTAGTTGTAGTACGAGGAGCCAACGTCCAGCAGCAGCAGCTCGCCCTCCCTGCACACGGCGCTGTTCTGGATGTAGTGCAGCCCCAGCGCATTCGCCCCGGAGGCGATGATCGGGCTGTAGGCGAACTTTGCTCCCTGGGAAATGAACTCATGCGCAAACTCAGCCTCCACCTGGTTCTCCGTCACGCCGGGCTTCACAAAGCGGGCCACGCGGTCGAACCCATCGCGCGTGATCGTGCAGGCCTTCCGGATGAGCGTGACCTCGTCTGCTGACTTGACCGTGCGCAACTGGTGCAGCAGCTGCGCCAGCCGGAGGTAGTTGTGCAGCGGGTAGCTCTCCCGCGTCTCCTTCACAAACCGCGCCTCCCGCGTCTCCACCACCACCTGGGCACGGGGATGTTCGTTGGCATTCAAGTACACGCCTTCTGCCTCACACATCAGGGCGTGAAAAATGCCTGGGAAGGCTCCCAGCCACTCCACCCGGGCGATGCCGCTGATCTTGGTCGCCTCCTCCCTGCTGAGCTTCGTCCCCTCCCAGATCTGCACATGCTCCGTGGGCTCCCGAAGGAAAAGGATCTCGCGGTTCTTCGCCTCATGGGCACCGTGAAACAACAACAGGATGGACTCCTCCTGCTCCACGCCACAGAGGTAGAAGAGATCCGCCCCGGGGTGCAACACCAACGTGCCGTCCGCATTGGTCGGCAGCACATCATTGTTGTTCACCACCGCCAGGCAGTTGGGCTGCATCAGCGCCGAGAGACGGGCGCGGTTGCCGGTGAAGAGTTGCGGATCAATTGGCGAGTAGCGCATCGGAAGGGGAAATTATGGATTATGAAGTATGAATTAGAAATGAGTTTCCCCGGACTCCAACGTGGGTCGGCTGGAAATACCTTTATGGATGACCTTGAGCACGGCCTCCCGCTCTGCGCCACTCAGTGACAGTCGCGGCGCGCGCGTCCACTCCTTGCCCAGGCCGCATTCCTGCACACAGAGCTTGATGTATTGCACGAACTTGATGTGCACATCCAGGTGCAGCAGTGGGGTGAACCAGCGGTAGATGGCCACCGCCTCCTGCCAGCGGCCGGCTTGCATGAGGTCCCAGAGATGTTGATTCTGTTTGGGGAAGGCGATCCCCGTGCCGGCCACCCAGCCGTCGATGCCTAGAACCGCGGACTCCAGTGCGAGGTCATCCACCCCGGTGAAGATGGCGTAGCGGTCGCCCACGGTGTTGCGCAGGTCCGTGATGCGGCGCGTGTTGCCGGAGCTCTCCTTCAGCGCCACGAAGTTCTTTACCTCCGCCAGCGTGGCGAACATCTCTGGCGTGATGTCATTCCCGTAGCTGATGGGGTTGTTGTAGATCATGATGGGCAATCCGGTGGCCCCTGCCACGGTGCGGAAGTGCGCCAACGTCTCCTCCGGATCCGGCGTCTTGTAGCACATGGCCGGCATGAGCATGAAGCCATCCACCCCGGCGGCCTCGCAATCTTGCACATAGGTGGCAGCTTCCGCCGTGCTCGTTTCCGCCACGCCAGTCACCACGGGGATTCGCCCCTTCACCGCGCGCACCATTTCCTGCATCACCAAGCGCTTCTCCTCAGCGGAGAGCATCTGGTTTTCCCCCAGGGAACCCAGGAAGATCAGTCCGCGGATGCCGCTCTGGATCAGGACCTCCGCGTGGGCGGCGGTGGCGTCCAGGTCGAGGGAGCCGTCGCGGTGCATCTGGGTGGTGATGGCCGGAAAGACGCCGGTCCAAGGGTGGGTGGTGCTCATCGTCCCCCACGCTAGCCACGGCTGCGGCCGGGATCTTGTCTGAATTCCCCGTTCAAAGTGGGATTTTTTCACAATCACTTTGCGCGGTGCGGTCATAGACAATGGAAGCGACCCCTTTTCCATGAGCCTATCCGTCCTCGACATGTTCACCATCGGCATCGGGCCGAGCAGCTCCCACACCGTGGGGCCTATGCGGGCGGGATGTCGCTTTGCCCATCGTCTGGCGGAGGCGGGGCTCATCAATCTGACCGCCCGGGTGGAGGCACACCTGTATGGCTCCCTGGCGCTGACAGGGAAGGGCCACGGCACGGACAAGGCGGTGCTCCTGGGCCTGGAGGGCGAGCTGCCAGAGAGTGTGGATGTGGATGAGGTGCCCTTCCGCCTAGAGCGCATCCGGCGCGAGCGGATGCTGAACCTGGGCGGCAGCCATGCTGTGCCTTTTGAGGAAAAGCGGGACCTGTTGTTTCATCGGCTCGAGAGCCTGCCCGCCCATCCCAACGGCCTCCGTTTCGTCGCGTATGATGCAGACGGGGGCGAGCTCCTTGCCAAGGTGTACTACAGTATTGGCGGCGGGTTCGTGGTGCCAGAGGGCGCCGCCCAGCGCGATGAACTGCCCTCCCAGGAGGTGGTGCTGCCTCATCCCTACCGCAGCGGGGCCGAGCTCCTGGATCTCTGTGAAAAGACAGGGCTCTCCGTCAGCGGATTGACTCTGGCGAATGAGGCCGCGTTCCGCCCTGAGTCCGAAACGCGTGAAGCCCTGCTCAAGGTCTGGGCCGCCATGCAGGCCTGTGTGAAGCGGGGCAGTCGCAGTGAGGGCACCCTGCCAGGTGGGTTGAAGGTGCCGCGCCGCGCGCCCAAGTTGTTTCAAGAACTCTCCGATCGTCCCGAGGCTGCCCTGCAGGATCCGCTCGTCGCGCTGGACTGGGTGAGCCTCTGGGCCATGGCCGTGAACGAGGAAAACGCCGCTGGTGGTCGCGTGGTGACCGCCCCCACCAACGGTGCTGCAGGCATCGTCCCTGCGGTGCTGCATTACCTGGTGCGCGTGCATCGGGTGAAGGATGAGGATACGATCGTTCGCTTCCTGCTCACGGCTGGCGCCATCGCCATCCTCTACAAGCTCAACGCCTCCATCTCTGGTGCCGAGGTGGGTTGCCAGGGAGAGGTGGGCGTAGCCTGCTCCATGGCCGCAGGAGCCCTCTGCGAAGCCCTCGGTGGCACGCCAGCCCAGGTGGAAAACGCCGCCGAGATCGGCATGGAACACAACCTCGGCCTCACCTGCGATCCCGTGGGCGGCCTGGTGCAGATTCCCTGCATCGAGCGCAACGCGATGGGCTCCGTGAAAGCCATCCACGCCGCCCGCCTCGCCCTGCGCGGTGATGGGAAACACACCGTCTCCCTGGACAAGGTCATCGCCACCATGCGCCAGACCGGGGCCGACATGAGCAGCAAGTACAAGGAAACTTCCCGCGGCGGTCTGGCGGTGAATGTGACGGAGTGTTAGCCGCGCTTCGCGCGGAGACACCAGACTGCCAGACTGCCAGACTGCCAGACATCAGACCTGAGGTCAGGGGGGACACGGGCTTCCAGCCTGTGCGTGCTACCGGCGTCCCGCCGGTTCAATGCGCTTGCATCCTGCGTGCCGTTCCCGGCATCTTGCCGGGAACCTCAGGGGAGGGGAGTGGTGAGATGGTGTGAATCAGAACGAAACCCCGGCCTGTCTTCAAGACCATCAAGATGACTTGTCAATTGCCCCCCTCCGTTCACCACCGGCGGTTGTGCAAGCACAAACCGCCGCTCCTTGGGCTACATCTCAACTCCCACCACCATTCACGGTTACTTTCATGAACCGCAGCGCACCGGCCAGCGGGATCTTGTATTCATGCACGCCTCCCGTCCCGGTATTGGAAACCGGCGTCCAGGAATCCGCCGACAGCGTCGCGCTCGCCTGGGCTCCGTAGGTCAATCCGGCGGCCACTCCCGCTACAGGGGGCGTGAACCGGATCACCAGGTATTCACCCTCCACCACCGGCTCCGGGAGCTTGGCTGCTCCGTTGGAAGCATTGCCTGACTTCGGATCCAGGTCGAAGGCAAACTCCATTAGGTTGGCCAGGCCGTCTTTGTCAAAATCCGCCAGGTCCGCGGCATCGCCGGTGTTGTTGGCGGTGTTGAAATGCTGGTAGCGCCATCCCTGCTGCGCGGTCACACCTGTACCAGTGAGCTCCACGAGGAACGGGCTTTCATCGGTGTCATTGCTGGTGATCTGCAGTGTGGTGGTGCGTGTGCCCAGAGTAGCCGGGGTAAACGTGACGGTTACAACGGTGGATTGCTCGCCCGTCAAGCTCGCGGCGGGAGTCGTCGTGATCACGAAATCGCTCTGCTGGCCGCCTGTGGTGGCGGCGCTGACATTGAGCGTGCCGCCGATGGTGTTGCGCAGGGTGAACGACCGCGATACGGCTGCGTTCTGCGACACCAGGCCGAAGTTGTAGAACGCGCTCTCCACCTGTAGGTCGGCCCCACCTGGTGCCTCGACCGCAAGTTCCGGGGTGCTGGAGTCATAGGCCTGCACATACTCCACGAGACCGCTGCTGCCGTTGTAGCGTCCCCCCACCACCCGGGCCCGGGCGCGGATCAAGCCGATGGCTGGCATGGTGGCCCCAGTAATTTCCCATTCCCCATTCGCCGCCCGGCTGCCCTGGCCCAGTTGTGTCCATGTCTGGCCTGAGTCACCTGAGGCATCAAAGGTGACCGAATCTGCCTCGGGTGCCCCGCCGCCCCGTCTCCAGCGGATGGCGCTCTGGCTGGTGCGGTGCAGGTGGTTGGTGGCGGCGCTGGTCACGAACAAAGCCAGGCGTTGGGCTGTAAGCCCGTCGTAGTTGGTGAAAGGCCCGGCCGCGAGTGCTTTGCCTGAGGATAGCAGGCAAAGATGTTCGATCCATTGGGATCCGGTGCCGCTGCCTTGATCGAAGGAGGAGTCATCATCGCCATTTGCCAGCAATCGGCGAACTCTTGATCCACTTGGGGGATGATAACTTTCTGGGCCGACCCAATTGTAAGGGGCGGGGCCGTAGAGAACGGACAAGACTTTGCCGTCCGTTTGCAGAGCTGCGGGAGCCATTCCCGCCGCTCCGCTGTGAATGTACTCTGCCACCATTCCATCGGCGGACCAGCGCATCATGCTCCTTTTGCCTCCTCCTCCGGCGATTATTTTTCCATTTGGAAGCATGCCAAGACCGCCTACCAGAAACTCTCCATCGGCTGTCTGGGCGATCATGCCGATGAGTTGCCCATTTTCGGTAAACCGGAAGGCGTAAGGTCGGGCCATGACCAGCGTAGGCGTGCCCGTGGGATAGGCGTAGTACATTCTCCCAGCTATCACCAGCGTGGTGTCTGGGGCGATCCCGATGGTGTTGATTTCTCCAGCGAAGGTCACGGGGCGTCCTTCGCGATTGAAGAGGAATGTCGTGTCGTCTGCACCATCAGGCAGGAGTCGACGAACTCCCAAGTCATTGGCGCCCCCTACGAGAATCCTGCCATCCGCAAGTACGCGCAGGACATTCACCGTTTTCGTGATGGTGGGTGCATGGAAGGTGAAATCCACCGAGCCATTCGGGAGGAGGCGCACCAGCTTGGGTCTGGAGGCTCCATTGAACGTATCAAAGGTGCCCCCCACGAGAAACTTGCCATCGTCGAGCACTGCCACACAGTACACACCGTTCACGTTGGGGCCGGTGCCTGTGTCAAAGGTCGGGTCCACGTTGCCTGCAGCATCAATACGGAGAAGCCTGCGGGCCGAACTCACATTGTTATCACCGCCGATCAAAATCTTGCCATCCGGCTGTTCTGCCATGGCATGAACCGTGATATCTGGAGGGGCGACGAAGTCGCGGTCCAGTTGGGCGGGGTTGAGCAGTATCAACACAATGTCGTTGCCAGTGCCTCCGTCGTACCGGATTTGTAGTTTCACCTGCCTCGAGCCGTAAGTGGGGCTGTAGGTGCCCGCAACGATGCTGCGATCCGGCAGGCCTGAGAACTGTCCCGTCACCGGGCTGGATGAGGTGTTGTCTACCAGCACCAACTCTGTGGCGGCATCTGCATTTAGATCCAGAATGATCGTGCCCAATACCTGTCCCGTGGCGTCAAATCCCTCGGATGGAACCGCGCCGCTTGTCGGTTCAGTGAAAGTGCGATTCCAAGTGCCCGCGGTGGCGCTACCCGTAAGGGCGATGTCGAAGGATGTTTCGTCCGCGTCATTGCTGGCAATGTGAAGGGCGGCGCTGTAGTCCCCAACGCTGGTGCGTTGAAATCTCACCAAGAACGTGGTGGACTCTCCGGAGCCCAGCGCTGCTGTGGGCGGGGCTATCACTTGAAAGGCACTTGCTTGGGAACCTGTGATGGAAGTGTTGATTCCTGTGAGTGTACCAGGCCCCGTGTTGATGATGGTGAAGCTTCGTGTTGTGGCAATGCCTGGAGTGCCGTCTGTAAAACTTGCCGTCGAAGTATTGTCCGCGAGATTGCTGCCCTGTTGACTCACCGCGATTTCTGGGGAGGGGGTTCCCAAGGCAATCGTCTGCACATCATGATGACCGGCCCAGGCGGCACGGGCCTGAATGGCACCGTTGCCAGCGGGAATGGTGCCCGACCATTCCCAGTAGCCCGATCCGTAAATCGGAAACACGGTAGAGGTCACCGTGCCCTGGGCATTGAGGAAATCAAATGCCACACGTGATGGGGCACCACTGGCTCCCGTGTGAGCCCAACGCACCCTGCCAGCTTGCGGAATGGTGAGCTGTCGCGCACCAGTGTCATTGAGCCGTCTTTGCACGCGTTCAGGAAACGGCCCGGCCAACACCAGCTTCCCATCGTGATGAAGCGCCAGGGCGGAGACGTCTTGACCTGTATTCCCGACAAAGGTGGTGTCGCGTGTGCCGTCACTGTTGAAGCGCAGCAAGTTCCCAGGCCAAGCCACATCGGTTGGCAGGGTGCCAGGGAGGGAAAGCACGTATTTGCCATCGCTCTGTAGCGCGGCTCTCAAAATGTAGTACGGGGAGCCAACAACCGGCAGGCTCGTGAAATCGGTGTCCCGGGCCCCATTGGCGAGGAGGCGTGTGACTTGGACGTATGCGGTCTCGCCTTCATACCTCATGACTCCCACCGCAAGCATTTTTCCATCGGGCTGGACCAGGACATTCTGGATCTCGTTGTACGGATGAATTTCCAGCACCGGGGTGAATGCCGCATCGATGGAGCCATCAGCGTTGAGTCGGCTGATGTTGGGGCCGGCCCCATAGGTGGATCCGGCATAAAATGACTCGAAGCTGCCTGCGACGATGATCTTGCCATCTGGTTGAAGGGCGAGGGACTTGATGGAGCCTCCATCAAAGAAGTAGTCCCGATCAAAGCTGGTATCGAAAGTCCCGTTGGCATTCAGCCGGCGTAGGTAGGCTCTGCTGAAAGAGCTGTACTGCTCCACCTCACTAACGAGAATTTTTTTATCCGGACACAACAGGATCGATACGTGACGTGTATTTCCTGACTCCCAGAGGCCGCGGAGGACGGGGGCCTGGAAAGTGGTGTCGAGTCTCCCATCAGGGAAATATCGGGTGACCGTGGCACGAGGTGTTTCAGAGGCGGAGGTGGAGAGGATGCCTGCCGCCAAAATCTTCCCATCGCTCTGCACTGCCAGAGAACTGACTTCGGCCCCAGGGTAAGTTTCGGGCTCGAAAGTGATATCCGGGGTGCCGTCCTCATTCAATCGAAATAACCCGTGGCGAATTCGACCGCTGACCAGAAATGATTTTCCAGCCAGGACAACCTTCCTGTCGGGCTGAGTCGCAATGGTCGTGGGTGTCTGGTCAATGGTTAGGCCGGAGCCGAAGCTGGTGTCCACATCGCCCGAGGCAGCCATGAGTGGGGCACCCCAAACGCAGGCGATGGTAAGAATTGCAAGCGGGCCTAGGCGGCGAATGAGAGAGAGGGGAGTGGTGTGCATGGGGGCGTTCAGGATGGCAATTTAAGCAAAATCCTGACACGGGGAAGCGTTTTTTACCTTACCGTGGCCAACGCCTCGGCACCAAACCCTTTTCAAGGCGAATGTGCCGAGTGCGCTGCCGATTGTTCCAACCTACCCTTCCTCAGTCTATGACCGACCACCTGAGGCAGTCTGTACTCTGCACAGCTTCCACCTACCCCAGACCCCAAGACTTGCGCCCACGCGTAGCGGTCAGGTCTTCTGTCTTCCAGTCTTACCGTCCCACCACCGGGTCCAGCCACACGCCCCAGTCGGAGCCGTTGCCATTGCCGCCGTCAGTCACCTTGAACTCCAGCTTCTGGACGCCTTTCACCTCGACATCGAATTCCACGGCGCTCCCATCCTGGAGCTTCGGGCTGCGCCAGAGGGCGCGACCATCCCCGATGATGAGGCAGTTCACGGAGCCGTCATGTCCGGTAGCAAGTCCGGCGACACCTTTGACGCGGGTCCACTTGCCTCCCAGATCCCAGACGTGCCGGGCAGGCGCATGGGCATAAAGACCGCGTGGGTAGAGGCGGCTGCCTGCGATCAGCAGATTGTCTGGGGCAGGGAGGCGATTGACCAACGGGCGACCATAGCCCACTTCCACCTCCAGGGTGGCGGCATCGGACAGATGGCAGACATTGCCGTCCACTTGGGAAGGGTGAGGGCCGGCCTTGCCCTGAAGGGTATCGGCCAGCACCTGCGCTGTTTCCAGAATGCGGGGCTCCACGTTCTGGTTCGCCAGTTCATCCAGTGCCAGCCGCACGCCCACTTCTTGTCGGGCATTCACCGCTTTCATCAGGGGGGCGAGGGCCTCGGTCGCATGCGTGGCGCTCAGGTCCACCCGGCCATCGGCCTCCACATAGTAGGGAAAGGTTCGCTCCGCTCCGGGGGATGCGAAGGAGCTCATCGCTCCGTTGGCCTGGGCGGCCACAATTCCCAGCATGCCCGCGCGACCACTTTTCAAGGCATCGCACTCCAGCGTGAAGCGCCCCTCTTTGTCCGGCACGGCGGTGCGCGTGGTCGCGTCATAGTTGCTGCCGCCCGCGGGGTCCATGTAGCCGATGACCGCATACACTGGGGGATCCGCCGTGACCCGGCCGCTGAAGGTGAAGGACTTGCCCTCGGCCGATGGCGTGAGCTTTGCCTCGCTGATCACCGCGTTGGGTTTGACATCGAACCCCTTCACCGACCCGCAGAAGACGGGGTGGGAGGCGAGCCGCAGAGCCTCACCGAGGGAGAGAAAAGTACCCTTGCCCTCACCGCGCAGCTCCTCGCTGTACGTGTGATTTCCTGATCCCATGAGCGCCGTGCCCCAGAGGGCGGCCTGGTCGGGCCGCGCCTTGTTGTGAGGCAGCCCCAGCGCATGACCCACCTCATGGGCCACGCCGCCGATGAAGATGGTGTTGTAGCGGCCGTAGGAGATCTTGCCGTACTGGCCATCCTGGAGGAAGGGCTCCTTGTCATCCAGGAGGTCCAGGTCCAGCAGCGGGGAGTCCACCTGCCAGGCCGTGCCATTGCGGTTGGTGCCGCCTGCGTAGTAGGGGCTGTTCTGGGACATCGTTTGCTTGATGGGATCCCAGTTGGACATGTTGCAGAAGATTACGATGGTCTCCTTTTCCGCATCCAGCCCCGCCTTCTCCAGCACGGGCAGGCATTCCTTGCGGATCTTGCCCCCGCTCTGCACGGCGTAGTCGGAGTAGGGGGCATCTCCCTTCACAAGATGAATCTTCACCAGGCCATCCTGCTCATGTTGCAGCTTTATGGTACGAGGGCCCAAGCCATTGCGCTCCATTTCCCGGGCATAGAACGCCTGAATGTGCTCCAAGATCTTCGTGAGCCGCTCCCGGTATCTCGGGGCAGGTTCCCGGTCCTTCGGGGTCCAGTACACCAGATGCAAGTAGCGTTCCTCTTTCTGTGGCTGATCCGCCTGCCAGGTGTCCAGGATCTTCCGGGCAGCGGGCACCTGGGTGGCGATCTCTTCCTGCGGCGTGGCTGCGCCCGCATCGAGTGAGAGGCAAAGACCAAGTCCGCAGAGGGCGAGGAAGGGGCGGAGGGAGAGGGACATCAGAACAAATGGCCTGAGTTTCAGATCTGGGACGCGGTTCAGGAAGCGACGCGGTGTCTAGACAGGATTAACAAGATTTTGGACAGATTAACAAGATGGGAATTCGGGTGGGCATTTGGCGTGAAGAACGGGTTTTTCTGGTGCGTACTGGAGGCGCTTCTGGTTTTCTTACGCGTATTCCACATGAAAGTTCGCCCTCTCTCCCTTCTCCTCGCGCTGGCTTTTTCCAGCCCGCTGGTCGCAGCCGATCCTGTGAAACCCTTCAATGGCAAAGATCTCTCCGGTTGGGAGACCAAGCCCGGCAAGGGCACCAACAAATGGACCACCGCCTTGGCGTCGGTGGATCCTGCCAATGAAAAACTCCTGCAGGCTCGCGGATTTGGAATCGGATTTGCAGACGGCCTCGCCCTCGTCAACCTCGCCGCCAAGCACGGAGACAGCGTGGACCTCTATACCACGCAGAAGTTCGGGAACTGCCGCATCGAGCTGGAGGTGATGGTGCCCAAGGGGTCCAACTCCGGCATCTATGTGATGGGCGAGTACGAAGTGCAGGTGTTTGACTCCTTTGGCAAAGCCAAGATGGAGCCCAGCGACATGGGCGCGATCTACGGTGCGGCGGTGCCGTCGGTCAATGCCAGCAAGGCCCCCGGCCAGTGGCAGAGGTTTGTCATCGAGTGGCAGGCTCCCAGGTTCGACGCCGCTGGCAAGAAAATCGCCAATGCCAAGTTCCTCAAGGTGGAGCTCAATGGCCAGTTGCTTCACAAGGATCTGGAGATGCCCGGACCCACGCCTTCAGGTGTGACTGGCAAGGAGGCGCCCGAAGGTCCAATCATGTTCCAGGGTGACCATGGTCCCGTGGCGTACCGGAACATTGTGATCACGCCGATGTAGGAACAGAGACACAAGACTTGAGCGCCGCGTACTGAACTGAGCAAACTAAAGTTTGAACTACGAACCGCTTCCAACTGCCTCGTGCGCCGGGGCTCTGTTCGTAGTTCAATCTTTAGATTGCTCAGGGTGCGAAAGAACGTTTGAGGCGCAGTTGAGTTCGATTCCTCCACCGCGTCATTGCCACCCTTGTCCAGATGCCTCATTGCAACCCGGGCCACACTCTGCTAAACCCACCCCATGGCCGAAAATCCCTCCAAGAAATCGGCGAAGGTCGCAAAGAAGGCCCCGTCAGTTAAGAAGGCAGGCAAAGCTGCCACCAAGTCTGCGCCGCTCAAGCCGGCGAAACCCGGGGAGGTGGTGCTGCTCTCCGGCGGCAATCCGCAGATCGCCAAGGGCGATGGTGACGCGCCCGTGCAAACCTACATCGCCGCCATGCCGGGGTGGAAACGCGACATTGGTCGGCGACTCGATGCCATCATTCAGCGCACGGTGCCGAAGGTGTGCAAGGCCGTGAAATGGAACTCACCCTTCTACGGGTTGGAAGGGCAGGGATGGTTCACTTCCTACCATTGCTTCAACAAGTACGTGAAGGTCACTTTCTTCCGCGGTCTCTCCTTAAACCCCGTGCCTCCCGGTGCTTCGAAGAGCCAGGACACCCGCTATCTCGACATCTACGAAGACAAGCCCTTCGATGAGGTGCAGTTCGCGGACTGGGTGAAGCAGGCCAGTGAGTTGCCTGGGGAGAAGTTGTGAGACAGGATTAACAAGATTTTTGACAGATTAACAAGATGGGGGAGCAGGGGGGAGTGTCAGGGGGTGATTGTTAATGCAGCCTTCGCGGCCTGAGCGTATCCCTTGGGCACGCGACTGCGCTCCGAGATCCAGACGTCGCAGACGGGGAAATTAGTGCCTCCTCACGTCGACAACTACGACCGGCGAGGGAGGCCGCACGGCAGAGGGCATGCTCAAACTCCCTTCGTATCCTTACACACCCTGATGGCTCACGACGCCATGGTTGCTCACTGGTCTTTGATCGCCAACCATCCAGCGCCCGTGTAGTTGTCGACGTGAGGAGGCACTATATGAAGCGTCTGCGAGCTTCGCCTTGTCGACGATGTCACCAAGTTCCGATAGGTTCAGGCATCGTTGCGCACCCAATCTGGAGGGGCCTCACGGTCCCCACCTCTCCAGCCCCAACTTTTTTGGACTCTTTTTCCCGAAATGTCGAAATGCGGCCGGGTGACCCGTCATCGATGCGGGGTGTCGATGGCGCGGCTTGCGCTGCGGCACCGATCCTTTCTGCAATCCATGCCTGCTCCTTTAGTCGATTCGATCCCTATGAAATACGCTCTGCTCGTGCACATGAACAAAGAGGCTGGCGACCAGTACGATGTCGCCAGCGCGAGAGCCGCCGGCATGGCCTATGGCGAGGCGCTGCGGGCCGCGGGCGTTTTTGTCGCCGGAGCCGGGTTGGACGTGCCGGAGAAGTCCACCATGGTCACCCTGCGGAACGGTCAACGCGAAGTGCATGATGGCCCCTATGCCGAGACCAAGGAGTTCCTTGGCGGCTTCGTCGTGATCGATGTGCCCCAGCTCGATGATGCGTTGGAATGGGCTGCCCGTCATCCCTCTGCCGCCTTTGCCTGCATCGGGGTGCGGGACCTCGCAGGTTCTTATTTCGCCACCAGTGGGAAGTAGCCCGGCTCCGCATCGGATCATTTCACAACGAAGGGACCTCACCTGATGACCTCCATTCTGCTCACCTTTCTGGTGACCGCATTGATCTTTGGCTCTGCCGTGGCCGTGGGCTTCCGGCTGGCACGTTCTCCCAAGCCCTACCCACTCGGCTGGCTGGGGTTTCACATCGCTCTGTTCTTCGTGATTGCCATGGCCATCGGGGCCTGCATGAGCGCCATCGAATCTGCGTTGGGAAGTGCCACCATGTCGCCGAGCATCACGGCGCTCTCCTGCGCGGGTCCATCACTGATCGCCCTGTTCATCAGCGGCATCGTCATGCTCTTTGGCAAAAAGAAACGCCGCGCATGGATCATGGTGCACAAGGTGGCCATGTATCTCCTGGCTCTGACGATCGGCACCGCGGGTGTCTTGGCTGTGATGGGACGGTGAGGGGCCTCTTTTCGGAGACAGAATTAACAAGACTTTGGAAGGATTAACTGGATGGGGGAGGGGTGATGTTTACAGGACGCTTGCACTCCCTGGCTCTGTTATACTTCTCTGCGTGATGCTTTCGGCTTTTTCAGCACTTTAAAAATTCGAAATGTTAACGAAGGGAAGTATAGTAGTTCAATCTCTAGCTTGCTCAGTACGTCTTGGACATTCCGGACCGCCTAAAAGCCAATGCCATCAGGGGAAAGCTGGTGAGGTCGATGATTCGCCTTTGGCGAACGAGCTGAGGGCTGAAAGCCCGGCATGATAGCAGCCTTGGGCAACGCCCAAGGTTGGCGTTGGTTTTAGAGGTTGAGGGCTGTAGGCCCGGGGTCATTCAGGGATGCTCGTCGTGGGCAGGATTGATGAGGCCGGGCCTTCAGCCCTCCGATTCCCTTTCAACCCCTAACCTGGGGCGCTGCCCCAGGCTGGTATGACACCGGACCGTTGGTCCTCAGTTTCATTCATGCAACGGCGTTGATCGCTCTGCCCAACCTTTTCCCTGATGGCATTGGCCTAAAGGCGGAACTCCATCCACGGTGCGAATGTTTCATGGAAATAACCCGTTCATTTCCGCTGCCCAGGCTGCGATACCTCGTCAACAGGGTTGCGGTGCTTCCATGTGAGATTTTGGGTTCGCGCCGGGGTTGGAGATCCGTCCCGCATGCGGGACGGATCAGTAGGCGTCGCGCCCATGATCACATTCTCCGCCCCGGACTGCCTGCTCATTTCTCAGGTCTTCTATCTTTCGTCTTCCAGTCTTTTGTCTAACGCGCGGCCTTCCCGTACATCTCCACTGCCGCTTTCTGCAGCGCCGCCCGCATGTCTGACTTGTCGGAGTTGGGCAAATTTGCCCGTTGGATCAGGAGCACGATGCCCAGGCCCCGCGTGGGATCCATCCACGCTTGCGTGCCGTAGGCTCCGCCGTGGCCGAAGCTGCCGGAGCTGAGGGCGGCGGTCACGCCCTGGGGTTCATTCACAAGGTGGAAGCCCAGGCCCATGTGCATGCCGTCGGAGAAGCTCACCTTCATGTCGCCGGTCTGGTTGGTGGTCATCTGCTTGAGCGTCTCTGCCTTCAGATACCGCTTCCCGTCCAGTTCTCCGCCGTTCAAGATCATGCGGTAGATGCGGGAGAGATCGCCAGCGGTGGAAAACAGACCGCCCGCTGCCAGGGCCATGCGTTTGCGATCGGAGAGGGGAGGGGTGAGATACTTCACCGTGGTCTCCTCCAGCCCCGGACTCTTGTCCGCCTTGGGTTGGTAGGACTTCGCGATCCGCGCCATCTGGGCATCGGTGGGCCAGAAGGTGGTGTCCTTCATGCCCAGCGGGGTGAAGAACCGCTCCTGCATGAACTCGGCATACGGCTGGCCGCTCACCACCTCAATGATCCGTCCCAGGGTGTTGATGCCCGGGTTGCAATACTGCCACTTGGACCCCGGCTCGAACTGAAGGGGGCTGATCGCGTAGGTGAAGACCGCCTCCCGCAGCGACAGCGCATCCAGCGCCTGATCTTCCAGCGGGCTCTTGCCCACCAGGCCGCTCGTGTGGGTGAAGAGATCCTTCACCGTGATGGGCCGGGCTGGCTTCTTCAGCACCACCTTGTCAGCGGTTTTCTCCGCCACCAGCATCTGCCCTTTGAACTCCGGCAGGTACTTCGACACCGGGGCATCCACTTCCACCTTGCCCTCCTCCACCAGCATCATCACCCCCATCGCTGTCATCGGCTTGGTCATGGAGGCGATCCAGAACATCGCGTCCTCCGTCATCGGCTTCTTGACCGCCAGGTCCGCCTGGCCCAAGGCCTCCAGCGACAGGATCTGATCCTTGTTCACCACCAGGGCCACCGCTCCAGAGATCGTCTGGTCCGCCACGAAGGGCCGGAGGCTGGCTGCAATGGGACTGAGCGGCTTCTCGGCCTGGCAGGGTTGCCAGGTGACGGAGAGTGCGAGGAGGGGGAGAAGGAGGAAGTGCGGGCGCATCGTGGGGATGGATACGGGGTGGGAGGGGGGAATTTCAAAAGCCAAACTTCAAAGTTCAAACTTCAATGGAGTGATGGAGTGATGGAGTGGGGGCATTGGACGGCAGGAGAACAAGCTCCCTCTTGAATTTTGAAGTTTCCTCCCAGAAGCTCCCTGTCAGCCCTGACTCCCTCACCCCGCGCTTGTGAAATTTTTCACAAATTAGGCTTGCCGCTGTCGCCAGTTCGCGCACTGTCCGTTTTAGTAGAGTAGTCCCAGACTTCCCGCCATCCAGCATGCCCACGACGGTCCAAGAAATCGAAGCGCCCGACAACGCAGCCAAGGCTGCGCAGTATGCTCAGGGTCACGAAGAAGCCGTGTCGGACATGATCGGCGAGAAACTGGTGCTCAACATGGGCCCCTCCCACCCAGCCACTCACGGGGTGCTGCGTCTGGTGTTGGAGCTTGATGGTGAGATCATTACGAAGGCGGACCCGGACGTCGGTTACCTGCATCGCGGCGATGAAAAGATCGCCGAGAACATGCACTACAACCAGTTCGTCCCGTACACCGACCGTCTGGACTACCTTGCCCCCCTCGCCAACAACGTGGCTTACGCCATGGCGGTGGAGAAGCTCATGGGCTGGAAGCTGCCTGAGCGTGGCGAAGCCATCCGTGTGATCTGCTGTGAGATGGCCCGCATCTCCTCCCACCTCCTCGGGGTGGGCGTGTTTGCCATGGACGTGGGCGCCATGTCCGTCTTCCTCTACACCTTCACGGAACGTGAGAAGATCTACAACCTGAGCGAGCAGCTCACCGGTGCCCGATTCACCACCAGCTACACCCGCGTGGGTGGCCAGACGCGGGACATGAACGAGGCCTTTATCTCCGGCCTCAAGACCTTCCTCAAGGAGCTCCCTCCGGTTATTGATGAGATGGACGCGTTGCTCTCCCGCAACCGCATCTTCCTCGACCGTACCCAGGGTCTCGGCATCATCACCAAGGAGGACGCCCTTTCCTTCGGCATCTCCGGGCCGAACCTCCGCAGCACCGGCATCGATTTCGACATCCGGAAGGCGCACCCGTACCTCGGTTATGAGAAGTACGAGTTCGACATCCCCGTCGGCACCACTGGCGACAGCTACGACCGCTACCTCTGCCGCATGGAAGAAATGCGCCAGAGCATCCGCATTCTGAATCAGGTGCTGGCCGACCTGCCCGGCGGCCCCGTCAACGTGGGCGACCCCAAGAACCGCCTGCCCAAGAAGGAAGGCGTGCTCATGAAGATGGAGGAGCTCATCCATCACTTCATCGTCGCCACCCAGGGGCTCGATGCCCCTGCCGGTGAGGTTTACTTCGGTGCGGAGAACCCCAAGGGCGAGCTCGGTTTCTACATTTGCAGCAAGGGCGGCGGCGTCCCGTATCGCCTGAAGATCCGCAGCCCCTCCTTTGTGAACCTGAGCATCCTGCCCAAGATCCTGCCCGGGCACATGCTCAGTGACGTGCCTGCCATCCTTGGCAGCTTTGACTTCGTGATGGGCGAGTGTGACCGCTAAGCCCCTATTTTCCGGATCGTACGTTCCCTTTCCCTTATGGCGTTAGAAGTGCCCGCAGCGTTGGAAGCCAAGATTGATGAGGTAATCACGCATTACCCCGTCTCAAAACGCAGTGCCGTGCTGCCTCTGCTTCACCTCATGCAACATGAGTACCGCTACATCACGGATGATGCGGTGAACTGGGTGGCGGCCAAGCTCGGCCTGCAGCCCATTCAGGTGCTGGAGGTGGTCACCTTCTACCCTGGCTTTCGCCAGAGCGCCCCGGGCAAGTTCCACATCCGCGTCTGCCGCACGCTCTCCTGCGCCATGGCTGGCAGCTATGAGTTGATGGAGTCCCTCTGCAAGGCAGCGGATATCGACCGCTCCCATGTGGACCACCACCACCCCATCGCCGTCAGCGCGGACGGGAAGTACAGCATCGAATTCGCGGAATGTCTCGCGAGCTGCGGCTTCGGCCCCGTGTGCATGGTGGAAGACGATTTCCATGAATCCGTGAAGCCTCAGGCCGCGGCAGAACTTTTGAAGCAATATCAGTGATGAGCGCCGCCATTACCTACAAAGCCGGCAAGCAGCCCCACGCGCGGGAGCATCGCCTGATTTTCCGCAACATCGATCGTGAAGGGTACACCCCGTCCATCGAGAGCTTCGTGGCGAACGGGGGCTATGAGATGCTCAAGAAGGCCGTTGGCATGGAGCGCCAGGCCATCATTGACGAAGTCAAGAAATCCGGCCTGCGCGGTCGTGGCGGTGCGGGTTTCCCCACCGGCGTGAAGTGGGGGTTCATCCCGCCCACGAACACGAAGCCCGTGTACCTCATCTGCAACGCGGATGAATCCGAGCCCGGCACCTTCAAGGATCGCTACATCCTTCACCAGGATCCGCACCAGCTCATCGAGGGCATGGTCATTGCCTGCTTCGCCGTGAAGGCCACCCTGGCCTACATCTACGTGCGGGAGGAGTTTCCTGAAGCCGCCATTATCCTGGAGAAAGCGCTGGCAGAAGCCCGGGCCAACAACTTCCTGGGCAAGAACATCCTGGGCACCGGGTATGACTTGGACATCTTCGTCCACCGCGGCGCTGGTGCCTACATCTGCGGTGAGGAGACCGGCCTGATCGAGTCCCTGGAAGGCAAGCGCCCCTATCCGCGCATCAAGCCTCCCTATTTCCCTGCGGCGCTAGGACTCTACATGTGCCCCACGATTGTGAACAACGTGGAGTCTCTCTGCCACGTGAAGCACATCCTGGAGATGGGCGGTGAGGAGTACGCCAAGCTGGGTACTCCCAACAACACCGGCACCCGCATCCTCTGCGTGAGCGGCGATGTGCAGAAGCCGGGTTATTTCGAAGTGCAGGTGGGCAAGGTCACCATGGGCGAGGTCATCAACGACCTCTGCGGCGGCTTGAAGCCCGGCCGCAAGCTCAAGGCCATCATCCCCGGCGGATCCTCCGCCAAGGTGCTCCGCGCCGATGAAGTCTTCAAGCTGCGCGACGGTCGCGAGCTGGGCATCATGGACATCCCGATGGACTTTGACACCATGGCCGCCTGCGGCTCCATGGCCGGATCCGGCGGCGTCATCATCATGGACGACAGTCGTTCCATGACCTGGGTCATCAACAACCTGAACAACTTCTACGCCCACGAATCCTGCGGCCAGTGCACGCCCTGCCGTGAAGGTTCCCTGTGGATGAAGAAGATCAGCGACCGCATCGTGGCCGGCGAAGCCAGCCCCTCCGACGTGGCTGAGCTGGAGCGCGTGGCGAACAACATCGAAGGCAAGACCATCTGCGCCTTCGGTGAAGCCTGCTCCTGGCCCACTCAGAGCTTCGTGAAGAAGTTCCGTGAGGAGATGATCGGCGACACCAAGCCCGAGCTGGAACAAGCGGTGGTAAATCCTGAGACCTTGCTCGCTGCGGCGGGCCTGAGGTAGGGGCGGCGGAGATTTCAGTTTTCATTGGAGGGGAAGCAGCGATGCCTCCCCTTTTTTGTGTCTGGGCAGTGACAGAGGCTTTCCGCCAGTTCAGCCGTTGATGTCTGACGGCGATATGCGCAGGGATCCCTTCAGGATGTGATCTTGCTTTATCTGCTGCCAAGAGCATGGCCTGCCAAGGAAGCTGGGGACTGACGTGGGGGTGTTAATGTGGGGGGGAAGCAGATGCGGTCGGCCTTCCCACCTGATCATCGTCCTGGGAGGTGCCCATCGTAGAGATCCCCGCTGGGGATCAGCTTCGATCTGGGGCGGCCGCCTCAAGGCTGGTTCCTTGGCATCCACCCCAAACGCGCGCGGTCGGTCCGTTCTGCTCAGGCTCTCCCGGCTCTCGGGCGCCCCCACCCTTGAGAGGTGCGAAGGGAAGTGGCGCAAGCGGTGGCTGGGCGTGGTTCAGTCTTGAGATAGCTGCCTGTCCCAACTGATGCATGCGGGCGATTTTCACAGGGTGGCGCATCGTGTTCTGGAGACTTTGCCAGAGTCAGGCCTGGACCCGGGCGGGGGATTGCAGTTTCTTTAATCTGTGGTGTAACGTTTATACCCAGCCAGTCAGAGTATGGATCACACGGTGCCTCGATTGAATGCACTGTCATTCAAGCCCATGCTCTACATGAACTTCGAAGACCTTCTCGAACTGACGGCCCACGAACTGGCTCTGGAATCTCTCTCGCTTGCGGAAACTGGAGTAGCCGCCCTGCGCGTTGATGACCAGCTCACGGTGCTGCTGGAGAGGTCCCCCTTCAATCATGAGACTGTGGTGGTGTACGCCCCCCTCGGGGCGGTGCCCGCCAGTGGGCGGGAGGCGTTTTTTGAGGTCCTGCTGGAGGCCCAGCTTTTCGACAGCGAGATCGGCCCCTGCACCTCCTTTGGCCTGTTGCGTGAGACGGGCGAGGTCTTCCTAAACCGCAGTTATTCGCTCGCCGATGCCTCGGCGGAGGAGTTTGTGGAAGTGCTGAACCAGTTTGTAAACTGGGCCGTGCACTGGAAGCAGCGTCTGGCCGGGGGCGGGGTCTCCATCACGATGCCGGAATCCTCCTGTCGCACGGAGATGGAGCCGGCCCTGGGTAATTTCGTCCGCATCTGATGAGGCCCGCCTCCCTCCATGTCGCCACGAGACCGCGCCCGCAACCCTTCTATCGCCTGACTTCATGAACCTTGCCAATGTTCATCACACTCCCGTCACTCAGTTGGCTCCTCTACCCGAACAGGGTGGGGGCCAGACGGAAGTGATCCATCCCTCCCTTGCTGCCAGGATCAAGGGGAAGGCCCTGCAGATGGAGTCGCTGGCACCATTGCGTGACCGCGGCATCGAGTCGGATCAGGTCATCAGCCGGGCGGGCATCAAGGCTCTCCTCAAGAAGACGCCGGAGGAGATGGCGAGCCGTCGTCTGTCCAATTTTCTCAGTATCTTCCCCGGCAAAATGGGTCGCACTGAGTGGACCGGAAGCAGCCATCTCCAGGATATCAAACGAATGGCAGACGCATATCAAAATCTGCCATCCCACGCTCCCGGGGAAAAAATGGAAGTGTTGCAACGATTGTCCGATGCTTTGGACAACTATGGCAGCCAGCCCACCAAGGCCCGGCTCGCGGATCGCATTGCGGGCTTAAAGGAGTTCGTGCGCGGCGAGTTGCTCAAGCTGAAGGCGCAGATGCAGGAACCTGGGCTGCAGGATCTGGGATCAGATGTCTATGGCCCCCAAGGCACTCTCTCAGAGACCTATGAGCCCTTCATGCTTGCTGTGGAAACGGGCAACCAGGAGGTGCTTGATGGGATTGTTCGGGACATGGCAAATCGCCTGGTCGTCGATCTGCGGCATCGTGGTGTGGATGGGGACAAGTTTGCCAACAGCTCTGGCACGAAGCTAAAGGAGCAGTTGTTTAACCAGATCTTTGTTTCGCAGCCCCGGTCCAATGAGGTGATGAATGGCTCTGATCGTGCCTGGGACATGGTGGAAACGGCCATGGACCAACTCTATGCGGGTATGGTGAATGGCTTGACGGATGCGCATGGCGGCATTCTCCCGGATGGCAGTCTCGTCGTGGGACAATCACACTATGTGCCAAAGGGCGGGGTAGGGGGCAAGGATGTCCCCGTCAGCGCAGGAGGTGCCGCACTTGGCGAAGGCGGCTTCGGCAGCGTGTACATTTACGAGGGGCAGGACGGGGGCGCGATCGTGGTCAAAGAGCCGCTGGACGAAGGTGTGAGCGAAATGGTGGGGGATCAGCGCTCGGAAAAACTGCGGGAGAAGGCCCGTGAATCCCACCATGAAGCGGAGATTCACCGTCAGGCTCAGGGCGAGGCCGGGCACGAAAACCTCGTCCGCCTGGAGGGAATCATTCACAATGGCAAGAACACCACCATCTGCCTTGAGTACTGCCCGAATGGGGATGTTTCCGGCATGGGCAGAAAGCTGTGGGACTCAGAAATGCTCACTGGTCTCTCGCCTGACCAGCAGGGGCGCGTGCGCCAGCAAGCCATGGGGCTGATGTGCCGGGATATGGCCCGCGGTCTGGGGCACATCCATCAGAACGGGGTGGGGCACCTTGACTTCAAGGGGGTGAACGTGTTTCTGGGGCGCGATGGTGTGGGCAAAGTGGGGGACCTGGGCACCGGGGTGAGGCTGCAGGAGGGCCGCTTTGAGGTGCCGACGAATTACCACTTCCCTGATGCCCCCTCGTATCTGCCTCCAGAGGTTCTGGAACTCATGCAACTTCCCCCGCACAAGTCCCTGCTGCGCGGTCTGATGGACAAGGAGTGGATCACCTCCATCGATCTTGAGGCTTATGAGGCGGCCTGTGGGCAACTGGGAAATCAGGCGCCAATCGAGGAGTTCCAACGCGTCAAGGGGACGCTTCTGGACATTCAACAACGAGCTGGACTGCAGGACTCCAACAAGGATGAACTGGTGGCCGCGTGGCGCGAGGCCACCCGCGGGCTGGACGCCCTCGCAAAGGGCCTTCAGAGGAGCGAAGGCGTGACTACGGGCCAGGTTCTGGATGTCACCAAAGTGGATGTCTGGGCGCTCGGCATCACGATGTGTGAGCTGGCCTACTCGGGTGAGCACGGCAGCGGCTCCCCGTTTGAAGGCAGCAACTCCGGGCGCACCACGACCAACATCGCTGAGTACGCCCAGGATGGCACCAAGACCTTTACGGAATATCGTCTCGAACGTTGGGCTAAGGATCATCCCGACACTCTGCCGCCCACGGATGAGCGTCTCGATGCTCTGCTCGACAAGCTGTTGCACCGTGATCCAGATCAGCGCATCAGCGTGGCGCAGGCGCTCGATGATCCCTACTTCAGCGAGCTGGCCCTCGACAACCCGCAGGTGCGGGAGTTTGTTAAAATACTGACCTCCTCTGGCAGCAGCCGTGTTGCCATTGAGGAGTCCGCCAAGCGGGTCGCCCAGCTCTGATTGTGACGCATGCCTCGTGGAGTTTTTGTGATTTCATGAAACCCGGCGCGGCCGCCGGGCCTGGGAAGATCGTGCCGGGATGTCATCGGGGACTCGAAAACAGTGAGCAGTTCGTCGAAATGCTGGGCCAGGGGATCAACGACGACCTTGGCCGGACTGGGAACTGTGCCGAGGGTTTGGGCGTGGCCCTGGTGGAGGCCTTCTTCCCCGGGCAGCAGTTCCAGCATCCCATTCCCAACGGGGCTTCATCTTCGAAGATCGATGGCGACATCTGAGAGGAGGTGACACAGGCGTCCCGCCTGTGCGTGTTACCGGCGTCCCGCCGGTTCAGCTGCGGTATCGGGTGCTTCATGGGAGGGCAGGGGAATCGCGGGTCCATCGGAGATCTCTCGCTTTCCGGCGTCCCTCCGGGACGGGCGCACGGCCATCTGCGCCGGTCCTCCATCGGTCGTGTGCACCATCTCGCCCCTCCGTTGCCTGAGCTGGTTAAGACAACCGGACTACCCCTGTGGCGACGCTGCGGGCGTAGTCCGACCCGCAGCGCGGGAGACACAAGACTTGAAGACACAAGACAGAAGACCTGAGGCGATGGGTGGCGAGGGGTAATAGTGAGGCAGGGGATCGAAGAGCGGCGGATTGCTCCACACCCTCCGGGAGTCCGCGCTCGCCCACTGCACCGGCGGGACGCCGGTACCACGCACCGACAGGAAGTCGGTGTCACTTGCTGCCAGTCCCAGAGGGATATCGGACGGAAGCCGGTGGTGACAACCACCGGACCTCGCCATCTCCTGGCCCTCGCGTCCCGGCGGGACGCCGGATCGTTGCCCCCTGACGCACATCCTGCCTCCCGGCGTCCGAGTCCCGGGCGAACCAAGAACCAAACCCACGCAAGCCCCCTGACTCCCTCTCATCCTCCCGCTTTCAGCACCTTGACCACTGACGCACTGCCTACTGCCAACTGGCTTCTGCCCATTGCCGCACTGGCTCAACACCCGACTTTGTGAAAAATTTCACAAATTCAGCTTGCTGGATCTTCCCTGAAACAAATAGTGGGGCGATACCACATTCCATGAGCAACACTGCCGTAACTGCCCCCGCTTCACCACCCGCCGTGGACTTGGTGAACGTGCAGGTTAATGGGGTCTGGCACAAGTTCCCCAAGGGGACGCGCATGATTGAAGCCTGCCGTCAGGTAGGGGCGCTGGTGCCGCACTACTGTTACCACCCCAAGCTCACGTCGCCCGGCAACTGCCGTATGTGCCTCGTGGAAATGGGGATGCCCCCGCGTCCCGCACCCGGGCAGGAGCCGGAGAAAGATGAATTTGGGATGGCCAAGATCGGCTGGATGCCGCGTCCGGTCATTGCCTGTGCGAACACCGTGGCCGAAGGGCAGGGGATCCGCACCGAGGGCAAGCTGAGCGAGGAGTGCCGCAAAGGGGTGATGGAGCTGCTGCTCATCAACCACCCGCTGGACTGCCCTATCTGCGACCAGGCTGGCGAGTGCCGCCTTCAGGAATTCAGCGTCGAGCACGGCAATGGCGAGAGCCACTTCCGTGAAGAGAAGGTCAAGAAGCCGAAAAACGTGGACATCGGGCCGCGCATCCGTCTGGACGACGAGCGCTGCATCATGTGCTCCCGTTGCATCCGTTTCACGGCGGAGATCGCCGATGATCCCGTGCTGGGCTTCACCGAGCGCGGGAGCTACACCACGCTCGCAGTGCACCCTGGCAAGCGCCTGGAGAACAACTACTCCCTCAACACCGTGGACATCTGCCCGGTGGGAGCGCTGACCTCCAATGACTTCCGGTTCCAGATGCGAGTCTGGTTCCTGAAGGAGACCAAGAGCCTCTGCACGAAGTGCGGCCGCGGTTGCAATATTGAGATCAGCAGCCGTCAGAACGAAGTTTACCGCCAGACGCCACGGGAGAATAACGACGTGAACTCCACGTGGATGTGTGACCAGGGCCGCCTGGACTTCCACTTTGTGAACAGTGACTACCGTCTGACGCAGCCGCTGGTCAAGAAGAGCAACGGCCACCATCCTACCACGTGGAAACTGGCCGTGAATCAGGTCGCCGAGGCACTCCGGAGCGTGAAAGCCACCGAGATTGCGGTGATTGCCTCCGGTCGCATGACCAATGAGGAGCTCTATCTCACCCACGCTCTCGTCAAATCGGTTGGCATCGAGAACTACGACGTTGTGCCCCGCACCGGCGGTGGAGACGACTACCTCCGCGCGGACGACCAGAACCCCAACAGCAACGGCGTACGCGCCATCTGGGGCACTGAACCGGGTGCGAAGCTCCCGCAGATTATCGCTGGCATCAACAGCGGGGCCATCAAGGTGGTGCTCGCCTTGGGTGAGAACCTCATCAAGGCTGGTCTGGAAAAGGCCGCTCTTGAAAAGCTGACTTTCCTGGCCTCCTCACACATCCTGGCCAACGCCACCGCTGAGCTCTCTCACGTGGTGCTTCCTGCGGCGAGCTATGCCGAGAAGCGTGGCAGCATGATCAACGTCACGGGCCGCCTTCAGCGTCTGAGCAAGGCCGTCAACTCGCCGGGCGAGGCCCGCGATGATTGGGAAATCCTGCGCGACATCATCCTCGCCTATGCTGGCTCCAACGGCATTCACAGCGTGGAAGACGTCTTCAAGCGTATGGCTGGCGACGTGGAAATTTTCAGTGGTCTGACGCTCGCCCGCATCGGCGAACTGGGTGTGCAGGTCATGGAAACGGGCGAAAAAGTGCCTCTGCTGGAGCGGGAACGCGAGCGCAAGGCCAAAGGCATCATCGTGGGATAAGTCATGGGAAGCTTTCTGGACAGCATCAATCTCGCCTTCATCATCGCTGCGGCGGTGAAGATCGTTTTCTTCAGCTTCATGGTCATCCTGCCCATGGTCGCCTACTCAGTTTATGCTGAGCGGCGCGTGAGTGCGATCATCCAGGACCGTGTGGGGCCAAACCGCACTGGCATCCCGCTCACCCTCTTCGGCGGGAAGAAGGACATCCCTCTGGCGGGCCTCATCCAGCCGCTGGCGGATGGTTTGAAATTCTTCCTCAAGGAGGACTTCACTCCCGCCCACGTCAAGAAATTCTACTACTGGCTGGCGCCCGCGCTGGTCATGGTGCCGGCCATGATGACCGCCGCCGTGGTGCCCTTCGGCAGTGAGCTGGACCTGAGCTGGCTGGCCAAGTTCGGCGTGGAAGGTGCCTGGCTGCAAAAGCCCATCAAGCTGGTCATTGCCGACCTCAATGTGGGCCCTCTCTACATCTTCGCCATCGCCTCCCTTGGGGTGTACGGCATCGTGCTCGCAGGCTGGTCCTCGAACTCGAAGTACCCCTTCCTCGGCGGCGTGCGCAGCACCTCCCAGATGATCTCGTATGAGATCGCGCTGGGCCTTTCCATCATCCCTGTGCTCATGATCTTCGGAGACCTGAACCTCTCCAAGATCGCCCAGTACCAGGACAAGAACGGCTGGCTCCTCCTCCCGCTCTGGGGTGAAGGGCTCACCTTCAAGCGCCTCGTCCTCTGGATCCCCGTTTTCATCTCCTTCATTATCTTCGTGGTCGCCATGTTCGCGGAGACCAACCGGGCACCGTTCGACCTTCCAGAGTGCGAAACGGAACTCGTGGCCGGTTATCACACGGAGTACAGCTCCATGAAGTTCGCCCTGTTCTTCATGGGCGAGTACGCGGCCATGATCATCGGGTCCGGTCTTGCGGTAACCCTTTTCCTCGGCGGCTGGAGCATCCCTTGGGGTTCCCAGATTGGTCTCGGTTATGTGGAAGGGGCCACGCCCATCTGGCTCGGCCTGCTGCACATCGGCTGCTTCCTGGCCAAGGTGGTCTGCTTCATCATCTTCTTCATCTGGGTGCGCTGGACCCTGCCCCGCTTCCGCTATGACCAGCTCATGAAGCTAGGCTGGCTGGTCATGTTTGAACTGGCGCTCGCCAACGTGATTCTCACTGCCGCGCTCATCGTGTGGCTCCCGAACTGATTTTTCTGACCTGATTCCCTCACGCCCTATGGCAACGGTTGTTGTACAACGCCCCAAACTCAAATGGCACGAGAAGTGGTTCATCTCCACGCTTGCCAAGGGCCTGCTCATCACGCTTGGCCACGCCATTGCCATTCTCAGGGGCAAGAAGAAGGTCACCATGCAGTATCCCGAGGAAAAGTGGGATGCGAACCTGCCTGACCACTACCGCGGAGCGCCCGCCCTCGTCACTGACGAACATGGCCGTGAACGCTGCGTGAGCTGCCAGCTCTGCGAGTTCATCTGCCCCCCGCGCGCCATCACCATCATCCCGGAGGAGATCCCCTCCACGGATCCTTGGGCCAAGGTCGAAAAGCGCCCGCGCCTCTTCAACATCGACATGATCCGTTGCATCTACTGCGGCATGTGTGAGGAAGTCTGCCCGGAGCAGGCCATCTTCCTGCGCAAGGACTACGCCATCACGGGCCTGAGCCGTGCGGAAATGGTCCACGACAAGAAGAAGCTCTATGAAATCGGCGGGGTGCGTGAAGGCCTCGTCAACAAGTGGAACGAGCTGAAGTAGTCCAGTCCCGCCCCTAATTTTTCTCCTGTCTCCCGACCGCATTCGCATCATTCCTGCTCGCATCTCATGCCCGCCGTTCTGTTTTACCTCTTCTCTGCGCTCACCCTGGTCTTTGGCCTGATGGTGGTGGTGTTGCGGAACCCGGTGGCGAGCGCCCTCTCCCTGGTCATGAGCTTCGCGGGTCTCGCGGCGTTGTTCATCAGCCTCGACGCTTATTTCATCGGTATCATCCAGATCCTGGTGTACGCCGGCGCGGTGATGGTGCTGTTCCTCTTCATCATCATGCTCCTGGACATCAAGGCGGAGGCGCTCAAAAAGGTGAACGCCTTCTCCGTGGTGGGCGGGGCGCTGCTGGCCATCGTCTTCATTGTGCAGCTTGGCATGATCTTGGGCGGCCTTGAGGCTGGCAAGAAGACCGTCGCCGATGTGCCGATTCACTTTGAGGCTGCGGCTGAGACCCAGAAGCTTCCGACCATCAAAGAAGACCTCGCCAAGAAGTCTCTGCCAGACACGAAGCTTGTCGGCATGGCCCTTTTCCACCGCTACCCCTTCCAGATCCAGTTGATGGGGGCGCTCCTGCTCGTTGGCACCATCGGGGTCGTCATCCTGAGCAAGCGTGAAGTGAACTAAGCCTGGTCAACTGAGCGAACTGATTCCTGCCGAGAGCCTCCCATGGTCACCCTCAACCATTATCTCCTTGTCAGCGGCCTGCTGTTCTCGATCGGCCTAGTTGGCGTCGTGGTCCGCCGCAACATCCTGACCATCTACATGTGCCTGGAGATGATGCTGAGCGCCGCCAATCTCACGCTCGTGGCGTTCTCCCGTTTCCGCCTTGTGGAAGGTCTGCCGGACTACAATGCGCAGGCGCTCGTTTTCTTCACCATCACCGTGGCCGCCGCTGAGGTGGCCGTGGGTCTGGCCATCATTGTGGCGCTCTTCCGGGCGCGTCAGAGTGTGGACATCACCACGGTGGAGAAGCTCAAGGGCTAACCCGCGCCGTTAAGGATCATTTTCTTTTCTCATATCGTCACGATGGAACCCATTTCACTGACAGGAACCGTGCTGCTGCTGCCGCTGGCTTCGGCGCTGGTCATCTTGCTGTTTCACGGCCTGCTCAAGAATGTGGCGCACCTGGTCTCGACCGGCGTGTCCGTCATCATGTTCGGCTGTGCGCTCATTTTCCTGGATGCGGCAGACCAGCCCAACGGCTTGCTTTTGTATGAGTACCTGAAGGTAGGCACCTTTACAGCCGACATAGGGTTCGTGGTGGATACGCAGAGCCGCGGCATGCTCTTCATCGTGACCTTTATCGGCATGCTGGTGCACATCTACTCGCTCGGGTACATGAAGGATGACGATGCGCGCGCCCGCTACTTTGGCGCGCTCTCACTTTTCATGTTCTCCATGAACGGCATCGTTCTGGCGGACAACTTGGTGATGATGTTCATCTTCTGGGAGCTGGTCGGCGTCAGTTCCTACCTGCTCATCGGCCACTGGTTCAAGAAACCCGAGGCAGCCGATGCCGCAAAGAAAGCCTTCCTCACGAACCGCGTGGGTGACTTTGGCTTCATGGCGGGCATTCTCATCCTCTTCGGGCTCACCGGCCACGTCTCCATCTCCCAGCTTCAGGGCTCGATGGAAAGCGGCGCGCTCAATCACATCAAGGACCACTTCCCGTGGGTCATCACCCTCGCTGGTCTTGGATTGTTCCTTGGTGCCATGGGCAAGAGCGCCCAGGCTCCCTTGCATGTCTGGCTGCCGGACGCCATGGAAGGCCCCACGCCCGTGTCCGCCCTCATCCACGCCGCCACCATGGTGGCGGCCGGGGTGTACATGCTGGTGCGTGTTTATTTCATCATCGGTGCCTCGCATGTCACGGGGGACATCATCGCCTGGATCGGCGGCATCACCGCGCTGATGGCGGCCCTTATGGCCACCCAGCAGAGCGACATCAAGAAGATCCTCGCTTACTCCACGCTGTCCCAGCTCGGTTACATGGTCATGGCGGTGGGCTTGGGCGGACCCAAAGAGGGGATGTTCCACCTTTACACGCACGCATTTTTCAAGGCGATGCTGTTCCTCGGCTCCGGTGCGGTGATCTACGCCTGCCACCACGAGCAGAACATCTGGAAAATGGGTGGCTTGAGGAAAAAGATGCCGGTCACGTTCTGGACTTTCGCCATCGGCACTGCTGCCCTGATGGGTGTGCCTCTTATGGCTGGTTTCTGGAGCAAGGAAGGCATTCTTGCGGTGGCGTATCCTGAGCATGGCCACGGCAATGGCATCCTGTTTGCCATGGCTGTCCTCACTGCCACGCTTACCGCCTTCTATATGACCCGCCTGGTCGTGGTGGCGTTCTTTGGCAAAGCTCGCAGCAAGGATGCAGATCACGCTCACGAAGCTCCGCTGGTGATGATCCTGCCTCTGGTGGTCCTGGCCTTCCCCTCCGTTTTGGCGGGCTACCACTTCCTGGCAGAGCCGCTTCAAGCGCTCGTGCCAAATCATCATGAAGGTGCTGGAGCGAAGATTGTCATGGGTTGCTCATTGGTGGCCGTCATCGTTGGCTTCCTCGCCGCCACTCGCCTTTACAAGAACGCGGACAAGGATCCGGTGAACATCCCGCTCTTCGCCAACAAGTTCTACATCGACGAGTTCTACGCTGGTCTCGTGAAGTATGGACAGGACCGTTTTGCCTGGTTGGTCACTGCTCTGGAAAGAATCTTCGTGGACGGTCTGACCGTGCGCCTCCCTGCGGCACTGGCCAGTGGACTGGGGGGCTGGATGCGCGGCCTACAGTCCGGCAGCCTTCAGGCCTATACCTTTGTGCTCGGTCTGGGCATTGTCGTCGTGGTTTACCTGGCGGTGTTCTTTTCCACGAAACCCTGAGTCCCAAGCCTTTAAGCGAAGCCCTTTTTACTCAAGACTGTGAGCCTGCTCGAAATCATCATCCTGCTGCCCCTGCTGGCCGCGCTGGTCATCTGGCTGGGTTCGCCCGCCCGTGTTACGGCGCTGGCGGCGTCGCTACTGAACCTGGTGCTGGTGGGCTGGGCCTTCCTGAACTACCAGTCGCTGCATGGTGCAGATGGGGCCATGGCCTTCCGCCACGCTCGCACCGTCCTCACCAGCCCGCACATCCAGTTCGCCGTGGGGGCGGATGGCCTGAGTCTCACCATGGCGCTGCTCACCGTGCTGGTGACGCTGGCCGCCGTCTGGAGTTTGGTGGACAAGGAGCGCATCTACTACACCTCCACCTTGCTGATTGCCTCCGGTGCTCTTGGGGCCTTCCTCTGCACGGACATCTTCTTCCTGTACGCCTTCCACGAACTGGCGCTCATCCCCACCTTCCTCATGATTGCCCTCTTCGGCCATGGGGACAAGAAGGACGCCGCGTGGCGTATCACCATCTACCTCGGCGTGGGCAGTCTGATCCTCCTGGCGGGTCTTCTGGGCGTGGTCTGGTATTGCAGCCCGGAGAAGGGCAAGCTCACGTTTGACCTCCTGGCCCTCAAGCCGCTGGCCGCTGATGCTCCGTACGCCAAATACGCTGCTGCGAACTTCTTTGTCCTGCTCGTTGGCTTCGGCACTCTGGTCAGTCTCTTTCCGTTCCATAGCTGGGCGGCTCCGGCCTATGCCGCGGCTCCCACACCGATCGCGATGATGCACGCGGGCGTGCTCAAGAAGTTCGGTCTCTACGGTCTCATTCGCATCGCTCTGCCGCTCCTGCCAACCGGAGCGAACACCCCCTGGGTGCAGCACGCGCTGCTCTACATGCTGTTGGGCAACATCCTCGTCATGGGTTTTGTGACGCTGCATCAGCGCCGCCTGGACGGTCTGCTCGCCAACTCCAGTGTGATGCACATGGGTTACATCTTTCTGGGCTTGGCCTCTGGCAACGCTCTGGGACAGAACGGTGCGGTCCTCCTCATGTTCGCCCACGGCATCTCTGTGGCCCTTCTCTTCATGCTCTGCGGCCGCCTGCGCAATCAGCTCGGCACGTTGGAGTTCGACAAGCTCGGCGGCCTGGCGGCGAATGCGCCCTTCCTGAGCCTGATTTTTGGTGTGGGTGCCTTCGCCTCCATCGGTCTGCCCGGCCTGGCCAATTTCGCCGGGGAGGTGCTTATCTTCCTCTCCACCTTCAAGAACTTCCAGGCCAGCGAGGGTTTCACCTTCTTGCAGGTCACGACCATACTTTCCCTCTGGGGTGTGGTCATTAGCGCTGTTTACATGCTGCGTGCCTATCGCAAGATTTTCTTTGGCCAGCCTTCCGCCGGCCATTTTATGAGCGATCCGTCGCTGTTGCAGCGCGTCCCGATGTTCCTCCTTGCCGCCGTGCTCCTGGTGGTCGGGCTCTATCCTGCCATTCTTTTGAACGTTGTTCAGGTCTCCTTGGCGGCGACCGGTTTGAAGTGAAGTAAACTGCCATGTCTCCCTTGTCCCTCGAACTCGGTCTCGGCTTGCTCGGCCTCGTGCTCCTGCTGGTGGAGTCCTTTGCCAACATGCCCCGCAAGCTCATTGCCTACGCGGCGATTGGCGGATTGCTTGCAGCCCTGGCCGTCGTCGTGAGCGGTGCCGCTGGCAGCGTCCCGGACTCGCTCCAAGAGTTTTATGTGGTGGATCCCCTGGCGCTCTTTTACAAGGGCTTTGCCATCATCGCCACGCTGGCGACCATCATCATCTCCCTGGAGTACGCCCCGATCATCAACCAATTCGTGGCCACTCACCCAGAGCGGACCAAGGAAGCGGGATTGGGTGAGTTCTACAGTCTGCCGCTCTTTGTCTGCGTGGGTATGATGGTCATGGCCTCCGCCGTGGACCTGATTACGATCTTCGTAGCACTGGAACTGGTGACCGTGAGTTTCTACGTGCTGGTCGCCTTTATGCGCCGCAGCGCAGCCTCCCTGGAGGCCGGGGTGAAGTACCTGATCCTGGGGGCTCTCAGCACCGGTCTTCTGGTTTACGGCATGTCCTGGCTCTACGGCATGACGGGTGAGCTTTCGCTTTCCGGCATTGCTTACAAGCTGGCCCATTGGGAAGGCAATTCCGCTCCTATCCTCTTCGCCGCCGGGCTCATGCTGGCAGGCCTCGCCTTCAAGGTGGGTGCTGTCCCATTCCACATCTGGATTCCGGACGTTTACCAAGGTGCCCCCACTCCGGTTACGGCCTTCCTTTCGGTCGGCTCCAAGGCAGCCGGGTTCGTGGTGCTGACCCGCATCGTGGGCACTTTCCTGACGCCCGGCTCGGTAGTTGCTGGCCCGGTCATCCAGATCCTGCTCATTCTCGGTGGTGCAACTATCCTGCTCGGCAACCTGGCCGCCATTGCCCAGACCAACTTCAAGCGTCTGCTCGGTTACTCCAGCATCGCCCACGCCGGTTATCTCCTCGTCGCCCTCGCCTGCGTTCACACAGGTGGGTTGAAGATGACCTCCGGTGAAGTCGCCGCGTTTTACCTGGCCACCTATCTGCCGATGACCTTTGTCTGCTTCCTGATCCTCAGCGCCATGCGCGCCAAGGGTTACGGGGAAGACATCGCCTCCCTCAAGGGTCTCGGCCGCGCCAACCCAACCCTCGGTCTTGCTCTCGCCATCGCCCTCGCCTCCCTGGCGGGTCTGCCCCTCACCGCCGGTTTCATGGGCAAGTTCTTCGTCATCTTCGCCACTGTGCTGGAAGGGTACTACACCTACCTCGCCATCGCCGTGATCGGTGCTGCCACGGGCTTTTACTACTACTTCAAGGTCATCCTGGCCGTTTACTCAAAGGCCGACGGCCAGACCGAAGGCCCCAACCCCGATCTCGGCCTGCTCTCAAAAGTCAGCCTCGCTGTCTTCGTCGCGGCCATCTTGGTGGTGGGCGTGTACCCAGATCTGATTCGGTTTGCGGTAGTGAAGTAAGGGGGTGTTTTTAGTTTTCAGAGAAGGGGAGCGCTGCTCCCCTTTTTTGTGCCCGGATAACTGGATTCGAGGACGCCGACCGCCGTCCTGTCCGGCGTCCCTCCGGGACGCGAGGCAGATGGAAATGGCGCAATCCGGTGGTTGTCACCACCGGCTACCATCCATCGTCCCTCCGGGACGGGACCCGCACTCGGTGACACCGGCGTCCCGCCGGTTCAGTCGAATGGGATGCGCACCCTCAACCTCCCCCCTCAGCGGAAGCCAGAAGCTGTTTGTAGTACAAACTTTAGTTTGCTCAGTTCGCATTACCCCTGACCGCCTGAGGCAATCCCGCATTCGACACCGGACTCCGTACAATTTCAAAGCCCTCGCTCGTGCCCAGTACGCCCACCCACCCGGGCGCCCAATTCCCAGCGCACTCGCTGGCCTTTGTATTCAGTCCCGGAGGGACGTCGGACTGTAGCCGGTGGTGACAACCACCGGATCCCGCGTCCCCTTCAACCTCGCGTCCCGGAGGGACGCCGGACCGAGCCGCCACGCCCCTGAGTAAACCGAAATTGGTACGACATCCAGTTTCCCCAAGACCACTCGCAGGCCCCCCCGGCCTCCTCCTTCACCTCCACTCCCAACACCTTGCCCGCTGACGCACCGACGCACCGAACTTGCACGCTCTCCTAGCCGGGTGCACAGTGCAGGCCCTCTGCGTTCGTGCTCAAATCTCGCTCTTATGCTCACCCCGTATCTCCAACCCGATCTCGCGACTTTCAAGGCACGTGCCGCTCATGGCAATCTCGTGCCGGTCTGGGTGGAGCTGGCTGCCGACTATGAGACGCCGCTCTCGGCGTTCCAGCGCATTCACGACGGGCGGCACGCGTTTCTTCTGGAGTCGGCCGAACTGACCCAGCACTCTGGCCGCTACTCGCTGCTGGGCAGTGACCCGCGTCTGGTCTTCACCGCCCGTGGGCGGGAGATCACTATTGAGGAAAAGGGGGCCACCCGCACCTACACGGCAGAAGGCGACCCGCTCAAGGAACTGGAGGACATCATGGCCGCGTTCAAGCCGGCCATGCCGCCACCCTCACCGGTCTTTCACGGCGGGGCCGTTGGTTATCTCAGCTACGACATGGTGCGTTTCTTTGAACCCACTCTGCCGCCGCCGCCCAAGGACGAGCTGGGCGTGCCGGACATGGTCTTTATGATCGCGGACACGG
Source organism: Verrucomicrobium spinosum DSM 4136 = JCM 18804 (assembly GCF_000172155.1). Taxonomy (NCBI): domain Bacteria; kingdom Pseudomonadati; phylum Verrucomicrobiota; class Verrucomicrobiia; order Verrucomicrobiales; family Verrucomicrobiaceae; genus Verrucomicrobium; species Verrucomicrobium spinosum. The sequence goes on along the minus strand of NZ_ABIZ01000001.1, from coordinate 6,405,491 downwards.
TCATCATCTTTGACCACAAGCACCGCAAGCTCACCATCGTGGCCAATGTGTTCATGCCCGACCACGCTACGCCTGAGGCCGCGTATGCATGGGCGAACACCCGCATCCACGAACTGGTGGCCAAGCTCGAGGCCCCGCTTCAGGTGCGCACCCTCCAGGCGTTTGCGCCGGAAGGAGGAAACAACGTGCCCGCCCCCAGCGGCAACACCACCCAGGCCGAGTACGAGGCCATGGTGCTGGCGGGCAAGGAGTACATCAAGGCGGGGGACATCTTCCAGTTCGTGCCCTCCCAGCGGTTCGAGACCGAATACACCGGCAGCCCGGTGGACCTCTACCGCGCACTGCGTCATGTGAACCCCTCGCCGTACATGTTCTGCCTCAACTTCCCGGACGGCTTCTCCCTCGTGGGCAGCTCCCCGGAGGTGCACGTGAAGTGCATCGGCGGCAAGATCGAGATCCGCCCCATCGCCGGCACGCGCTGGAGGGGGGCCACTCCGGCCGAGGATGATGCACTGGCGGCGGAGCTGCTGGCTGATCCCAAAGAGCGTGCGGAGCACATCATGCTGGTGGACCTGGCCCGCAACGATGTGGGCCGAGTCTCCGAATACGGCACGGTTCGAGTAAACGAACTGATGGTGATCGAGCGCTACTCCCACGTCATGCACATCGTCTCCAATGTGGAGGGCACGCTCTCCCCGGAGCGCAGTGCCTATGATGTCATGCGCGCCACCTTCCCGGCCGGTACCGTGAGTGGTTCGCCGAAAGTACGCGCCATGGAGATCATCAACGAGGTGGAGAAGAGCAAGCGCTGCGCCTATGCCGGTGCCGTGGGCTACTTCGGGTTCGATGGAACTCTCGACAGCTGCATCGCCCTGCGTACCTGCGTGCTGAAAGATGGCAAGGCCTACGTCCAGGCTGGTGCTGGTGTGGTGGCTGATTCTGATCCAACCTATGAATATCAAGAGACCTTGAATAAAGCGAGAGGCATGCTTCGGGGTCTTCAGAGAGCGAAAGAGTTGTCTTCCTCAAAATAATGACAACCACCGGGGGGCGGGGAACGTTTATTCCATTGCCCGGTCATCGAGGGCGAGTTGTAGAAATTTTATAACAAATCTGGCTTCGAGGATTGCACCTCGAAGCTTGGTCATGGTAAAATCACCTTTACGCCCGACCCCCTGCGGAAATCATGATTAGCAAACAGTTGACCCAACCGTTAATTTGTTCGCTGGTGGCCCTAGCCGCATCAGCCGCCTTTGCCCAAACGCAAACGCTGACGCCGGTCGCCGCCAATATCACCAGTGAAAGTGCCTCATTGGGAGCGCTTTCCGTATCCCGTCAGACGCTGGAGTCCCAAACGGCCCCCCCTGCCTTCGCTCCGCTGCCGCGGGTGTTCGCGCCCACTCTGCCCCGGACGACCTATACCCGGTATCCGTGGAAGACTGACATCGTGGCCACGGTGTTCTGGGTGGGGGAGCTGCCCACGGAGAACAATCCGACGCCCAATACGGCGAGTTCTTGGGACACTCAATGGACGGCTAGTTTTGGCGGGTACGACGATCCCGATCCCTCCCGGCGGGCTCCAGACTACCGCCCTGCGGGCTTCGTGCCCAAGCAAAACCCGTTCTACGTGGCGTTGCCTTACAACGACTGTATTGACTACAAAACGACCAAGGCCACCGCAGCCCGTTTCATTCCCTGGTTCAAAGAGAAGTTTCGGGAGTCGGGCAAATCGGTCTGCCGAGATCGGTGGATTGCCATTCGGGCTGGTGACCGTGTCTGTTACGCCCAGTGGAGCGACTGCGGCCCTTTCCTGACTGATGACGTGGAGTACGTTTTTGGAGATGGCCGGCCCACCAACCCCAAGAACAATGGGGCGGGCATTGATGTCTCCCCGGCAGTCCGGGACTATCTCGGCTTCAAGACCAACACGAAGATCGACTGGCGCTTCGTTGAGGTGGACGAGGTCCCCAATGGCCCTTGGCGCGCCTACGGCACCAACAACCACTTTGTCCAGCAGGCAGGGCGCGACAAGGATCTCGTGGCCTCCCGGCTTGAGGAGTTGCGCCGTCAGCGTGATGACTGGTTCCGCGGGAATGGCAGCGGCCGCCAGCTTCGCTGACGCCTGGGGCTGCTTCCTGATGGCCCGCCTGGCCGAGATGGTTGCTGCACACCGCCCCTCTGGCAGGTTTTTTCTGTCTGCGGGCGGCTGCATCCATCGCTACCCACACCATCCTTCCTTCTGCTTGACGGGAAAGACGGCCGCCCTGACCGTGTCGAGTTCCACTAGGTCATGAGCAATTACGCCACCAGCCATTCCCGGCGCTCCTCGCCAAAATCGCAGTCCATGTCGGGCTGTCTAAAGGCGTTTTTGATCATTTTCATCACGGTCGTGGTGACGGGTGTGATTCTGGTATTCGTGGTGGGCGGTGCGGCCCGGGATATGGTGGACAAGCTGTCTGGCGGCTTTGTGAGCCGCGTGACCACGGTCAAGGCCAGCAGCGTGCTGGTGGATATTGGCCGGACCCATGGCGATGTGCTGGAAGTCGCCTCGCCGCTGAAGACGATGGAGCTTTTCAGCAAGAGCGATGCCCGGTTCGCTGCGTGGGGCAAGGTGTACCTCGGAACTTCCACCAGCGAGATTAAGGTGCCCGCCTCCTACCGCTTTCACATCAAGCTCTCCGAACTGAAGGGCACGCAGATCAAAGATAAAGTGCTCGTCGTCAGAGTGCCTGCCATTTATCCCAGCCTGCCCGTAGCGTTTGACACGTCCGGGGTGGAAAAGAGGTCGGAGGACGGCTGGTTCCGCTTCGATGGATCCCAGCTATTGGCGGAACTGGAGAAAAACCTCACTCCGGAGCTGGAACGTCGCGCCAACCAGCATGTCCCTGTGGTCAAAGAAACTGCCCGCAAAGACATCGAACAGTTTGTGCAGAAGTGGATCGTCGAGTCGCACCCCGAGTACCGCGAGAAGATCAGCAGCGTGCGCGTGGTGTTCGATGGCGAGAACGAGGATAAAATCCTCGAACGTCCTGTGGTGATACCGTGACCCGGCCCTGACCCCCGCGAAAAGGCGAGACAGAAGACAGGAGTTCTGTGCAGATGAGGTCACCACAGGCGTAGTCCGGATGTGCCATCCGGCTCAGGCATCAAACGTCCCATGATCCTCTTCCCGCCCCGCTCATTCCGCATCGTGCCCGTGACGTCCTCCTCCTCCTCCTCTGAATGACGCCGGCTCGCAGGCCCTCGCGCATCTGGGTGACGCTCTGCCCCTGATGCCGTGAAATCTCGAACCGCGAGACGGAGGTCAAAACTCCCTCCCTCACCCTCGTCCCCTGCGTGTGAAGGCTGGGTGTGGAGCTGTGTATCTGCGCTCACCAAGGGGAGATGGATTGCATGCGGCGCGAGTTTTCCCCGCACGAAACGAAAAAGCGCAGGAGCCAATCGCTCCTGCGCTTCTCAAGTCTTTGGTCTTCGGTCCTCCAGCCTTTTGGCTTCAGCAGGGCCAGATCAGTGGGCCAGATAACGCTCCGCTTCGAGCGCCGCAGCGCAGCCCTGGCCGGCAGCAGTGATGGCCTGGCGGTACACGTGGTCAGCCACGTCTCCAGCGGCGAAGAGGCCCGGGATGTTCGTCCGGGTGCCTTCCGTCTGAACGATGTAGCCATTTTCATCCGTGGTCACGGAACCATTAAGGAACTGGGTGTTTGGCACGTGGCCAATGGCGACGAAGACGCACTTCAGTTCCAGCTCGTTCTCCTCGCCGGTGACGAGGTTTTTCAGCGTCACGGCGCGCATTTCGCCTTTCTCGTCGGTGAGGTACTCGCTGACCGTGCTGTTCCAGATCGGCTTCACCTTCGGATTGGCCAGCACACGGTCTGCCATGATCTTGGAGGCGCGGAGTTCCTCGCGACGGTGAATAAGGTACACGGTGCTGGCGAAGCGGGTGAGGAAGTTGGCTTCCTCGGCAGCGGAATCGCCGCCGCCAATGACGGCAACCGGGACGTTGCGGTAAAAGGCGCCATCGCAGGTGGCGCAGCTCGTGAGACCGCGACCGATGAGGGACTTCTCATTGGGCAGGCCCAAGTGACGTGGGGAGGCCCCGGTGGCCACGATCACCGTCCTGGACTGTAGGACCTTGCCATCGGCCATGGTGAGGTCGAAGTGACCCTCAGGGGTCTTTTCCACCTTCTCGACTTGGGAGTACTCAATGCGGGCGCCGAACTTCTCGGCCTGGGCCTGCATTTTCATCATCAGATCCGGCCCCATGATCCCTTCGGGGAAGCCGGGGAAGTTCTCGACGTCAGTCGTGGTCGTAAGCTGGCCGCCGGGCTGGCTGCCGGAGAGGAGCAGCGGGGTCAGGTTGGCTCGTGCGGTGTAGATGGCTGCGGTATAGCCAGCGCAGCCGGTGCCGATGATGATGACGTTTTCCATGGTGGGCAATTGGATACGATTCTACCTAGCGCAGGGGTGAAGGGGTGCAACGGGTTTCGCACCCTTCCAGACCGACTTTGGTTGACGGTGGGAGGGGGGGGCGCTCCTGTTATTCCATGAGAAATCCATCCCCCTCTCTGATACGACCGCTCGGGAACTGGGCTGCCATCCTCCTTCTCTTCTTTACACTTCTGGGGACCGGATGGGCGGCGGAGCAGGGGACGCCTGTCTATGAGGGGCACCCGCAGTTCTCCCACTTTCCCAAGCCATTGTCGCTGTATGAACATGTGGAGGGCGCAGGTGCCTGGCAGATGATCAAGGAACGGGCGGCGCAGGATCCGTTCAACGTGGCCGCCACCATCATCTTCGTCCTGGCTGTGATCCACACCTTTGTGGCAGGGATCTTCCGGGAGTGGGCGCATGATCTGGAAAAGCGCCATCTGGAAAAACACGGTGATGACACGGAAAGAGTCTCTTTCTGGGCGGTGACCCTGCATTTCTTTGGCGAAGTGGAGGCCGTCTTCGGGTTGTGGATTATAGCCCTCGCCGGGACTGCTCTGTTCTTCCACGGGTGGGCGGATCTGCGGAACTACCTTGGGCACGATGTCAATTTCACGGAGCCGCTCTTTGTGATTGTCATCATGGCCATTGCCGCCTCCCGTCCGGTGGTAAAGTTCGCTGAGGCCTGCATTGGCCGGGTGGCGGCCCTGGGGCGGAGCACTCCTGCAGCATGGTGGCTGGCCATTCTGACGGTGGCCCCGCTCATGGGTTCCCTCATCACCGAGCCTGCTGCGATGACCCTGGCGGCCCTGCTTCTTTCCCGTCGCCTTTACGCGCTCGTGCCGAGTCGCATGCTTGCCTACGGCACCCTGGGCTTGCTCTTCGTGAACATCAGCGTGGGTGGCACGCTCACACACTTTGCCGCACCGCCCATTCTCATGGTGGCGGCCCCGTGGAAGTGGGACACCGCCATCGTCTTCGGCAACATTGGCTGGAAGATGGTGGTGGCCATCGCCATCAACAACGCCGCGTATTTCCTCGTGTTTCGCAAGGAACTGAAGTCGCTGGCCTCGGCTGGGGCTCGGGCCAAGGCGGATGACCGGGTGGAGGAGCCGGTGCCACGGGAGGTGACGGCCGTGCATCTGGCCTTCCTGGCCTGGACGGTGTTTACCAATCACTACCCGGCCCTCTTCGTCGGCGGGTTCCTGTTCTTCCTCGGGTTCGTGGAAGCCACGCGCCACCACCAGAGCCCTGTCTCCTTGCGGTCTCCGCTGTTGGTGGGCTTTTTCCTGGGGGCGCTCATCGTGCATGGGCGGTGCCAGTCCTGGTGGATCGAGCCGCTCCTCACCAGTGCCGATTTGCCGGAGTGGGGGCTGCTGCTGGGTGCGGCCGTGCTCACCATGTTCAACGACAATGCCGCCATCACCTACCTGGCCGCCCAGGCACCTGGACTGGGGGACTTTGCCAAATACGCAGTGGTGGCCGGGGCTGTGGCCGCAGGGGGCATGACGGTGATCGCCAATGCGCCCAACCCGGCGGGGCAGAGCCTTTTGGGGCATCACTTCGCGGGCAATATTCAACCCGGAAAACTTGCCCTGGCCGCCCTCCTGCCCACGGTCGTATGCATCTTCATCCTGTTGATCCTCCGCAGCCCGCTCATGGGCTAGGTGGAGGGTTCAGGAAAGTTCTTCTGCCTCATCCCCGTTGTTGTCATAGTTCCGTTTGTTTATGTTTACAGGCATTGTTGAAATCGTTGGGACTGTTCAGAGCATCGTCTTCCGTGAGGGCGGGGCGCGTCTCGTCTTGCAGGTGGGGCCCATGGCCGCGGAACTGAGCCTCGGGGAGAGTGTGGCGGTGAACGGTTGCTGCCTGACAGTGACGGAGTTCGATGGGATGGCCCAGACGGCGGCATTCGATCTGCTGATCGAGACCTTGAAGGTCACCAGCCTGGGTGAACTCAAGGAAGGGAGCCTCGTGAATCTGGAGCGGGCGCTGCGCCTGGGTGACCGGCTCAGTGGCCACTTTGTGCAGGGGCATGTGGACACCACCGCGCCCATCCTCGCGTTGAAAAAAGTGGGCATGGATCATCAGTTCACCGTGGGCCTTGCCCCGGAGTGGGCTCATCTCGTGGTGCACAAGGGCTCGATCTGCGTGGATGGCATCAGCCTCACCATTGCGGATCTGCAGCCTGATCGCATGACCTTCTGGATCACTCCTCACACCCATGCCGTCACGCACCTGCCTGGCAAACAGGAGGGCCATCGGGTGAACCTGGAGTTCGACATGCTGGCGAAGCACCTTGAGCGCCTGGTACAGGTGAAACCGACCGTGGGCTCCTGACGACACCACCCCGCCATGGCTGGAGATCCGCCCGCTCGTGCCCCGCATCGCTCGCGCTTCTGGCTGCTGGCCGTGGTGTTGCTGGTGCTGATCATCCTGCCCTTCTGCATCTGGGGCCAGTGGTTTGAGGAAACTTTCTCCCTGGAAGGCGCCCGCCGCTGGATGGAATCTCTGGGTCCCTGGGCCTGGGTGGGAGGCATCGTCTTGCTGGTAGGGGACCTCGTTTTGCCCGTGCCTGGCACCGTGGTGATGTCTGCCCTGGGCCTGGTGTACGGCTGGTTCTGGGGCGGTGTCGCCAGCATCGTCGGGTCCGCTCTCTCCGGGATCGTGGCCTACTGGCTCTGCCGCCTTTTCGGCCACCGCGCCGCCCTCTGGCTGGCGGGCGACGCCGGGCTGAGGAAAGGGGAGAAAGTGTTTCAAGGAAATAAAGGAGGCTGGATTGTCGCGCTGTCCCGCTGGATGCCCGTGCTGCCAGAAGCCGTGGCCTGCATGGCCGGTCTCACCGGGATGTCCTGGCGCAGATTCTGGGTGAGCCTTCTGTGCGGCACCGCTCCCTTGGGGTTCACCTTCGCCGCCATCGGTGACCTGGGACATGATCGTCCGGGCTTGGCCGTGGTGTTGAGTGCGCTCGCCCCCGTGGCCTTGTACGGACTGGCGGCCGGGAAGCTGAAGAAGCTGAGGAAATAGCCAGTGCGTCAGTGCGTCAGTGGGCAGTGCGTCAGCAGTCAAGGTGTTGAGGCTGGATGGAAAGTGGGAGCGCCTTGGTGCCTGCGGGAGTCTTGGGAGTCCCGGTGGGCGCACGCATGCTGCGTGCAATTTCCGGAACCTTGCCGGGGATGCCAGTCGGGCGGCACCCAGACATGGCTGGCGGCTAAGCTGGTGAGGTTGGGTGCCGTCGGGGAGAACTCTGTTTCATCCGACTTCCTCTGGAGCGGCACCCCTTTGACCAGCTTCACCCTGAGTGGAAACGCTTCGTTGAAATCGCGTTCCCGGAGAACTCTCCCATTGAGGATGTCGCCTTGCTGCGCGATGCGCTATTGGAGTAGCATCAGCTTTTAAGTTCACCACCATGAACCGTCCATTGCCTCTCTTGTTAATCCTGTCGGCGCTGGTCAATGTCCTGTCATCGGCAAACGCAGAGGACAAAGTGGCTACGCATGCCAAGTCTGTGCAGGAAACTCTGAATGCGCCTTGGACAAGGCTGACTCTCGGCTCGGTGCTGTTGACCGATTACGTACAGGGCTATGCTGCCGCCATGGAGATCGTGCGGGACAAGCCTCAGAAGTGAGGCGGCACGAGGTGGGTCACTTCCGCGGTGGAGCGTCTGGTCTGGAGATTTTGAGTGATCTCCAGACCCGGGCTGGTGCATCATCCAGCACTCGTGCTCCTCACGCCTGGCCCGGAGGCTGCACAATTGGCTCCACAAAGAAGTACTGTTTGTGTCCGCCGGAGGCGAGCTCCTTGGCGCGCTCCTCCGCAGCGCGGCGGGTTTCGAAATCGCCGACGTGGAAGCGACCCCCGTTGTCGTCTTCCCGATACAGGGAGTGTGGGCTGTTCGCCACGGCAGGATCCGTGGCGGCCTTGTAGAGGGCCGCTGCAAAGGCGCTGATCGGCTTCTCCGGTACTGCCGCCCACCAGCCGAAATCATCGTTGCCCCACTTCACACCCAGACCTTTGACGATGGTGCGCAGCAACTCGACCTCAGAGGCTTCCTTTCCCGCATCCAGCAGGGCGAAGTTCGCGGTCGTTCCCTGGGCCGTCGGGCCCTGTACAGGGAGGAGGTTGACCCGGCATCCCGGACCGCCCGGTGTTCCTTTGCGATGATATGGACTTTGCGTGCTCATGTACGAGAGGAAGAAGTAGGCGGGAGGGTGAGGATGTAAAGGAGGGAGGTTCTGGGTGCCTAGTGCTTGGTTTGGGGGCTACGTGAAGAGTTTGGCTGCCCAGCGCAGGGTGAAGACCAGTAGCATCAGTCCTGAAATGACCGTCAGCAGCAGGAAAACAGGACGGACTTCCTCGAAGCTGCGGCCCGGTTTCAGCAGCAATGCCTGAAAGCCCGGTAGCCGAAGCGCTGCGACCGAAGTGCCGAAGAGCAAGGCCACCGCGGCCAGGATGAGCGGTCCGGGAAAAGCGTTGGTGCTGTCCCCAAGGAAAATCTGCAGGACGAAAAGCGCGTTCCAGATCGCCACCGCGATCACGATGGGAACAATGCGCAGGGGAAATCCACGTGATGCCTTGGCTGATGACGCTCCACCTGCCTGCCCGGCAGGAATAAAGCCCGTATTGGTGATGGCCTTGAGGGTTGAGTCCGGGTTGCACCAGAAGATGATCTTCTCCGGCACATCGGGCGATTTATGCCGGATGCGAATCCCGTCCCCGATGACCGGAATGAACCCATAAGGTTCAATGGAAACAACCTGATCGCGAGTCAGCCGATACCGGCCCATTTCAAACAGCCCGAACATCGTGGTGGCCACACAAAGCTGGCTGGCATCACAATCCAGGGTGGCGAGCGGCCACGTGTAGTTGACGAACCCAATGCGTGCACCACCGCGCACATGACATGGAGTGGGAGGGGGTGGAGTTGAATTCGCGTTCATCTAGGGGTGTCCTATTTTGCGGTAGGTTGGGGAAAAAGGCCAGTAACAAGGCCGCCCCTTTTCGCGGTGGGTGATGCCCTCTCTTGAAGAGCCCCATCCGTTCCAGCGTTTCCAAAAAGTCGCGAAGCGTCTTGGTGCTGTCAGGTGGTCCGTTGGATGACCTTGTAGTCCCCTGCACGGGTGCGCCACGCCTCGACCCAGGGTTCTGAATCGCGCAGGGTGAAGACCAGGAGATGCTCATCGATCAGGTCTTTCCAATCCCCGTCTGGCATGGGGAAGTGCCAGCCTCCGAGCACCGCATAGATGTCAGAGTCAGAATACATCGGATGCTCTTGTTGCCAGAGGCGCTGGTAATCATCCGCCAGATTGCTGCCTTTGAAGCTGTTTTCGTAGCCCCAACCGGGTTCCCAGCCGTGGGAGAGGATCCATTCTCGCACGGCGTCGGAAGGTCTTGCAAACAGAGCCTCCAGTGGCGGCAGCACGGAGGCCAGGTGGGCATACAGAGCCGTGCCGTGCATGGAGTCGAGGTCAGGAGCCGCTTCCACCCGTCCAGACTGAAAGGTCTCTTCGTCCGTCAGAATGCTCATGCAGCCTGAGGCGGTGGGGAGCAGATTCGGCACATGGCGCGTGTCAATCGTGAGCCAGCGGCGATGTCCCGTGGAATCGATCTCTTCTTCGTTCTCCTCCCGTTCATGCCAGATGGCAGCTGGAGGGCCTTCGCCTTCTGGGCGCAGGAAGACGCAGGGTCGTTGGAGTTTACGACCTTCCTGAATGAGTTGCTCCAAGGTCATGGGATCAGATGCGGAAAGGGGGAGGAGAGAGCAACAAAAATGGCAGGGAATTCTGACCCGGAGGAATTGCAAGGTCTCCCCCTCACAACCATCGGCTCAGGCCCGTCCATCTACGACCTCCCACCCAAAGCCTTGACGCACTGCCCACTGACGCACTGGCCTCCGTCTCACGGATACTCCTGCTTCTCAAAGCGGAGCAGGCGCTTGCCGTCAGACTTCTCCTTCGGGTGGAAGAGCCAGCCGGGGGCGGGGGAAATCAACTCATAATTCGTGAGCTGGAACTCAGGCAGGAAAAGGTCGCTGTTCGGGTCGTAGATGGTCTGGCCGGTGAAGCGGCCCCACATTCGGTACTCGCGGTTGTGATCGTAGCCGTGGGCATTGCCGCCGTCTGCGGGCATCTCTGGCAGGCGATCGGGGGCACTCTTCTGGTTCTCGTTAATGACGACCAGGCGGGAGGTGTCCCAGCTCTGGCCCGGACGGCGGATGTAACCCCAGAACTGGGTGCGCTCAATGTAGTAGCGGCGGCCAATGAAGTAGTCCCCGCGTGGCTCGTTGTTGATCTGCAGTTTCCGGGCGTCCATCTGCTGCTGGATCATAGGGTCCGCGCAACTGGCCAGGGTGAGGAGCAGGGTGGCGGCGAGCAGGAGGGAGGAAAGCCGGGACATGGAAAAAGAAGAGCTGGGAAAAGGAAAAGGCCGGCACACCTAGGCACAGGCTGGCCGGAATGGAACGACAAATTCAGGGCAGACCTACAAAAAAGAAAGGGCCGGTTGCTTCCCTGACCCAGGACGCAACCGGCCGCAGTGCCTACCCACAGGCAATTCGACTATTTGACCGACCAACAAACTGACTGACTGAACGCTCAACTCACTAGCAGACTGGCAGAAAACCGGCCGGAGCCGCATCTCCGCAATGGGAAGTCTGACCGGGAGCAGTCGCTGGTTACAGAAATTTTCAAAACCAGCTACAGGCACCAGCGAGGAGGGGACGACCCGGCAGGCTGCGCTCACCGGATTGTCCAAGCGGGCTGCCAACACCCCTCCCGCAACTCGTCCGTGTCCTGCGGGGGATGCGAAGAGCCATCCAGACCCATTTTGCGAAAGGCTTCTCGCCCTTGACGCTCAGTGCCGGGGCCCGAGTGCGCTGCATTTTTCATTATGCCCAGCCAGTTTCTGGGTCCGGCAGCCTGTCGTAGGTCTGGCCCCCCCGGGGGGGGGCATGGCATATGGGCTGCGCCAAAGGGAACTCCGTCGAGCCAACTCAACTGGCCACCTGACAGGCGGGTAACAACCGGGGAAGGGGGGGCAGACGTATCTGGGACGGACTAAAGATTCGTCATTTTTCTCCCTACAATGAAAACTTCTACGCTGATATTTGGTGGCATCGGTCTCCTGGCTCTGGCAGCTTGCGCCACTGGCTCCAAATCAAACGTCGGTCCCCCGCCCACCGTGGCTTCAGTGGATCTGAAACGCTATACCGGTACCTGGTATGAGATCGCCCGGTTCCCGCATTCCTTTGAGAAGGGGGCCAGCCATGTTACCGCGAACTACCTCTCCATGCCCGATGGGACGGTCAAGGTGGTGAACCGCGCCATGAAGAATGGCAAGCCGGACAGCATCGAGGGCGTGGCCACCCCGGTTTCAGGAAGCAATGGTGCCAAACTCAAGGTCAAGTTCTTCACCTTCCTGCCCTCAGGAAACTATTGGGTGCTTGCCCTGGACGACAAGAATTACCAATGGGCAATGGTGGGCGAGGGCAGCCGGAAATACCTCTGGATCCTCAGCCGGACACCGCAGATGGACAAAGAGGTTTATGAGACGCTCGTGAATCGGGCGAGAGAAATCGGGTACGATGTGGGTCTGTTGGAAAAGGTGGAGCAAGGGTGAAAGGGAAAAGGGATGAGGGGGGAATAGGAAAGAGGTTGTGCTGAAGGGAGGGGGATCGGTGTTGCGACGGCACTCCAACCCCGGTGCCGGACCGGAGGGAAGCAACATCCAATCTCCCCATACTCATTCCTCATTCCAGATCTCAATCGCACCTCTTCCAGACGATTCTGGCCCCCAATCTGTCCAACTTCCTCCCGACATCGCCGACAGGGTTGGAGTTCCGCGTTTACGCGGTCACGCCAAATGATGACTGACTCACGACCATGGACACGGTTACTCCCGTCCTCACCCCTGCCTTCGCTGCGACATCTGGGGTGACGTGAATTGACCGCATAAACGCCAACGCCATCAGGGAAAAGCTGGTCAGGTCGAAGATTCGCCTTTGGCGAACGAGCTGAGGGCTGAAAGCCCGGCATGATAGCAGCCTTGGGCAACGCCCAAGGTTGGCGTTGGTTATAGATGTTGAGGGCTGTAGGCCCGGGGGCATTCAGGAATGCTCGTCGTGGGCAGGATGGATGAGGCCGGGCCTTCAGCCCTCCGATTCTCTTTCAACCCCTAATCTGGGGCGCTGCCCCAGGCTGGTATGACTCCGGTCCGTTGGTCCTCAGTTTCATCATGCAACGGCGTTGATCGCTCTGCCCAACCTTTTCCCTGATGGCATTCGTCCCGAATGCGGGACGGTACTCCAACCCTGCTACGGACCCGAGATCGTAGTCCGGCTGTCCTCAGCCGGAGCAAAGGGGCGATATTCACTCACTCACCGCTGCCTACTTCCACAACAAATGCCCCTTCCCGCCCTCCTCGTACCGGATGACGAGGCCGGGCCTCGTGCCATCGCCCTTGCCATCCCAGAGGTGCATCTCGCCGCCGTCATCAAGCACAAAGCGGAGGGTGTACGCGCTCTTTGAGGTCTCGGCAGTTCCCTTGGTCAGAGAGTTCATGAACTGACTACTCACGCCATCGGGCGTGCCGAAGTGGGCAATCATCTTCTGAATGTCTGGCGCGCCCTGGTTTTCTTTAAAGTAGGCCTCTATCGCCGCCACGGTCCGATGCGCGCGCGCAGAGGATTTGGCTGTGTAAGCGGCAGGGATCTCAGGGCTCCAGTTCCACTTGGCGGTTTCAACGGCTCCTGCACCGCTGACGAATGACCCCAGGAGTGTGGCAAACACCAGCACCAAGACGAATACCGGACGGGGGAGTTTTTTCATCGCTGCTCAGATAAGATGCAGCTTTCGCGGCAAGCGTTCAGATGAATCACACCAGCCTGGACTGCGCGGACCTAAAATGACATGAACTGAACTGAACCGAACAGGTGGTACGCTGGCCGCACGCACCGCCGGGGGCCGCCGTGGCATCGGTCGCGCTCAAGGGAGTTTGGAAGCTGCCCGGGGAGCTCGGGGAGCGCACGCATCCCTGCGCGCTGTTCGCGGCATCTTGCCGCGAACGTCAGCCAGCACACAATATCGCATCCGCCTGATGTGGGGGTGTTATGGCGGTGGGAGAAAACGGATGTTGGCGGCCTTCCCGCCTCCAAGCGCACGACGGGTCTGTCCTTGCACCCAAATTGATCCCCGTCCGCGCAGGCACAAAAAAACCCTGCGTGGCACTAGCACACGCAGGGTTGAAACTTTTCTTCAAGTAAGCCGGGTCGCTTACGCGGAAACCGCAACGGCGTCCACGTTCACGCGACGGCCGTCCTGGTCAAAGCGCACCTTACCGTCCACAAGGGAGAAGATGGTGAAGTCTTTGCCAAGGCCGACGCCTGTGCCGGGCTTCCACTTGGTGCCGCGCTGGCGGCAGATGATGTTGCCGGCGATGACGGCTTCGCCACCAAATTTCTTGATGCCGAGACGCTTGCTCTGGCTGTCGCGTCCGTTCTTAACACTACCTTGACCTTTTTTATGAGCCATATCGGTTCCTTTCTCTCGTGAAGTGGGGTGGGGTGAGCTCGGTCGCGATTAGGCGTTGATCGAGGTGATCTGCACGCGGGTGATCAACTGGCGATGACCCTTGGTGCGGTGATAGCCTTTGCGGCGGCGGAACTTGAACGCAGTCACTTTGTCGGCGCGGTGCTGCTTGAGCACTTTGGCCTCGACGGTGGCACCGCTGATGAAGGGAGCACCGAAACGGATCGCTTCGCCTTCGCCGGCAGCGAGAACTTCGTTGAAGGTGACCACGTCGCCTTCACCGGCCACGAGCTTTTCGACGTCGAACTTGTCGCCGACGTTGACGCGGTACTGTTTGCCGCCGGTTTTGATGACTGCGTATGACATAAGCCTGGGAAACACTAATTAGAACCTCCAAAGGGTACGCGGAGGGCCGGGAGATTGGCACAGGGTGGGGGTGAGGGCAAGGAATTTTTGCAATTCACTGCTCATGACCCGGGGAAAACAAAGCCCATTTCGTCCAGTTGGGCACCAGGAAGCACCACACGGGTCTCAATGACGCCACCGGGCAGGATGGCACCAAAAACCAGGTCGCCCCTCTCGGAGCTCATGGCCAGGCTGGGCAGGAAGTGGCCGAAGCTGCCAGCCTTGTATCCCACCTGCAGGCCTTCTTCGCCGATGGGCATGTCGGGGTGGGGCACGCTCAGGGTCAGCAACGCCCCGGTGGCGGCGTCGTAGAGGGCCTTGGGCACCTCAGGGAGGGTGTTGACCCCGCCAGGGACGTCCGCAGTCTCAAGGATATGCAGCACAAAAGCTCCGGCCGGTGCCGTGTAGCCAGTGAGGCTGGCGGTATCGCCGATGACGACGAGCTTCTTCCCCTCCTGCACCACTACGTCCTGGGCGCGGGTGAAGACGGTCACGTCCTGGTGGTCGGGCAGGCCGGTGGTGAAGGTGGCGTGGAGCGGGTGGCTGGCTGGCAGCAGGCACAGGAGGCTGTCATCCTTCCAGATGAGGGCCGTGTGCAGCACCCGCAGGGTGTTCAGCTGGGTGATGCGGGCTTCCGTCTCGGTGAGCTTCCTGCCCTCCGCCGTGGTGTAGCCTGGGCGCTTTTGCACCGCCGCCCGGGCGGCAAAGGCTTCCGCCGCCAGCGCCAGAAGTTCCTGCCGCATGCGTTCCACCGTGGCCTCCTTGGCCGGGATGGGATGGCCGTACCACGTGCTCACCGCGTACCGGAAGGTGCGGGGGCGCTTGGTGAAGAAGCGGCCCTGGTCGAAGCTGAAGACACTGCCCCACAGACCATCGATCCACACCGGCTGCACCTTCACATCGCCACCCATGCGAGCCATGAGCTCGTAGCCCTTGTTGATCTGGTTCAGGTAACCGTTGCGGGTGAGCTGCCCCTCGGGGAAGAGCACCACCGCCTGCTCCGCTTTCAGGGAATCCGCCACGGTGCGGATGGCATCCTTTGCCCGGACCGGTGAGATGGGCACGGTGCCGAAGACCTGGAGCGCCCACTGGATCGCCTTGATCTCATAGAGCGACTCCAGAATGACGAAGCGCACCTTGCGTTCGCAGGTGGCCCCGATCATGAGGGCGTCCGTGTAGCTGGTGTGGTTGGGCAGGAGGAGGATTGCGCCCTTGTCTGGCGTGCGCTCCTCATGGTGGGAGCGCAGGCGGTACATGGCGACCACGATGGCGCGGCCGATGATCATGAGGAGGCTGCGGGGGAGCAGCTTGGTGATGAAGATGGCGGCTGCGATCGAGAGAGGCACCAGCACCAGGATTTGCCAGGCCGAGGGTACGCCGAAGTGAATCATGAGCTTCACCAGAACCATGTTCGCCACCACGCCGCCGATGCTGTCCATCAGGTTCATGGCGGAGAGGATGCGGGCCCTCTCATCTGGACGGGCTCGATCCTGCACGAAGGCGTAGAGCGGGGTCATGAAGGCACCTCCTGCCAGGCCAACACCGACGAGGGCCATGTAGATCCACGGGCTGACCGGGGCAAGGCCGGTCCAGAGCAGCGTTAGAGCCAGGCCGAAACCTGAGAGTGGAACGAGACCCAGCTCAAGTCGGCGCCGACAGATGGCAGAGGCGAGGAGGCTGCCCGCCATGACGCCGATGCCGAGCATGGCGGGCATCATGGACATGGCCTGGGTGGCTGCCGCGGGATCATTGGGGTGCAAGTCGTGGCTCAGCGTTACCAGGATGGCTCCCACCGTGTAGGACATGAACCAAAAGTAGGTGACCCCGATGGCGGCCAGCAGCAGCGGCCGCTGGGAGATGAGCAGCTTCATGTGGCCGAAGTGCTCGATCCACACCCCCTTGTGAAACTTGACGTCACGATGCTCCGGCGTGCGCATGATGAGCAGGGAGCCAAAGATCTGTACGATGGCCACGATGGTGACCACCACCATGGGGTGCCAGACGGCGTCCCAGGGATCCAGCCCCGACTTGAGCCGCAGGCTGAACCAGTAGCCTGCCACACCCATGCCGCCCAGGATGCCCATGAAATTGGTCAACTGGAGGATGCCGCTGGCAGAGCCGAGGCGACGGGAGCCGACGAGCTCCTTGGCAATACCCATCTTGGCCGGGCTGAAGAACGCCGCCTGGGTGGCCAAAAGGAAGAAGCAGCCCAGACTGAGCAACAGGGAGAGCTGGGCCTGCTTCAGCAACAACGTGGCGAGGAAGAAGGCGAAGATGATGACCTGCACCACCTGCATCCAGAAGATGACCTGCTGCTTGGAGAAGCGGTCGCTCAACCAGCCCGCCACCGGGGCGAAAATGATGTACGGCAAGGAGAAGATTGCCCCCAGATAAAGCTGCATGGAGGTGCCCAGGTCCGTCCCCTTCGCCACCACGCCGGCAAACGCGATCAACAGGATCTTGACGAAGTTGTCGTTGAACGCGTTGAGCGCCTGCACCGCGATCATCGCGGAAAACGAGCGGCTGTTGGCGGCAGGCAGCGTGGCGACCCCGTCCAGCTCCGGGGTGGCAGCGGCGTCTATGGAGGAAACCGGAGAAGAAGACATATCGAAACGGGAAAAGGGAAGGGGGAAAAGGGAAAAGCGGCTCCGCAGGATGGCAAAATCGTGGAATGAACGAGGCGCTCCAAGAGCTATTCTTCAGGTCTTTTGTCTTCAAGTCTTGTGTCTCCGGCGTAGCCGGAAAGCAACTGTGCCGCCAGCTCCAAATCCGCCGGGTAGGTGATCTTCGGATTTGGCGAAGGATTGTCCTGCACCTGGACGGGCACACCCAGGTGCTGCACGGCGGAGACTTCGTCCGTGACCAGCAGGCCGTCCAGGATGACGCGCTCATAGGCGGTGCAGAGCAGTTCGCGGTCAAACACCTGCGGCGTTTCCATGATCCAGGCCCCCTCGCGGGGAATGCTGCCCTCGATCACACCCTGGGAGTTCACGCGCTTGAGCGTCTCCACCACGGGGCGGGCACAGGCCACGGCCTGCACCTCCCGGGCCCGGGTGATGCAGGCGGAAATCTGCACCGGAGTGATGAGGGGCCGGGCCCCGTCATGCACGGCCACGATGGTGGTGCCCGGCGGTAGTTTCCTGAGGCCCTCATGCACGCTCAGGTGCCGCTCCGCGCCGCCCTCGCTCAGGGTCACCGGCTTGGTGAAGGCGCCCTCCGCCACCCACGCGGTGACCAGGGGGCGGGTGGCATCGCCCACCACCACGAGCACGTCATCCACGTCCGGACAGGCATCAAACGCCGCCAGCGTCCAGCGCAGCACCGGCTGGCCGAGCAACTCCGCCGTCAGTTTGTTAAACCCCATGCGCCGACTGCTCCCCGCTGCCACGATGATGGCGGTGGTTCTGGGTCGCGCAGTGGAATGGGGGCTGGCGGGCATTTCAGTGGGCAGTGGGCAGTGGGCAGTGGGCAGTGGGCAGTGGGCAGTGGGCAGTGGGCAGTTCGGGGTTCGAGGAGTCCTTGGTTGCGACCAGCGTTGCAACCAAGAACCAAGAACTCTTAACTCAGCCTTTTCGAGACCTCGGTGCTGATTGCCTTGTTGTCGGCGCGGCCTTCGCTGCGCTCCTGAACGAGTTTCATGACCTTGCCCATGTCCTTTTTGGAGGCGGCCCCGGTTTCGGCGATCGCGTCTTCCACCAGCTTGATCAGGTCGGCCTCGCTCATGGCGGCGGGCAGGTATTTTTCCAGGACGGCCACCTCGGCCTTCTCGTTGTCCGCCAGGTCCGTGCGGCCGGCACCTTCATACTGGGAGATGGAGTCCTGGCGCTTCTTGATCTCGCGGCGGACCACCACCAGGGCCTCAGCGTCGTCCAGATCGCCATCGGCACCGTGTTTCTCAATGGCGGCGTACTTGATGGCGGACTTCAGGGCGCGGACAACGTTCAGGGCCACGGTGTCCTTCGCCCTCATGGCGGTCTTCATGTCTTCGGTGATGCGTGCAGAGATCTGGCTCATAGAGGGGATGTGTTCGACTGGATTGGGGAAGGAGGCAAATGGGAAGAAGGGTTCTTGGTGCGTTGTGCTTGGGTTCTTGGTGGGGGTGGCTCAGCTCATTGTAGAAGGGCCGTCCCGGCTCTCGTTCCGGGGGAGGCTGCTACACCGGGGCACCCAGGAAGGCCAGGTAGAGATCGTACAGCCGGCTCACGAACGGGAACTCCTGGCAGGCCCAGGCAATGGGGGTCAGGACGGAGTTCAGCCATTGCGGCGGAGTTGCGCCGAAATGGTGGAATACGACGAAGAGCCCCGGGCTCAGGAGATAGAGGATCAACAAACTGCCAACGCCCCAGAGCCAGGCCGCTCCCGAACTGGGTGGCGCAGATGAGGTGGGAGCATCAGGATCGCGCATGGGGGCGGGAGGCTAGGGATGCCCCGAGAGAGCTCTGAAATAGGCATCATAGGCGACCTTCACGGGCCCGAAATTCTCATAACACCACTCCAAGGGGTACAGAGCCATGCGAATCCATTCTGGAGGTGGCGGGCTGCCAGAACGCTGGTAGTACACCAAGACTCCCGGGCTGAGGATATACAACACCAGGGCCGCCAGGATGCCGCACACCCAGAATGTGGCGGCAGAGGATTCTCGCTCGTGGGAGAAGTCCGGGCCACTTTCAACGTGGGTGTCTTCAGGCTGGGGCTGCATGGCGGAACTGGGTTGGGTGGGTGGCGGTGGACAACTCGTTAACGGGGACGCCAGAGTTCCAGATACTTGCCATAGTACTTCTCGATGGGCTTGGAGTGTTTGCAGCACCAGGCAATCGGGGTGATGTACGCAATCACCCAAGCGGGCGGCATGGTGGACTTTCCATACACCGCGACCAGGGGACCAGGACTCAGGAGGTAGAAAATCAGCACTCCCACCACGCCCAACAGCCAACCGGATCCCCCTGAGCCAGACTGGGAGTTGGAATCAGCGTCGTGTTCACTCATGGCGGGATCCTCCCAATATGGCTCTTCACCTTCCAGTTAGCATCTTTTCAGGTCTCAGTCCCACTGTTTTTTCCAAGGAGTTCCGCCACGATCTGGCCGCCGCACAGCATGGGCAGGGAGTAGTGACCCTCCTCCGGCAGGATGGTGAGCGTGGCCTGGGGCAGACGTTTCACAAACCGTTCCACCAGGGCGGGCGGGATGTTGTTGTCCCGCGCCCCATGCCAGTAGCGCAGGGGGAATTGCACGCAGGCGAGGTCGATGCCCCAGTCGGAGGAGTAAATATTGCCATCGGTACTGACGGCTCTGGCCCCGGAGAGCAAGGACTCCCGGCCGGCACGGGTCATGATGCGGTAGAGCTCTGGATCGCTCATCGCCAGGCGGTCCCGGTCGCACTGTTGTTTCATGTACAACCGGGTGGCACTGTGGTTCTGAGGCAGCCCCAGGAACCGTGCAGCAACTGCCAGGCCCGGCCCCAGGAGCAGGGGAGTGTACCTCTGCCCCCAGAGTGCCAGCTTGTAGGTCCACATCAGTTCCTGCGTGCCCACGAGCTTCAGCGGGGGCGCTCCGCAGATGACTCCTGCGCTCAGCAGTCGCTCAGGCATTGCATGCGCCACTGCCAGCACATATGGCCCGCCACCCGACACTCCCAGGACATGGAATTTCTCCGCCTGCACGTGGTCCGCCAATTCCTGCATCACAGGCGGCCAGTCCAGGAGCTGCCGCCCGGGTTGAAAATCCGACTTGCCCAGCCCCGGACGGTCACATGCAATGATGCGCAGCCCGTGCTTCACGCCGGAAGAATGAAACAACTCCCCCTGAAGCCGCGAGCCTGGCCAGCCGTGAAAATAAAGCAGAGGCACCCCGGCCGGGTCCCCGTACTCTTCATAGGCAAGCTTTCGCCCAGACTGGAGCGTAAGAAAAGGCATTTCGGTAATTCAGTAATTCGGTGATTCAGTAATCCTGTGGGCGATGGGCGGGAAGTTGTACAGGGTACAGTCTTCAGCCTGCGGAAGCTGTATCTAGGTTCGATGTAAGCAGAGTTCCTTTTCAATCAGTTCGTCCAGTGAAGGCTCGAACATTGAAGTTTGAAGTTTGGCTTTTGAAGATTTTCCTCACGTCTTAAACTCTTGTGTCTTTCCCGTAGCGAGCCCTGAGCCACGCATGCGCGGGCAGGTAGCAAACCACAAGAAGCGTGACCATCCAGGAGATGAGATAGAGCCCCGGGGCCATCCAGGTCTGCGCCTTGGTTTCAGAGATGCCATACACGTAGTTTACATTCACTGCATCATGGCTCCCCGCCGGGACCTCCCCTGGAGCTGGCAGCAGAAAGAAGCCCACCAGGCAGAGGACAACCGCCACCGTCGTCCAGGCCTTGAGCGCCCGTCGATCATACCCCAGCTTCGCCACGATGAAAAGCAACATAAACGGCAGCCAGCCATGGAAGAGGGACAGGAGCCGCAGGTAGAGCGGCTTGTTGGCGTCGAACATGTAGTTGGTCATGCCCGCGTAGTTGAACCCCACCAGATGCAGCACCAGATCCACGCACCACAACAGTTGCGGCACCAGCACCCCCACCGCTGCCATGGAGGCGTAGATCGGTCGCTCCGTCCACACCGCCGCCAGGGCCAGGAACAACGCCACATCACAGAAGTAGAGAAAGTTCGCGGGTCCGTAGTGCACCCAGTAGATCGGCACCAGCACCGCCATGAAGGCGGTGAAACCCCACCGAAGCGTCGCGGGGAGTTTCCATCGGGCGGATGCAGACGCAAGGTCAGAGACTTGAGGCTGGGACGGGGGCGGGGAGGTGTCGATGGACCTGGCTTTCATGAGTCGCAAGTAGCTTCCACACCCGTTCACTGGCGAATTGATAAAACCCCAGGTTGTATTGATCACGTCAATGATGCCTGCGTCAATGGTGCCTGCGTCGAGGGGGGCAGACGACATGAGGCGGGGTGCGGGGCGTCGGTTTCAGCATACGTGAGTCGCATGACGAAAACGTTTGCATGATTTGCTCGCGAACGAGCGGGATGCCGGTAGCACGCACAACCGGGACAGCTGTTTCATCGGTAGCTGTGCCCGTTTTGCTGCGTTTGCCTTGCCAATTTCGCGGAGGGATGTCAGTTTTGTGTGTATCACATCATGAATCCCAATCCTGCTCGACCGACCGACATTGAGGTTCCATTCCCGGCGGGGATGGCTCGTGCAAACTGCTATCTTCGTTTTCTCTATCTCATGGCAATCACTGCTGGCGCGGCTCTGGCATGCTGGCATGACGATATTGAGCCTGTTTTGCGGTTCATGGCATACTTGGTGCAGATCGCAGTTTTGACCGTCCTGGGCAGACATGCCGGAGTGTGGCCGCGACGGACGCTCTCGGAGAGAGGTGCATGGTGTTTCGCTGGGCTGCTGGTGACTGCATTGGTCTTCAAGGTGTTTTTCCTTAATCATAGGTATGTATTTCTAGCCCAAGATCATCCTTGGTTGCCAGACAAGCCCATGATGCTGCTGTTTTGGGTGGGGGCAGGGCTTTGGTGGCGTTGGAGTTGCAACAATGAACAGGGTGTTGTCCGAACTTGAACCGGCGGGACGCCGGTAACACGCACAACTGGGACGGCTGTGTCCCTTCCTCTCCTCTGGCGGGAGCGGAGCGGGTTGGAGTTCCGCTTTTAAGCGGTCAGAGCGTATGACGACTGATGCCACCGCGAGTTTGCACTCTGCGATATGCCCAGTGCCATTCACTTCTCGTCAGGGTCACAGGCGGAGATGTGTGAGGCGGGCAGGCTTGACGAGGTCGCGTCTTCAGCCTTCTTTAATTTTTTTGACTGCCAACCCTGAACGTTGTCCAAGTCTTCCCTGAAGTCGGACTTTTTGTCCTGATGAACTTTGGCGAGACGTTGAGGATTCACCACCCTTCCGCAGGCGCCGCGGTCCCATCATCCGCAATCTGAACGGGCCGCAACCTTGCCCGGATTAACCGCAACGTTTCGGCATCCCACGTCACTTCCAACAGTGCCCCGCGGCTCCATTCGCGCGTGGGGCCGGGGCCATCGAACACCAGATTCCCCAAGGACCAGGCGACGCTGCCGCCCCAAAGGTGCTCCAGTGGCTGAACCACATGGGGGCCTGTGCCGACAACCAGATGCGCGCCCGCATCCAGCCAGGCTGCGGCAAGGGCTCGCTGCTCAACAGTGGGCGTGTGGGTGTGTTCCCGGCCCCAGTGGGGCATGATGACAATAAGATCCGACTTTGCCCGTGTTGCCGCGATGGCTTTCATGAGGGCATCGGAAGAGGCGGTGGTGGCGATCATGGGGCCTTCATTGCGCGAAGGAGTGGTCCCCTCATCATCATACACGGAGAAGAGGGCCATCTTCAGTCCTTGGGCTTCCAGGATGAGTGGTTGCAGGGAGGCTTCGCCCGATGTTCCTGCGCCGCAGTGTTTCAGCCCGGCTTCATCGAGGAGGGAAACTGTTGTCTGTAGCCCTGCTGCGCCGCGGTCCATGGAGTGATTATTGGCCAGGGTCACGGCGTCCACGCCCATTTCCTTGAGCAACCGGGCCGCACGGGCTGGCGCCGAGAGCGGAGCTTTGGCATCTGGGCTGGCACCTTGGGGCAGCAAGGCGCACTCAAGATTGATCACGGCGAGGTCGGCGGCGCTCAGCGGGGTGTTCAAGGAGGCCAGGGGATTGTTTCCTCGATTCAGCGTCTCTGCTGCCCGGCGGCCCAGCATCACATCCCCTCCAAAAACGGTCGTGAGTGTCTTTTTGGATTGGCGCAGCTGCAGGATCTTCGGAACAGGGCGGCCCTGCTTCAACTCGCCCAAGGGAAGCACGGCAGCGGTTCCCTCAAGCTGGTGCACCAGGAGGTCGGCATCGTTGAGCTCGCCAAGAGGCGGGAGATCCTGCCACAGTGCGGCGGCATGGGCACCAAAGTCGATCACGCAGCCCTTGTCGCTCTCCACGGGCCCCTGCCAGGGTTCAAGGAATTGCCGGAGGTCTCTCGGGCTGCCCCAGGGCAGACGCCAGCCTTGCGCGTGAAATCCCGCGATCAGGAAGTTGGCGCAATCTGCGCCCCAGCCGGTCTCCGGCCCTGAGCGCTGGCCATCTTGAATCCAGGTGGAGCCAAAGATGTAAGGCAGGACGAACTGCTCGCTCCAGGCGGCGTGGAGACCACTGGAGCCGTTTGCTTTCACGCGCAGAGTCAGGACGTTGCTGAATCGCGATTCACCATCGCGGATGACCTCCGCATAGATCGGGACGGTGCCGCAGTGATGGTGCGGATCCAGAAAGGGCCTCAACGCGGCGACATCCAACTCTCCCAGAACGGTGCCCTCAGCGATCAATCTGGGCTGTTGCTGAATCCAGCGAGGGGCCTTGCTGGCAAACCCAAAGTCCACATCAGTGACGCGGTACACGGATTTTTCCGGCTGCAGGGCCCACCAGCGCACCCGTGCACCGGTGGGGGCAGGGTTCATGGTGACAACGGCTGATTGACCGGCCTCAAGCCGGTAGCTGCCGTCTGGCTCCCGGGGGCGATCGGACATGGAAATGTCAGGCAGAAACGAGTCAGCCCTCCAGTCGGTCAGCATTCCTTCCAGCCGTGGCCGCTCGTATTCTGTGTGAGCTGGTCGCCACCGTTGCAGAGCCTTGGTGCGAAGAGCCAACGAGGCTTTACTGAGGTCGAACGACGGCATCTGTTCTCCCTTCCGCTCCCTGAGCCTCGCCATCATTGAGCGATCAGAGCCTGTGATGGCGAAGGGTTCCCAGCGCACCTCGGCATTGGAGATGCGCCAGCTCTCGTCCAGAGCCGCGTGCAGCAGCTTGTCTGCCTGTTCGGGGGACTTGAGCCAGGGGGTGGAGAGGGCCCAGCAGAGGGCCTTGAGGCCGCGTTTGTCGAGCACCGATGTCACGACCTCGTGAACCTCGGGTGCGAGCTTTTCATCTGGCAGCGCGGCGAAGTAATCCAGGTCGATGCTGGCGATGAAGGGGCGCTCGATCGGCCAGGCACCGGATTCTGCCTGCCATTGCTCGAAGTCCAGGGTTCGAAACTTGGGGGCAAGGGGGCCGGCATCGCGGGGCAGACCTTCCTCATGCGCATCCAGATACTCGCGGGCATCTTGTTCCAGCCTCGCGCGTTCTTCCGCGGGCAGCCTGCGTGCCGAGACCCAGATCACCTCCGCAATCGGGGCGGGCATCAGCGGCTCGATCCAGTTGAAGCACTGGATGGCGCCCTGCCGCCGCCAGCGTTGCAGCCGGGCGGCTCTGTCTTCCACAGAGGGCACCTTGCGAATGGCCTCACGGATCCGATCCGAATTGGCGATGGCCGAGGCATCGCTGTGGGCGTCGAACAGCACCAGGGTGTGCGGTTCGTTCAGCGGAAGCGTCTGGGCGAGGAAATAGAAGCTGCCTGCATGGGATTCCTCGATCCAGACAGGGAGCGACGGGGCTGCCGCGTGGAGGAGGTTTGCGCACGTCAGTGCCGCACAGGATAAAAACAGGCGAGAGGGTTGGCGCAGAACCGATGGAATGATCTTGGTCACCTTGTTGGAGAGAGCTTGGGGGCCTTGGAGAGAGGGGTGACCAATACGATGTCGGTCAGGCAGGTGTCGTCGAACTGGGTGCCCTTGTACACTTCGGCAATGGTGAGCTTGATCGTCTTGACGGCGCTGTTCGGCTGCGGCAGGTCAAAATAATAGTGCTCAGTGGTGAGACGTTCGTCCGGTACGGAGACTGAGAAGGGCTTGCCGCCATTCACGCTCACATCGAGTCGTTTGATCCGATTGTTAGCCTCATAGAGCTGCTGGTCTTTGGCGTAGCCATTGACCAGCCCGACTCTGGCCACCTTGCCCGGTTTGGGCAGGGTAAGGGTCACTGCTTCTCCGATGCCAGGGTCAGGAGCACCTTCGACCCAGCAGGTTTTGCGAGAGAAGTCCCTGAGTGCTTCGGCGGCAAAACTGAGCGAACCCTCGGGAGGGAGGGTGGATGTGGCATCGATTTGGTAATCCTTTGAATGAACTTCCCAGCGTCCGCCGCCGTCGCGAGGGCTGTCTCCCCTACACACATAATAAGCGGTAGATGCATTTTTTTGATCGCTGGGATCAACGAACATCACGTCATCGGGGATGGCGCAAGCAGGAGAAGTGATGACCGTCAGGTCATCTTCGAGTGTCGGCTCCAAGTCAGAGAACCTCCAGATCCAACGGTTGCCATCTTTTGTAAATCGTTTGGGATGGCTGAACTCGACTTGCCCGGCATCCACTGAGACTGGATTGATGATCACCGTGCCTTGAGTGATTGGTCCGGCCCAGGAAGCGGCGCTTGAGAACACATAGGACAAGCTGGTGGCGCTCCGGCTCCACCCACTCGAGATCGCTGTGACAAACGCCGCATAGGGGTTGCGGTATTTAACGATCAGGCGTCGCGTCTGCCCCTTTTTGAAGTCCAGTTTGAAGACATGCCACGCTTTAATAGTGGTCCGGTTGTCCGAAGGTCCCCCAATCGTTTTGCCGCCCAGCTTGAGGTTGTCAGCAACGGTGGAGACTTCCAGAGGCGTGCCGTCGGAGGCGAGATGGAAGTTCTCCAGCTTCACCAATGTTTCAAAGGGAGTCTTCACAAGAGAATTTACTCCCCACCTCAAGTCATTCACTGCAGAGGGGAATCCCGCTTCGACGGTAACTTTCGGCCCCGGATTGTGCAGGACGTATTCGATGCGAACTTCTGCATATTCGATGTGGAGATCGATTTCGAGATGCTCGGATAGCATTTCCACCTGCTCAACCCCGAAGGGCTTGAAGGCACCTGTGGACAGCAACCCTTGCGAGTAACCTCCGCCATTGCCATGAGCCGATGTCACTATGAGGCTGAAAGCGCCGAACAATAGTGCACTCCACAAACGGCACGTGCGGTGCAAGATTCCCATTGTTTGAAAGGGCGTATGCACGTTTGTCACCGCGAAGCCCGGATCTTTGGCTCTTTCTCCAACGGGGACACCAGCACCACTTCCGAGAGGGCGGTGTCGCTGTACTTCGTGCCCTTGTACACGGCAGCGATGGTGAGCTTCACGGAAATTACAGGCTCGGTGGGGGCAGGCAGGTCAAAGTAGAAGAGCTCGGAGGTGAGACGCTCATCAGGAACTTCCACCGGAAAGCTCTTCCCGCCATTGATGCTCACATCCAGCCGGGCCACGCGGTTGTTCTTGAGGTAGATGTCCTCCGACTTGGTGTAGCCGTTGGCCATCCCGATTCGGCTGAGCTTGGCGGGTTGCGCCAGCGTGAGCGTCACGGATTCGCCAATGCCATCGCCCTTGGCACCTTCGACCCACGCCGTGCTCCCGCTGTCAGAGTCGTCTTCAGCGAGAAGCTGGGGATCATAGCGGAGCCCGCTGCCCGGAGTGAGGGTGGAAGACGCGGTGGCCTTGTAGTCGTAGCGATGCAACTCCCACTTGCCGCCCATCTTGCCCTCGTAGTTCTTGACGGCACCCCATCCCACATACTCGGTGCGGCTGTAGTCTTCGACCTCGCCGTTGGGGTTCTGGTTGTAAACGGATTGCCCGAAGCACAAGGGGCGCGTGGTGATGACGAGATCGTCCTCCAGGGTGGGCTCGAAGTCTGTGAAGAGCCACCGCCAGGTGTTGCCGTCCCTCTCGAATCGCTTGGGATGGCTGAACTGGATCAGTTCTGGATTGGCCGTCACGGCCTTCACCGTCACGCTGCCTTGTTTGATGGGACCATTCCACGCGCCGGCACTGGAGAAAAGATACGTCAATGTCAGGGGGCTGATCCGGCTGTCGTCAGACACATACATGTAGCTGCCGAAGTAGGGATTGCGGTACTTCACAGTGACCTTGCGGGTCTGCCTTTGGGCGAAGTCCAGCTTGAAGATGTGCCAGGCTTTGACTGTGATGCCGCCATCCTCACCATCGGATGGAAGGGACTCCACTGAATCGAGCTTCAGGTCGTCGGGCTTGATGGTGGTTTTCACCGACTTGCTGTCGGCTTTCAGTTCAAACGCCTCCAGGGGCAGCTTGGTCGCGAGCCGTTTCATCGTCATGGGCTCCGCATCCACCTCGCCGTAGGGATCCACAGCGATCGCTGAGGGGAACCCCGCTTCCACCGTGACCTTGGGACCGGGATTGTGCAGGACGTACTCGATGCGAATCTCGGCGTGCTCGATGTGCAGATCGATGTCGAGTTTCTCAGACAACATCTGGACCTGCTCAATGTTCAGCGGTTTGAAAGCCCCGCTGGAGGCCAGACCTTTGACGTAGCCTCCCCCGTTGCCGAGGACAGGAGTCGCAAATTGCAGGGCCACAAGACCTGCGCCCAAGACGAGACGAAGCCACTTACGCGTGTGCATGACACTACACGTAAGGGCAGCGGCTGATATGGCAAAGAGAAAAGGCTGACGTCCGAGGCATCAGGCGGCAGGGGCGGGCTCAGGAGCAGGTGTCGCAACCGCACCCGCCTCCTTGGCCTCGGTCGTGGCATTCTTCACCTCGAACTCGCGGCACCAGCCTTTGATCTCCAGGTCGTTGAAGATCTTGCCGATCACCCGACGGAGGAGCCCCTTGAGGTTGGCGTTGTCCACGCCTTGAAGGCTGCGTACGGCCTGTTCCTTGTAGCTCTCCAGCAGGAGCATGGCCTTCTCATGGGCGGTGCTGGATTCTGCCCAGGCGCGGATCGTGGCCTTGTCAGGAGATTCCTTGAGCTCGCCATTCCAGAGCCTCTCCATGGTGTCTTTGATCTCTCCCTTGCCGCGCTCGCGGATGAGGGCCAGCACGATGCTGGGGCGGATGGCGACAGTGTTGTCCGTGGCAGAGTCGTCGCCCAGATCATCAAGGTCGTCATGGATCTGGTAGGCGATGCCGAGAGCCTCGCTGTACTCATGAAGAGCCTCTTCCACTTCATCGAGACGGCCGCTGAGGGCAGCGCCGATCTTGAGGGCCACTTCAAAGGCCGGTGCGGTCTTGCTGCGGAAGATCTCCAGCACCTGGGTGCTGCTCAGCGCCACGGGATGATTGTTCCAGAGGAGCTCGGCACCCTGGCCACGGCAGAGCTCGCGCTGGCCTTCCGCAGCGATCTTCAGCATGGCTGTGCGGTAGTCCGCACGGACGTTGGAGTCGGCCAGCAGGCGGTATCCTTCGCCGATGAGGAGGTCGCCCACGTTCAGGGCCACTGGCATGCCGTGCTCCGCATGGAGGGTGGCTTCTCCGTAGCGCTGGGCATCGTTGTCCTCGATATCATCGTGAACGAGGGAGGCTTTGTGGAAGCACTCCACGGCAATGGCCGCTTTCTTGAGGTCATCGCTGAGCGGACCTTCGGGATCTTCGCGCAGGGCCTGATACGATGCCACTGTGAGGAAGGGACGCCAGCGGTTGCCGGCGCGGGCCAGCCATTCGCGGGCGATTTCCTCGGTCCGGTCGTGCGGTTTGCCGAGGAGGGCATCGAGGCTCTCGCGGGTGAACCACTCGCGCACATCCTCGTGCAGCTTGTTGAGGTTCAGGCGGCGGGTCTTGTCCTCACTGGTGAGGTGGATGTAGTCCCACACCCAGTCAATGTCCACGGTGGTGTCGATGCAGTCGTCCTGGAGCAGGGGCACGGCCACGGCCGGGATGGCGGCGGCTTCCACATAGGGGAAGGTGCGCTCCAGCACGGGAAGGCAGGAGATGCCCACGATGGCCTCGATCTTGCCGGTCTGGATGAGGCTCATGACGATGGCGGACCCTTCAGCCACGAGGACGGCGTAGCCGAGCTTCTCCGCCTCATTTTGGAAGTCCTGGATGGTGCAGAGGCCGCACTGCTTGCAGAGCAGGCCAAATTCGTCAAACGGGGCCGGGCACTTGCTCTCCACCCGCAGGCACTTGGGCATGAGGAGCAACCGTTTCTCGTAGGGGATGGTGGCCAGCGTTTCACGCCAGAGCTCATTGCTCAGGAGCACCCCAATGTAGTCGCGATAGATCGGGTTGAAGTTGTTGTCGGCCACGATCTTCTCCGCGTGGTAGCGCATCTCATCCAAGGGAGCCGGTGGGACGAGCTTGGCGGTCTCCAGATACTTGCGGATGGTGCCCAGGATGTGATCCCGCTCGACCTTCGTCTGCGGGATGTTTTTTTTAGGCTGGCGGAAACGCCGTACCGTGATGGGCACTGCGGGCGGGAGCTGGGCGGAGCGGACGGCGACCGTGGACATGGCGGGGGAGTCAGGCAAAAAGGGGAGATGAAGCGGCTGTTACGTTTACGAACCGGAGCACCGCCTTGTCTTAACCGTTTTGAGATGAGGTTGTCTTGCAGAAAGTCATGGCAAATGCGGGCAAATGAGGCATGGGCTGGATCGGTCTGAAATTGTCCAACTTTGCCCATTTTTTGCTAAGGGGGCCAATTGGACCGTCGTTCTTGTTCCGCCCATGAAATTCATTTTGCCTGCCGCCCTCGTCGCTCTCCCCGCCGCTG
The DNA here is from genome assembly GCF_000172155.1 of Verrucomicrobium spinosum DSM 4136 = JCM 18804. Classification (NCBI taxonomy): domain Bacteria; kingdom Pseudomonadati; phylum Verrucomicrobiota; class Verrucomicrobiia; order Verrucomicrobiales; family Verrucomicrobiaceae; genus Verrucomicrobium; species Verrucomicrobium spinosum. Next base: position 6,375,707 of record NZ_ABIZ01000001.1, on the reverse strand, counting down.
CCGTCCATGCGGTGGACTTCAAGCGTGACATCCAGCCCATCTTGAAAGCCGAATGTTACAAGTGCCACTCTGAGGAGTCGGGCAAGGAAAAGGGGGGATTCGTCTTCGACAATCTGGAGCGTTTTGCCAAGGACATTGGGCCTGGCCGCACCATTGAGCCCGGCAACCTGAAGGAGAGCCACTTCTACACGACGCTGGTGGTGGAGCTGGATGACGATGCCCACATGCCACCCAAGAAAAATCTGGCGGAGGCGAACATCGCCAAAATCAAACAGTGGATTGAAGAAGGGGCCTCTCTGGATGGCAGCAAAAAGCCTGCCGCACCTTCGACGGCGGCAGCCATGCCTCCACCTGCGGCGATCCAAAACTGGACCAATACCGAAGGCCGGATCATTCAAGCGACCATGCTCAAGCTGGACGGCGAGAACGTCGTGCTCCGCATGGCCAACGGGCAGGTGTACAACTACCCTCTCAGCAAGCTTTCCCCGGAAAGTCAGGCTCAGGCCAAGGCCGGGTTGAAGTAAGATTGCCCTCCTTCCACCCTACTGTGCGGCTCGCCCAGAACGGGGCGGGCCGTTTTTTGAACACGGCCAGGCGGAGATTACAGGCCCGGTGGATGCCGCAATTGATATCCCTTGAAAGAACGTGCCGTGGGGCGCCAGCGCGGGCCGTCGCCTCGTCCGGCCCCAAAGTCGCTCGTGTCCAGACGCAGACCGCAGACGGACATGAACACGTGGCCATCCTTCACGAAGAGGGTGATGTAGCGGCCGGGACCGGGGGCCCCGTAGTTGCGAAACTGGGTGGAGGCCAGGGGACCCCGCAACAATCCCGCGTGGTAGAGCACATAGGAAACCGTGCCCGAGCAGTCGTAGCCGCGATCATGCAGCACCCGGTGTCCTCCCCCGTACCGATACGGTTTGCGCTGGAGAGAGTTGGCAGCAGCTACGGCGTGGTGGACGGCCTTGGGTACGGACGCAGGTGCAAAGGCGAGCCGCCCATTGTATTCCAAGTACTCCCGCGCCCATGTGGACTGGAATGCGGACGGCAGGAAGACCATGAGCAGCGCAATCGGCCACCACGAAGTGACGCGGCGGAGGCTGGAGATTGGGAGTGCAGGCTTGGAGACCATAACCGTATGGAGATGGTGCAATAATAACCCTGTTTACCATAAATACAATAAAATAATTCAGTGGTGTAAACTAATATGGCGTTGCGGATGGATAGGGGGCGCGCCGGCCGACCTCACTGCGCAAAAGGCAATCTGGGGTGGGCTGGAGGTGTCTTCCGCGTAAAGCTTCACTTGCACCCTGCTTCGTCTGTGCCAGAATCCGCGCTCTTTTCGCTGGATTTTACGTTCCGCACGCACGCTAAGCACATGGCATTGATCGTTCAGAAATATGGTGGCACCTCGGTGGGCACGCCCGAGCGCATTCGCAATGTGGCACGTCGTGTCTTGGAGACTCAGAAGTCCGGGCATCAAGTGATCGCGGTGGTCTCCGCCATGTCTGGCGTCACCGATAGCCTGCTGAAGCTGGCTAGAGATGTCTCTGAGAGCCCGACGGAGCGTGAGCTCGATGTGCTGCTCTCCACGGGTGAGCAGCAGACCATTGCGCTCACCGCGATGGCGATCAATGCCCAAGGTGGCAAGGCAGTATCCCTGACGGGTGCCCAAGCCGGTATCCAGACCGATGGCGTGCACACGAAGGCCCGCATCGCCAATATCACGCCCACCGAAGTCCACGAGATGCTTGATGAGGGCAATATCGTGATTCTGGCTGGCTTCCAGGGGCAGACCCGGGATGGCCTCATCACGACCCTTGGTCGCGGCGGTTCGGACCTTACGGCGATCGCCATGGCGGCAGCAGTGAAGGCGGATCTCTGCCAGATCTACACGGATGTGGACGGCGTTTACACCTGCGATCCCCGTGTGGTGCCCACCGCACAGAAGATCGATGTGATCAGCTATGATGAAATGCTGGAGATGGCCAGCAGCGGCAGCAAGGTGATGCAGAGCCGCTCCGTCGAGTTTGCAAAGAAATTTGGCGTACGCTTTGAGGTGCGCAACAGCATGAACAACAACCCTGGCACCCTTGTGAAAGAAGAAGAACCTGGCATGGAATCCGTCGTCGTCCGTGGTGTGAGCCTTGAGCGCAATCAGGCGAAGATCACGATTGATGATGTGCCGGACCGTCCGGGTGTGGCCGCGAAGATCTTCGGTGCCATTCACAAGGCGGGCGTCGTGATCGACATGATCGTGCAGAACGTGAGCTGGGACAATGAGACCGACATCAGCTTCACGCTGAGTGCCGCCGATCTGCCGAAGGCTGAGGCCGCCCTGCAGGCTGTGCTGGCTGAGCTGGGTGACAAGGTCGAGCTTCGCTCTCAGACGGGTGTGGCCAAGCTTAGCATTGTCGGCATCGGCATGCGCAGCCACAGCGGCGTCGCCAGCAAGATGTTCGGTGCCCTGGCCAACGCTGGCATCAACATCCAGATGATCTCCACCAGTGAAATCAAGACGGCCGTGACCGTCGAGGAAGGGGAAATCGAAAAAGCCGCCAAAGTGGTGCACGAGGCCTTCGGCCTGGATGGCGCAGCGCCGACGGCCTGATTGGGCTAACGATCATCGAAGTTTTGAAAGGGCCGGGCTTGCAGAAGTCCGGCCTTTTTTGTGTTTGAGGCGTAGTCCGACGATCCCCGTCGGGGCGAGCGGTTCTGAGGCATCGCAAGCCGACGCTATTTGGGAGAGTCCAACTCATTCAACACCTGACGACGAAGTCGGTTTTAGGAGTGCGACCGGGAACCACCGCTTTGGGGAGTCCTGTGTGAGTCCAGCACCAATGAAGGTGAAGCGGAGGTGGGGTTCGCGGAAGTGACGATACGGTCGCGTCCGCCAGGCCGCCGCAACTCCTGCGGAGTAGTTTCCCTGTTCTCCCCACCCAACGTAGAATTGCAGTCGCTTTGGCGGGGCTCTGTTTGTAGTTCAAACTTTAGTTTGCTTCAGATGGTCTTTCGCGGACTGAGGCAAACTAAAGTTTGAACTACAAACCGCTTTCAAGAGCTAACCATTCCTACTTCGCCGCCACGCCCTTGCGACGCCGGAAGCGCTGCCAGGACATGGAAATGCCCGTCCACACGAGCACGGCGGCAGAGAGGGCGGCGAGTCCTGCAATCGTCTGACCGATGAAGCCACCAGCTTCACCTGTGTGGACCCAGCGAGCCCAGAAGCGCAACTGCTTGCCGAGGTTGTGGGTGGAGAAGGTCTCCCAGGTGACGACTTCGCCGCTGGCGAGATTGACGTTGAGCTGCGACTTCAGATCGGGGCGTCCTTGATGGCTCTCGCTGATGAAGAGCATGGCGGGGGCCTTGGCGTTGGCTGGAAGGCGGACGGTGATGCTCTGCCAGGTGGGCACCTTGGCCACGGCGGTGTCCCACGCGTGGTTGAGGCCGCTCAATGCCACGGGCTCGGGTTTCCCGCCCTGAGGCCGGGCCTGCTGGGCGCGAGGCGGGGGCGGTGGATTGCCGGTGAGGGTGAAGAGAAGATTGTTCGCCCATGGATAGGCCATGACGAGCCCGGTGAGAATGATGAACAGGAGGGGAAGGCAGGCCCAGAAGCCAAAGACGTTGTGCCAGTTCCAATCCCGGGCTCGGCCCGTCAGCCGGCGGTCAAAGGAAATAATGCGCCTGATGAAATGCCAGGTGAAACGGCGGGGGAACCACAGGTAGAGACCGCTGATCACGAGGAACAGGAAGACGAGACAGGCGGCACCGGTAATGGCCTTGCCGGTGTCGCGTGACGTGCCTTCCAAGGCCAGCCAGCGATGCAGTTCCGTGACGAAATGGAAGAAGTCCCGCGCTTTCGCTGCCCCTGCGCCCAGAAGTTCTCCTGTGAAGGGGTTGGCGTATAGCGTGGCTTCACGGCCATACGAAAGCATCACGGCGGCGTGGGCATCGGACTCCACTGTCAATGCGGTCAGGGCTTGTTTGGGATTGGCCGCAGTGGCCTTTGCCGCCAGTTCTTCCAGTGGCAGTCGGCTGGCGTTGACCGTGGGTGTGACTTGGTAACCGTCCACCCACTCCAGGATCTGTCGCTCGTACATGAGCGTGGCACCCGTGAGGGACATGAGCAGGATGACCATGCCCGCTGCGCAGCCCGCGATGAGGTGCAGCCAGAAAATGGTTTTGCGAAGGAGTCGAACGACGGCGGTCATGAAGAAGGCAGTTTTTCCTACGAGCAACTGAAATGAGGTGAATATGCAAGTGACGGCACCCTGTCCGGTGTGCCGTCACGTAGAGAAGTTTCATCTGGAGGCTCACGCCGTCATCACATTTCCGCCCACTGCCGCAGAAGGTTGTGATACACGCCGGTAAGCTGGACCGCAGTCTTGTCCGCGGCAGGGTTTCCTGCGAGATCCCGTGCCAGCCGTTGGATGGACAGATCAAGGTCAAACAGGAGGGACCGCTGGCCGTCATCACGGATCATGCTCTGGATCCAGAAGAACGAACTGACACGCGCCCCACGTGTGACCGGGGTCACTTGGTGGAGGCTTGTGGAAGGGTAAAGGACCATGTGTCCTGCGGGCAGCTTCACCTGTTGGACACCGTAGGTGTCTTCAATGGTGAGTTCCCCGCCGTCATAGTCCTCGGGTTCGCTGAAAAACAGCGTGGCTGAGATGTCTGTACGGATGCGCTGGCCGGTGCCAGGAATCTGCCGGATGGCATTGTCCACATGGGTGCCAAAAGCCTGGCCTCCCGCATAACTGTTGAACATGGGAGGCAGGACCCGGAGTGGGAGCGCCGCGGCCATGAAAAGGGAGTTCCGGCCCAGTGCTTCCAAGATCAGGCCTCCCAGCTCTTTGGCGACGGGATGCCCCTCGGGGAGCTGCATGTTGTTTTTAGTTTTGGCGGACTGATAGCCGGTGGTTGCCCGGCCATCAGTCCACTCCGCCTTGTCCAGCAGCGCTCTGGCGTGTTTTACCTGTTCAGGGGTGAGAACGTCAGGGATGCGAATCAGCATGGAGTAAGGCTATTTAAACAGATGTCTATGTCTGGAGGGATGCGAGCTTAGAACTTGATCGCAGCGGAGACGGCCACGGAGCGGCCGGCGCCTGGGACGAAGTGGCCACCGCCCACGCGGTCGATGTACTCTTCATCAGCCAGGTTGTAGAAGTTCACGCGGAGCGAGACGTTCTCGTTGACCTTGTACCCCACCATCGCGTCGAAGACCCAGTAGCTGGGAGCGAGACGCTGGTTGATGTTGTTGTTGAAGCGGGAGTCCACGAACTGGGCACCGGCACCGATCTGGAAGCCAGCGGGAAGGTCATAGACCGTCCACAGGTTGAAGGAGTGCTCAGGCGTGTTGGACACGTGCTTGCCCACTTCTTCCGGGTTGAGGGACTCTTCAATCTCGCTGTCGAGGTAGGTGTACCCCGCGAAGATGCGCCAGTTGTCGGTGATGGTACCGGCAAAGCCCACTTCGAAGCCCTGCACCACTTGCTCGCCGCTCAGCTCAAACGCGGTAGGATCGGCCGGGTCTGCGGTGCGGGCGTTGGACTTCTCCGTGCGGAACAGGGCGGCGGTGAAGGACAGTTTCTCGTCGAGGAGGTCCCATTTGGTGCCGAGTTCATAGCTGCGATTTTCTTCCGGATCGGTGTCGAACTGGTTGATGATCGAGGATGCGGAGCTGCTCACGAGCAGTTCGGTAGCCGGGTTGAAGGAGGTGCCGTAGGCAAAGTACACGCTGCCGTTGTCGGCGGGCTTGAACACGAGGGCGGCTCTCCAGCTGAGAAGGTTGTCTTCACGGTTGAGGTCGGTGCTGGAGCCATGGTCGTCCACGGAGGTGTAGTCCGTGTCGATGTAGTCATAGCGCAGACCGCCGTTGATTTCCCAGTGTTCACCCAGCTCGACTTTGTCGAAGAGGTAAACGGCAGCGGAGAACACATCAGCTTCCTGGCGGGCACCGTTGTAGCGGATCGTGCCGGTGTAGGGGTCGAGGGCGTTCGGGTGAAACAGGTCCGTCTGGGGAGCTGCGTCAGCTACGCGGGCTTTGTTTTCCGATTGTTCCCAGGAAAATTCCACACCCGTGGTGAGCGTGTGCTTGAGGGCACCGGTGTCGAACTCGGCGATCAAGTTCGTCTGGTTGGAGAGGATGCCGTCTTCCTGGTCGCGGGACTGGAACTGCCGGTTCAGAGTGGAGCCGGTGCCTGCGAAGCGGGGAGCCGTGGTCACGGAGTCCCGTGTGGTGAGTCCGGCGCGGGTCACGTTGCGCAGCTTGAGGTTGGCGGAGAAGTCGTGCTCAAGGATCGCCGTGGCGATGTGGGTCACGATATCTTCGTAGTCTCGGTCCAGGATGCCGTAGAAGTTGCTGTAGGAGACCGGGGCCGCCTTGTTGTGGTACTTCGTGAGGCGGGGATCGGTGACGGTTTCAGGAATCCAGGGGATCCCGTAGTCCGGCACGTTGTGCTGCTCAAGGTACAGGTAGTTCAGGGACAGACGGGTGTCGGTGCCCAAACCGAAAACGAGGGAGGCGGCAGCGCCCCAGCGCTCGTTTTCCACGTAGTCACGGCCAGGAAGATCCTGGGTGTGGTACAATCCGTTGATGCGGAGGGCGGAGCCGGTGGTCGGCGTGGGAGCGACGGGCTGGACGGCCTTGGCACCCTTGCCGCCTACGGTGCCCTGCACGCCAGGGTTGCCTTCATTCACCCAGAGCGGCTGGTTGATGTCGATCGTGCTGCGGAACAGATTGTCCGAGCCGCCGGTGAATTCACCGCTGTAGAAGGGATCAAGCTTGGCCTGCTTCGTGGAGAGGTTGACGGAGCCACCGGTGGATCCACGCCCGGCGTTGGTGGAGGACGGGCCTTTCACCACTTCCACCTGCTCAATGTTGAAGGGGTCGCGGGAATAACCGCCGAAGTCGCGAACGCCATCGATGAAGAGGTCCGTCTTGGCGTTGAAGCCGCGGATGGACAAGTTGTCGCCAGCAGGGCCGCCGCCGCCTTCACCCGCCTGGATGCTGATGCCGGGGACGTTGCGGAGCACATCGCGCAGAGACGTGGCACCTTGTTCCTTCATGAGTTCCTGCGGGATGACCGTGATGGTCTGGGGAACGTCGCGAAGGGGGCCGGTGTACTTCGGAGAAGACACTGCCTGGGGCTTGTAAAGCGGCACCTGAGCGCCGGAAACGACGACCTCAGGAAGCTGCTGGGTGCCAGTCGGTTCGGAAGCTGGAGCGGGAGCCGGGGCGGTCTGAGCCGTCAGAGAACTGGCGGTGGCGAGAAGCGTCGTGACCGCCACGCTTTCGCGGGCGATGCGCTGACGCTTGGTCTTGGATGAGTTGCGTTGCTTCATTTATGTGCGGGACTTCCGCCGGTTGGTGCCGGGCGGAACAGGTTGTTGTGAGAGTGCAAAAGAGATGCTGACCGGCCCTTGAGGGGAGTAGGCGCGATTGGGTCTCAATTGCGTCGCAATCAAGACGCAGTCGCAACAGATAGTCAATCCCGTTTCTGATCGGATTGTCACCTTTTTTAGCCCGGCCTTGGTCAAGAAGTGTTCCTCGAATTAACTTGGTAAAACTTGAGTTTTATGCTTTTCTGTCGAGAAAATACAAACATGAAATTGACGCAAATCATTCCTTTTAAACGATTCGCGTTGATTGTGGTCGTTTCCCTTGTGGTATCGACTGGCTCGAAACTTGTGGCGGGCGGCGGTGAAATCGATCTCGGTCCCCAGACTCCTCTCGATCTGGAGGCAGCCCAGTTTCGAGTTTGGTCCCCGGATGATGTCAGGATGTTGCGGGGTACGCTCTTCCTCATTCCGGGCAAAAACGGGGACGGTCGTGGTCTGGCGGGCGATGCGAACTGGCAGGCTTGGGCGACCAAGAACGGCTTTGCGTTGCTGGCGTGCAACCTGAAGGACGATGATCAAGAGGCGGGGTATCAGATGATGCCGGCCACTGTGGAACTTCTGGAAAAGGCCTTGGCGGAGGCGGCGAAGGTTGCGCAGCATCCGGAGATCGCGACGGGGCCGCTTGCTTTCTGGGGGCACTCAGCGGGGGCAAACTTGAGCCGGGTTTTCACGGGATTGCACTCCAAGCGGGTGGTGGTGATGGCCGTGACGAAGGCCACCGCAGGAGGCCCGTCTGACGTGCGCGACGCACTGGAGGTGCCAGTGCTCCTCACGACGGGGGCAAAGGAGAAGCCAGACTGGCGCAAGAGCAACCAGGACTCCTGGACCCAGGCGCGCAAAAGTGGTGCGGTGTGGGCCATCGGTGATCATCCCAATGAAGGCCATGAAGCGGGGAAAACCCTGGAGGCCATCCGTCCGTTCATGGACGATGCCATCACACTCCGACTGGGGGCCGCAAACCCTGCGGCAGAGACGGGTCGGCCAGCTCTGGGGCAACGGACCACCCGGAGCACGGGCGGGAGCGGGCCGGGCCTGATCAAGATCAAGGATCAGGATGGCTGGTTGGGAGATCTGGGCACGAAGGAGGTCGCCCCCTACAAGGACTTCAAAGGAAACAAACGCATCGCCTGCTGGTTCCCCGGCGAGGCCAGTGCCAAAGCCTGGCAGAGCTATCTGAAGTGATGGGGGAAGGGAGTTTTCCCGAGGACGTGTTTGAGACGATCGCTGGTGAAGCATCAAGCCATCGCTTGCACCTATCTGGAGGTGCCCGTCTCAGCTCGAAGTTGATCCCCAGCGGGGATCTCTAACACAGGCCAACGTTGGGTACTTCCGAAGAAGATGATCAGGTGGGGGGGGCTTCTGCATCCGCTTCCTCCCCACCGCCATCACCACCTCAACGTCAGGCGGATGTGATGTCATGTGCTGCGTGCTCTCCCCGAGCTTCCCGGACACAGGCCGTTTTGAGAACTGACACGGGCTCGGAGGATTTGCTTTTTAAAACCGGATCAGTTGGCTGGTTCCAGTTCGCCTTTTTCGCGGGCACCCACGGGTTCACTCACGGTTTGTTTCCGGCGTTTGGGAAACTTGCGCTTGTACCACATGAGGAAGCCTGTGATGGAAAGGATGCCGGGGGCGAGGCCGCCAATGCACCAGAGGATCTTCACCGGAAGGCCGCCAAAGGTGCCGTAGTGCAAAGGGGTGAAGCTGTCCAGAATTTGAGCCCAAGCCCCCCCTTGGCTCACATCGGTGAAGTCCTTGAGCTCACCAGACTTGGCATCAAAGGTGGCGACGCTTCCATAGTTGCTGCGGAAGGGGCCATAGGACGCCAGCTTGCCGTAGGAAACGAGGTCATCCTTCTCAGTGGTAGGCAGGGAGATATAGCCGGGGATGTAGTCGGCGGCTTTGGCTTCCGCCTTGGCGATCAGCGCGTCGATGGAGGTGCCAGGGGCCTCGAAGGTGCGATGTATCGGAGGATCTTCTTCTACATGCTCTTCTTCCAGCATGTGATGCAAGATGTGGCTGAAGTTCCACCAGGCTCCGGTGAAGCCCAGGATCAGATTAAACACCACGGTGGTGATGCCCACCATCTTGTGAGTGTCTGAGAAGAAGATGCGGGCACTGCGACCCCAGCGCAGCAGGAAGAGCGTCTTCCAGAACCCCCGGTACAACCAGACGCCGGTGACGCCAAGAAAGAACAGCAGCGTGGCGAACAAGCCAGCGATGATCAGTCCCGCGTGATCTGCAAAGAGCGTGTAGTGCAGCTCCAGAAGCCAGCCCGTCAGCGTCTTGCTGGACTCCGTGGGTGTACCCCGGACTTCACCCGTGTACGGGTTCGCCCTCACAGAGCGCCATTCGCTAGTGCCCTCCTGCACCACGTAGAACTGGTCTGCCTTGGTGGGAGAATTAGCGACTGACCACCCCGTGACGACGTAGCCGGGGACGGCTTTGCGCACACTGGCGAGGAGGGCATCGTAAGGCAGCCTCCCTTCGGGGGTCGGGCTCACGATGACTTCTCCCGGTGCCATGTTCCGGTCAATCTCCTCATTGAAGACAAGGATGCTGCCCGTGAGACCGATAACAATGAGTCCCAGCGCGGCGATCAGGCCCATCCAGGAGTGAAGATTGAAGAGGAAGCGCTTCATGGAATGCTAAGGGGCGTCTGGTTGCAGGGCTGCGGGAGGCAGGCGGGAACGCCGATGTTGTGGAGTGAGGGGGTGGGAGAGAGGTTGGACAGGTTTAGAGATATTGCGTCTGGGTCTCAAATGCAATAGGCATTTGCTTTCCCTTGTTGAGCTTCTTGGCCGATGGTTGACCTTTCGACTGAGAGGGTTATGAGCGGGCATGGTCTGGAGAATCCTCGCTTCCCTCGTGCTGGTGACCCCTCTTGTAGGGAAAGATTCGATTCCCAAAGCCGAACGACGGCCTTTCCTGCATCGGGAGCATGGGGAGGCCCGTCCGGATGACTATTCGTGGATGAAGAATCGCGATGATCCGGCGGTGCGGAAGTACCTGGTGGCGGAGAATGAGTACACCAGCGCATACTTCAAACGGCTCCAGCCTCTCTATTCGACCCTGCTCAAAGAACTGCGCGCGCGCGTGGTGGATGAGGACGTCAGTGTGCCCGTCCAGCGCGGAGCCTACCTATACTATGAGAAGTATGTGGCCGGCAGCGAGTATGAGACCCTGTGCCGGAAGAAGACGGCAGGAGGAGTCGAGGAAATCATGCTCGACTTCAACCAGCGTGCTCAAGGTCATCCTGTATTCCTTGGAGGAGAAGCGTCCGTCAGCCCGGACGACCGCCTGCTGGCCTGGAAGGAAAACCACGATGGGACCGACGTGTACTCGTTGTACTTTCTCGAGATCGCAAACGGGAAGCTGCTGCCAGATGTGATTCCTGGAACCGCCTTTTCCATGGGCCCCGTGTGGGGAAATGACAATCGCACCGTCTTCTACACCACCCCTGACGAGGTCCAGCGGTCCTACCGCGTCATGCGCCATGTTCTGGGCACTCCTGCCAAGGAAGACGTGGTGCTGTATGAAGAGACCGACCGGAAGTTCGATGTACGCATTTTCCCGTCTAAAGACCGCAAGTACCTGCTGATCGAATGCAACAGCACCAACACCACGGAAACACGGGTGCTTTCCCTGGATCGTCCCGGTGATGCGGCCACGGTGTTGATCCCGCGCCAGCCCGGCATGCGGCACAATCTGGCACACCGGGAGGGCAAGTGGTACTCCGTAAGCAACCTGAAGGGAACCAACGGCAGCCTCTTGGTGGCCTCAGACGCAGAGGGGGGCATCGCGAAGTGGGAGGAACTCTGGCCTTATGATGAAAAGGAGGCGTTGCAGTGGGTGGAGGCCTATGCCACTCATTTGGTGGTCGGTGCGAGAAATCAAGGGGTGCCGGGAGTCTTCTTGGTGGATGCGGCAACCATGGAGAAGCGCTGGGTGACGGCGCCCGTGGAGGGGGCCTCGATGGATGCCCAGGATACGCCTGACTATCAAACCTCCACCCAGAGGGTGGCTTATACCTCGTACCTTACACCCTACACTGTGGCGGATCTGGACTTGAAGACCGGGACGTTGAAGGTGCTCAAGCAGAAGAAAGTCCCATCGGGGTATGATGCCTCAAAGTATGTGGTGGAGAAGGTGGAGGCTACGGCGGAGGATGGGGTGAAGCTTCCTGTCTGGCTTGTGCGGCGCAAGGACCTGCCGCTGGATGGAACTGCGGGTCTGGTGCTGGATGGCTACGGTTCCTACGGCTCCTGCAGCGATCCGTGGTTTGATGCCAGTGGGCTCAGCCTGCTGGATCGCGGCGTGACCCTGGCGACGGCGCAGGTGCGCGGAGGAGGGGAGTTCGGCCGGACCTGGTATGAAGCCGGACGGGTGCTGAAAAAGGAGGTGACCTTCACCGACTACCTTGCGTGCGCGAAGCGGCTGGTGGAGCTCAAGTACACCGCTCCAGCGGGCATGGTCGGCTACGGTGCCAGTGCCGGCGGGCTCATCATGGGTTATATCCTGAACCGGGCGCCTGGTCTCTTCCGTGCCGTGGTGGCGGATGTACCCTTTGTGGATGCGCTCAACACCCAGTTCGACCCCGCCATCCCGCTCGTAACGGGCGAGTATGAGGAGTGGGGCAATCCAGAGGATCGCGCGGTGTTTGATGCCATGCGGCGCTATGTGCCCTATGAGAATGTCAAACCCCAGGTCTTTCCCTCCCTCTACGTGACCACCGGCTGGAATGACCCCAGGGTGGCCTACTGGGAGCCTGCCAAATGGGTGGCCAGGATCCGTGCCTTGCATCAAGGAAAGAACCCCGTGCTGCTGGAAACCAACTTCGACGCCGGCCACGGCGGTGCCACCGGCCGCTACGCCCAGCTGGAGGATGTGGCGCGGAGGTATGTGTTTATTTTGAGGGAGCTCGGGAAGTGAGTCTGGGTTGGGAGGGGTTATTGGGTTTAACCACAGAGGCACAGAGAACACAGAGACTGAAACTGAAGTTTAGACAGAATTAACAAAATTAACGGAATTGGGGTTCAGGTTCTGGAAGACAGAGACCTGAATCGGGAACCTAAATTTTGTTAATTCCGTTAATTCTGTCTAAAAATTCATTCCTCTGTGTTCTCTGTGCCTCTGTGGTTAAATAAAATTGCTTTTCACTTCACCGCGATGCTTACAATGGCCGAAAGTCCTGGCCGGACCTGCTGGCGGATGCCGGAGAGGGTGGTGGGGTCGAAAGTGATCTTCACCGGTACGCGCTGGACGACCTTGGTGAAGTTGCCAGAAGCATTGTCAGGGGGAAGCAGGGCAAGCGGCAGAAACATCAACACGCTGCTCCCGACGCGCATCACCAGCGGCCAGAAGAGTTCATTGGCTCCTGACTGGGTGGTGATGTGGGAGAGTTGAAACGCCACCAGGGCAGTGAGCAGGCCCCCCATGGCGACCAGTATGCGGGGATCCACAAACTTCGTGACCCTGGCCAGCATGATCATGACCACAGCCGAGGTGATCGCTCCCGGGCCGAGGAGATTGCCCGTCTGCATGGCATTGAAGTGAAGGTAATTCTGCGCAAAGACCGGCACGGCAAAGATCACCCCATACAGACCAGCCCCGAGCACGACGGAGTACAGGCTGCCCGCCGCGACGGAGCGGTGGCGCAGTACCCGAAGATCTACCACTGGATGACTCACTGTGAGCTGCCGCCACACAAAGAGGGTGGCGGCCACGGCGCTGGTTACTGCCAGACCAGTGATGAAGCGGGAAGCAAACCAGTCATCCTGCTGCCCCTCCTCCAGCAGGGTCTGCAGGCTGCCGAGGCCGATCGTGAGGAGGACGATTCCGAGCCAGTCCACGCTCTCCCCAGTCTTTTTCTGAGAAGCATCGTCCTGAGGCAGGAAGGTGATGGCCAGGATCACGGAAACAATGCCGACGGGCAGATTGATGAAGAAGATCCACCTCCAGCCGAGGGTGTCGGTCAGGTAGCCGCCCAGAATAGGGCCGATGGCAGGGCCCGTGATGACCCCCAGTCCGAACACCGCCTGGGCCAGGCTCCGACGCTCGGGAGGGAAAGACTCAAAGATCACCGACTGGGCATTGGCCAGCAGTACGCCACCGCCCAAACCTTGCAGGATGCGGGCAGCGATGTCGCCAGGCCGCAGAGCATGGAAGAGGCGATGAAGAGGACAAGGGAGAAGAGGAAATAAGTCTTCCGGCCAAACCGCCGCCCCAGCCACGCAGTGAGGGGTATGATGATGACGTTCGCCACGGAGCAGCCCGTGAACGCCCAGCTGATCTCTGAGAGGGTGGCCCCCAGGTTCCCCTGCATGTGGGTGAGAGCCACATTGACAATGCTGACATCAATGACCTCCAGAATGGCTCCCAGAGATGCGGTGATCAGGACGGCCCACGGCAGCCACCCCTGGCGGGCGGCCAGCGGCGAAAGGCGGGACGGGTCGGTGACGATCATGAACGGCGGCGCGGACGGACGGGGGTGTCTCGCACGAATTCCGAGAGGCAGTGCGTTGCCTTCAGACCCACGAGAAGGTGGACGTGATCTGCGACGCCACCGATGCCTTCAGGAATGCCGCCAAGTCCGTGTACTGTGCCACCCAGATATTCGTGGTGGTGTGCGGGCCATCCATTCGCGGGAAATGCAATGTTCACGATTCTTGGTGCTGAAGACCAAGTGGTAATGCAAGGACGTAGAAGTGCCGGGCATGGTGGTTGATTTGATCGAGAAAACAACCTCGCTGGCATCCCTTCAGGATGCAACATTTTCGGGCGTTCCAGGGACAGGGCTCGTTTCACTCGCCCGGTCCCTGGCTACCTTCTGGGATGCCTTCGGCATGACCGATACGAATGCGTGCGAGAATGGAATGGCCTTCCTCGAAGGCACCGCCATTCTTGCACCCCACAGGGTGCAAAATTATTAGGCGCGTTCCCAGGGACAGGGCTCGTCAAAATCGCCCGGTCCCTGGCTGCCGCCAGGGATGCCTTTGGCATGACAAATGCGGGCTAGCCAAGTTCCGCAGTTGCAAGAGGTCGTTCTCGTAACGGCGGGGGCTGGCGGGCCGGCATCTCCCATTTTTCGGCACTACATTTAGCTCATTCCGTACTCGCGGCACCTACCCATCACCGCACCGCACCTTGGGCCACGGGTGCCCGCTGCGCACTTCCCGAATACGGCTCCACATGCACCACCACATCCAGAATGTGGCACTCAGAGTTCACGAGCGTGCGCTGCACTTCATGACCAATGCGATGCCCTTCAACGACGGAAAGTGATCCCTCCACCTGCACGTGAATGTCCATGAGATAACCCAGGCCGGATTTTTTCATGCGCAGCTTCTCGATCATCTCCACACCTGCCACAGAGGAGGCAATCGTGCGGGCTTCGTCCTGCAGTTCCTGTGGAGGTACGCCATCCATGGTTTCATGAAGGGCGGTTTTGAGCAGCATGAAGCCGTTCACCCAAATGATGCTGCAACCGACGAGCGCGGCGATGTCATCCGCCATCTCATAACCATCTCCTCCGATGAGGGAGATCGTGATGCCGATTACGGCTGCGGCGGAAGTGATGGCATCTGCCCGGTGGTGCCAGGCGTCCCCATGCAAGGCGGTGCTGCCCGCTAGCTTGCTCTTCTTCAGGGCGTAGCGGGACATGGATTCCTTGACGATGATCACGAGGATCAACACGGGGAGCGTGAACCATGCAGGCGAGGTGTGGCGATGGAGAATGTTGTGAATGCTCTCCCACGCGATCACGCCGCCAGCCGATAGGAGTGACAGGGCGGAAAACAACCCGGCGAGCTGCTCGGCGCGACCATGACCGTAGGGGTGATCGGCATCGGGGGGGATCTGGGCCACCTTCAGGCCGATCAGGACCATGATGGAGGAGATGATATCGTTAACCGATTCGATCCCATCCGCCACCAGCGCGTAGGAATGCCCGACCACGCCAGTGGTGATCTTCACCGACGCCAGGGTGGCGTTGGCAATGATGCTTCTCACCACCGTGCGGATGGCAATGCGATGCTGGGTCAGTTGTGGGGGGGCGGAGGCCATGGGCGCAACAGAGAGGAAGGCACCATGGTCTGCGGGTGCCTCAAGTCAACGAAGGCACCCCGTCCGGGGCGCTTATTCTTCCATCAGCTTGAGCATCAGGCGGCGCACCACCTGCCGTTGCGTCATGTTGCCTTCGCGTTCGAAGGCCTCGTCCAGATTGCGCAGCACGCGGGCGACCACGGTCTCCACGGTGGCAGATTCGTGAACGATCTCCTCCATGGAGGGATTGGCCGCGGGATGGTGCTTGGCGACATCCTCCGCCAGCATGAAGCGGCCCCGGTTAAAGCAATCTACCAGCCAGGTTTGGCCGTCGTGCTCCACCCGGGCCAGGAAGTGGCCGGGGAAGTTGCAACCTTCGATTTTGATCCCAAGACGCTTGCCCACCAATATGTAGATGCAGGAGAGGGAAAGGGGGTTCCCCTGACCGTTTGCCAGCACCCACAGCAGATTGCTGTTGTTCGCGGCGTAGTAATCCTTGCTGTTGCCGCGGAGGCAGGCTTCCTGGCCGCGACCGCCAAACAGGTACTCGGCCAGCTTGCGGGCATCGTAGGCATTGCCCTTTTTTACCGCTTGTTCGGCCAGGGAATCCAGCTTGCGGCCCAGTTCATCGGCGCGTGCTTGCCAGCCGCTCAAGAAGGCTGAGAGGTGCGCCAGGGCCTCTTCAAGACGAGCCTGCGGCGTGGAAAGCCAGCGCCAGGACAACCAAGTGTCCTCCAGCTCTTCCCGGCAGACCGGTGCGAAAATTTCACTCAGCAACCGCTCCTGCTCTTCATCCAGCGGCTCGCCCAAAGCAAGGAGCTGTTCAGGCAGCTCCCGCCGAAGCGAGGCCAGTCGGGTGCGCACCGCCTCCCGGACGACAGGGGTGTCGTCATCCAGCAGCTTGAGCAAATGGCGCAGGTCGGTTTTTGCGGTCTGCATAGTCAAGAATTAGCAAATCGTGGGAGGCATGGCAAGCGGGAAGCTTGAGCCTGAGGGGCATGCGAGAGTGAGAGCATTACAGTAGGGACATGGCGTCCACATCCCAAGTGACAATGACTTCCTCGGGAAAGGTAAGCTCGGAAAGGGTACGCTGGAGATGGGCGACAAGAGGCCGGATCTTTTCTGTCCGGAGCATGAGTTGGAACCGGTACTGTCCGTGGGCTTTCTCAAGGGGGCTGGGGCAGGGTTCACCCATGCGGGTTTCCGAAGGCAGGTTTTGCTTGAGTCGTCCAGCGAGAGTCTGGAGGGCGAATTCCGCGAGGTTGGCCTGCTTGCCGCGGGATCCGATCAAGACCACATGGGTGTACGGTGGGTAGTGCCACTGCTGGCGTTGCTCCAGTTCTTGCTCCGTGAATCCAACATAGTCCCCGTGACGGGCGAACTGCACTGCCGGACTGTGCGGGGTGCTGGTCTGGATGAACACTTCCCCCTTGCGCTCGCCGCGGCCGGCGCGGCCCGCCACCTGGGTGAGCAATTGGAAGGTGCGCTCTGCCGCACGAAAGTCCGGCATACTCAGGGCGAGGTCGGCATTGAGCACGCCCACGAGGGTCACATTGGGGAAGTCGAGACCCTTGGCGATCATCTGGGTGCCGATGAGGATGTCCAGCTTCTGGCTGCGAAAAGCCCGTAGCGTGTCGCGGAGCTGGTTCTTGCGCTGCATGGTGTCCGTGTCCACGCGGGCAAGCCGGGCTTGAGGAAACACCGTGCGGATGGTTTCCTCGGCGCGTTCCGTGCCATAGCCGGTGTAGCTGAGCTTGGGTTCACCACAGGCTTCACATTTGCGAGGGGCGAGCCGCCGCATGCCGCAGATGTGGCAGACCAGCCGACCTTCCTTTTTGTGGAAAGTGAAGGGTACTGCGCAGTCTTCACACTGGCAGACCACACCGCACTCCATGCAGGAGAGGGCGGTGTGAAAGCCCCGGCGGTTCAGGAATAGAATGGTCTGCTCCCCCTTGTCCAGACGGCCCTGAATGGCGAGGCGGAGCTTTTCACTCAGGATGCTGAAGCCGTCTTTGGTCTTCCGCTTTTCCAGGCGCATATCCACGATGCGGATGAGGGGCAACTCCTTGCCATCAGTCCGGCGAGTCATGCCCAGCAGGTCATACTTGCCGTTCCGGGCATTCTCAAAGGTCTCAAGGCAGGGAGTGGCGCTGCCGAGCAGGACGACGCAACCTTCCATCTTTCCGCGAACCACGGCAAGGTCCCGCGCGTTGTAGCGAGGGGCCTCCTCCTGCTTGTAGCTGGGCTCATGCTCCTCATCCACGATGATGATGCCCAAGTTCTCCAGCGGGGCGAAGATCGCACTGCGGGCACCAATGACGATGTCGGCGCGTCCTTCGTGGATTTTGAACCATTCGTCGTGCCGCTCGCCATCCGAGAGGTGGCTATGAAGCACGGCGATGCGCTGCTTTCGCTCCGCGAACCGGCACTTGAAGCGCTCGATTGTCTGCGGGGTCAGGCTGATCTCGGGAACCAAAACCAGCGCGGTTTTGTTCTTCTCCAGCACCCTTCCGATGGCCTGGAGATAGACCTCTGTCTTGCCGCTGCCCGTGACCCCGTGCAGCAGAATGGGGCGCGCTTCTGAGGGCTGTTCCAGTGCTTTCAGCACTCCGGCAAACACGACTGCCTGCTCTTCTGTGAGCGTGAGCGGGGCGGAGGGGAGGAACTCCTCCTCTTGAAACGGATCACGCTCCACGCGAACCTCACTGCGAGTGACGAGACCTTTGTTGACCAGTACGTGGATCACCTGTGTTGCCCGGGGCAGTTGCTTGCGCAGGTAGCTCAGCGTCGATTCGTTGCTGTTGGCCTGGAGCAGATCCAGGATGCGGGCCTGGACGGGGGCTGCCTTGTGTAGCTTGGCCATTTCTTCCGCGGAGAGTTTCCCCACCAGGGTGATGTGGCTGTCTGAGAGGAAGCTCTCTGGTTTGCTCCGAACGGCCTCCGGAAGCATGGTGCGCAGGATCTGCCGCACCGGGCAGAGGTAATAAGTGGCCATCCAGTTGGCCATCTTGAGAAGAGGCCCGGTGAACATGGGCCGGGAGGTGATCGTGTCCGAGATTGGGCGCAGCTTGCCGCCAAATGGGGAGGAATCGAGCAACTGAACGACCACTGCCACCGCCTTGCGCCCCTGAAGAGGGACGTGAACCCGCGAACCAAGGCTGACGCGGTGGGCGAGTTGCTCGGGGATCAGATAATCGAGCTCGAGGGCGGTCTCTTCGAGCAACACCCGCGCAACGCCGCGAGAAGTCTGGGCCACCTTCTCCGGTCCCGACCCTGCAAGCTCTGCGAACAACTGAGGTTGTTCGTTGCGTGGAGAGCTGGCAGATTCGTTCATGCGGGGAGGGGGCATCATGCCCTGTTGGGAGTGGGCCGCAAGCGGCACGTTGAGACGCTGCGCTGGTTGAGACGATGCGCTGGTTGAGACGATGCGCTGGTTGAGAGGGGCTGCGCCCTGGTCATACGCGTATGGGCCAGGTTGAGAGGCTCATTGTTTTCAAGCGCGAGCACCCTGACGCCAAGGGAGTCATACAAAATAGAAGCCCAGGGTCAGGTGAGGAACGAGCCGCCACCCTGGGTACATGGGCGGATGAACTGGAACTCCGAAGTGAGTTCTACAAACCGTGGCCGAGTCCCTGAGTTGTCCGTCGTATGCAGATCGGTCGTCTGCAGGTGATCTGGACGGTTTGTAGAACTCCTTTGGAGTTCCATCACTACCTCCTGCTACCCGGGGTGGCGACCGCTTCGCGGTCTGACCCCGTGCTCCTATTGTGTATCACGCCTTTGGCGTGGGGCTTCCGGCCATGAAGAAATGGGATGCTCCTCCGCCCGGGCTTTGCATCTCGCTAACCTGACAACCATGCGCGTTGCGGGATGGGTGAGGCGCAACGCTCGCTCCTTGGTCAGTTCCATCAGACTCTCAACCCGACACAAAAAAGCCCCCCGGCTTGCACCGGGGGGCTGGATAACTCCAAAGGAGTTGGAAGCGTTTGCTCTGGTCAGGCTTCGATTAGAAGCTGACGCTGAGGCTCACGCCGCCGTACACGCGGTCTTCTTCACCAAGGTCATCGAGGGCGTCGATCGGAATGTTGCCAGCGATGTAGGGGGTGAGGGTAGCGGTCTTCGTCAGCTTGATCGGAGCGGCCAGGCTAACTTTGATGTGGTTGAAACCGTCCACGCCGTAGTAGTCGATGGCGTAGGACACGAGCGCCGCAGGAACGAGGCTGATGCGATCGGTGATGGCGATGTTCTTGGAAACGCCAGCTTCGAAGTAGAAGCCATCAGCGGATTCGTCGTAGTAAGCGCCGCCAATCACGTCAACAGGGCCGACGGTGGAGGAGATTAGCACGCCGACTTCGTTGATGTCGTCGAGCACGTCGCCAGCGTCACCTTCGAAGAGGTAGTACTGGTACTTCAGACCCACGGTCACCGGGCCGAGGTCGGCCAGAAGGGCGGCGTAGAGGTCGAGTTCATGGTAGGAGTCACCGGTGCCGACATAGGAGTCGTCAGCGGAGGTGCCGAACCAGGCGCCCACGTTCAAGGAGAGGACGTCCGTGAAGGGGATGTTGCCGTCAACAGCAACCGTCACAAGGTTCTGGGCGAAACGCACACCACGATAGACGTAGTCGGTGTCATAGCCAGCCGTCAGGGAGAAACCAAGGGAGGTGTCTTCCTCAACGATCGGGGGCTGAACCTGGGCGGGAGCTTTGGCGGGAGCGCCGGCGTAAGCCGAGGCTGCGAACGCCGCGCTCAATGCTGGGATGAGCAAGGTATTCAATTTCATGCAGTTTGTTGTGTTTGGTTGTTGTTTGGGCATCCGAAGCGCATCAACATCCCGCAGCGCTGTGATGAACAGTGGTGTGGGAAATTGCTGTATTTGGATGCCCGAAATTAGCAGTAAACTCTGGGCTGTGAAGTGTTTTTGTGTTTTTTTTGCCCAAGATTGAACATTCGTTGGGCCACACAATGTGCCTACGTGCCGCTTAATATTGAGAAGTTGTTGGCAGTATTGAGAATGCCACCTGTGTAGGGGAAACTTTCGCCGAGCTGGAAAGCTCACAGAGAGCCCCGTCTTGAAAGGGGGCTGAATTCTGCGAAGCGCCCTCCTGCCATTCATTCCGCACGCTGTTGAAAGCGCCGATGGGGAAGAGGGGGGGCTGGAACCTGATTTTTTCAGAGGGATGAATCCCGCAACCCCTTCAGGCTCCTGCTGGGCTGAAAGGGGGAGGTGCTGAACCCTGACCTTGTTGGATCAAGGTCTGCTATTCGCTCAAATGGAAATTAGGCGAGATCTGAGGACAAAACCGAGTTGGCCTGGCGCTTGGCCAAAGCTTTGGCTTGGGCCACGACCCGAACTTCTGTCTCATCGAATTTGTAGGCGTGGCAACTGGGGCACGCCGTCGTTCTTACCGTCACGATGGAGCCGCAGCCTTCACACACTTTGTAGTCCAACGGCTGCTCCATGATTTTCTGAGCCTGCTTCAGACGCTCACGATGGGATTCGCTTGGGGAACTCATGGGTTGTGCTGAGTATTACGTTGCCTGCGACGTCTGGGCACTAAAGATTGCATGCGAACCAAAAAAAGGCGCGGCATGCACCGCGCCTTTTGCAAACAAAAGATGTGCCAGCGACTCCCGGAGATTACTTGGCAGCGCCAACCTTGGCAAGCTGGGCGGCGACGCGGCTCTTCAGACGGGAAGCGGTATTCTTGTGAAGCACCTTGGTCTTGGCGGCCTTGTCGGCAGCGGAGGCGAACTCGTTGTACGCGGTCTGGGCTGCAGTCGCGTCACCTTTGGCCACGGCTCCAAGAACCTTCTTACGCAGTGTACGGATCCGGCTTTTGTTCGCCTGATTGCGCAGTGTGCGGGTCTGCGTTCTGCGGATGTCTTTCTCTGAAGAGCGGATGTTGGCCATAGGGAGCTAAATGAAAGGGGGAAGTGTTTAGATCATGCCCAAACAATTGTCAAGCGCATGATCCAAGTTTCTGGCGGGAAGTATCACTTGTACCCGCTGATCATGGCGCAAATGGTCGCCTTGTCCTTGCCGCCGGAGCGGCGGATGGCCACCATAAAGACACCTGTGCGCTTGGGGGTGACATGAAGGGTCACGCCCCAGCCGCCCTCGGAAGCTTCCACCTTGGACTCGACAGGCTTGCCCTCCGCATCCAGGACGTGTGCGGCAATCTGGACACCGCTTTTCGGCGGAACGGCCACGCACACCCGGTATTCGTTGCCCTTGAAAAGCTGGATGCGCACCGCCTTTCCAAGGTCGGGTTTCAGTTCCCGTTGCCAGATGTCCGCCCGGAAATCGAATCCGAGTTTCTCCTGTTGCTCCGCGAGTTTGATAATGGCGGCCTCGGAATCGTCCGCCTCATCAGCCCTGGTTTCGCCACCGGCGAACAGGGCAAAGACGGCGACCACCAAGGTGGTTGCCTTGAGAAACTCCAGCACCGATGACCGGCCTGCTCCAAGCAGGCTCTTTGTAAAGATAGCATTCGCGCTCATGAAAAACAGGGCTAGTATCCGCCGCTTTCCGCAAAGTATAGAGAATATGCTTTGGATTGCATCCGATTGTTCAAACGAAAACGCCTCTCACCCCAACATTGACCTTATAGCACCACCATGGCGCGGATAGTTTTCACTCTGGAAGACGGCACGGAAATCGAAATCGAGCTTGATGCCGAAGTCATCACGGTCGGCCGTCACACCGACAGCATCGTGGTGCTGCCGAGTTCTTCAGTGTCTAGTCACCACGCGACCATCCGGCAGCGGGGGGACAGTTACTACGTGCAGGATTTGGGCACGACCAATGGCACCCGCCTGAATGGAGTGGAGGTGGAGGAGGCCCGTTTAGAAGACGGGGATCAGCTGATGTTCGGCGATATTCCCGCCGTGGTGCACCTTTCCGTGGCCCCGATCACCCGGGGCGTACCCACGGCCCCGGTCCCCATCCCGGTCCCCCTGGCAGCCACTGCTCCGGTGGCGTCCAAGTACGCCACGAGCCGATCGATGCCGGTCGCCCCAGGTCCGCGTCGCTCTACGCGCCCGGTGCAACAGTATGAGGAGTCCTCGGGCTGTGCTGGCTTTTTGACTTTCCTCTTGTTCCTGGTCCTGGCCTTCGCAGTGGGGCTGCATGTCCGGCACGGGGTGGAAACAGGTGGTTTCCTGATTGGCGATGTCATCAAAAAAGTGCGGGACAAGGCCAGTGACGGAGTGGAGAAAGATGCCGCTCCCGCCACCAAAGGCGAGGGGAAGGCCCCTGTAGCACCAGCACCAGCACCAGCTCCGCGTGCCAGTGCGCCAGCCAAGCCGGCACCTGCGCCCGCCGCTCCCTCCATGATGAATGGAGATGCTCCTATGTCCAACATGGCCCCCGCGATGAGTGGGGATGGCACCATGTCGGAAATGGCCCCCAAACCAGCGGCTCCGGCAATGATGGAAATGAACTAGGACGTGTTCGTATGAGTTGATGATGGAGCCGATGGGGCAAGGGTGTCCTGCCCAGCGGCGGCCAATGGTCCAGAAAGCGATCCTTTCAACTGGCCGGGGCGAATTGCTCCGGCTTTTTTATGGTGGGAGGGGGGCAGCGCTTCGCCGGGTGCGGGCCCTGCCCCCTTCTTCTTGCCATACTCAGCGCTTCGGCTCAGGAAGCACGATGAAACCGTACTTTTGGAAGAGCGTATGCGATTCCGGCGTGTCCAGGTGCTCCAGGTACTGCTTGGCCAGATCGGCGTTCTTTGCCTCCTTCAGGGCGGCCATGGGGTAGGTGATGACTGGTCCTTCCGTGGCCGACACCTCAAAGGCAACCTTCACTTTGGTGGTGATCGCGGCATCGGTTTTGTACACTACTCCAGCTTCCACGTTGCCGGACTCCACGGCAGCCAGGGCGGAGCGGACGTTGTCCGTAGCCAGGACCTTGGGCTCCACTTGAGCCCAGAGGCCCAGCTTGGTGAGCCATTCTCTGGTGTACACTCCGGCGGGTACGGCCTTGGGGGCGCCTAGGGCAAGCATGCGAATTTCCGGCTTCAGCAGGTCCTTGCCTCCAGTGATGGCCAGGCTGCTGTCCGCAGGCACCACCACCACGAGGGCGTTGGACAGCTGGTCCTCGCGTGTGGCGGTGTTGATGAGCCCGGCCTTCTCAAGCTGGTCCATTTTGGAGGCGTCGGCTGAAATGAAGACGTCCGCCGGCGCTCCGGCCTCGATCTGCCTGACCAGGGCGCTGGAGGCACCAAGATTGAGTTCTACTTTAATGCCGTGGGTCTTCTCAAACCCGGTGTGAATCTCTTTGAGGACGTCAGCCAGGCTCGCGGCGGCCGACACCCGTAGTTCCTTCGTCTGGGCGAAGAGGGAAGGGGGAATCAGGCTGCCCATTACCAGAGCGGTCAGGGCGGATACCAAAGTGCGTGTTTTCATCCGGGCAATGTGGGGGCGGTTAGAAGTTGAATACTGCCTGTACGTAAAGCCAGTCGCCTCCGGTGGCACCGCCGTTCGTCGGCACGTTGCCCACCGAGCTCTTGATGTAGTCGCCCGGGAAGAAGTGGCCATAGCCAAGCTGGAACTCCGTGGCGGAGTTGAAGGCATACTTGGCCACAATATCTAGTTCAGAGCCAACGAACGAGCTGTACTGTGGGTTTTTCCCGTAACCATTGCTGCTGCGGGCAGAGCCGGACTCCGGGTAAAAGGAGTCGCTGGTATCGGCGAGCCAGAAGAGGAGGTAGTCCACTGAGAGCGCGAGCCCCTTGGCGGGTTTCACGGAGAAGGAGATCCTGGGGCTGCTGAGGTTGCGCAGACCCACGAGATCCATCACTCCGTAGAAGGAGTGGTTGGTGCCGAACAGGGGCTCGAAGGTCTCGTGATCCCCGTCGCTGCCATTGGAATCGCCGCTGGCGTAGTCGTAGCCGAGGGCGATACGGGGCTTGGCCCAGACGTCGCGGAGGGTGTAGCCCACTGTGCCCGTGAGGGCGAAGGACTGGAGGTCGCGCTCCACCCCAGCAGTGACGATGTCGCCAAACTGGCCGGCACCTTCAAAGGCGAAGTCCCAGGGGCCGAACTTGTCCGGCAGGGACTTGAGGCGCACGCCGTAGGTGTACACGTCGCGCTCCGTAGGGCCGCCGATGCCGGGGGCAATGGCGTTGGGGGACTTGCCGCTCACGTTGCGGGCGAGGAAAAACGCCTGCGTCTCCACTCCGGTCCAGAGACTCTGGGCGGAGGCGTAGAGGCCGGAGAACTGGTCGTACTCGTTGGATTCATTGAAATAATCATCCCGGGGAATGACGACGCGGCTCGTGAAGGCATCGATCCAGCTCGTGCTGCTGAAGGAGTAGCGGAGCACCGCAGCGTCGAAGCTTCGCCCCGTGTTGCTCCAGTCGCCGATGCCGACGAAACGCTGGTCGCCGTAGGTCATCTCCTGGCGGCCGAGCTTCAGGGTCAGGGGGAAGAGCTTGGGATCGCCGAAATGAAGATAGGCCTGATGAAGGTCCCAGACATCCTGCTCAGGGCTGGGATCGCGGTCGTCGGATTCCGCCTGAGCCCCGCGGCCTTCCATAAACAGCTTGAGCCAGGACTCCGGCTGCCAGCCAATGTGCAGCTTCTCGCGAAACAGGAAGACATCATTGTCATTGTCCACCCCACGGCTGAGGAAGTCTTGGCTGGCGACCACTCCGGCATCATCCTTCAACTCATAGCGGAAACGGAACTGGCCGCCGATGTCCCAGGCATCAAACGCCGGGTTCTGCAGGCGTAGCGCATCATTGAGCAATCCGGCGCTAAGGGGCTTTTTGTCCGCGGCAGGGGCGGCAGTCGTGCCAGCCAGGAGTCCGGTTGCTGCCGTGTGGCCGAGCAGGAGGAGTCCGGCCAAGGCCAGAGGCAGTGTTTTGAGAGGCAGAGGCCTGGCTTTCATATGGGGAGTGCCGCCGGTTGTGAGCGGTGCCGCAAGAAGAAGGCAGGCTATATATTCTGTCAATGATATCCAATTGAAAGTATATTCATTCGAGTCATTCCTCTGCTGAATTTTGTGTTTGGGACGTCGGTTGGGGGGTGGAGGTTTGCAGCAGACTTTGCATTTTTCGCCACTGGCTGCGGGTGGCTTTGAGGCACTCTTCCGCCATTTCCTCGTAGAGGCGCAGCACCTTTTCGCCTGCCTCCGTCACCTGGGCACCGCCTTTGCCTTTGCCCCCACGGGAGGCTGCCACGAGGGGATCTTTGAAATTATTGTTCATGATCCTGATGAGGTTCCAGGCATGGTTGTAGGACATGTCCATGGTTCGCGCTGCTTCCGCGATGGAACCGGTTTCCCGGATGAGCTTGAGCAGCATGATCTTGCCCCAGCCAAGGACCATTTCCGAGCCGGCAAAGACTCGCAGTCGTGGCTGGAGATTGAATCCTGGGACGACGTCAACAGGCGTTTGCATCGGGAAGCGTAGAGCGATTCCGCCAGAGCGGCAACCTCCAAGGTGCGGCTGACAGGGGCCGAAAAATACGAGGGGGCCTGAACGCGGCCAGTGTGAGCCGTCAGAATCGCAGAGCGATCCGCGGGATGGAAAAGTTTTCATTGTCGCGGCAGTGGTTGACCAGAGCGGTGTTGGGCTTACCCTCGCGTTGCGGCCTGAGCGGCCTCCGACCCCGCAGCAGTCTGAATAGAGATGCATGCCCCATCTGCCAACCTCACGCCTGCTGGTGGCAGGCAGGGTTTTGGCTGGGTGGACTTGGTGGTGATGCTGGCCCTGCTGGGGCTGTTGTGGAGTGTGCTCCACTTTGGCAGGGGTATGTGGGTGCATTTTGACGAGGCCAAGGCTCCACCCCTGGACACCTCTGTCTGGAACATTCCCTACTACGCGGGGCGCACGCTGTTGCGCATGTGGATGGCCTTTGCCTGCTCCCTGGTCTTTACCTTTGTGGTGGGGTATGCGGCTGCGAAAAATCGCGTGGCCCGGGCTGTGATCCTGCCTGCGCTGGATGTGCTGCAGTCCGTGCCCGTGCTGGGGTTTCTCTCCGCCACGGTCACCGGTTTCATGGCGTTGTTTCCTGGAAGCCTGTTTGGGGTCGAGTGCGCGTGCATCTTTGCCATCTTTACCGGCCAGGTCTGGAACATGACCTTTGGCTTTTACAACTCCCTGGTGACGATACCTGCAGACATGGAGGAGGCGGCTTCCACGTATGGGCTGAACCGCTGGCAGCGCTTCACCACGGTGCAGCTCCCTGCCTCCATGCACAGCCTGATCTTCAACTCCATGATGTCCTTTGGCGGGGGGTGGTTCTTTGTGGCGCAGAGCGAGGCCATCAGCGTCATGAACAAGAACATCAAGCTGCCGGGGCTGGGTTCCTACATGGCTTCGGCGGTGGAAACGGGCGACAACCGGGCGGCCCTGTGGGCGGTTGCGGCGATGTTGCTCATCATTCTGGCCAGTGACCAACTGGTCTGGCGGCCGCTGCTCGCCTGGGCGGACAAGTACAGGATGGAGCTGACGGAGTCCGGCTCGCCACCCCGTTCCTGGCTCTATGACCTGCTCAGGAGGGCGTATGTCTTTGAGTGGTTCAACCACCGCCTTGAGCCCCTGTGTGACTGGATCCGTCATCTGACCTTCCGCCTGACGACCGTGGAACCTTCGAGACCGCAATCGCGGGTGCCGATGGGGTCTCTGGTGGTGCGGGGATTGGGGCTCGTCGTGCTGGCGTGGGTGGGGAGCAAATGCGCCACTGGCCTGGTGGCGGCGGTTGTGAACGTTAGAGACCATGTTTCTCCGGCTCAAATGGGAAACATCGCGATGGCGGGCCTGTTCACGTTGCTGCGAGTGTTGGTGATGACCACCCTGGCCACGCTGATCTGGGTGCCAGTGGGGGTCTGGATTGGCTTGCGGCCTGGGGTGGCGCGGTTTGCCCAGCCTTTGGCTCAGATGGCAGCTTCCTTTCCGGTGAACATGACCTTCCCCTTTGTGGTGGGCTTCTATGTGGCCTGGCACATTCCCATGGGCTGGGGGAGCATCTTCCTCATGGCCATGGGCACCCAGTGGTACATCCTCTTCAATGTGGTGGCCGGGGCGATGGCGATTCCCAACGACCTCAAGGAAGCGGCGCGAACTTATGGGCTCCGTGGTTGGAACCTGTGGCGCACATTGATCCTGCCTGCCATTTTTCCCTATTGGGTGACGGGTGCCTGCACCGCAGCCGGAGGTGCCTGGAACGCGAGCATCGTCGCCGAACTGGCGACTTGGGGACCAACACAGCTCAAGGCGAATGGGCTGGGGGCCACTCTTGCCGAGGCCACCCACCAGGGAGACAAGCCTGTCATCATCTGCAGCATCGCGATGATGTCTCTCTTCGTCGTACTGATGAACCGCGTGCTCTGGCGGAGACTCTACCGCCTCGCGGAGCGCCGTTTCCGCCTTGATTGAACCCTGCCATGAATGCGACTTCTGCCTTCCTGCCGTCTGATGCGGGTCCCGCCCGTCCAGTTATCGCGGAGCTTTGCAACATCTCCAAGACCTTCAATCTGGCGGGAGGCCGGGAACTCAAGGTGCTGGACCAGATTGACCTGGCGGTGCATGAGGGTGAGCTCCTCGCCCTGCTGGGCCAGTCAGGATCTGGCAAGTCGACCATCTTGCGATGCCTCACCGGACTGGCGGAGCCCAGCACCGGGAGGGTGCTCTGCTACGGGGAGCGGCTCAAGGGGATCAATCCCAATGCGTCCATCGTTTTCCAGACGTTTGCCCTCTATCCCTGGCTCACGGTGGAGCAGAATGTGGCGGTGGGGCTCATGTCCCGCCGCATGACTCGGGCTGAAAAGGCCATCGCGGTAGAGAAGGCCATCGAGACCATTGGTCTAAGCAACTACCACACGGCCTATCCGCGGGAGCTCTCTGGTGGCATGCGTCAGCGGGTGGGCATCGCCCGGGCTCTTGTCTCCCAGCCAAAGATTCTGTGCCTTGATGAGGCATTCAGTGCCCTGGACGTCCTCACGGCGGAGAACCTGCGCCAGGAGATGATCGGCCTCTGGCAGAAGAAGGACTCCGGGCTGAAAAGCATTTTCATGGTCACTCACAACATTGAGGAGGCCGTGGAGATGGCCACCCGGATCTGCATTCTCTTTCCCCGTCCCGGCAGACTGGGCCTGGTTTTGGAGAACAACCTGCCCTATCCGCGGGATTCGCGGGATCCGGAGTTCCAACGGCTTGTGGCCACAATTCACGAAACCATCACCACCCTTACACTGCCAGACCTGCCGCCTGAGCCGCTTCTGGTTTCAGGCCGGCCAGTGTCCCGGGCGCGCAGCCGCATGGAATCCATACCCCTGGTGCCGGTGGGCCAGATTCTCGGCCTGCTCAGCATCCTGAGGGACTCTCCAGATTTCACAAACATCTACGACATCTCCAATGAGATTGGCCGTGAGTTCTGGGAAACTATCTCCCTGGTGAAGGCGGCGGAGATCCTGGAGCTGGTGGACACGCCGAAAAACGATGTGTACCTCACCGAACTGGGGTTGAAATTCCTGGCAGCCGACCGGGAGGGGCGAAAGAAGATTTTCTCCGACCAGGTGTACAAGCTCAGGCTGTTTCACATCGTGATTGAATACCTCAAGCTGGAGGATGAGGTGGAGGCCGAACGTATCCTCAAGGACATTGCCACCGCTCTGCCCTACGACAATCCGGAGAAGATCCTCCAGACGATGATCGCCTGGGGGCGCTATGCGGGGATCATGGACTACAATGCAAACTCGCAGACTGTGTTTGTCCCGCTGGACGAGGCCGAAGAGAAGGAGGCGTGAACCCAACGGGACAATTCGCCGTCCCGTTTGCCGGAGACGGCAAGATCACCCGTGGGGCGGGCGTTCTTTTTGCCTGCCAACCTGCAGGCCGCCCTTTTTTTGCGCTTTCAACCGCACGCGGGAAGGGCAAGAATGCGGGCTGGCCCCATCCCTCGTTTCGCATTTCTCATTCGTTCATTCCTTCCTTCATGAGCACCTGCAACACCTCGTCTGCCATCCCTTCTTTGCCTCCTGGCGCAAGTCTCCCCGTGGCGCGTCCCCGCATCCTCAAGGTCATCTCATTGGGGGCCCTTTCCTTGCTGGCCTTTGTCGGAGCGTCCCTTGCGGAGAGCACTGTCGCCCCTGTGGTGCAGGGCACCGTGCTCGTCACCAACAAAGGGGACCGCACGCTATCGTTGATCGATCCCAAGACCAATAAACAAATCGCGGTGGTGCCGGAAGAGGGGATCACCGGGCATGAGGTGTCAGCTTCGGCGGACGGCAAGCTGGCGTTTGTCCCCATCTTTGGGAACTCGGGCGTGGGCAAGCCGGGCACGGATGGCCAGCTCATTCGCGTGATCGATCTGGAAAAGAAGGCCATTGTGGCGACGATCGACTTTGGCAAAGGGGTGCGGCCGCACTGCCCGATCACCTGCGAGAAGACGGGGCTGCTCTACGTAACCACAGAGCTGGAGAACTCGGTGGCCGTCATTGATCCCAAGACTTTCAAGATTCTAGGCTCCGTGCCGACGGGACATCCTGAGTCCCACATGCTGACCGTTTCCAAAGACGGCAAGCGCGGCTACACGGCGAATGTGGAATCCGGCACGGTCTCGGTGCTGGATCTGGAGGCCCGGAAGCTCCTCACCAGCATCAAGGTGGCACCGCGTACCCAGCGCATCTCCCTGTCTGTGGATGACAAGCTGGCCTTTACCTCGGATCAGGTGCAGCCGCTCCTGGTGGTGGTGGACACCGCGACGAACACGGTAAAGAACAGCATTCCTCTGCCGGACTACGGCTATGGCACAGCGGCCACCCCTGATGGCAAAACCCTGCTGGTGACCATCATCAACCGCAACCTGGTGGTGGAAGTGGATCTGGCCACCATGAAGCTGGGCCGTGCCGTGGACGTGCCCGCCGCTCCCCAGGCATTGATTGTCAGCCCCGATGGAGCCAAGGCCTATGTGTCTTGTGACGCCAGCGCCCAGGTGGCGGTGATCGATCTAAAAGCGTGGAAGGTGGAGTCGTTGGTGGATGTGGGCAAGGTGGCTGATGGTCTGGCCTGGGCGAAGAAATAGCCTGA
The DNA here is from genome assembly GCF_000172155.1 of Verrucomicrobium spinosum DSM 4136 = JCM 18804. Taxonomy (NCBI): domain Bacteria; kingdom Pseudomonadati; phylum Verrucomicrobiota; class Verrucomicrobiia; order Verrucomicrobiales; family Verrucomicrobiaceae; genus Verrucomicrobium; species Verrucomicrobium spinosum. The sequence continues at coordinate 6,345,225 of NZ_ABIZ01000001.1, read as the reverse complement.
GGCGCCCGCCTCTAAGAGTCTATGATGCCAGCCTCGAGACGGGGTTGGCATTTTTTTCGTCGCTTGACATCCAATTGCAAAAGTGAATACGTATTCAGGAACGTGAATACTCATTCACAGCTACAGACAGCCGATCGCCGGACCCGGGAACGGGAAAGGAAGATCGAGGGGCTGCTGTCGGCAGCGGCGCAGGAATTTGCGGCGAAGGGCTACCATCGCACCTCCATGGAGGATATTGCCCGAGCTGCGGAATATGCCACCGGTGCGATCTATCGTTACTTCTCCGGAAAGGAGGACCTCTTCATGGGGCTGCTGGAGCGACAGATGTCTGGCGTGACGCGCCATGTTCAAGAGGCGGTGAAGGCCGCGGCGGGTCCGCATGAGGCACTGCGAGTGGTGGTGGAGTCTCAGGTTGAGTATGCGAGCCGCGATATCAGCCTCATCCAGATTTATTTCTCGGAAGGGGTGGAGGTGATGAAGGAGCCCGCCTCGCAGAAGCGGCTGGAGGCCCTGAGAAACAGGTTTGAATCCTGGCTCGCTGCCCGCATTGCGGCAGGGCAGAGGGCAGGTGAGTTCCGTCCGGGGGATCCCCGGCTCTTTACCATGGTCATCCAGGGGATGGTCGTGGCCTTGTTTCGCCAGTGGGCGTCAGGGCTGCTGTCACCCAAATCGTGGAAGGCCCAGGCCCGGTTTGTGTCCGAATGTGCGCTCCGTTCCATCTCCCGATCCACTCCTCCATGAAACTCAAAGCAGTTCCCCACCTGGCGGCAGTCTTGACCGCTGCCGTGTTATTCCCCGCCTGTGGGAAAAAAAAGCAGCAGACCATGGCTCCGCCGCCCCCGGCTGTGATCGTGGCCCAGACGATCCAGCGAACGGTGCCCATTTTTGTAGATAGCGTGGCGCAGACGCAGGCGGCGGCCACGGTGGAGATCCGGGCGCGAGTGCAGGGGTTTCTCACCCAGGCACCCTTCCGGGAAGGGGGGCTGGTGAAGAAAGGGGATCTGCTGTTTGAGATTGACCCCAAGCCCTACGAAGCCGCAGTGGAGCAGGCGAGGGCAAATGTCGCCAAAGCTGAAGCCACTGCGGAAAGAGCCCGGGCGGATGCCAAACGGCTGGTGCCTCTGGTAAAGCAGAATGCGATCTCCCAGCAGGATCTGGACACGGCCAATGCCAATGCCCGGGTGGCAGACTCCGAGGTGCTGGCCTTGAAGGCGGCCCTGACCTCCGCAGAACTCAGCCTGGGGTACACGGTGATGAGGGCCCCGTTTGACGGGATCATCGGAGCCCGCCTCGTGGATGTAGGAAACTATGTGGGCAGCAGCTCTGACACCATGCTGCTGGCTGTGGTGTCCATCGTGGATCCCATGCGGGTGCAGTTCAACGTGCCGGAGGGGAACTACATCCGCTTTCAACGCCGGTTCATGGGGGATGACGAGGCGCGGGAAAAACACAGCGCGGCCATGCAGTTCCGCCTGCTTCTCAGTGATGGCACAACTTATGAGCATATCGGCAAATTTGAGTTTGCGGATCGTGCACTGGATGCCAAGGCGGGAACGCTGAAAATTGTGGTGTCCTTCCCGAATGCCGAAGGCCTTCTCAAGCCGGGCCAGTTTGGCCGGGTGCGGGCTATGACGGAGGAGCGGCCGGATGTGGTGCTGGTGCCTCAGCGGGCGGTGGTAAACACACAGAGCGTACAGTCGGTGATGGTGGTGGGCGAGGGCAACAAGGTCGAGCAGCGCTCCATCGTGGCCAAGGACCGGTTTGAAGATTATTTCATCGTCACGAACGGACTCAAGCCAGGCGAAAGAGTGGTGGTGGAAGGGCTGCAAAAAGCAAGGGCTGGCATGGTCGTGAACCCGCAACAGGCCAGCACGGACGAGGGGGGCAAGCCTGCTCCGCCGACTGCACCCGCTCCAGGGAAAGCGCCGGAGGCCGCCCCTGTCCCACCCTCTGCACCCGCGGCTCCCTCGGGAGAGAAACCGGCAGCGAACGACGGCAAGTAACATCCACCTTCACCGGAGACCACCATGGCCCAGTTCTTCATCAACCGTCGCGTGTTCGCGATGGTCATCTCGATTTTGATCCTGCTGGTAGGCTGGCTGGGGTTGCGCTCGCTGCCCATCGCCCGCTACCCCGACATGACGCCCCCCACCATTCAGGTGACCGCCACCTACCCGGGGGCGAGCTCGAAGGTGGTGGAGGAGACGGTCACCACCCCGCTGGAGCAGGAAATCAACGGCGCGGAGGACATGCTCTACATGTCCAGCGGAAGCACCAGTGATGGCCAGAGCTCCATCAAGGTGACGTTCAAGGTGGGCAAGAACATCGACGATGCAGCCGTGGATGTGCAGAACCGCGTGGCCCGGGCCCAGCCCAAACTGCCCACGGATGTGACAAAAAACGGCATCACCGTGACCAAGCAGTCTCCAGACATGCTGCTGGTCTTTGCTCTCAGCTCACCAGACGGCACCTATGATGACCTCTTTCTCAACAACTACGCCTTCCTGAATCTGCAGTCTGAGCTTGCCCGTGTGCAAGGGGTGGGGGCGGTCCAGATTTTCACACAGAAGGACTACTCCATGCGGGTCTGGCTCCAGCCGGACAAGCTGGCCAAACTGGGGCTGACTGCCAATGATGTCTCCAAGGCGCTGGCCGAGCAAAACGTGCAGGCGGCGGCAGGGCAGATCGGTGCGCCGCCAGCGGAGAAAGGCACGGAATTCCAGTTCTCCGTGAATGTGAAGGGCCGGCTCGTGCAGCCGGATGAGTTCGGGGAAATTGTGCTGACCACGCTGGCGGACGGCACCGTAGTACGGCTGCGAGACGTGGCCCGGACGGAACTGGGGGGCAAGGATTACGCGAGCTTCGGTCGCATCAATGGCTCTCCGGCAGCGCTCATAGGGATTTTCCAGCTCCCCACCGCGAACGCGCTGGATACCGCAGAGGCCTGCAAGAAGCGCATGAATGAGCTGGCCACCGCCTTCCCGAGCGGGATGGAGGTGAAGGTGAGCTTCGACACGACACTGTTTGTGACGGCGTCGATTGAGGAAGTGATTCACACCCTGGCGGAGGCCTTTGTGCTGGTGGTCGTGGTGGTGTTTATCTTCCTGGGCAACTGGCGCGCCACCCTGATCCCCATGCTGGCGGTGCCGGTGTCTCTTATCGGGACATTCGCCATCTTCGGACCGCTCGGTTTCACCATCAACACCCTCACCCTGTTCGCCATGGTGCTTGCCATCGGTCTGGTGGTGGATGACGCCATCGTGGTGGTGGAGGCGGTGGAGCACCATATCGAGAAGGGGTTGAGCCCGCTGGCCGCCACACGCAAGGCCATGCACGAGGTGTCGGGGCCGGTCATCGCCATTGCCCTGGTATTGTGTTCTGTTTTTGTGCCGGTGTCATTCATGGGCGGCATCACAGGCAAGCTCTACCAGCAGTTTGCGATCACCCTTTCCGTGTCGGTGATGTTGTCCGCGCTGGTGGCATTGACTCTGACCCCGGCACTCTGCGTGATGCTGCTGCGCCACCGGGAGCCGCCCAGGGGTCCCCTGGGGCGGGGGTTGGCTGCGTTCAACCGCTGGTTTGACCGCGTCACCGGGCACTATGTAAGCATCTGCCGCTGGCTTATCCGCTATGCGGTCATCGCCCTCGTGCTGCTGGCAGGGCTTTACGCCGGAACCTTTGGATTGCTGAAACAACTTCCCACCTCCTTCCTGCCTGATGAGGACATGGGCTACCTGTTTGTGATCACCACGCTGCCTGATGGAGCCTCTCAGGAGAGGACAGACAAGGTGCTCCGGAAGGTGGAGGACATCCTCGCGAAGACGCCTGGGGTCAGCGATGTGATCACGATCGGCAGTCTGAACCTCCTGAGTGGGGCGCGCAGTTCCAATGCCGGGGTTTGCATTGTCTCGCTGAAGGACTGGAAGGAGCGGCCCGACCCGTCTGAGCAGGTGGCACAAATCGTTCCTGCCATCTATGCCAAGGTGAGCCAGATCCCGGAAGCAATGATCATCCCGACCTCGCCCCCGCCGATTCAGGGGCTGGGCAATGCCGGGGGCGTGCAGTTTGAACTACAGGACCGGAGCGGCCGCTCCCCCGAAGAATTGCAGGAGGTCTCCAACAAAATGCTGGCTGCCGCGTCCCAGCGGCCGGATCTGGCGCGGGTGTTCTCTTTCTACAGCACGCAGGTGCCGCAGACTTTTGTGGATCTGGATCGCGACAAGATCAAGACGTTGGGCGTACCCTTGGACAGCGTCTTTGGCGCCCTGCAGAGCTATCTGGGTGGGCTGTATGTGAATGATCTCACCCTCTTTGGCCGCAGCTTCCAGGTGAAGGTGCAGGCAGAGCCGGCCTATCGCATGGTGCCGGAGGACATCTACAACATCTACGTGCGCAGCGCAGACGGGAGCATGGTGCCCTTCAGCACCTTCGCCAAGGTGGAGTCCAGCACCGGCGCGGATCTGCTGCCTCACTTCAACCTCTACCGGACCTCGGAAATAACGGCCACCGGGGCTCCTGGAGTGAGTTCAGGCCAGGTCATTGAGGCGATGGAAGAGCTGGCCAAGGAAAACCTTCCGGACGGCTACGGCTACGAATGGACGGGCACGGCTCTGCAGGAAAAACAGGCGGCCGGACAGCAGGGCATCATTCTAGGTCTGGCTCTCTTGTTCGTCTTCCTTGTGCTGGCTGCCCAGTATGAAAGCTGGGCTGTGCCCTTTGCGGTCCTTTTTGGCCTGCCCATTGGCGTATTCGGAGCCTTCTTCGGTGCTTGGATGCGGGGGCTGACCAATGATGTGTACGTGCAGATCGGTCTGGTGATGCTCATTGGTCTGGCGGCGAAGAACGCCATTCTGATTGTGGAGTTTGCCAAGGTGCGGCGGGAAGCTGGCATGGGCATTGAGGAGGCAGCGCTGGAAGGGGCGAAGCTCCGGCTGAGGCCGATCATCATGACCTCCCTGGCCTTCATCCTGGGGGTGGTGCCTCTGGTGCTCTCTTCCGGGGCCGGTGCAGCCAGCCGACAGAGTTTGGGTACGGCGGTGTGTTTTGGCATGACTGCCGCCACCTTGATCGGAGTCTTCTTCATCCCGTGGCTCTATAAGGAGGTCCAGACTCTGGCGGAAAAGATCTCTGGACCGCCGAAAAAGGAGGCGGAGGCGGAGACGCCCTCCGCGGCGGTGCCAGGGCATGCAGGCTAGATGACGGAGTTGTCCCCGGCTTCTGCTGTGAGAAAGGCGAAGCCGGGATGCCAGGGGGAGTCGCAGGGGGCTGTCGCCACATTGGCGAAAGAATACCAGGGGAGGGGCTGGTGACTCGTTCAGGGGCAGGTGGATTCGGATGAAACGACTGCACCCAGTTGCGCGTTGGCATGCGATTTCCGTCCAAGTGAGAGTGCGCGGGCCATCGGGCCCTCGCGCTCCCCAAACCCCCATTTGACGCATGACCCTTCTATCCAGCATGCCCCTCCAGGCCCACGCCAATCCTGTGGTAGGGATGGCGCAATTCCTCTACCTTGATTCCACCGACTCTGATGTGCTGAAGGCAGCGTCCTTCGCCAATCGCCATCTGGATGGATTCCGCCGCAGTGATCCTGACGAACCGGAGGCGGATCATGCCTATCGCGTGGCCAATATTGTTCACAACGTCCTCTTGCTGGATGCTCCCGAGTATTCAGTGGTGGCCCTGCTGCATGATGTGCTGGAGAAGACTCCCACAGACCCCGGTCTGGTGGAGGCCGTTTTCGGTACCAGTGTGGCCTTGGCAGTGCAGGCTCTCACCCGTCAGGAAGAGATGCCTGAAGCTGACTACATCACCCAGGTGCTGCAAGGCTCGGATGTGGCAGTGGCGGTGAAGGTGGCAGATCTGATGGACAATCTAATTGCCCGGCTCCACTCGCCCGACCTGATCCACACCATCGAGAACGCCATTTTGTTCCTCGAAGCCATGAAACGTGCTCCTTTGCCTGTGAATCTCCGGGTGGCGCGGCAGATGCTGGCAAATACCATCCTGCAGGTAAAGCCGTAAACGGGGCCATGCACCCTGCGAGTCTATCTCCTGATCCTCTTGGGGTGAGGGAGGACGGTCAAGCCCCGCCGGTGTCGGCGGGGCCTGACTGCCTGAGGGGCTCATTCAGGCGCGGAGGTGAAGACAGTCAGGCTCCGTGCCGGGAGATTGACCTCAGCTCCGCTCACGAAATTCTCCCTTGGCACGCGGTCGCAGGTGGTAAGACGGAAGGTCCAGTCCCCTGTGCCGTCTGTGGCGGGCAACACCATGGTGAGATCTTCATAGTGCCCGTTGATCAGTACGAGCACGGTATTGCTCCTTAGCAGGGAGCCGTCCTCGTGCTTCAACTGCAGGGCGGCTCCGGGCAGAAGCATGCCGAAGCATCGGGTGAATCCTGCCTCCCAGTCCCTTCCTTCCATTTCCCTGCCTTCAGGGTTCCACCAGATGACGTCCTTGGGCAGATTGGGGCCATGGGACTGTCCGGTGAGGAAGTACTTGCGGGAGAGGACGGCTTCCTCCCGACGCAGAGCGATGACGCTGCGGGTGAAGTCCCGCATCTCGACCGCGTCGTCCTGCCAGTCCCAGGACAGCCAGGTCAGTTCATTGTCCTGGCAGTAGGTGTTGTTGTTGCCTTGCTGGGTGTGCCAGCGTTCGTCCCCGGCCACGAGCATGGGGGCACCCTGCGAGAGGAAGAGGGTGGCGATGAAGTTTTTGGCCTGTTGTTTCCTGAGTGCCTGCACCTCCGGCGGGGCGGGGTCACCCTCATGTCCGCAGTTCCAGCTCTCGTTATCGTTGGCTCCGTCGCGGTTGTCCTCCCCGTTGCGCTCATTGTGCTTGTCATTGTAGCTCACCAGATCGCGCAGGCAGAAGCCATCGTGGGCAGTGATGAAGTTGATGCTGGCCTGGGGATGCCGTCCGCTATGGTTGTAGAGATCCGCGCTGCCGCTGAAGCGGAAGGCGGCGTCGTTGGCGACATCCACGCCTTTCCAGAAGCGGCGGATCTGGTCGCGATAGCGGCCGTTCCACTCCGCCCATCCTGTGGGGTAGTTGCCCACCTGGTAGCCGCCCATGCCGATATCCCAGGGTTCGGCGATGAGCTTGACCTGGCTGAGCACGGGATCCTGGCCGATGGCATCAAAGAAGGATCCATGCTTGTCCCAGCCATGCGCCTCACGGGCCAGGGCGCTGGCCAGGTCAAAGCGGAAGCCATCCACATGCATCTCCGTCACCCAGTAGCGGAGGCTGTCCATCACGAGCCGGAGTCCGGCGGGGTTCATGGTGTTGACAGTGTTTCCGCAGCCGGTGAAGTCTTCGCAGTAGCGGGCGGAGGCCGGTGAGAGCCGGTAATAAGAGGCGTTGTCCAGCCCGCGCAAAGAGAGGGTGGGCCCGCGCTGGCTGCCTTCCGCAGTGTGATTGTACACGACATCCAGTATCACCTCCAGCCCGGCTTGATGAAGCCGTTTCACCATGCCTTTGAATTCGCGCATGGCTTCATGGGGATCACGGGAGGCGGCGTATTCCGGCTCAAAGGCAAAGAAAGAGAGTGTGTTGTAGCCCCAATAGTTCGTCCGGCCGTTCTCCAGGAGGAAGGCGTCATCCAGGTGGTGGTGCACCGGCAAAAGCTCCACCGTGGTGATGCCCAGATCCTTCAGGAACCGGATGGCCTGATCTGAAGCGAGGCCAGCGTAAGTGCCGCGAAGATGTTCCGGAAGGGCGGCCAGGTTCTTGGTAAAACCCTTCACGTGGGCCTCATAGATGACGGTCTCCCTCCAGGGCACGCGGGGCGGTTCGTCGCCCCCCCAGTCGAAGCGTGTGTCCATCACCATGCCCAGAGGCGCCAGATGCGCAGAGTTTTTCCGGTCAATGCTCAGGTCCTCCCTGGCAGCCCCGGTACGGTAGCCGAAGAGGGAGGGGCCCCAGCGGACCATGGGTCGACCTATGGCCTTGGCATAGGGGTCAAGCAGGACCTTTTGGGGGTTGAACCGGTGGCCCATCTCGGGCTCATAGGGACCGTGCGCCCGGTAGCCATACACCTGGCCGGCCTTGACGCCGGGAACAAAGCCGTGCCAGACGTGATCCGTGCACTCGGGCAGGGAGATGCGCGTCTCCCGTTGTAGCTTGGGCCCATCGAAGAGGCACAGCTCCATGCGGGTGGCATGAGCGGAGTAGATGGCAAAATTGGTGCCGTCCAGTCCGGCAGTGGCACCTAGTGGGAAGTGGATTCCGGGACGGATGGGAGATCGAGTAGGGAACATAGGAGAATAGTCGGCCATTGGGGTTGTCCACAGGGCTATCGGAGCAATCCCCGAAAACGGTCGGATGAATTCCAGCAGGGCTCATTTCCGGGGCTTGGGCTCTCGCCCTTTCTACTCCCGGCCATGGTCACGTAGTGACGCGATTCGGAAGCATGAAATCATGGCCCTGCAATCTCGTGGCTGGCACCCTGCTCCTCATTTCCGGTGCATGCAATGTCTGCGTGGCCCAGGTGCCTGAGTTCTATTATACTGCGGAGACTGAGTCCATGCTCAGGCTACAGGTGTTTCTGGATCGGGCTGGCTATGGGCCGGGGAAGATCGACGGCAAAGGCGGCCTGTTCACGCAGACCGCCCGTGAGATTTACGAGCGAGTCCACGGCCCCGTACCCCGGCAGGAACCCGAGGTGGATGCCACCACTGCGAGTGTGGGTCCAGAGGGGTCATCAGCCCTCACACACTATGTGGTGACCAAGGAGGATGCGGCTCTGGTGGGGGATGTCCCGGCAAAGCCGGAGGATCAGGCGGAACGGGAGTGGTTGCCGTATGCCAGCCTGGTCGAGGCGGTGGCTGAGAAGTTCCACTGCGACGAGAAATTTTTCCGCCAGCTCAACGGGGGCAAGACAGATGCTCTCAAGGAAGGTGATGAGGTGCTGGTTCCCAAGGTGGAGCCCTTTGACGTTAACACGGTGAAGACTTTTGCACCCGGCCATGCCATGCCCGAGGGACAGGGGAAAACGCTGGTGCGAGTGCTCAGCAGCAACAACATGCTGGAGGTGGTTCAAGGAGACAAGATTGCCGCGGCGTTCCCCGTGACAATTGGCTCAACGGAAACCGGCACGCCGACGGGGATCTGGACGATCGAGGGCATGGAGAGGTTTCCCAAGTTCCGTCGCGACGAAAAGATGCTCAAAGAAGGGGAGCGCAGCGGTAAGTTCCTGATGATTCCGCCCGGCCCCAACAATGATGTGGGAGTGATCTGGATTGAGCTGGATCGCAAAGGCTTGGGCATCCACGGGACCAAGGCCCCGGACTCGATCGGCCGGGCAGACAGCCATGGGTGCATCCGTCTTGCCAACTGGGATGTCCTTCGCCTCGCCGGTCTGGTCAAGGCCGGGGTGAAGGTGGAGGTGAAGTAGGAGGCGTTAAAGGTTACAAGGGTTGGGGGTTGGAAGGTGGTGGAGTTTCGTTTTCAACCTTGTTCTGGCAGGCGGTGGGTTCGTTGAATTAACTCTCGGACCCGGGAGATGCGCGGACCGAAGACGGGGTGCTTGGCGAAGGTGGAAAGCGGGTGATCCAGCCGCTCGTTCCAAGTCTCTGTGCCATAGCTTCCGGGGAGGTTGAATCGTTGTGGAGTGCCGAGGAGGTCGCTGCTCATGAGCACGGTGAGGTCGCACGGAGTCTTGAAGAGTGCCTCCTGGAGGGCCAGGAGGAGTTCATCCGTCAGCGTGTCGGGTGCTGGTGCCGACCATCCGGCGAAGCCCAGCAGGTTTGCAAGATCCTTGGCGGCATCACCATGGAGATCTGCCTTGGCCCCGGCTTGAAGGTGCTCATACAGCGCGGCCAGGGGGGCATGGTCATGGTTGGCATAGGCCCCCAGGCTGGGGCGGCGGTAGGTGGAGGGAGGCAGAAGCGTGCGGTCGTCGGTGCGTTCAAGTTGGGGGAAGACGAGATTGGCCACCCCCAGGTCATCCAGCGTGCGGCGCATGTAGTCCGGCATGTTTCCCATGATCTCTGCGATGAGATGCATTTCCCCCGCAGCCTCCTTCATCACGGAGATGATCTCATGGCCCTGCAGCTCGTTCATGCGGGCGCTGACGGGATCTTCATCCGGGCCGGGGACAAACCGGGGCATGCGTCCCCCAGTACGGCGGAGCACCTCATCGTCGGTTAACGTCGCGAACTCCGTATGCCGGGCTCCGCCAGCCCAGGGGAACATGTAGGCCCGGAAGTAACCCCTGAGATGATCCAGCCGGCAGATGTGAAAGAACTGGCGCTCCGAGGCGATGCGCCCACGGAGCCAGGCGAAGCCGCTGGATCGGTGGTTCTCCCACCGGTAAGGCGGAAGCCCCCAGTTCTGGCCCCACCGCTCGGAGTCCTTGTTGGTATCGAAGTACACGATGGGTCTCGTCCCCATGTTCCACTCCACATCGAACAGCTCTGGACTGGCCCACACATCGACACTGGATTTTGAGACGCCGAAGGACATTTCTCCCATGAGCATCACGCCACAGGCGTCTGCATGGCGGCGGACCTCCTGCCACTGACGCCAGGCCACCCACTGCACATAGGCGAAACCCTGGCGCAGCTCGGTGAGATACCGCCGCTCCGGGTGGGACTCGAACCACCCTTCAGCAGCCTCTACCCGGTGGTGCTCCGGCCGCCACTGGGTCCAGTTCGGATTGCCCTCATATTCCCGGATGAGCAGGCGGTACAGGGTGTAAACCGGCAGCCAGTCTGCCGCATTCTTCTGAAATTCCTCGAACTCATGCCAGAGGTCGACATTCTCCGCCTGCGCAGCCTTGAAACGATGAAACGCGGCCAGTAGAATGTGCAACTTCAAGAGTTGCACCGTGTGGTGTTTCACTGTCCCTTCGCGGAGTTGTGCCAGCCAGGCACCCGGTGCGAAGTGGCTGAGCACGCCGTCCGTGAGCCCCGGTACATTGGCTGGAGAGAGGTCCAGCAGGGCTGGGGAGAGTGCGCGGGATGAAATGGGGTTGTAGGGACTGTGGTCGCCAATCGTCTCATGAATGGGAAGGGTCTGCAGCACCGCGAGGCGATTCTCTTTGCAGAAAGTCACGGCTTCTTTCATGGCCAGAGTGTCGCCGATGCCAAAGTCATTGGCGTGACGGAGGGCGAAGACGGGCACGAGGAGTCCCGCGAGATTCTTGTTGAAGGTGGGGGCGGACATTTTCCAGAAGGTCGGTTTGGCGGCAGGGAAGAGCTGCCCATCCCCTGGCTCAAATGAGGCTTGAGCAGGCAGCCTGACCAAAAGGTTCGGGCGAAAGGCCACTTTCGCGCTTTGTCACTCAATGACAGTACCATCGACGTTTTGGAAACAGCCGGCGTGGCAGGGGCACACGAATCCCCATTAAAAAGGAGGATCTTATGTCTGCTGCCACTGCTTGTGAAACCTGCGGGAATGTCTATGACAAGGCCTTCGAAGTCGTCATCGCTGGCGAGCGCCATACCTTTGACAGTTTTGAATGCGCCATCCACGCGCTTGCGCCCCAGTGCAGCCATTGTGGCTGCCGAATCGTCGGTCATGGGCTTGAGTCAGAAGATGGCATCTATTGCTGCGCCCACTGTGCCAAGCATGCCGGTGAGCAGGGGCTGAAGGACCGGGTGTGACCTTCGCTCCCTCTTCGTTTCTGCCGTGATCAGGCACCGGCTCCGGCCAGAGCCGGATCTGCAAACGATACCAATGCCGCCGGGAGGGGGAAGCTCACGGTGGCGAGTGCCCCTCCTTGGGTGGAATTGCTGATGGAGAAAGTGGCACCAATGCGGTCTGCGGTGCGCTTGGCGGCGGCGAGTCCCAGGCCGAGGGCCGCTGCATCAGACTGGTCCTGACCTCGCACGTAGGGGTGGAACGGTTCCTTTAAATAATCATCCGGAAACCCTGCCCCGTTGTCCTCGACCTGGAAGAGAACCTGCCCATTGTTGCGGTTGATGGTTACCTGGATCATGCCGTCTCTGGGGGTGTGATGGATGGCATTGGAGAGGAGGGCATCTACAATCTGTCTCACTGCGAAAGGGGAGGCCGCTACCAGCGGCTCCTGCGAAGGGCTGGTGATGCGCATGTCCACACATTTGCGCTTGGCTGTGAGATACCAGCGGCCGGCCAGGGTCTCCAGGTTCGAGGTGATTTGTTCCGTGTTGGCGGAAGAGTCATGAAGACCTGCCTGCTCCCGCGATTGCTTGTGCAGAAAGCGTTCTACGGAGGTGAGCATGGATTCCACCTGGGCGTTCGCCTCCATGGCCAGCGATGTCTCCCCCGGGCGATGGAGTCCAGCGATTTTTTTTGTCAGCAGGGCAATGTGCTGGAGAGGCTGATGCCACTCCTCTGCGATCATGCCGAGTGTGCGATTGTGCTCCATAAGATGCGCCTCATGACGGCGCTGGGCCTGCACCAGTTGCACATGCGTGAGCACGCGGGCAAGCAACTCGGCTTTGTTAAACGGTTTGGCGATGTAGTCCACACCCCCAGTTTCAAATCCGCGTACAATGGAAGACTGATCGGCACTGCCCGAGAGGAACACCACAGGGACATGGCTTGTAGCCCGGTTGCTCTTGATCTGACGGCATACTTCAAAGCCGTCCATCTCCGGCATGATCACATCCAGAAGAATGAGGTCGGGGATCTTGGTCGCGAGGCAGTTCAGGGCCTCCCGGCCTCCCGAGGCGGTAATGACCTCAAATCCACGATGCGTGAGCAGATTGGTCACCATTTGGAGGTTCCGGACCTGATCATCCACCACCAGTACCAATCCGCTAATCGCCACGCCTGAAGACAAGACCTGCATGATCGTTTATCGCAAAGTGTCCGATGGGTGATCGTAGGCAAATGAGAGTGCTATTCAGAAACTCTTGAGCCGTCATCGAGGGCTACCGGCTGGGTAGCGGCAGATTGGCCCAGAATCGATGCTCCAGCCAATGCGGCCGAGGTGAAGGTGGGAGCCGATGCCTTAGGAAAGCTCCCTTTACATGAAGACAAAACCTGCTGTGACCCAAGAAGATCCGCCCCAACCCGCCAGTGCGGACAAGCTGGAACTGCGTGCGGCAGAAATCGCAAAACGCGACGGACGCGAGACTGTGACCGGTCAGGACCGGGAAAAGGCGTATGAGGAGATGAAGGAGACAGGCCAGCCCAATCCTACGGACCAGGGCGAAGCCTCCCATTGAACTGCCCGCCTACTCAAGCACATCCACGAGTTGACGGACCGGCACCCCGGTGCTGTAGAACCAGATGATGCCACGGGAGGCGTGCGGGACGATCTCCACATCGACTTGCTCCTGAGCCCATTGGGCGCGATGGGCGGGGCTGTCCACCCACTCGCGGGCATTCAGCCACTGTTGATAGGAGTGCGATTTAAAAAAAATGTAGGTGGATGTGACGCCATGCTCCACCGCGTAGTTCTGGCAGTCTGTCAGCGTGTCGATGTGATCCTGTAGGGCGACGATCGGGGTGAAACCTTCATCCTGGATGGTGTGGAGATGGCTGGCTGCCTCCAGATCTTCGTATCGCAGAAAGAGGATGCCCTCGACAGGCTCTTCACACAGGTCGAGGTAGGAATCGAATGCCGCTTTGAACTCGTCAAAATCAGTTTTCATAGCCGTGAGGATGAGAATACCCCCACTGAATCGGGTGGTGCTCCCGCCATGGATGGAGGGAAATCACCGCCCAATGAGAAGGCGTATCAGGCTGTGAGAAAAGGGGCGAGGTCAGGCTGGTCTTGAGTGTTGGCCGGCGTCAGATCCTCTGCTTTGGCCGTCAGCTTCAGTGAGGGAAAGAGCCAGCGTGGCGACGTGCCTTTTGGAAAGATGGCGGAGCCTGATTCGAGGTTGTGAAAAGGGCAGCGGTTGAGGGGAATCTCCTCAATCTGCGCCAGGATTTCCGCCTTTTCGCGCTCGCTCCACTTTTTTTGAAGGCAGCCAATGTAGCGCAGGCCCTTGCGTTCCCACACTCCCACGAGCAGGGACTCGAACGTTCTTCCCGCGGGAATGTAGCCTCCAATCCAGACTGGAAGCTGGCCCCCGGCAAAAAGGATAGGAAGGGGGGAGCGCTTGGAGGAAGAGAGCGATGTCGCGGCAGGAACGAGGCTGGTGCAAAGTGTCATGAGGGAGGTTGGTTTTTTCGGAGCTACGCAAGTGCCTCTTCTGCTGCGGGTATCAACTTGAGCTTGGTAACGGAAAAGCCACGTGACTGGCAGTCTGATGCGATACGCAGGAGAGACTTCAGATGAATATTTGCATGATGACCAACACCTACCTCCCCCTTGTGGGCGGGGTGGCCCGCTCGGTGAGCACCTTTGCGGAGGAATACCGGAAACAGCGCCACAAGGTGCTGGTGGTGGCGCCTACATTTGAGGGGCGGCCCCCACCGAAGCGGTACGAGTCCTACGTGGAGCGGGTGCCGGCGATCCAGAACTTCAACGGAAGCGATTTTTCCGTCTGTCTGCCCATGGCAGGAGCCCTCAATGAGCGGTTGGACTCATTTCAGGCCGACATCATCCATGCCCACCACCCATTCCTGCTTGGGGCCACCGCACTCCGGGTGGGAGCCAGCAAGAACGTGCCGGTCGTCTTCACCCACCACACGCGGTACGAGGACTACACCCACTATGTGCCGTTTGATTCGCCAGCATTTCGCGAGGTCGCGGTCAATCTGTCCACCCAGTTTGCCAATCTCTGTGACGGCGTGATTGCTCCCAGCGAGAGCATTGCTACGATGATCAAGGAGCGTGGGGTGGAGTCGCCGGTCAAGGTGGTTCCCACCGGTATAGATATCAAGGCCTTCTCCTCAGGGGACGGTCGGGGGATGAGGAAAAAACTGAAGATCCCGGATGATGCCTTTGTGGTGGGCCACCTGGGCCGGCTCGCTGCGGAAAAGAATCTGGAGTACCTGGCCGGAGCCGTGGGGATCTTCCTGAAGATCAATCCGGGGGCCAGATTCCTGGTGGTGGGCAGCGGCCCTGCGGAGGAGACAGTGCGGGCCGCGCTCACCCGGGAGGGAGTGGCAGACCGGCTCCATCTGGCGGGCAAATTGACGGGCCCAAGGCTGGCGGCCGCGTATCATGCCATGGATGTGTTCGCGTTCGCCTCGATGAGTGAAACTCAGGGGCTCGTGCTTGCAGAGGCCATGGCCGCAGGATTGCCCGTGGTGGCGTTGGATGCTCCGGGAGCCAGGGAAGTCTTGAAAGATGGGGTGAATGGAATTCAGCTCCCTGCTGATGCAGAGGTCCAGACATTTGCCAAGGCTCTGACGCAGTTGCATGACGACCCGGCAATGCGCGAGACCTGCGCCATGGCTGCCCGCGAGACCGCCAATGTCTTCTCGAAAGAGCGATGCGCCAAGATGGCGCTGGACTTCTATGCGGAGGTGAGACGCGGGACCCTGCGTCAGCGCAAGGAGATCGAACAAAGCCCCTGGGGCACCCTGGTGGAGCGTCTCGGCGTGGAGTGGCGGCTCATTACGGAACGGGCAGATGCCGTAGTCAGTGCGCTGATGGTATGAGGAAATGACTCGTTGGGTTTGAAGAAAGACACCTTCCAAGATGTTTGACCGCATAGAATCCTTCTTCCACCGGCTCCGTCGCCGCGTGAGCCGCAGTGAGTGGGCCATCCGCCATCTGGGGCTTAGGGCCTCCGAAGACACGGGGGAGGAGCCCGGGCTCCTGCTGATCCAGATCGACGGGTTGGCCCGTCATCAGCTGGAGGCCGCATTGAAAAAGGGGCGCATGCCTTTTTTGAAGCGGCTGGTGGATCGTAGCGAGTATCATCTCACCACCTTCTACTCCGGCCTGCCCAGCACGACCCCGGCGGTGCAGGCGGAGCTTTACTACGGCGTGCACGCTGGGGTGCCGGCCTTCAGCTTCCGGGATCGGTCCACTGGGGAGACCGGGATGATGTTCTGCTCCGAGTGGGCGAAGAAGTTTGAGGCGGAATTTCAAGCGCGTGCCGAAGGCCTGCTCAAAGGAGGCAGTTCATGGTCCAACATCTACTCCGGTGGCGCAGACCTGGAGGAGAGCCACTTCTGCGCGGCGAGCAATGGTCTGGGGGACATGTGGCGGTCAGGCAAGTTTCGCAACATGCTGGTGTTCGCGGTGCTGAACGTCCCTGCTGTCCTGCGCATCCTGGGACTCTTGTTGCTGGAGCTGGTGATCGCAGTGCCGCTGGCCCTCCTGGGAGTGATCAAAGGGCACGGTTGGGGGCGTGAGATGTCGATGGTGCTTTCGCGCACCTTCATCGGCATCGGGCTGCGCGAGGTGGTGACCATCGGCGGGAAGGTGGATGTCACACGCGGGCTTCCCGTGGTGCACCTGAACTTCCTGGGCTACGACGAGCTTGCCCATCGCCGCGGGCCGGGTTCGCACTTCGCCCACTGGTCGCTGAAGGGCATCGACCGCGCCATCAAGAATCTCTATCGCGCCGCCCATCGCTCCCGCCGGCGGGATTACCAGGTGTGGATCTTCTCCGATCACGGGCAGGAGAGGTCTCGCTCCTTTGCCACGGAAGTCAAAGGCGGCATTGAGGCGGTGATTGCAGACTGCCTGGGGGTGGATCCGCCCACGGCACGCCATAGTGACGCCACGGTGACGTCCAATCCCTCGTGCAATACCCAGGCGCAAAAGCGGCGCTCCCATCAGGATGCTTCCGTGGCTGAGGGCGAGGCGAGGCGGGGATTCTCCGTGGTGGCTGTGGGACCGGTGGGGCATGTCTATTTCAACCGGCCCGTGGAGGACGAGGAGCGCATCCGCCTGGCCAGACAGCTGGTTCAGGAAAAACAGGTGCCGGGGGTGTTGATGAAACAACGGGAAGGCGGCATCACCTGGTTTCACGCGGGCGGGGAGGCTTCAGTGCCAGACGGGGCCGTGGGATTGTTTGCCCGGCATCCAGAGAGCATGCGGGAGGTGCTGGCGAAGGATCTGGCCACGCTTAGCAACAACCCCAATTCAGGCGACCTCGTCCTGTTGGGGTGGGGGCCAGAGGACCGGAGCTGGACCTTTGCGGCGGAGCGCGGGTCGCATGCCGGGGCGGGGTCGGAGGAGACGCAGGGCTTCCTGCTTGTGCCGCCTGCCACTCGCGGCCTTGTGGGAGGAGCAGGTTTTGTCCGCCCGGACCGACTCCGGGCAGCCGCCCTGCATCATCTGGGACGTGATAGTGACCTCGAACCCCATGCGGATGTAGGGGAGGGACCCGTTCTCAGGGTGATGAGTTACAACGCCCACAGTTGCATCGGCATGGATGGACGCGTCTCGCCGCGACGCATCGCCCGGGTGATCAACCACTACTCCCCTGATCTGGTGGCAGTGCAGGAGCTGGAGCATGGGCGATCACGCTCTCGGGGGGAGGACCAGGCCACGAGGGTGGCAGAGCTGACGGGGTACGAGGTGGTGTTTTGTCCCACGGTTACCCGCGCCGCGGAGCGCTATGGCCATGCCTTGCTGAGTCGTCGCCCGGTGGAGGTGGTGAAGACCGGGCTGCTCCCTGCCGATCCGGGAAACTGGTGGCCAGAGCCGCGGTCCGCCATCTGGGTGAGGACGACGCTGGAGGGACAGGTGGTGAATATGGTGGCCACGCATCTTGGGCTCAGCAGCAGGGAGCGAGTCGCCCAGATGCTGTCCCTGCTGGGGCCGGATTGGCTCGGCCCTGTGGTGGAAACGGAGCCGGTCGTGCTCTGTGGTGACTTCAACTTTGGGGTGGGGAGCCCTGGCTACAAACTGGCGATCACCGCTCTGCGGGATGTGCAGAGCATCACGAAGGGGTGGCGTCCGGTGAACACCTTCAGCTCTCTACAGCCCTTCATCCGGCTGGATCACGTCTTCATTTCCTCGCACTTCACGGTGGAGAAGCTGCGCGTTCCTCGCACTCAAGTCACACGGGTGGCTTCGGATCATCTTCCGCTGGTGGCCGACCTGCGGCTATCTTCTTCCGCAGCCGCTGAAACGACCATGCCGAAAGAGCCATGATGATGACGCCATAGAGCAGGAACAGGCTGACGGTTAGCGGGCTCAGCCGGTCGCTGAATTCGCCGAACGCAACACCGACAATGCTGCGGGCGACATTGATGGGCAGACTCCACGTCAGATAGATGTTCAACGGCACCCCCACCAGAGGCAGCACATAGATCTGTGCGGAATAGGGAGCACCAGGCAGCAGCATGGTGAAGATGGTGAGAGGCTGATGCGCCGCATCCGGCAAACGACGGCGCAGGGCGTTCAACCGACGGGCAAAGAAGTTCGGGGCGAGGCCAACGATGCGATGTGCAGCAAGCAGCTGTAGTAAGATGGAAACCGCTACCAGAACGAATCCCCAGCCCAGCCCGAAACGGAGACCCGCCACCGCGTGAAGCACACTCACGGGGAATCCCAGCAGTGGCAGCACGGTCATCAGGATAAACACCACTGGCCCACTGATGTGGGCAGCGCGGTCGTGTAGCCCCGCGACATCAATCTGCCGGTACAACCACGAGACCAGCAACAACGCGGCAACCAGAAAGGCTGCTAGTCGCCACTGATGAAGGGTGATTTTGACGAGGCGGAGTCTTTTCCACCAGGCTGCGGCTTGTTGCCGCAGGGAAATGCCCGGCTCGCGATGCTCCTCGGGTTTGGGATTGGATGCGGGCGTCGGCATGATGGCGGGAAAAGGTTGCACCCTTCAATCATCCATCGCGTGACTGGATGGGGACGGTTGCCGCAGACTTGCTCTTCCTGAAAATCATGAGACATCCACGCCGTCACCATGTCGCGAATCAGAGGCATGACAACGCTACAAATGAAAGGCACTTGGAACGAGGTCAAAGGCAAGCTGAAACAGAAATATGGTCAGCTGACTGACGACGACCTCAAGTTTGAAGAAGGCAAAGAAGACGAACTTCTTGGCCGACTTCAAAAACGACTTGGCAGAAGCAAGGAAGATGTCCGCCAGTTCATCGCGGAACTTTGATTTCTGCATCTGTCATGTGAGATTCTCGCCCGGCTGTGACTTCGGTTGCAGCTGGGCGCTTTCTTTTGTGCCCTGATCAATCCAGCGTCATCTTGTAGCGCTTGAGCGCCAGGGAGGAGACGACCAGCACAAAGGCAAGGATGGGCCAGACGTGGGGCAGGACTTCATACAGGGTGTTGTCCTTGAGCAGGATGCCGCGGACGATGCGGAGAAAGTGGGTGAGCGGGAAGATGCTGCCGACGTTCTGTGCCCACTCCGGCATGCCGCGGAAAGGGAACATGAATCCTGAGAGAAGCATGTTCGGCAGAAAAAAGAACATGGTCATCTGCATGGCCTGCAACTGACTTTTCGCCAGGGTGGAGAACGTGAACCCGACGGCCAGGCAGGCGACGATGAAGAGACCTGCCGCACCTGCCAGCAGGGCAAGTGATCCCAGCATGGGTACCTGAAAAAGCACCTTGGCGGCGATCAGGATGACGCCCACCTGCACGTAGCCAATGACCACATAAGGGATGATCTTTCCCACCATGACCTCCAGCGGGCGAGCGGGAGTGGCCAGCAGATTTTCCATGGTGCCCTTTTCCCGCTCGCGGGTGACGGAGAGCGCGGTCATCATGATCATGGTCATGGTGAGAATCACGCCCATGAGGCCGGGTACGATGTTGTAACTCGTCAGCCCCTCGGGATTGTAGCGCCGCTGCACGCGTACCTCAAAAGGGTCCTCACTGGTCTTTAGTGACGCCAGTGGTCCGGTCAACTCCCGGTTGATGGACTGGCGGCCCAGGGTGCTGATCACGCTAAGGGCGTTCCCGGTCGCCGAAGGGTCCGTGGCGTCTGCAGCGAGCAGGACGTTGGGGCGCTCACCGCGTTGCAAGCTGCGGTCAAAGCCAGCGGGGATCACCAGAAGGAACTGCACCTCGCCAAGCGCCAGCAGCCGGTCACCCTCGTCCTCGCTGGCGGGCTTGTGGGTCACTTCAAAGTACGCGGAGTTCTCCAGTGCACTCACCATGCTCCGCGCAAAGGGCCCGGGATCGGCGCAGACCACTGCTGTGGGCAGTTGTTTGGGGTCGGAGTTGATCGCGTACCCAAAGAGCAGCAGTTGCAAGAGCGGCACGCCGATCATCATCGCAAACGTGAGCCGGTCCCGGCGGACCTGGATGAACTCCTTGACTAGGATGGCCCGAACCCTGGTGAGGGAGAAGCGGTGACTCATGGAGGTGAAGAGTTATGGTTTAGAGGTTAAGAGTTATGAGGTGTGGGTGGAGTCTGATTTGGGGTTGCCTGGGGCATCTAACGTCTAACTCACAACATCTAACCCCTAACCAAAATTATCCACGCTCTTGTCCATCAGGCTGATGAACACATCCTCCAAACCGGGCTTGATGCGGCGACAGGCCAGGCCCGGACGCTGGCGGAAGGGGGTTAGAGCTTGCTCCAGGGCACTATGGTTGCGCCCGCTCACGTGGAGGGTGAGGCCAAAGGGCACCACCATTTCCACTTCGGACAGCTGCCTGAGTTCACGGGAGAGCTTGGGAAGGT
Organism: Verrucomicrobium spinosum DSM 4136 = JCM 18804; assembly: GCF_000172155.1. Classification (NCBI taxonomy): domain Bacteria; kingdom Pseudomonadati; phylum Verrucomicrobiota; class Verrucomicrobiia; order Verrucomicrobiales; family Verrucomicrobiaceae; genus Verrucomicrobium; species Verrucomicrobium spinosum. The sequence goes on along the minus strand of NZ_ABIZ01000001.1, from coordinate 6,324,769 downwards.
CCGGGCCGGACACCTCCCAGATGTCCAGTCCGGAGCGGTCCACGACCTCTCTAGCGGTGCCTTCCACCACCTTCCTGCCATAGGCCATGTACACCAGCTCATGGCACTGCTCGGCCTCATCCATGTAGTGGGTGCTGACCAGCACTGTCATGCCCTCCGCAGCGAGTTGGTGGATGTTCTCCCAGAAGTCCCGTCGGGCCTTGGGGTCCACGCCTGCGGTGGGCTCGTCCAGCAAAAGCAGCTTGGGTTCGTGGAGCAAACATGCGGCGAGCGCCAGGCGCTGCTTCCAACCGCCGGAGAGGGACCCGGCGAGCTGCCGGCTGCGGGTCGCCAGGCCGAGACGCTCCAAAGTCTTTGCCACCACCTCTTTTCTCCGGGGAACGGCATAGATGCGGGCGATGAAGTCGAGGTTCTCCGAGATGCTCAGATCCTCGTAGAGACTGAACTTCTGGGTCATGTAGCCGACGTGTTTTTTAATCTCGGCAGTCTGGGTGCGGATGTCGTAATCCAGGCAGGTGCCTTCTCCTGCATCCGGAGTCAGCAGCCCGCACAGCATGCGGATCGTCGTCGTCTTGCCACTGCCATTGGGGCCCAGGAAGCCGTGGATGCGGCCTCCCTCCACCCGTATGGAGAAATCATCCACCACCTTCCGCCCGTCGAAGGCCTTGGTGAGGTGTCGGACATCGATGACGGCACTCATGGTCGCGATGTTTGGGTTGTTTCCTAAGGGAGATGCACTTCCACCGGCTGACCGGGGTGCAGTCTCGGGGCATCCGCAGCCTGCGGACGGGCTTCGCACAGAAAGACGAGCTTCTCCCGCGTCTCCCGGCTGTAGATCACTGGAGGGGTGTATTCCGCCTGGTTGGAGATGAAGCTGATCGTCGCCTGCACGGGGGCGGAACCGTCCATGTGGATCGCCACGCTGGCCCCCTTGGTGAGGCGGGCCAGCTGAGTCTCCGGCACATAGAAGCGGATTTTCACGTTCGCCGGTGGCAGCAGGGTTACCACGGGTGTGCCTGCGGGAATCCATTCC